>NZ_SEIY01000001.1:0-1021688 GCF_004634455.1 Bacillus sp. 007/AIA-02/001
AAGAATTAAAACAAAACTAAAAGGATTGTCCCCTGTGCAATACAGAGTTCAATCCTTAGTAGCTGCTTAATATATTTGTCTAATTTTTTGGGTTCAGTTCAAACGAAGTGTCTTTTTTTACTTTAGTGATACCCTTTAGCAGAGTCTTTATGAATTTTATTTTTAAAAATACTGTAGCTCCAAAGCTGATATCCAATAACGATTGGTACCATAACCATTGCAACGAAGAACATAATTTTTAAGTTTAATTGACTACCAGCTGCGTTATATAACGTTGTACTGTATGCATCGTTAATACGAGATGGTAACATTCTTGGGAACATACCTGCAAAGCCAGTTGTCATAAACATTGCGATTGTTAGGCAAACGAATGTGAATGCAAGGCCAATTTTATGTTTGTACACCATAATAAGTGCGAGTACACTCATTAGCATTGCAAGTACTGGAAGAATGAATAGTACCGGATATTCCGTAAAGTTTTGGAATAAGTTTGTCCGATTAGCAGTTGCTACATAGAAGATAGCTAAAATAATAGCAGCTGCCATTGAAAATGGTCTTGCGATTTTATAAGCACGATCAGATACTTCACCAGTCGTTTTAATCATGACCCAAAGGGCACCGGATACGACAAATATAGCAGTGAAGAAAAGACCACCTAATATACCGTAATGGTTTAGTAAGCTAAGTAAATTTCCTTCATAGCCATTTTTTCCGATTTGTAGTCCGTAATAAAGATTAGCGAACGTAACACCGAATAAGAAGGCGATTAGGAAACTGCCAATTGCAAATGCCCATTTACAAGTTTTTTGCCAAATTGGTGAATCATCTTTATGCATGAATTCCAGTCCAGCGGCACGAGCAAATAGTGCAAGTAATACTAAGAATAACGGTGTATATAAATAACTAAACATATTAGCATATGTGACTGGGAAGGCAGCAAATGTTGCGCCACCAGCTGTAATTAACCATACTTCATTACCGCCCCAGAACGGGCCAATTGCTTCTTGTAATTGATTTCGTTCTTGTCGATCTTTCGTAACGAAAGGAAAAATCATTCCGTTACCAAGTGCATACCCGTCAAGAATGAAGTAAACTGTCCAAATCACGCCCCATAAACCGAACCAGATGATTGCAAGCATATCATGAGACATGAGCTACACCTCCCTCAGTAGCAGGTTCTTCTAATGCGGCAGGTCCTTTTTTCGCGAACTTCAGCATTAAGTATACGTCTGCGATTAAAAGTAAAGTGTAGAATAAAATTAAACTAATTAATGAGAACCAAATTTGCGGGACAGATATAGGTGATACAGATTCTGCTGTACGCATTAGTTTATATACTGTCCATGGTTGACGACCTACTTCAGCGACAATCCATCCTGCGTTAATTGCGATATAAGGAAGTAAGACAGACCATATTGTAATTTTCAAATAACGTTTTGAGTTTTCTAGTTTTCCTTTTCGGTTTAAATAGAAGCCATACCAAGTTAATGCCATAAAGAACATGCCGAGTGCAACCATTAAGCGGAAGCTATAATACACGAGGTTAACATTTGGACGTTCATCTTTCGGAATATCTTTTAAACCAACAATTTCGCCATTAAATGAATTTGTGTAGAAGAAGCTTCCGAGTTTTGGAATCGTAAGGAATTCAAAGTTCTTCTCATTTTTTACATCAGGAATTTGAACAATTGAGAAGCCTTGTCCTTTTCCAGTTTCCCAAACTGCTTCCATCGCAGCACCTTTTGCGGGTTGATATTTAGCTGCTGATACACCAGATTGATGTCCCATAAACGGTGTAATTGTTGCGGCGAATAAGCCTAACATTAAACCAAACTTAAATGATTTTTTGAAGAATTCTACTTCATTTTTACGTAATAAGTGATAAGCACTAATTGCCATAACGAAGAAAGCACCTACGATATAACAACCAACTACAGTATGGAAGAACATGTTCCAAGCGTATGGATTCGTAACGAGTGCCCAGAAATCATTTAATTCAGCGCGGCCGTTACGCACGACGTATCCAACAGGGTTTTGCATAAAGCCGTTTGCTGTAATAATCCAAAGGGCGGAAATGTTTGTTCCAAGTGCAACCATCCACATACAGAAGGCACGGAACTTTGGTGAAATTTTGTCTTTACCGAATAACCATATTCCCATGAAAGTAGATTCTAAGAAGAAGGCAACGAGTGCTTCGATTGCGAGAGGTGATCCGAAAATGTCTCCCATATATTTGGAGTACTCAGACCAGTTTGTTCCAAATTGGAATTCCATCGTAATCCCGGTTATAATCCCCATTACGAAGTTAATTGTAAATAATTTACCCCAGAAATTTGCCATTTTACGGTATGTTGGATTCAATGTGCGGGCGTATTGAGTTTCCATACATGCTACTAAAATGACAAGTCCGATTGTCAAAGGTACAAATAAAAAGTGATAAAAAATAGTAATTGCAAATTGAAAACGACTCAGTAACAGAACGTCGGACATAATAAATATTCACTCCTTTTTTACATTATCTACAATCAGTTTATAGTGAAAAAACGTTTAAAGTATGTGAAACTTGTTACAAAGATGTGTGTATATTTTGAAAGAATTATGTCGATTATCTGAAAATATCTTATTTTTACTATAAAGCGATATCCTTTTTGAGTTTTTCATATTTTGGTACACTATTTATGTAGTGTAAACGAGAGAAAAGAGGGTCCTTTACTATGAAGTCATTAGAAGAGATTTTGCAGTACAATGAGAAATTTGTTGAAGAGAAAAAATATGAAGAGTTTGTAGCGGGGAAATTTCCAAACAAAAAGATGGTAATTATTTCTTGTATGGATACACGACTTGTCGAACTATTACCAAAAGCGATGAATATGCGTAACGGTGATGTGAAAATTATTAAAGTAGCAGGCGCTGTTATTTCACATCCATTTGGAAGTATTATGCGTAGTATTTTAGTCGCTGTATACGAACTTGGCGCTGATGAAGTATGTGTAGTTGGTCACCATGATTGTGGTATGGCAAAAATTCAAGCAAGCAGTACGATTGAGAGAATGAAAGAACGCGGTATAACAGAAGAGAAATTAGATATGCTTCGTTATTCTGGAATCGATTTAGAACAATTCTTGCGCGGTTTCTCTAGTGTGGAAGAAAGTGTAGAACATAGCGTATCAGTACTTCGCAACCACCCATTACTTCCGGAAGAAGTACCTGTTCACGGTCTTGTTATAGATCCTGATACAGGAAAATTAGATTTAGTTGTGAATGGTTACGACAATTAAGAATTTACTTTGTCATCCTTTTTATCTGGGACAGGATCAAATCCTCCCGGGTGGAAAGGGTGACATTTTAATATACGCTTACAAGTAAGCCAAAAGCCTTTGAGTGCACCATGTTTTTGAAACGCCTCTAATCCGTAATGAGAACAAGTTGGATAAAAACGACATGTTGGTGGCGTCATCGGAGAAATGAACTTTTGATAAAAGCGTATAATCCCAATAAAAATCTGTTTCATAACGGTCTCCTTTTCAGCATATTCTTAAAGTATTATAGCACGACTGTACATAATACTTTACTAATGTGCATTTCCGTTATATCATATTGGATATAACGGAATTAAATTAAAAGCGGGAGAGATGTTGTATGCCATCAGTAGAAAGCTTTGAATTAGATCATACGATTGTAAAGGCACCTTATGTAAGACATTGCGGAGTTCACAATGTAGGTAGTGACGGTATTGTAAATAAATTTGATATTCGTTTCTGTCAACCGAATAAACAAGCAATGAAACCAGATGTTATTCATACGTTAGAGCATTTATTAGCATTTAATTTACGTAAATATATTGATCGTTATCCGCATTTTGATATTATCGATATTTCACCGATGGGCTGCCAAACAGGATATTATCTTGTAGTAAGCGGAACACCGACAGTACGAGAAATCATTGATTTATTAGAACTAACATTAAAAGATGCGGTTCAAATTACAGAAATTCCGGCTGCAAATGAAACGCAATGTGGTCAAGCGAAGCTTCACGACTTAGAAGGAGCACAACGCTTAATGAACTTCTGGTTAAGCCAAGATAAAGATGAACTTGAGAAAGTTTTTGGATAAAAAGAAAAACTGCCTGTGAAAGGGCAGTTTTTTTATTGTGCTAAGAGCGACCATACTCTTCTTTTGTATGAAAATATATTAGATACTCCAACATATAAAATAAAGGCAGAACAGAGAAAATAAACAAATGCTTTCGCTTTTTGCTGCTGCTTTATTTCATCGATTCCCAAAAGGGTGAACACGTAAGGTAAAAGAATAGTGAAGTTTGCAAAGAAGCTAAATAGGGCGAGAGAAAGAGCGATAGTGGCGATTATAATTCGAATGTTTTTTAACATGGAATCCCCCTTAGTAGAAAGACATAGTTACTGAGAGAAAATAATTATAAATGCTAAATTGGTCAAAATTTCATTCTACATGTAGTGAAAGTAGTTCGATATTAAGAAGAAGAATATAAGACCAGAAACGAAAAAATACGGGATACTCATTGATTTTCGTCCGGATTTTAATTCATTAATTCCTAGAAGAATAAAGGAACAACTGAGAATAAATTGTAAGTATGGAAGAAGTGAAAAATTATCGGTAACATGGACATAAGTGCTTAGAGTGAGTAAGAGAAGCATGAGAAATGCTAAAAAAATCCGTAATATAGTTAGAGTTAGCATTGTATAGCCTCCTTTAGACCATTTACTAGAATATTTCTGTGAAACCAATAAATAAAGCAGCGGCCCCTGCTAGTAGAGCGAGCAGACTACCTCCTGTTTGTCGTTTTAATATTTCCTCTAAACTTATGGTGAGGGCCATACCTCCTAAAAAGATGAACATATAAGGCATTATTTCTCTACTACCAGTAAAAAATCCATAGATTGCTATAGATAAGGCAATAAGTGATAAAGTAATCCGCCCCCCTTTTTAGCATAAAAGACCTCCTCTTATTTTATGTAGGTAATAATGAGAACTATCCAAATGAAAGCACCGGCAATAATACAAATAAGTCCAGTTGCTAATTCCTTTTTCTTTATTTGTTCAAATGCGATGAGAAACATTAAAGCCCCTAATAGAAATTATGAAAGAGGTAAAAATTTATTTTGACCTGTATATGATCCAATTGCCGACATAACGATCACAGTGAGGGCTACTATGATGGGGAGTATACGAAGCATATTATGAATCCTCCTTATTCTTTTTTGTATAAGGATTATCTTCTAGTTTATCGACGGAATGTTTATAAGCATAGCCTTTATTAATTGTCATGATGGAGAGTACGAGGATGATTAGGACGATGATAATACCGATAATTAATATTTTGAACATAAAATCCTTCCTTTTCTTTATTTTACATAATTTTGTAATTGATGAAAACAATAGAAAATAAAAGGATGAAAGAAGGGTGTTACATGGAGACGAAAAAAACATATTATATATCAATAGGAAATGGTCAAATTTCACAAGTGAAGACGGCGGATACGTATAATTTTGAGATTTCCGCAAATGATGAGGAAATTACGGAATTAAGAGAGCACTTTGATCAAGCATATGTAGAAGATTTAGGGTCATTTGTACGCTCCCACGTTCCATTTGTTGAGTATCATCACGATTCAAATAATGACCGATATGATGAACAACTACAAAAAGCATATAAAATGATTTACGATTTAGGAAATCATGAGACGAAAGAATTAGTCGCGCAAATGGGAATAATCAATGGATTGTAATTGGATAATATTATGCAGAAAAGCGAGAATATGCTACAATTTGTGGTAGGAAAAACTTGTAACCATCAATAGGGGAGTAATGGCATGTACAAATTTAAAGATTATTACCACAACACTGTACAATTATCGTTTGAACGTTATCCATTTTCTCCTGAGCCAAAGCATGTTTGGGTTGTATGCCGGTACGGGGATCAATGGTTATTAACGCATCATTTACGTCGCGGTCTTGAATTTCCAGGTGGTAAAGTAGAACTAGGGGAAACACCGGAAGAAGCGGCAGTTCGAGAGGTTCATGAAGAAACCGGCGGCATAGTTTCTGATTTAACTTACTTAGGACAATACAAAGTATCTGGAAAAGACAAAATAATCATTAAAAACATTTATTTTGCAACAATTAGTGCGGTAGAAGAACATACGCATTACGAAGAAACGAAAGGGTCTGTTTTATTAAAAGACATTCCTGACAACATTAAAACGAATAGAAAATTTAGCTTTATAATGCGCGATGACGTATTAGCGCGTACGATGAAACATATAGAAGAAATCGGCTGTTTTACGAAGTAAAGTAGCCGGTTTCTTTTTTTGTATGTAAGAATAAATGTAAATATATCTTTACATTTTTTTGGGTATATTATACAATTTTGTAAAGATATATTTACATTTTAGGAGGGGGAAGATGGATAAAAGAAAAGAAACGACTGTTACTGTTTCGATGGTTAAATTAAACTTTTCTTTATTTTTTATAATAATTGCTTTGTCGTTTGGAATTGGTTATTTGCATATATTTCTTTCAGGTGGGGTTCAAGTTGAAGTTACATTATTAACGATGTTTCTTTTTATTATCGCAATGATTGTTCTCGTTTGTATTCATGAGGCGATACATTTAATTGGCTTTCGCTATATCGGAGGTGTTCCGTGGAGTGAACTAAAATGGGGCGTTAATTGGAAATTAGGTGTTGCATATGCTCATTCTAAACAGGCGGTTACAGTAAAGCAAATGAAGAAAGTGTTAATGCTTCCGTTTTTACCAACTGGAATTTTTCCAATTGTATTGGGATTAGCTATGAATCTGGAGCCACTCTCATTTTTAGGAATTCTACTAACAGGAGGTTGTATCGGTGACATTGCCGTATATCAAAAAGTTTCAAAGTTTCCAGATGATGCGCTAGTAAAAGATCATCCGAGTAAACCTCAGTTTACAGTGTATGAATAATAAGAGGAGGCGTTTGTGAAAAACGCCTCCTCTTATTATTGTTACTTTTGGTTGGTGAATTGATATATTGTGAAAATCGCTGATATAATTTATTTGTTATTATTGTGTTGATACCTCCACCTCTAAAAACGAAAGCACCTCCAACAAATCATCTACGATACGTGAATGCTTAAAATTCCCCCAAAACGAATCTTTTTTCCAAACACCAAGAATCCCTACTTGTTCAGAACCAAGCACATCGTTTTCTGGATGATCTCCAACATAAAGACATTCTTCTGCCTTCACATCTAGTCTTTGCAAAGCACGTTCGAAAATTTCAGGATGAGGTTTTTTAATTCCTTCAGCTTCTGAAACGAGAATGGTGTTTGTATACGTATGTATATGTAGTGCTCGAAGGTTGCTCATCTGAAATTCAGTAAAACCATTTGTAATAATACCAATTTTAATGTTTCGCTGTTTTAACTGTTGAAGTAGTTCATGCGTGTTTTTGAAAGGAATACAATGATGTTGGAAGTTTGTAATATAGTCGTGTAGTAGTTGTTCTTGCGTTAAAGTAGTAATGTTGTATTCAGAAAGGAGAGTAGCATATACTTTATCCTTCCACGTATAGCCATTATTATCGAGTTCAAGAAATCGAGAACAATACTTTGATTTCTCTATGCTCTTCAAATGTGAGGCGAAGCGATTATATTGCTCACAAATAAATTGTTCTAAAGATTGGCGCCGATCTAATAGTGTTCCATCTAAGTCGAATAAGATTGCACGAATCATGGGAAGCCTCCTTGCAGTTTTTATAATTAATTATCGCATATTCGCAAAAAAATGATTATGATATTTTGTAGAATGGAATAATGGGGGATTGTATGAAGAAACTGTATGGCAAGTTAGTGTGTTGTATTATAGCAAGCAGTTTAGTTGCAGGATGCGAGAGTGCTATCGAGGTTACGAAAGAAAAAGAAATTTGTAAAACAGAAGAAGAGTGCACGCAAATAGGAGATAAAACATTACAAAAAGTATATAAAAAGATAGAGGGACTTTCAGAACTTGAAAAAGTAGAGGATTATGACATAGAAGAGTATGAAAGTATGAATATGAAAGAGGCGGAACAGAAAAAAGAAGAGGATGACAATTACTTCTTTTTAGCTTCTTATTATATCGATGATGATGAAATTGTAGATCCTTATTTTGAGAAATTGGATCGTAAGAGATTGAATAAAGTTTTTGCAGATGACAAAGTAGCAAAAGATGATTTGTTAAGCCAGCGGCAAGATAGAGAGTATCATGAAACGTTATGGGACATGTATCGCACTCTCATTCCAGTGAAATATCGTGAGAATATAACAGGGTTGGATTTAATAACGGATGGTTATGACGGCGTTGTTGCCCATGTCATGCCAAGTATGGATGACCCGAGAGATTGGTTGCTTAGTTTAGACGTGCTCGATTCTGGGGTGAATATAGATGAAGTGATGAAAACATTAATTCATGAAACGGCTCACGTATTAACGATTGGGCATAAACAAGTACCAGTGGATAGGAAATATTTAGAGGCGTTTGATGAAGAGAAAGACATTTCATCATATCGAAATAAATGTAACACGGTGTTCTTGAAAAATGGATGTGCGAGAAAAACTTCGTATATTAACCAATTTTATAATGAATTTTGGAAACCAATTGAGCAAGAGTGGACAGAAAAGAAAGTAGAAGAAAGTGAAGAGGCACAAATTGAATTTTATAAAGAAAAGCATGATGATTTTGTATCGCTGTATGGAACAACAAATGTAACGGAGGATATCGCAGATACATTTACAGCGTTCATTTTACAAGATTCAAAAAAGGTGAAAGAAGGAACAGAGTTAAAATATAAAAAAATTGCTTTCTTCTATCAGTTCCCTGAGCTTGTAAAAATGAGAGCGGAAGTGCTGTCGGGATTATATGATGTTTCAAAAACGATAGAACAACAAAGTGGAGACTAATGTGAGTTATGCTTTCGATATAGTTTCGTTAAAGAAAAGCGTGAAGAATTTTTAATTCTTTGCGTTTTTTTATGTTGATAAAATTGAAAATTCTGTATTTTTATTAAAAAGAAGAAGGAACTTGCGGTATAAAATAGAATTAGTATAAAAATGTCACAATTTAGACACAATTATAATGCGCGTGTTGTAGGGACTATAAGTTTACTCTCGAGGAGGTAATGAAACGTATGAAAACGATTCTTGCTGTTGCTGGTCTCATTTGGGTAATGTCTCACGGTTTTCCGATTTTTGAAGGGGAGCAAATTCGTAGTGCTTTGAATGAAAAGTTTAATGATTATCATGTGATAGATCGAAAAGATAATGTCGTTACAGTACGTGTGAAAGACTGTTTCCATACAGTTACGGTTGCGGATGGAAACATTACAAATGAAACGAAAATGTGTGATAAAAGGTAAAAGAAAGAAGCTGACTATAGCGCACTGTTTTGAGTCAGCTTCTTTTTCTTTTTCCAATTAGAATTTTTTCAAATGCCTCAACAAATACATACATAAGAGTTGCAAGAACACATGTGAGTAGTACGCTAAGTAAGACGAGTGTGAAGTTAAAGACTTGGAATCCGTAGCTAATTAAGTAGCCAAGTCCTTGTTTGGAAACGAGAAGTTCTCCGAAAATAACACCGACCCAGGATAAACCAACATTTACTTTTAACGTTGAGATAATTGCTGGAAAGGAGGCAGGGAGAACGACTTGCTTATAACATTGCCATTTATTTGCGCCAAATGTGTCCATCACTTTTATATAGTTAGAATCGACTTCTTGAAATGCACTGTAAATAACGAGAATGGTAATGATGATGGAAATGATTACTCCCATTGCGATAGAAGATGAAATGTTTGGACCGAAAATAACGATGATGATTGGACCGAGTGCAACTTTTGGCATTGCATTTAGGACGACGAGGTAAGGATCAAGTACGCGGGCTAGAAGTGGCATCCACCAAAGAAACGTGGCAATAATAGCACCGAGTACCGTTCCGAGAATGAAGCCTACTCCTGTTTCCAGCAATGTCGTCCATATGTGGACCCAAAGTGAACCGTCGATCCATTTCGTTAAGAAGAGATCCCAAATACTCGAAGGAGAACTAAAGAGTAAAGGATCGATCCATTCTTTTTTGCTAGCTATTTCCCATAGTGCAAAGAAAAGAATAAGTAGTAAAAGCTGTAATGAGCGAGCAATCCAAGCACGCCTGCGTTCTTTCTTTCGAAATTGTTCATGTAGTTGTTTTATATTATCCAAGTCGTTCCAGCTCCTTCCATATATCTTGAAAGAGGGCTGGGAAATCGTAGTGATGGCGTGCTTCTAACGGTGATAAAGAACGGATACTTTCCGGGACGATAAAGGTTTTTGCGATTTTTCCAGGATTCGCTTGCAGTAAATAAATACGATCACTCATCGCAATCGCCTCTTCAATATCGTGAGTAACAAGTAGTGATGTTTTCTTATATTTATTTAGTAAGTTGAAAACGAGTTCTTCTAGTTTTAATTTCGTTTGATAATCGAGTGCGGAGAATGGTTCATCTAGTAATAAAATTTTCGGATCAGTTGCTAACGTTCGAACGAGAGCAGCACGTTGACGCATACCGCCGGATAGTTCACGAGGATATTGTCCTTCTACCCCATGTAGACCGACTTGTTTTAAAAGATTTAAAGTATGTTCTTTCATCTGTTCATCATAAATCTTTCGAATATGAAGTCCAAGCATAATATTTTCTTCAATTGTTTTCCACGGGAATAAGTAATCTTGCTGCAACATATATCCCATAGATGAAGTTTTCGTTGTAATTGGTTCACCATCTAAAAAGACGATACCATCAATTGGATCAAGTAGTCCAGCAATGATTGAGAGGAGCGTTGTTTTACCGCAACCACTTGGGCCGAGTATAGAAATAAATTCGCCTTCTTCCACTTGTAAGCTCATATCTTCGAGAATAAGTTTGGCATTCTCTTTTGCGAAAAAACAGTGAGAAACGTTACGTATTTGTAAAAAACTCATACACTTCGCCTCTATTTCTTAATAACGCTTTCGGCAATTTTTGTATTGACGAGCGCTTCATGTGGGACTTCTTTTTGTAATTCACCAGCATCTTTCATAATCGTTTGGAGCTGTTTCCATTCTTCCGCATCTAGTAGTGGATTTGTCGCATAAGAATGTTGTTTTTTATACCGTTCAATTACTTTTACTGTAATGTCTTTCGAAGTGTCTTTAAATAGCGGAGAAACAGCATCAGCAATCTCTTCTGGACTATGTGTATCAACCCATTGCTGTGCCTTATAGAGCGCACGTGTGAACTTTTCAGCAGCAGCTTTATCTTTCTTTAAGAAACTTTCTTTTGCCATGAACGTTGTATAAGGAACAGTACCAGATTCATTTCCGAATGAAGCGACGATATAACCTTTACCTTCTTTTTCGAATATGCTTGCAGTCGGTTCAAAGAGCTGCACAAACTCTCCTGTACCAGATGCAAAGGCATTTGCAATATTAGCAAATTCGATATTTTGAATTAAGTTCGTATCTTTCCGAGGATCAATGCCATTTTTCTTTAAAACGTATTCCCCAACCATTTGCGGCATGCCGCCTTTACGTTGTCCTAAAAATGTAACACCTTTTACGTCATTCCAATTAAAAGAGTCTAGTTTTTTACGTGAAACTAAAAATGTCCCATCTGTTTGTGTAAGCTGTGCAAAGTTAATGACAGGGTCTTTCGCTCCTTGTTGATGAACGTAAATAGACGTTTCAGAACCGACGAGAGCAATATCAATTCCGCCAGATAATAGGGCGGTCATCGTTTTATCGCCACCAGCTGTTGTTTGTAGGTCAATATTTAGTCCTTCATCTTTAAAAAATCCTTTTTCAATCCCGACATATAATGGGGCATAGAAGAGAGAATGGGTAACTTCGCCAACGCGAATGTTTTGAGTTTGTTCTTTCGTACTTTCTTTTTTACTACTACAAGCAGCAAAAGTAAAAACAGCTAGTAACATGATGCAAAAAATCGCGATTAATTTTTTCACTATATAACACCTCCTAGAAGTCACTCTACAAGCATGATATGTAGGTAAGTGCCCATATGTGAGTGTAGATAGCAGGAATTTTTTTGGTGGTAAAGAAGTACAAATATAAGGGGTGATAAAATGGAGTACGAATACGATGATAGCGTACATTTACATCTTGATTATTTCGGGACAGAATGTGATATGGAATCGATCGCTTATAAGAGGAAGAATGAAGACGTATGGGATGTGTATTTTAATTTTGGAGTATACGGTATTCAGAAAGACGATGTAGAGTTAGGTAGGTTTATGGACGAATATGCCGGTTATTACGTTTTTTCTGTACATGCTCGCGATCTTAGTTGGGAATTTGGAAGTGCCCAGTTTGAAGAGTGGGTTTTGAAAAATCGGATAGTAGAAAAAACGCTACAAAAATAGGAGGAATTTTGTGATTGGATTTCTCATCTTATTATTTATTTTTGTGGCCGGATTTTTTATTATGCAAATGCTTATTTACCGATTTGCAAAGAAAAACATCCATAAATATACAAAAATAAAATGGTTTCATATGTGGCTACATATGAATATGAAAAAAGGACCGAGATTAGATTTTTTTGATTTTGTAGTTATAGTGCTCGTATGTATCGTATGGAAAATATGGCTGCTTCCTTTTATATAATACACATACTAATCATTTTCTCTTTTCGTTATAGTAATAGTTGTAAAAAACTTGCATTTATACGTAAAACAGTGAGTGGTGTTGTGAAAGATATTTTGACAAATACAGACACACATACATACGGAATTAAAGTGTGATTACAGAATGGACAAATTGGCCGTGTGTAAAGTGTGGGGGAATAAGAAAGAGGTCGTCCAACGGTGGGCGACCTCTTTCTTATTATGCTTGATTAGTGCGGAAGAATGGAAGCTTCTGCACAATGTGAATTAATCCGTATGCAAGAATTAAGCACATAAGAGGATTAATGAAAAATCCATAGCGATTAATTGCTAAGAATAAGTTTGAGAAGATAATGTAAATAATTGAACTTGCTACTAGCATCATAACGCGTTTATGTTTAAATGAATTTAGCATGAAGCAGAAGCTGCTCAAGAATGTACCGATGATAAACACTCTATGACATAGTTGCATAAAGTTGTGAATACGATATTGGTCTACAGCAGGAGCTGTTTTGAATAATTCAATTGTTTTACCGACAGTGAACCAAGAGAACCAATAAGTGAAGTCCGTCTTAAATCCGTTCTTAATTAATTCTTTTGCGTATGCACCTTTGTCATCTAAGCCTTTAGCTCTCATTTCATTTACTATATTTTCATATCCAATTTTATTAAATGGATCTGCACCGGCAATTAGTGGATCTGCACCTTGGGTTGAGAATAAAATAAATTGGTTGAGTGCTAAGTAGTTACGAACAACCCATGCGCCAATAATAAAGAAAGGTCCGATAAACCATAACAATCCGATTCGAATGGATTCTTTAAATCCATATGTAAATAACACAACAAGAACAGGAATGAGCATCATTGGAGCTGGATTTGGACGGAACATAAGTAAAATTGAAACGACAATTCCAAACCATATATGGAATTTCACTTTATTGTATTTCCATGCGAGAACAAATACATATACACATAACGCCAATAAGAATATGGATGGAACTTCTGTTAGCAATGTACGGAAGTATGTATAGTTACTTGGATAAATAGCATATAAAATACTTGCAACAATTCCATAAATGTTTTTTTCGAACAATTCTTTTCCTATTAAGAATACTAATAGCACTGTGCAAAGGTTCATGATCATGTTAATAACAGTTGCTACGTAATAGTAAGGAATTGATGTAATATCAGAAATAATCATAGCGCCAGCTAATAGTAATGGCTGACCTGGTGTAATATATGCATTTTTCCCTGGAACTTCACTAGGTTCTAAATACACATAACCAAATACACCATGTTTTAATAGTTGTTCAGCTGTTAACGAATAGTTAAAGGCATCATTTGCACCATATGTTACTTTGACTAACTCTCCATCTAATCCTGGCTGTTTTACTAAACAAAAAACGTGCAACAGGAAAGAAAGCGCCAAAATTGCATATACCGCTTTAGGCAAACTCTTAAACTTAGTAAGCAAAAATGAGCAACTCCTTTTTTATTAATTCTTTCATATTTTTATGTGAAATCTTTAATAGTATTAAGGATTTCCAAAACATAGTTATTATATCATAAAGTGGAATGCTGAAATTAAGTTTTTCAAGAATGAGTAATTTGTATACCACAATTTAACTGTTGATTAAGGGAATATTAAGACAATACATTTATGGTAGAAGCAAGTATGCAGACGAAATATGTAATATATGTTATTTTAATAGAAATAGTTCTTTCGATGCGGGGGAAATTAAGACATAGAAACGAGGGAATGAATTGAAGTATGGTTCTACACTTTTTCATCTTCCAAAAAGAAATATATTAATTTCTAGCATTATAAGTAGTATGGTGACTTTATTAGTAATAACTATGCTGTTTATGATTTTAAAGGTTTTTAATTTAGACATGATGAAAGATCATTTAAATCAAAAGCTTGTTTTAAGTATTATGATGATTTTCATATGGGGCATAACGTTTTATATTACGCATTTCAATAAAAAAGAGATGTCTATACTTAGAGCATCCCTGCGAGTGCATTTTATATTACTTTTATTAGCTCATACAGTAGCGTTATTTTATATTGTCATGCAAGTTAATATGAGTTTCATAGAGGCAATGAATTGGATTTACTTTTATAATATGCAGTTTATATTAAGTTTTGTAGTAATTTATGCAATATATACTCTTGTATATAATTTAATAGGTAAGGTTTTTCTAAGTATGGTTTTAACGAGCTGTACGTTAGTCATTTTATGTATTGTGAATTATTTGAAGCTTATTTTCAGAGGTGATCCGTTATATCCTTCTGATTTCACACAAATTACGCATATGCAATCTGTTATACCGATGGTGATGGACTATTTTAGTTGGAGTTATATTTTTGTCATTATCGTAAGTATCGTAGCTTGTATTGTAGCAGGGATATATATGAGAAGGTATATTCAAAATGTAAAGATTCATCTAGGAATAAGAGCCTTATTAGTAGTAGGATCTATTTTTGTTCTATATGCGTACGGTAATTTTGCGAATACATTTATGAATAAAGTATTTCAAAAATCAGGTGTAGATTTTGTTTTGTGGAATCAAAATGAGAACTACGCTTCAAATGGTTTTGTACTTGGGTTTATTAGCAATTTAGATACAACAGTTATGGAAAAACCAAAAAATTATTCTAAAGAAAATATGCTTCAAATAGCAAACGATATAAAAAAACAATATAGTGGAAATATAGGGAATCAAAAGAAAAAAGAGAAACCGAATATTATTTTTGTAATGAGTGAATCGTTTTGGGATCCGACGAAAGTAACCAACCTTTCTTTTAGTGAAGATCCTGTACCAAATTTGCATCATTATATAGAAAACTTTCCTGGGGGACAAACTATTTCTCCTACATTTGGGGGAAATACAGCGAACGTTGAATTTGAGGCATTAACAAGTTATTCAATGAGTTTGTTAAAGCCAGGTTCTATACCATATCAGCAGGTTATTACAAATAAGAAAGAAATTCCATCAATCCCTACGGCGTTGAAAAAAGAAGGGTATTACACAAGTGCAATTCATTCATTTGGTCGCACATTCTTTAAACGTGATGATGTATATAAGGTGTTAGGATTTGATAAATTTAATGCAGATGACACGATGGAAAATGTGGATATTGATGGAGATTATATTAGTGATTTAGCGATGAGTAAAGAGATAATTGCTGAGTTAGAGAAACAAAAACAACCTACATTTATTCATGCAGTTACGATGCAAAATCATTTTCCATTTACAGAGGACCGATTTGGTGAAAACCTAATAGAAATTAGCGGGCTAGAAAATGAAGAATCAAAGGGAGAATTAGAGACGTATACAGAAGGATTAAGACGTTCAGATGAGGCACTTCAATATTTAATAGAGCAACTAGATAATTTAGATAGACCTACATTATTAGTATTCTTTGGAGATCATCTTCCATCATTAGGAACAAATAAATCTTTTTATAAAGAAAACGGGTATATAACGAATGAAAAAACACCGAGTGAACGTTTAGCGATGGCGCAAACGCCGCTATTAATGTATGCAAACTTTGATATGCCAAATGATAATTTAGGTTTAGTAAGCCCAATTCATTTTTCTAATCTTATTTTTGATTATGCAGGATTAAATAAATCCTTATTTTATCAATTTTTATCGGAACTTTACAAGGAAATACCAGTGCTTAGAGATGAATTAAAAGTTGATAAAAATGGAGAAGTAATCAATGATTTAACAAAGAAACAAAAAGAAATGTTAGAGCAATATAAAATGCTCCAATATGATTTACTCGTTGGAAATCAATATAGTACAGATATCCTCTTTAAATAAAAGAAACAAAAAGAACTTGTATAACGATACAAGTTCTTTTTTCATAGTATTTAACGGGGTAACCAGACAAGCTGGGTTTAGGGAGTATTACCTGTACATTTAGTATATATGAAAATGTAATCGTTTTATTTGTGTATTTGTGAGAAATATGTGAATTTTATGTTTTGTGAAAAAATCTATTATATTAACTTTCATTCTTATATTGCAGTTGTTATGTTTGTAAAAATTTTATCAGTTCTTTATTTAATTCATCCGCTTGATCGATTGGTGAACCATGACCACTATTTGTAAGAGCATGTAACTGAGAATTTTTAATTCGTTGTTGCGTAAGCTCAGCACTTTTGTAAGGAATTAGTTGGTCGTGAACGCCGTGGAAGATTTTTGTTGGGACGTTAATTTTATTTAAATCTTTCGTTACATCTTCATTTGCAGCTGCTTGTAAAATTTTGATAAGGGCATAAGAAGCGGATTGCATACCGAGATAAGAAAACCATTCAAGGGTTGCAGCCCCTAAGTTTCTATTGAAAAAAGATAAAGATACGTCATTTAAAAATTTTGGTAAATTAGCATACATTTGATTAATGAGAGCATTTGCTTGTTCTTTCGGTACACCGTAAGGGGACTCTTGATTTTTAACGAAAGAGGGGGAGACAGCGTCAATTAATGCGAGCTTAGAAATGCGGCGCCCATGATAGCGAGACATATAGCGAATAGAAAGAGCACCACCAACTGAGAAACCGACTAATGTAGCGTTCTCTACTTGGAGTGCTTCTAGAACAATTGCGATATCATCGGCTAATCGATCATACGTGTAACCAGTCCATGGCTTATCAGATTGCCCATTCCCTCGTATATCCATGGCGATACAACGAAAGCCATGCTCTGGTAAAACATTGATTTGATATTGATACATTTGATGATTTAAAGGCCATCCGTGAACGAAGAAAACAGTCTTACTACCTGGACCAGGATTAACGTCTTGCACAAAAATATGCACATCTTTCTCGACAGTAACAAACATAAAACTCCCCCTGTTCTATCAATAGGCTCCATTCTAAAAGCTTTGTTTTACTTTTTAGGCCGTCTATATAAAACATCCTCCATAATATACGTATTAATGATCATAGATTTTATGCTCTGTATATAGTCTAAATATATTGCGTTTTTGGTACGATTTTCCTCAAATGTTCGATTTATCTTTGTTTGTCTATGAAAATCATTTATTATAATAAATGGTATTCTTCGAGATATTATTTTGAAGGGGTGTTGAAGTGAAAGAAAGTTTTCTATCATATAAAGAAGAAGAAAGGAATGCAAAAATCCTTTTATGGGTGTTATATGTCATTGTTATTGTATATCAAATTTTCTATGCAATCGTATTAGAAGATAAATCAATAATGGATAAGGGATACAACATAATATGGCAAGTTATTTGCGGAGTAGCAATACTATGCGTGAATATATATTTACTGAAAAAAGAAAAGGCAAACCTTGTTAAATATGCATGGATATTTGCATACATAGGGATAGAAATCGCTAATATAGTTTCGTATATTTTTTATAATAAGGCGGCGTTTGATGCGACAAATATAATAGAAATTATTCTCATTTTCTTTGTACCCATATTTTTAAATAAAAAATTTTATGTGTTTTTGCTTTCCTCTATTGTAGGAAAATATTTAATTTATTTATTTGTATTAGAGGAAATAAAAGCATTTATGTTCCTTATTATGTGTACGCTTATGTTAATAGCTGCATATATCATTTTAAATCGATTTTTACAATATCTTTCAGCTGTAAAGGAAAGTATTGCGATTGCTAGTGAATCACAAAAATTAGCAGTAATCGGAAAAATGGCAGCGACTGTTGGACATGAAATTAAAAATCCACTGGCTTCATTAAAAGGATTTACGCAATTACAACGAGAGAAGCATGAAGAGGATCCTATTTATAAACGTATGATTTTTGAAATAGAAAATATGAATAATATGATAAGTGAGTTGATGGAAGTTGCTACATGCAAACCTTCTATTTATAAGAAACATGATGTAGGAAAAATTGTATTACAAGTAATAACAAGTCTTCGCGGAAAAATGAATGAATTAAACGTGCAGTTTATTTCTAATGTGGAAGAAAAAACAATAGAAGTTGAATGTGATGAACGAAAAATAAGAGGAGTCTTTTTATATACGATAAAAAATGCTTTAGAGGCAATGGAACAAGGTGGCATATTACATTTGCAATTAGAGAATAAAGGGAAAGAATATGTAATAATCAGCGTAATCGATAATGGTCATGGTATTAAGCAAGAAAACTTAACCCGTGTTACAGAAGCCTTTTATACAACGAAACAAGATAAAATTGGTCTGGGACTTACGGTAGCGAATCGAATTGTCGCCGAGCACCTTGGTGAGCTGCATATTTCAAGTGAAAGAGATACTGGAACGAGAATAGACATCATTCTCCCAAGGAAGTGTGGAAATACTGAAATCCAAGTGGAAGAAAAGCTAGGAGTTACCATATGAATAAAGGCTATATATTTAAAAATGAAGAAATAAAGGCATTGAAAGTATTTTTAAGTTTATTTTTTATTATATTTTTTGTGTATGATCTTGCCTATGAATTTATCGTACCTTTAATCGCGGGAGAGCAAGAAGGCGTAGGAAAGTTTGAAGATGGTTTAGGTTTATGGCTTTACTTTTTGACGGTAGTATTGTTTTGCAGTGGAATATACTTTATGAAATGGAAGAATGTTTTTGTGGTAAAGTATATTATTCTAATTGGCTATAATGTATTAGATTGTATCCATAACATTATGATTTATTATGGTAGCGATGCGGAATTTGACGGTGGAAATATAGTAGAAGTATTTTTTATTTTGTTCGCACCAATCTTTGTGAACAAAAGATATTTCTGGTTAGTTCCAGCGATACTTGTCGGGAAGTACGCTCTTACAGGAATCATTATTCAATCTTCTCTCGTTTTAATCCCAATGGCATTATATAGTGTATTTACTATTATATGTTGGATTATATTTTTGAGGGTTCAGTCTTACGTTCGTACGCTTGAGATGATGGACAAAGAAATAAAACAGACAGAAAAACTAGCAGCTGTTGGAAAAATGGCAACGGTTATTGGTTATAAGATTAGAAGACCTTTAGCAAACTTGAAAAAACTTGTGAATAAACAAGCCGACAAGCATCCAGAGGATAAAATTTATAGTGATATTATGAAACAAGAAGTAGATCGGATTCATATAATTGCTACAGAACTTAGTGGATTTGAGAAATCTAAATCACTAGAATCAGAAACTCATAACATACAAGAAATTATCTCTTATGTTATTCGAGTTATGGAAAAGCCTGCTTTAAAACAAGGAGTCCACATACAAGGTATTTACAGTAAAGACTTACCGTCCATTACATGTGATGAAAAACGATTAAAACAGGTCTTTTTTAATTTAATCAAAAATGCAATTGAAGCAATGTCAGTTGGAGGAACAATTACGATTAAAGTTACTGTAAAAGATGGAATCATCGTTCAAGTGAAAGATGAGGGATGTGGTATTCCAAAAGATAAAATTCCAAAGTTAAATGAAGCCTTTTATACAACGAAAGAAACAGGAACTGGTCTAGGTTTAGTAGTTACAGAAAAAATTATTAAAGACCACAATGGTAAAATGAGTTTTGAAAGTGAAGTTGGGGTTGGAACAACGGTTGAGGTTATGTTACCACTGCATTAAATAGAAAAAACATCACTTATTTGGAAGTAATGCTTTTGTGTTCTTCTTAGGTAGAAGTTCTAAAAAAGAGGACGATAACGAAAAATAATATATTGATAGTGTAAAAAGAAAATAATGGATGTTTTACTATGAAAAATATATAATGGCTTTGTCTGTTATTTGTTGTAGTTCATTTATATTTCTATTTGTTGACCCGAATCTCGGGTCTTTTTTTTATGAAATGAATTGCTATATGTCAGTGATTAGAAAAATAGAATATATATTCATGCTGTAATACTGGTAGCGTCAGTAAACTCGGTGCTACCAGTAGGTTCGTTTTCCGGCACAACGAAAGCATTTACGTTGGTACAGGTGGTGCTTTCACATTTCTCTATTTTTCTGTGGTCGATTGTATTGTGTATATAAATTTAAAAAATGATAGCGTTAGAGCCACCATTTCTCCTGTGGAAGCAAAATAACATCCACATCAAAATTTTCTTTAAACCACTCATACATCAATGTCTCTTTCACTAAATATTCAGAGGCAGAGTGTGACACACCAATTAGAGACATATTCGTTTCTTTTACATAATCCATAATGAGCGAGTATTTATGTCGGCCGTAATCATTGTCGATATGGCAATGGATTTCTCCTGTAATATATGCTTCAGCACCTTTTTCTTCTGCTTCCTTCATTAAAGATACAACATCGCCACATCCAGCGATAATTGCGATTTTTTTGATGGAATCATGTCGTTTACCTTCGAAGTCTGTGTAAGGAATCTGGAAGAGTTGTTTTAGATGTTTTTGGAGTGCTTCTGTTGATGTTTCATCTATTTCACAAATAAGGCCAATTGGTTCTTGTTCTGGACCTCCATATGCAAAGTCGTCCACTACAGTAGCGTTTAATGCTTTTGCAATTGAAATACTCGTTCCATGCGTTTGATGAAAATCCATTGGTACGTGACATGTATATATAGAAAGTTGTTTTTCTTTTATTCCTTGCAAATATTTTTCAGGAATTGGTATGAAACCGCGACCGGATCTTCCAAGCGGATCACCACACTCCATTACAAGGGGATGGTGCATAAAGAGTAAATCACCAGGTGTGGATTGTGAAATGAATGTTTCGAGAACGTCATCTGTAGGGAATACAGCTAAAAATACTTTGTTTACATTTTCAGATCCGTGCATCATAAGGCCGTTAAATAAATCTACAAAATTTGCTTCGAAAAATTGTTGCCAAGGAAATTTGATAGGATCATATACGGCTGGGATAAATCGACTAAAGGCACTATCTTTTCCGTATTTTTCAATTTGGAATAAGTGATTGAGTGATTGCTCTATTTTTTTTAAGGCTGGCATGTTTGATAATCCTCCTTAAGATGATTCTTGCTTTATGAGTTGTTTGTATTCTTCGTAGCAAAATAAGAAGCGGATAGGAAACAAATAAAACCTAGGATCCAGCTAATAGAAGGAGAATAGGGAAGTACATGCTGTAATAGCATTCCGCTAGAAATGAAGAAACTACTAAATAGACCTAATAACATGGGATATCGTTGTAGTTTGAACACGGATAGTAAACATCCTTTCTCCTGCATGAACTACTCATAAAAGCTCGATTACTGAAACTTTATCACATACATTGTATATTAGTCTTAATTTTCTGTATATAACTTTTAAGAAAAATGGTGATACAATATATGAATGATAAGAGAAGAGAGGATGAAGATTAACATATGTACGTTACTGTAACAGAAGCAGCATATAAAAAGATTATGGATACGATTCCAAGTGAAGCGAAATATATAAAGTTATTTTACGATAATGAAGGTTGCGGTTGTGTTATGAGCGGAATTATCGATTTAGTAGCTGTAGCAGAGAAAGATGAGCGCGATGTGGATATTGAATCAAGCACAATGAACTTTATCGCTGATCGTACAAAGCTTGTATTTATGGATGATAAGTTAACTGTTGATTGGCATGAAGGTGGAGGAACTTTTCAGTTAAAGAGCCCGAGCCAGTTTTATAATCCAAATATGAAGTTACACGTTCGAATATAGTAAAGGAAAGGTGATTCCAAAATGTATTTTGGAATCACCTTTTTTATTTTATAAGTCGCTATTATTGTCGATTTTTGTTGATAAGTCGATATATTGAAAAAATCGCTGATATAAATGGAGTTGCGCTGATATATTTGGGAAATCGCCGATATAAATGGAGTTGCGCCGATATATTCAGAAAATCGCCGATATAATTTCATTTACCAAAACGTTTCAAAAGTAAAAAGATTTTTTCACATAATGAAATGTACATGTGATTGAATTTTCTGTATAATCTTCTTTGCGGAGGGGATACGCATGAGAAGATGGGGAATTGAGTTGTTAATTTTAAGTGTTGTTATTATTTGGGGGATTAACTATACAATTGCGAAGTATGGACTTTTAGAATTTACAGCAATTGAGTTTACTGCACTTCGCATGATGGCGGCGGCACCGCTTCTGTTACTCCTTACCTTTTTTATTGAAAAGTCGGTTTATATGGAGCGAAAGGATATACCTAGATTAATTATCGTTAGCATTGTAGGTATTGTACTGTATCAAACGTTATTTATGGAAACTGTCAAATATACATCTGCTACAAATGCCTCTTTACTCATTTCTATTTCACCTATTTTTACAACTGCATTTGCGATTTTCTTGAAACAAGAAAAGTTTTCTTCTCGAAAGTTAATCGGTTCTATGACTGCCTTTGTTGGTGCAGCATTAGTTTTAGTAGCAGGACATTCGCTTACTAGTTCTTTTTATGGCAATGGAATTGGACTTATTACATCAATATGCTGGGGGCTTTATCCTGTTTTAGCAGGACCATTAATTAAAAAATATTCAGCATTACGTGTTACAGCATGGTCTGCATTAGTGGGTGCGATTCCGCTATTATTGTTAAGTGGTCCACATGTGTTTGTCATGCCATTTCACATTACTCACGGAATGACACTATTTGCTTTACTATATTCTATTTTCTTTGTAACAGTATTTGGTCTAGTAATGTGGTATGTTGGTGTTCAAAAAATTGGGGCGTCACATACGATGGTATATATGTATATAACGCCGCTTGTAGCGGTTTTATTTGCAGCTGTCTGGGCAAATGAATATGTATCGTTTCAACAAATCATCGGTGGAATTATCATTTTTGTCGGTCTATGGTTTGTGAAATCGGAGAAAGTAAAAGTTCATTCTATTGCAGGGGAACCTATATCAAAATAGGAAAACAGATCACCTATGATCTGCTTTCCTATTTTTTTATTTTTGGTAAGAAGATGAGAAATAAGATAGCAGTAATAAGTGGAATTAAGTTTAAAAATGGAATACGGAAGAGTGTAATAAGAATAATACCTGGAAGAAGAACACCGAGGACAGCGTAAAAAATGCTATGGTTTTTCGTGTACCAATACAATGAAAGTCCAATAAGTGCAGGGATAATGAGGTGAATGAGAGCCATTAAAAAATAAATCATTAGACGCCCCCTTTATTTGTGTGCTTATTACATCATATCCGTATGTTCATAGATTGATATCATTTTTTTCATAAATGGACGAAAAAAGTTTGAAAAACCGTCACAAAATATGAGAATATGATGTTTGAAATCTTGTATAATATTATTTCCTAAAAATATTTAAACAACATAAACATACTGTTTATGTTGTTTTTAATTTGAGTGAAATGGATTTAAGGAATATGAATTTGAAAGAAATTTTTTGTTGGATAGATAAAAATTACTGAAGAGGAGAACAGCATGATTAGTATGTCATTAAGGTCGTTTAAAATTCAATCGTATTATATACTAGGTATTCTTTTACTAGGCTGGATGGTAACACCGTTTTCAGCACATTTTTTAGGTGCAGGAATTGGACTTATCGTAAGTATGTATTGCGTTTGGCTTTTAGGGAGAAGAATTGAGAAGCTTGGAGATAGTATTGTAAAGAAGACGAAAGCACCGACACTCGGTATGTTTAACCGTTTTGCAGCTGCAATTTTGGGTGCTATTATTATGTACGAAATTGAGCACCACATGGTTATGTGGGCATTTGCAGTAGGGATTTTGGGTGGGTATTTCTTAATTGTTGTTAATTTAGGATACTATAGCATGAAAGATGAGAAAGAACTAACAAAGAGCTAAAAAAGGTAAAAGACTTCTTTTTAGATGGAATAGATGATCCAGCCACGGATAGAAGCGGTCAGGGCCTTTTTTAGCCCCATACGATGTGAAACCCAGTAGGGATATAATGTATATATTCGAAGCTGTAATTTTATAATCTAGGTCACAGATGAAGAGATTAGCGTTTCACTTTATATAAGATATAGAAAGAAGCTTACGTTTTCACGTAAGCTTCTTTTTTATGTAAGTGTGTGTAACCGTTAAGCCGCATTGGGTTTTGTCGGTGAGTACGCGAAACTTTACGGTTACACGACACTTATTCATATGAGTAAAGGGTTATTCCAACAGAAAGTTTTAATTTAAGCGATTGGACCGCCTAAGTTAATAATGTCTTCAGATACGCTGTCGAACTTTTTGAAGTTAGCTTTGAATTCATTTGCAAGTTCGATTGCTTTTGCTTTGTAAGCAGCTTTATCAGCCCAAGTTTGTTCAGGCATTAACACTTCGTCAGGTACACCTGGTACGTGAAGTGGAACTTCAAGACCGAAGATGTCATGTTTAGCTGTTTCAGTTTTCGCAAGTTCACCGTTTAATGCAGCTTGAATCATTGCACGAGTGTAACCTAAGTTCATACGTTTACCAACGCCGTATTCGCCACCAGTCCAGCCAGTGTTTACTAAGAATACTTTCGCATCGTGTTTCTCAATTTTTTCACCAAGCATTTCAGCATAGCGAGATGCATCAAGTGGTAAGAATGGTGAACCGAAGCAAGTTGAGAATGTTGCTTGCGGAGATGTAACACCGCGCTCTGTTCCTGCTAGTTTACTAGTGTAACCACTTAAGAAATGATACATAGCTTGTTCTTTTGATAACTTACTGATTGGAGGCAATACGCCAGATGCATCAGCAGTTAAGAAAATGATTGTATTTGGGTGTCCAGCAACACTTGGCAGTACGATATTGTCGATCGCATGCATAGGGTATGCAGCACGAGTATTTTCTGTTAAAGTAGTATCGTTATAGTCTGCGATACGCGTTTGGTCATTAATGATAACGTTTTCTAAAACAGATCCAAATGTGATTGCATCGAAAATTTGTGGTTCTTTCTCGTGAGAAAGGTTTACACATTTCGCGTAGCAACCGCCTTCAATATTGAATACACCGTTATCAGACCAACCGTGCTCATCATCACCAATTAATTTACGGTTTGGATCAGCAGATAATGTTGTTTTACCTGTTCCAGATAAACCGAAGAATAATGCTACATCGCCTTCTTCACCTACGTTTGCAGAACAGTGCATAGAAAGAATATCTTGTTCAGGTAATAAGAAGTTCATAATAGAGAAGATTGATTTTTTCATTTCTCCAGCGTATTCTGTACCACCAATTAATACGATGCGTTTTTCGAATGAAACCATAATGAATGCTTCAGAGTTTGTACCGTCAACAGCTGGATCAGCTTTGAAATTCGGTGCAGAAACAATTGTGAACTCTGATTCATGAGTCGTTAATTCTTCTTCAGTTGGACGAATGAATAATTGATGTACAAATAAATTGTGCCATGCATATTCGTTAATAACTTGAATTGGTAGGCGGTAATTGCGGTCAGCGCCTGCAAATCCTTTGAAGACGAATAACTCTTCTTTTTCTTTTAAGTATTCTAAAACTTTAGTATATAATTTATTAAAATGTTCTTCAGAAATCGGTTGGTTCACAGCTCCCCAAGCAATTTTGTCAGCAACCGATGCTTCTTTCACAATAAATTTATCTTTAGGAGAACGTCCTGTATATTTTCCTGTTGAAGCAGAAACGGCACCAGTAGAAGTTAATTTCCCTTCATTTCGCATTAATACTTTTTCCACTAATTGCGGAACACTTAGTTGAATCTGTGCATTGCTTCCGTTCAATAATTCGTGTAAACCAATTTGGACATTCACAGTACTCATATTTATATACCATCCTTTTCATTTAATGAAATATTTCTCGTAATCCCCAACAAGAGTATAACACAATTATATAAATAATGTATACTATTTATTTCTTTTTGTTTGTGTGAATGCATTATTTCCTTATTAATATTTCATTTCAGGCGTATTGAGAAAAACTTTCAGGAAAATGTGAATATTAATTGACAAATGAATATCATTTCTTTAGTATAGGTTGGGACGGATACTCTCTTATCCCGAGCTGGCGGAGGGACAGGCCCGATGAAGCCCAGCAACCTCACTTGTATTGATAAATGCAGGTGAATAGGTGCTAAAACCTGTGCGAGGCTACAGGTCTCGAACGATAAGAGCGAAGGGCAAAAAGCAGTATGCAAGTAGCAAATTAAACCTTTCCTCTATGTAAAGTAGGAAAGGTTTTTCTGTATGCTTGTGTGGGAGAATAAATGTATGTCGCAGTTTGTGGCAAATTAAGGATGAGTTCCGTACAATATATACAATTACTGTAGGGAGGTTTACCACATGACAAAAAAACGTCATCTGTTCACATCTGAGTCTGTAACTGAAGGACATCCAGATAAAATTTGTGACCAAATTTCTGATTCAATTTTAGATGCGATCTTATCAAAAGACGCAAATGCACGTGTAGCTTGTGAAACAACTGTAACAACTGGTTTAGTATTGGTAGCGGGGGAAATTACGACTTCTACTTACGTAGATATTCCGAAAATCGTTCGTGAAACAATTCAAGGCATTGGTTACACACGCGCAAAATACGGATTCGATGCAGAAACTTGTGCTGTTTTAACATCTATCGATGAGCAGTCTGCTGACATCGCTATGGGTGTTGACCAAGCGCTAGAAGCACGCGAAGGTCAAATGACTGACGCTGAGATTGAGGCAATTGGTGCAGGAGACCAAGGTTTAATGTTTGGTTTTGCATGTAATGAAACACAAGAATTAATGCCACTTCCAATCTCGCTTGCTCACAAATTAGCTCGCCGTTTAACTGAAGTACGTAAAGATGATACATTATCATACTTACGTCCAGATGGAAAAACGCAAGTTACAGTTGAGTATGATGAAAATGGTAAACCAGTACGTGTTGATACTATCGTAATTTCTACACAACATCACCCAGATGTTACATGGGAAGAAATCGATCGCGACTTAAAAGAGCACGTAATTAAAGCTGTAGTACCAGCAGAATTAATGGATGGAGAAACGAAATTCTTCATTAATCCAACTGGCCGCTTCGTAATTGGTGGACCACAAGGTGATGCTGGTTTAACAGGACGTAAAATCATCGTTGATACTTACGGTGGATACGCTCGCCACGGTGGCGGTGCATTCTCTGGTAAAGATGCAACAAAAGTTGACCGTTCTGCAGCATATGCAGCTCGTTATGTTGCGAAAAACATCGTAGCAGCTGGTCTTGCTGAAAAAGCAGAAGTACAACTTGCATACGCAATCGGTGTAGCACAACCAGTATCAATTTCAGTTGATACATTCGGCACTGGTAAAGTATCTGAAGACGTACTAGTAGAACTAGTTCGTAACAACTTCGATCTTCGCCCGGCTGGTATTATTAAAATGTTAGACTTACGTCGCCCAATTTACAAACAAACAGCAGCTTACGGCCACTTCGGACGTACTGATGTAGATCTATCATGGGAACGTACAGACAAAGCTGCAGCTTTAAAAGAGCAAGCTGGTCTATAATATATGAAAAAAAGCTTTGCGCGGTGAGCGCAAAGCTTTTTTTATTTATAATTACGTTGGAATAAAGCGAAGAGTTCAATGTCATGCCAAGTGCCGTTGCGGAATATAGCTTCTTTACAAGTTCCTTCATGTTGAAAACCAAGTGATTTATATAATTTAACTGCTCTATCGTTAAAAGAAAATACTCGTAAAGAAAGGCGATGTAAATTTAATTCTAAAAATGCATAATCCAATAATAGGGTTAAAGCTTCCTGCCCATAACCTTGCCCCCAGTAATCCTTTTTACCAATATCAATAATGCATTCAGCGTTTCGATTATACGAATCAATATGAATTAAAGAAGTAATACCAATTGGAAGATGCGTAGCTTTTTCTTCAATGATATAGCTCTTAGAGTTCGAAGAATGAATAAATTGCCGGCAAAGTTTTTCTGTGTCTTGAAAGGAATATTTATCAAGAGTGAGTGTAGTTGAACTCATAACGTCTATATCATTATGCCATTTATAATATGTTAGAATATCATCTTCGGAAAACTTTCGTAACTGGATACGGTTGGATTCAAACAATGTAAACACCCCTTTTGTATTTACTGGTTTTTGTTCATTATCTCAACACACGAACTACAATAAATTTGTCCTTCTAATTCAATATACTTTTTCATATTCGTCATGCCATTCGCCGGAAAGGGCATATGAATCCACGCTTTTTCATACGTTTGTATTTCTGTTTTACATGATTTACAAAAGATTGATTTCTTTTTGAACATATGTGATCAACCTTTCATTTGACGTGCTTTACTTGCGCAAAAGGCACTACTTAGTAAAAATAGTGTCGCGAATATAATGCTTACTAATGTAGCGTATGGAATTGCGCCTTTTAAGGAAAAGCCGACAGTGATTGAAGCGATGAATAAGAGGATAAATGTTGTTGTTAATTTTTTATAAAGTTCCATACAATGTAGACCTCCAATTTATTTTTTAGTACAAGTTTTAAAATTGAATTCTATTATGTAGAAAATATAAAGAGTAGCTAAAGATGTGTAGTCTAGGAGTATAAGAAAGTACACTTTCCTTTTTGTGGGTTAGTATACTTATATTGTATCATGGTGCATGATTGGCTTCATACATAATTGTGTAAAGGTATGTATGATAAAATGAAGAAAAGTCTTTAAGAAAGGAAAGATAAAAAATGAGTGTAACTGAACATAAAAAACAAGCTCCAAAAGAAGTGCGTTGCAAGATTGTTACAATTTCCGATACACGTACGGAAGAAACAGATAAGAGCGGACAACTATTACATGAATTGTTAAAAGAAGCGGGACATAAAGTAACTTCTTATGAAATTGTAAAAGATGATAAAGAAAGTATTCAGCAAGCGGTGTTAGCTGGTTATCATAAGGAAGATGTAGATGTTGTATTAACAAACGGCGGTACTGGTATTACGAAACGTGATGTCACAATTGAAGCAGTATCAGCGTTATTAGATAAAGAAATTGTTGGATTTGGTGAGCTGTTCCGTATGATTAGTTATTTAGAAGATATCGGAAGCAGCGCAATGTTAAGTAGAGCGATTGGTGGTACAATTGGGCGCAAAGTAGTCTTCTCGATGCCAGGGTCTAGCGGAGCGGTTCGACTTGCGATGAATAAATTAATTTTACCGGAATTAGGCCATATTACATTTGAGCTGCATCGCCAATGAGTAAGTGTGCTGGAATTGTATTAGCGGGCGGTATGTCGAGTAGATTTGGTGAGCCGAAAGCGTTAGCAATTTGGAAGGGAACTACTTTTGTTGAGCATATTGTGAAAGTGATGGGAACTACTTTGCAAGACATTGTAGTAATTAGCCATACTGATATAAAAGAGCGAGTAGAGCAATTCGTACAAGTTCCTGTTATAGAAGATATCCCGCACTATAAAGGAAATGGACCGCTTGCGGGCATTGTATCAGGTATGGAATACATAGAAGCAGATTGGTACGCTATTATGCCTTGCGATGCACCAAACGTTTCGCATCAATGGTTTGCCATTTTACTAGAGCAAACGAGCAATGAATATGATGCGGTTGTACCTATTATTAATGGAAGAAAACAACCGCTACTTGCGGCGTATCATAACCGCGTGAAAGAAAAGATTTATGCTTTACTTCAGGAAGAAAAAAGAAGTATGGGCCAGCTTTTATCACTATGTAATGTGAAGTATGTTTCTGGAGAAGATGTACAGGCGAATGCGGATTGGTTTATAAATGTAAATACGAAAGAAGAATATGTGCAGGCTCAAAAAGACCTTTCAAATGAATGAAAGGTTTTTTGATATACAGAATTGGGGAACAATTGCTGTATAAAGGTATGTGAGTAAGTTGATTTTAAGGGGAATTCTTAAAATCATTATACAGTTTAAAATACTGTATAACCATATATTAATTTTTATGGGTTTTTATTACAAGTCTGTTTAGTTATGTTTATTTTTGATATAATTAATATAGAAATAAAACAATGTTTAACCTTATGTATCATTTATTAAACTAAAATTTATGACCATGTAATAAACTCCCTTCGTTTTTTTGAAGGGAGTTTTTCTATTTAAGCAAGCAACTCTGATGCGTTATGCTGCAGGACTTCTTCATATTGGTTAAGCAAACCGCGAAAGATCTCATCCCAGCTCTTTGATTTCGCAAAAGATGAAGCTGCTATTCCCATCTGCTCAAGTTTTTCTTCATTTTGTAATAAAAAATAAATGGATGATAGAAATGCATCTTCATTTTTAGGCGGACAAAGAACTCCCGTTTTTCCATCTGTAATAATATTTTTAACCCCGCCACTACTTGCACCAATGACAGGTGTACCGCATGCGAGTGATTCAAGTACGACATTTCCGAATGTTTCAGTAGCTGATGGAAACACCATTATGTTAGAACAAGCATATGCTTCAGCTAAATCTGCACTTTGTAAATAGCCAGTAAAAGTGATATTTGTTTTCGGAACAGCTTCACGTAAACTTGTTGCTAGAGGACCGTCTCCTGCAATGAGCCAATGAATATCGTTTCGAGTATGTGCTGTTTTAACGATAAGGTGTTGCAGCGTATCAATATCTTTTTCAGGAGCAATTCGTCCAACATAGGAAAGGACATACTTCGCTGTAATATTATATTTTTTTCGGAATAGGTCTGTATTGTAAGCAGGATGAAAGAGTGTGCAATCTACACCACGTCCCCATATAGAGAGGGTCTGAAAGCCTTTGTTTTTTAATTGATGTAATGTTTCAAAGGAAGGTACAAAATTTTTTTGCATATGACTATGAAACCATTTTAAATAGTTCCACAGCATATTGGAGAGGAATTCGATTTTGTAATAACGTAAATAGGCATCGAAATCAGTATGATAAGAACCGACAACTGGGATGTTTAACTTTTTTGCATAATACAATCCACAAAGTCCCATGTTGAAAGGTGTGGCAATGTGAATAATGTCAGGTTTAAAGGAAAGTAGTTCTCGTTTAATGCGCGGAGTAGGAAAAGAAAAACGACATTCTGGATATAATATTGTTAACGGGATACTTCTCATCTTATTCACATTCGCTACAAAATTATCTTCAGCTGTATGCTGAGGGGCGAAAACAGAATAGGCGATCTGTTCTTTCTGAAAATATTGTGTTAATCGCTCTAACGTTTTCGCAACCCCGTTAACTTGTGGCGTAAAAGTATCGGTAAAAATGGCGACTCTCATCATATCACTCCTTTATGTGAAAAGTGGGATGAATTGATAAAAAGAGATGATGCCAGAACAAGTGCCAAGGCACATACCGACGAATACATCTGACGGATAGTGAAGGCCTAAATAAATACGTGAAATACCGACGCATAACGCTAACGGTAATAGGAAAGCAAGTAAGCTTGGATTATAGCAAATAAATGGAATGAAGACAGAGAAAACGGCTGTTGTATGACCAGACGGGAAAGAGTGGTCTTTTAATGGATGGACTGGATATTTTGCATCCTGAATTGTTAAATAAGGACGTTTTCGCGGATACCACCTTTTTAATATTTGCACAGGAATATGGCTAATTGCTAACGAAATAGCAGTTGCAATTGCAGCTTGATGCAAAGTTCCCTTTGCGAAAATTAAAAAGAAAAGTGTGAGTCCGATGGAGAAAGTCGCGCCACCGATATGAGTAATATTGCTGAAAAAGATATTTAATGTTTTTTGATCAAAGTAGCGGTTAATTCCTCTGAAAATGTAACATTCTATTTTATATAATCCACTGACCTTCATGAAAATTCTCCTCCCTCATCTACATATATATGGAGATATTAGCTTTTATTTTAATAAGATTTTGTTGAGGGAGTAATAATGTTTTGTAAAGAAAAAGTTAGATTTTATATAAAAAAAGCTGCCAATCTTATGGCAGCGGAAATTTACTTCTGTAATGATTTATAATATTGACCTTTTTCAACGTATTGCGTGCGAATACGCTCCATATCTTTACGGTCTTCTTCTGTTAATTCACGAATGACTTTCGCGGGACGACCGAAAGCTAACGTGTTCGGCGGAATTTTCTTTCCTTGTGAAACGAGGCTTCCAGCGCCGATAAAAGCTCCTTCGCCAATTTCAGCACCATCTAATATAATAGATCCCATTCCAATTAAAGCATCTTTCTTAATATGGCAACTATGTAAAATGACTTGATGCCCAATTGTTACGTCGTTTTCTAAAATAAGAGGATACTGCGGGCTTTGGTGAAGTGTACATTGGTCTTGTACATTTACTCGGTCTCCAATGATTGTCGGTGACACATCACCACGGATGACTGTATTAAACCAAATACTTGATTCCTCGCCAACGGAAACATCGCCTGTAATCGTAACATAGTCAGCGATAAAAGCACTACTCGCAATTTTCGGTTTTTTTTCTTTGTAAGGATATATCATGTAAAGTCTTCCTTTCCTAGAGACTAGTTTTAGTGTATCAAATTATGAGAAAGAGTGAAATGGAGGAGAGCCGTATGTGGAATTATGAAGCGGAGGAAGCAAAGGCGGTCATTGTTATTGTGCACGGCGCAATGGAATATCACGGACGTTACGAAGCCGTTGCGGAAATGTGGAATCATATCGGCTACCACGTCGTGATGGGGGATCTTCCGTCACATGGAACGACTTCAAGAAATAGAGGACATATTGATTCATTTGATGAATACATAGAGGAAGTTAAATTATGGGTGAAAGAAGCAAGAAAGTATAGGTTACCTATTTTTCTATTCGGTCATAGTATGGGTGGTCTTATTGTCATTCGTATGATGCAAGAAACGAAGAGAGAAGATGTAGAGGGTATTATTTTGAGTTCGCCTTGTTTAGGGGTAGTGACTGGACCCTCTGCTCCGCTTCAATTTGCTTCAAGAATATTAAATGTTGTGGCTCCAAAATTGCAATTTGCAACGAATCTTACGGTGGAAATGTCAACACGTAACCATGAAGTGAGAGATGCAATGGAGAATGATTCTTTGTTCTTGCGCAAAGTATCAGTACGTTGGTATAGTGAATTGATTAAGTCTATCGAAATTGCTCATAAAAAAATAGATGATTTTCCAGATGTTCCGCTCTTGCTAATGCAAGCTTGTGAGGATAAACTTGTAGATAAAACACGTGTCCGCACTTGGTTTGATAATGTTAAAATAAGTGATAAGGCTTTTAAAGAATGGCCGAATTGTTATCACGAGCTATTAAATGAGTATGAGCGTGATGAAATTTTGAGTTATATTCAGTCATTTACTGAAATGCATGTCAATAATATAGTAAAAACAAACAAATAAATAAATCATTATTTGTACATTTAATAGAGGAGATGAAGGAAGAAGTGAACGTACCGAGTAATCCCATAACGCTCATGGCGAAAGTATACCGTGATGTGTTTCCGGTTGTACACCATGAGCTAGCGATGTGGAAAGAGCGTGCCTACCATATTCCGAATGATGAGCTTCATAGTCAGGCAATCGCAAGTATTGAGCATAAAACGTTTCATTGTGAGGGCGGTGGCATTTTAGCTCTGCTAGCAAATGAATACCGAGAAGAATGTATTCGTTTTATCGTAGCGTATCAAACGATCAGCGACTATTTAGATAATTTATGTGATCGCAGTACATCACTTGATCCAAATGATTTTGCCGCACTGCATGAATCGATGTTAATGGCATTATCACCTGAAGTAGAAGGTGGCGGTAATTATTATCGTTATCGTGATGATCAAGATGATGGTGGTTATTTAGATGAACTTGTTGAAACATGCCAAGATGTTTTAAAGAAAACGAAGCACTATGACAAAATTGCTCCTGTTCTTCATGAACTTGCTTGTTATTATTGTGATTTGCAAATTCATAAACACGTGAAATTAGAAGAAAGAGAGCCGCGACTGAAAAATTGGTTTGAAGCACATAAAGAAAACTTACCAGAGATGAGTTGGTTTGAATTTTCAGCATGTGCCGGTTCTACACTTGGAATTTTCTGTCTTGTCGCATATGCCTTTCATGATGAATTACATGATGAAGATATTGCGAAAATTAGACAAGGATACTTCCCTTACGTACAAGGACTTCATATTTTGCTTGATTATTTCATTGATCAAGAAGAAGACCGTATAGGCGGAGATTTGAATTTCTGTAGTTATTACGAAAACGAGCAAGCGATATTAGATCGGATGAAACACTTTGTAGAAGAAGCAGAGAAGAGCATTGGTGATTTGCCTCATGCGAAGTTTCATCGTCTCATAAGCCGAGGGTTACTTGGTATTTATTTATCAGATCAAAAAGTATCAGCACAAAAGAATATGCACAAAATGGCACGGCGCATTGTAAAGTACGGAGGCCTCACTTCACGATTCTTCTATTGGAACGGGAAGATGTACCGAAAGAAAACAGCGCAGTGATGAAGAAAACCACTCATGTAGAGTGGTTTTCTTTTCATTATGATTGTATTTTTGAAAATACATATATAAGAAGTTCAATCGCAAAAATCACTAATACAGATAATCCAAATAAAGGCATGACAGCGCCCAGTATAACCATCATGATAAAGAAAACGAATATACTGTTCTTATCTCTTTGTTTTGGAGGTGCTGCTAATTTTCCTTTCGGCTTTCTTGCTAACCACATTTTTACTCCGTAATAAATAAGAAGTAGTAGAGATAATGTTGTTAGTAAGCATAATATTTTATTTGGCCATCCAAATAAATGTCCTTCATGAAGCGGGATGCCGTAAGTGAACCATTGTGCAAGTAATCCATAATCACGATAGTCCGTTTTGGAAATAAGCTTTCCGCTATATTGATCAAAGTAAGCTGTTATCTCTTCATTTGGTGCAACATGCATACCTGTAATACCAGAACCGCTCGATTTCGAAACAGTGAATACACCTTTCGGATCAGCTGGTAGTGAGATAACGTATGGCTTCTTTATTTCAATTCCTTTTTGTAATTCATCGACAGAAATAGCTTTCGGTTCATTTGAATCCGATTCAGGAGGAGCTTCTTTTCTTGTTGCCCATGGCAATTCTTTTACCTTTGATTCAGGCGGCGCCATATACAATTTCGGATATCCGAGCGATTCATTCGACGACGCAATTTTATAAATTTGGTTACCCATAAATCCTGACCATGGCAATCCAGATGCGACTAGCAGAACGAGTGGAATTGTAAATATAATACCGATAATAGAATGACGTCGTTTTGCTTTTTCTCGCTTATTGGATACTGGTGTGTTTTTGAACTGTCGTATACTCATATACAAACCAGTTACAATTAAAAAGATTGTCCAGCACGCCGCAAGTTCTACAGTATAGTTGATGACAGTGCCACCAACTAAAAGAGAACTATGTAATTCCCGCATTATATTGGCAAACGTTTCACTTGCGTTTTGATCTCCGACAATTTGATTATTGCTATCTAAATATACATACTTTTGTTGCCCTGTATATTCATTTGTAATCGTAAGTCTTGTATTATAATCCCCATTAAACTCACTAATTTTCGCCACACTATAATGTGGATATTTTTTCTCGGTTAAGGAAATAGAATCAGACATCGAAATAGACTCTGTTTGGGCGCTCTTCCCAAAATATAAATCTTTATAGATGAAATCTTCAACTTCCTCCCGAAATAAATACCCAATTCCGCTCAGTGACAAAGTAATAAGAAGCGGCGTAATAAAAAGCCCAGCATAAAAATGCCAACGCCAAAAAATGTAATGAAGCGAACGATTTACTTTCATACTCTTAGTTCCCCTAACCTTCCCTATATGAATAACTACTTATTTAATATAGCGAGATTAAGTGTGATTACTTTGAAAGAATTGTGAAGAAAGTTAAAAGTTTGTGGGATTTTTATTAAACATAAAACACATTTTAGAAGGAGTGTTTTCTATGTTTATGAAGATCTCTTTATATTTGATAAGTACATCCTAACAACCGCTTTCGCAAGACATTGAGAGGAATCAACAAAATCCTCACTCGCCACCACATTCAAATCGGTACATGCGATAATTACCGTATCAACTTCCTCTCTCAATTGTAAAACGAGCGCATTCCACAATTCGCGAGCTTCTTCAATCTCTCCAGATTTAATGCAAGTAATAATTTGATTAATGCTTTCCTGCCATTTTTCATGATGAATGTATTCTATATTACGCTTTGTAATCCCATCTTGGTAAATCCTAGATTGAACAGTTGCTTCTGTTGCGAGAAGAGCGACTCTTTTTATATTTTCAGGAATTGCTTGTAACGTTTCATCGACTATATTTAAAATCGGGATAGAAAGAGAACGCTGTAATTCTTCAAAATAAAGATGCGCCGTATTGCACGGCATAGCGATAAAGCTTGCGCCAGTACTTTCAAGTTTTTGTGCTCCTTCAATAATCGCTTTTTTCATCGCTTCGTGATCAATAGGGCGATCCATGTAAAACGGTGTTGGGCATGAATAAATCATCATATGAGGAAAGTCCATATCATGCTTTGCTCCGTATATTGTTTGACACCCTGCTACAACTGTATCGACGAATGGTCCAGTTGATTTTGGCCCCATTCCTGCTAGTATTCCGATCATTGTGTCGTCTCCTTTAAGAATGTTTATATCCATTATATAGGAGAATAACAAAAAGACGTGCAATGAGTGCACGTCTTTTTTTGTTATGTTTTGTCGAATCGTCGATATATCCGAGAAATCGTTGATATATTGTAAGTTATGATAGATATATCGAAAAAATCGTTTATATATCCCGAGTTACGATAGATATAATTGAAAAATCGTTGATATATTACCCCGCATTAACGGCCAGTAAAACTCCCACCTTAAAATTCGCCTGGAGCAAAGATGTTAGGTGGGAGATAAACTGCCCATAAATGCCCGATTGGTTCAACTAATAATCAGTGGGGATTCCCCCCACTGATTAAAGTTTCACTTTATCGTTTCTCAATCGCCACAATAAATGGCGGATTATTTTGCTGGTTAATGAAGCCATATCGCAGTACGTGAGCTTGTTTTTGGTCTAGCTCTTCTGCAAATTTGAGAACAGCGTCGCGTTCTACTTGTCCTTCTGGGTGTCCGTGGTAAATGACGAGGACGATGATACCTTCAGGTGCCATTACTTCTAGTAATTGTTCAATTGCCGAAATTGTTGAGTTCGGTTTTGTAACGATATGCTTGTCACCGCCAGGAAGGTAACCTAAGTTGAAGATAGCGCCTGTTACTTTTCCTTTTGCGTCTTCTGGTAGTACGGATAGAAGTGTATCGTGACTATCGTGAACTAAAACAGTACGTTCAAAAAGTTCTTTTTCTTTTAGACGAGTTGTTGAGCTTTCAATCGCTTCTTTTTGAATATCAAATCCAAATACTTTTCCGCTATCCCCAACAATTTCAGCTAGGAAGCAAGTGTCATGACCATTTCCAAGTGTTGCATCTACAGCGTAGTCGCCTTCTTTAACAGCCGTTTGCAGCAGTGTGCGAGCAAACGGTAATACACGTTCTAATTTCATTGTTGTTTCTCCTCATTTGCATATTTTCCTTGCCAGCTTCCGCGGCGTACAAATTCTGCATCGATGGAATTTAATACTTCCCATTTATTTAAGCTCCACATTGGACCAATCATTAAATCAGGTGGGCCGTCACCTGTGATACGGTGCACAATTACGTCTTCTGGAATAATTTCAAGTTGGTCAACAACAAGACTTACGTAATCCTCAAGAGAAAGGAATTCGAGTTGTCCTTTTTCATATTGCTTCACCATTGGCGTTCCTTTTAATAAGTGAAGTAAGTGGATTTTAATTCCTTGTACATCAAGTTTCGCTACTTCACGAGCTGTTTCCATCATCATGTCGTAATCTTCAAGTGGAAGACCATTAATAATATGAGAGCAAACTCTAATGCCGTACTTACGTAATTTATTTACGCCTTCCACGTAAGACGGATAATCGTGAGCGCGATTAATAAGGTTTGCAGTGCGTTCATGAACGGTTTGTAGTCCAAGTTCAATCCAAAGATACGTACGTTTATTTAAGTCCGCTAAATATTCAACGACATCGTCTGGTAAACAATCTGGACGAGTTGCGATAGAAAGACCGACAACATCTTTTTCTGCTAGAAGCGGTTCGAATTTTTCTTTTAACACTTCAAGTGGTGCGTGTGTATTTGTGTACGCTTGGAAATAAGCGATACATTTTCCATCTTTCCACTTTGAGCGCATTTTTTCTTTCATTTCATGATATTGTGTTATAACATCATCGCGGCGATCACCAGCGAAGTCGCCAGATCCGGCAGCGCTGCAAAATGTACAACCACCGTAAGCAACTGTACCATCACGGTTCGGACAATCGAAGCCAGCATCTAATGAAACTTTAAAGATTTTTTCACCAAATTCATTTCGTAAATGGTAATTCCATGTATGATAACGTTTATTGTCGTTTGTATATGGAAAAGGGTTTTGAACCTTCATTATTTTCCCTCCTAAGCCGAGTCAAAATGAAACAAAATCCATTATAACATACTCATAAGGTAGAGATGGAAGGGACACACTAAAGGGGAATTGAAGCAAGGAGGGACAATTATGGCAGAGCGTCAATCACTTGAATCGTATATTACACAAGCGGAACAAGCGGTGGAATATGCAAAAGAACAATTAGAACAAGGCATGAGACAAGAGCATTACAATACGATGGAGTATTCAGATGCACAGTTACAATTAGAACAAGCGTATAACGATTTACAAACGATGCAACAACATGCGAATGATGAGCAACGTGAGCAATTAAATAGAGCACGTATGGCAATTCGCCAATTGCAACATCAAATGATTATTACACCGCACTAATAAGGAGTGAATGTAATGGCGAAACGTTCAGATCAAAATAACCCAGAGCAAAAAACACAAAATGGACATAACGCTGAGTTTTCGAATGAACTTGATCCCATTGTTCAAGTAAAACAGCGTAATAGTAAAAAAGGACAACCTCAAAAATCAAAACAATCAGAGTAAACCAGGTCGCAATATGACCTGGTTTTATTTTGTTATATGACAATAATGTAAGATTCCTGTAAGGTTTGCCGATAGTTGTAAGCTTACTTTTCCAGTAGAGTAAGGGAGGATTAAATTTTGGACAAGGAGCTGCTTTATGGGGAACAATATTACAAACAAACGAATTGATGAGTTAGATTACATTCGTGGCTTCGCATTACTGGGGATTATTTTAGTAAATATTCTAGCGCTACTTAATATTAAAACTCCAGATCCTAATACAGTAGATGCTAGCTATCAAAGATTTTTATACTTATTTGTAGAAGGTCGTTTCTTCTCAATCTTCTCATTCTTATTTGGAGTGGGATTCTATATCTTTATTTCAAGAGCGATTGCGAAAGGGAAGAATGGCTATGTTTTATTTTTACGTCGCTTAGTAGCATTATTTATTTTTGGTTTAATTCATCAAATGTTTCAGCCTGGAGAAGCACTAGCGTTATACGCAATTTGTGGGTTAATCGTTTTGCCGTTTTATAAAGCGAAAAAAGAAGTGAACCTAGCACTAGGACTTATTTTGACAATTGCCTTCAGTGTAATGGGAGTTAAAGAACTATTACCACTTGGCTTAATTTTATTAGGACTTGCTGCAGGACAATATCGTGTATTTGAAAATCTTTCAAAAAACATAAAGCAAGTCGCTATTTTTACAGGCATTATGTTTGTTTTAAGTGTGGCAGCTGTATGGTATCAATATGGACACGTGCCTGCTGGCCCATTTGTAAATATGATATTGATGAATGAAGATGGAACAATGGATGCTGCAAGCCAGTTTCTAAAAATTGGTATTACTGTTGGACCAATTATTTCAGCTTTCTATGTAGGAGCATTAATTTTATTACTTCAGTTAAAACCAGTTCAAACATTATTAGCACCATTGAAATACTACGGTCGTATGGCTTTAACAAATTATATCGGACAAACGGCAATGATTTTAATTGCTGGTAGTGTATTTAACTTTGCAGGTAACTTAACATACATGCAGACGCTATATGTATGTATCGCAATTTATGCAATTCAAATTGTGTTTAGTGTAATTTGGATGAAAATCTTTAAAATGGGTCCATTAGAATGGGTTTGGCGTGTTATTACGTACTGGACGGTAACACCTTTAAAGAAATAAAGTGAAACTTTAATCAGTGGGCTGTTCCTTTCGCGGAACAGCCTATTTTTATTGTCATCTTTTGTCGATAAGTCGATATATTTTGGTAATCGCTGATAAAAGTGTAAGAATCGCCGATATATTTGAAAAATCGCTGATAAAAGTGTAAGAACCGCTGATATATTTTAACAATCGCCGATGTAATTTCATTTACCGATTTACTATGTCGAAATGTGAACTAGTATGAAAAGCCAACCTTACACGCATCCATTTTCTATCTTACAAAAGTGTAAGGTAATTGTAATGTTAACAAATAGCAGTTCACTTCTAAAAAGCGCAAAATAGGTAATGGAAAAACAAGCGTAGGAGGATATATATGACGAAACCAGTTGTAGACGTGAAAAACGTTCAAAAAGTGTACGGTAAAAAAGGTGAGAACCAATCACACGCGTTAAAGGGTGTTTCATTCTCAATTCAAGAGGGTGAGTTTGTTGGAATTATGGGACCATCTGGTTCCGGTAAAACGACATTATTAAATGTAATTTCAACGTTAGATAAGGCAACGGGCGGCGTTGTTGAAATTGCGGGAACGGATATTACAAAAATGAAGCAAGGTGAGCTTTCAGATTTCCGTTCGCAAAAATTAGGATTTATCTTCCAAGATTTTAACTTATTAGAGAACTTATCTATTTATGAAAACATTGCACTTCCACTTTCTCTTCAAGGTGTCGCATCACGTAATATTGGACCGAAAGTAGAAAAAGTAGCGGATATGTTAGGGATTACAGAAATACTTCAAAAGTATCCATCTGAAGTATCTGGTGGACAGAAACAACGTTCAGCAGCAGCGCGTGCTTTAGTGCATGAGCCGGCAATTATTTTAGGGGACGAGCCAACAGGAGCGCTTGATTCTAAAAATGCAACGAGTTTACTTGATGCGATGACAAACTTAAATAAAGATCAAGGCGTATCGATTATGATGGTTACGCATGATCCATATAGTGCAAGTTACTGTCAGCGTATTTTATTCATTCAAGATGGTGAGCTATATAAAGAAATTCATCGCGGTGGTACGCGTGAAGAGTTCTACAAAGAAATTTTAGATGTACTTGCAGATTTAGGTACACAAAAGGCGTAAGAAAGGAGGTTCCAGTATGTTATTTAAACTTTCCATGTCGGGGCTGAAAAGTAAGCTGAAAGATTATATCGTCTTACTTGTCGGTCTTGTCATGTCGATTTCAATTTTTTACATGTTCCAAACGTTAGCACTGAATAAAGCATTTTTAGAATCTAATTCAGTGATTAAATCTATTGGATTCGTATTCCAAGCAGGATCATTTTTATTAGCAATTATAACGTTCTTCTACATTTTATATGCAAACTCTTTCTTATTATCTCTTCGTCAAAAAGAGTTCGGTATGTATATGATGTTAGGTGCGAAAAAACATAAAGTTACATTACTTATGTTTATTGAAACAATCGTATTAGGTGCTGCGTCTCTTGCAATCGGGATTGCAGTTGGAGTAGGACTTGCAGAAGGTATTGGACAGTTATTAATGAAACAGCTTGAATTTGCTGGTGAAGGGTATAAAGCATTTTATCTACCATCTATGACTGTTACTTGCATCTTCTTCTTTGCACTATTTGTATTATCAGCAATTATGAACAGTATTAAATTGTCACGTATTTCTGTATTGCAACTAGTACATGCAGATGCACAAACAGAGCGTGTTGCAGTAAAAGGTAAAAAGACAGTTGTAGTGGCATTCCTTGCTGTTATTTTATTAGGTATAGGTTATGCATCTATGATCTATATGGAAAAACTAAAAGAGATGGGAATCCTTATTGCATTAATTACAACGACAGCTGGTACTTACATGCTATTTGGCTCACTTCTTCCAGTCATTATTAAAAAGTTAAAAAGTAATAAAAAGCGTAGTGAAAAAGGACTTAATGCTTTTACATTTGCACAATTAAACTTCCGAATTAATAGTTTAACAAAAGTACTTGCAACAGTGGCAATGTTAGTGGCACTTGGAGCTGGTGCAATTTCAGGTGGTATGGCATTTAAAAATAACGTTATAAAAATGGTAGATGGTTTAGTAATATATGATTCAGTAGTTCATAATCCAACAGCTGAAGAAAAGAAAATTTTAGATGGTATTACATTTAAAGAGAAAAGCGAATATCGTTACAAAGTTGATGATAAATACGTTTACTATGTAAAAGAAGATTTAGAGAAAAATCGTCCTTTCGTAAAAGATATGGCAAAGATGAAGTCTATGAAGGATTTAGTAAATACGAAAAAAGTTTCAGAGGAACTACCGGTAGGTGCAGTTTCTAGAGAGATGAATCAAAAAGATGCGAATACTAAAGAACTTTCAGCGGAATGGACAGATGCTTTTAGTACAATCCATCCATATTATTTATACAATGATCATGCAATTAAAATTGTAGATCAAAAAATGTATGATGGGATAAATGGTAAAGAAGGTATAGCATTTATCGGAAAAACAGATGATTTTTTAACATATAAAAAAGAATGGAAAAAACTTGACGAGTTGCAGCTAGATAAATATAAAAATGTAAAAGCTGAACAAATGGATAGTAAATATCAAGCTTATAGTGGGTTCTATGGCATTGCGAGTGGAACAGTATTTATGGGATTCTTCCTTGGAATTGCGTTCTTAGCAATGATGGCAAGCTGTCTTATGTTTAAAATTCTTTCTGGTGCATCAAAAGATATTACGCGTTATCAAATGCTTCGTAAAATCGGTGTGCGCCGTGAGTTATTAACGAAATCGATTTATAAAGAGCTATTCTTAGTATTCTTATTCCCAGCAATTGTGGGTATCGCTCACGTATTAGTTGGTATGAATATTTTCGGATTTATTTTAATCGATCCGTACTTTCGTATTTGGATACCAATCGTAATTTTCGTAGTTATTTATGCGATTTATTACTTCATTACAGTTCAATTGTATAAAGGAATTGTTCTTCCGAAAGAAGATTAATAATAAAAACCGAGCAAAAACGCTCGGTTTTTATTATTTTCAGAAAAAACACTTTAATGTTACTGAAATGTATAATATAATGTAAGTAAGTAACGTAATATAAAAGTAGAAGTAGCTGTATAAGGAAAGGAGGAATCCAATCTGTAGAAAGAAGCTGAACTTTTATCCCCACATTTTTTTACCGCAACGTATTTATACAATCGTAAGTTTCCACATTGAAAGTTTTCAGAACCACCTGAGTATATTGTGAAAATAATGGATAACACATGGAAATCTCATAGCATGATAAGGTAAAATGGACAACATAATGAGAAAATTACCGTTCATAAGATGAGGAGAATACATGTATGGAAGTTGTAGAGGCATTAAAAGATATAAGCCAAATTGAGGCTATGAAAAAATATTTAAAAGAGCACTCCCAGCGAGATTATCTTTTATTTGTTATTGGAATTAACACAGGATTAAAAATTACAGAACTACTTAGCATGAAATTTGAAGATGTATTAAATGAAGACGGGACTGTTAAAGAGTTTTATGCTCTTCCTGTGAAAGATGAAAAATTTAAACAAGATATTTATTTAAATACAAAAGTAAAAGAAGCGCTTTTAGATTACGTACAATCTATTGGCGTTAAAAGAGAAAATTACGTATTCCAATCTAATAAAACGCCAAATTCAATTACGCGCCAACAAGCGTATCGTGTAATTCATAATGCTGCAGAAGCAGTTGGAGTTGTTGGTAAAATCGGAACGAATTCAATGCGAAAAACGTTCGGATTTCATGCGTACAAAAGAGGGATAGCGATTGCACTATTGCAAAAACATTTTCATCACGCGACTCCATCAGAGACACTAAAGTATTTAGGTATCTCAAAGGATGAGAGCTTTAAAACGGAGATTGATGTCGATTTATAAAAGCCGTAACTAAAAAATTAGGAGGCGGAAAATATGAATATTAGAGAGAGTGAACTGCCGGGTATTGGATGTAAGTTTGAAGTGATTACAAAAGGTAATGAAAAGATGGTTATCGTTATTCATGATGATGGCCGAAGAGAAATGTACCATTTTGATGCTGATCATGAAGAGAGTATTTCAAGCGTCTCTCTTCGTGATTCTGAAGCGAGACAAATTGCAGCTATATTGGGCGGAATGGTATATAGGCCACAAGCTTTAGATACGATTGAAATGGCTTTTGAGGGATTATCAATTGAGTGGTTTAAGGTGGAAAATAATGCACCAGTTGTACAAAAAACAATTGGTAGTTTACATGTTCGAAACACATATAACGTAACGATTATTGCCATTTTGAAAAAGAATATGAAGAAGTTCTTTAATCCAGGCCCAGATTCTATCATTGAAGCTGGCGATATGCTCGTATTATCAGGTGAAAGACATGAAGTGAAAAGAATTATTAATGAGTTGCTTTCAGTAGGAGGGGATTCATAATCGATGGATACTTTAATCTTTGAAGTTGGAACTGCGTTAGTATTAGTCGCTTTTGCAGCTATTCTCGCTGCAAAGTTAAAGTTCTCGATTATTCCGTTTCTTATTATACTCGGTATGCTAGTGGGGCCTCATGCCCCAGATTTAGGGCTTATCGATTTAAGATTTATTGAAAGTGGAGAAGTTATTTCTTTCCTCGGCCGTGTTGGCGTCATATTCCTCCTATTTTACTTAGGTTTAGAATTCTCAATTAAAAAATTAATTAAATCAGGAAAATCAATTGCTTTTGGGGGAACTGTTCATATATCGCTTAATTTTATATTAGGTTTACTTTACGGATATATAATGGGTTTCCCCTTATTAGAAACATTAATTATTGCTGGGATCATAACAATTTCATCGAGTGCAATTGTTGCGAAAGTAATTGTTGATTTAAGAAGATCTGGTAATAAAGAGACGGAGCTAATTTTAGGAATCATTATGTTTGATGATATCTTTTTAGCGGTATATTTATCAGTCGTTTCAGGATTAGTACTTGGAGGGGCAACATCATTTGTAGGTGCTCTTACATCTATTTTAATCGCAGTAGGTTATATGCTACTATTCTTTGTAGTTGCTAGAAAAGCTACACGGTTTTTAAATAAAATGTTAGATATTTCGTCCAATGAAATTTTTATTATTGTAATATTCGCTATTTTGTTCTTTGTAGCAGGATTTTCAGAAACGATTCATGTTGCAGAGGCAATTGGAGCATTATTACTAGGACTCGTTTTTTCTGAAACAGAGCATAGTGATCGAATTGAACAGCTTGTCGTTCCGTTTCGTGATTTCTTTGGAGCTATATTCTTTTTCAGCTTCGGTTTAAGTATAGACCCATTTTCACTTGGCGGAGCAGTGTGGTTGGCATTAGGAGCAGTTTTCATTACTCTTATCGGTAATTTTACTGCTGGAATGGTTGCGGGGCGTAAAGCTGGGTTATCGCATAAGGCTTCTACGAATATCGGTTTAACACTTGTATCACGCGGAGAATTTTCTATTATCGTCGCGAATATTGGAATTGCGGGTGGCTTAATGGCAGCGATTAAACCGTTCTCAGCTTTGTATGTTTTAATATTAGCATCGTTAGGACCTTTGTTAACGAAAGAATCTGGGAGAATATACTCGCTACTAGATAAGGTGTTTAAATGGAGTGCTAAAGAACGTGTGAAGCGAGAAAAGGAAGTTGGATAGTACAAATAAGGGTAGACTGCATGAAAATTTCATGCAGTCTACCCTTTTATATATTGTTACTGTTGTCGTTTTTTGTCGGTAAGTCGATATATTTTAATAATCGCGGATATATTTGTAGTTGCGCCGATATATTCTGATAATCGCTGATATAATCCAAGAAGCAACCAATATAAATTCATTTACCGACGAACTATTATCTGAATTTCATCAACTATTAATCAGTTGCCTTCCTATTTAAAAACGACTACAATTTTACTGTTATATATATGAACGAAAAAAATAGAATAGGAGGGGAAGCTATGCCAAGGAAAGTATGGCTATTAGTAGCTGGGATGATTATTAATGTCACGGGTGCTTCTTTTTTATGGCCTTTTAATACAATTTATTTACATGATCACTTGGGAAAATCTTTATCTGTGGCCGGAATGGTATTAATGATCAACTCGCTTACTGGTGTAATCGGAAACTTGCTCGGCGGTGTTTTATTTGATAAATGGGGCGGTTATAAATCAACTTTAGTAGGGATTGTGATTACACTTGTATCAATTTTAGGTCTTGTGTTCTTCCACGGTTGGCCGTTATATGTTGTATGGCTAGCGTTAATCGGCTTCGGTTCTGGAATGGTCTTCCCATCGATGTATGCGATGGTTGGTACGGTTTGGCCAGAAGGCGGAAGACGGGCATTTAATGCGATGTACGTTGGACAAAATGTTGGTATTGCGATCGGAACAGCATGTGGTGGATTAGTTGCATCGTATCGTTTTGATTATATTTTCTTAGCGAACTTTATTTTATACTTTGTTTTCTTCTTAATTGCTTTTATTGGATTCCGTGGTATGGAAGACAAGAAGGAGCCAGGAGTACAAAAAGAAGTGGAAATGAAAAAAGGTTGGTCACTTACACCTGGATTTAAAGCACTTCTTATCGTGTGTGTAGCATATGCTTTATGCTGGGTTACATACGTACAGTGGCAAGGAGCGATTGCAACACATATGCAAGAATTGAATATTAGCCTTCGTCACTATAGTTTATTATGGACGATAAACGGAGCAATGATTGTTTGTGCACAGCCACTTGTTAGTATGCTAATTCGCTGGATGAAGCGTTCTTTAAAACAGCAAATTATGATTGGAATCTTCATTTTTGCAGCTTCATTCATTGTGTTAAGTCAAGCGCAACAATTTACGATGTTCCTCGTTGCGATGGTAACATTAACAATAGGTGAGTTATTTGTATGGCCTGCGGTTCCAACGATTGCAAATATACTTGCACCAAAAGATAAATTAGGGTTTTATCAAGGGGTTGTAAATAGTGCGGCGACTGTAGGGAAAATGTTCGGGCCGGTCGTTGGCGGAGCAATTGTGGATTTATACAATATGGAAGTATTGTTTATAGCAATCATGGTAATGCTTGTAGTAGCGCTTATAGCAACGAGCATTTATGATAAACGAGTAAAAGTAGAAGAAACAGTTGAAGAAAAAATTGCAGTTTAGTTTGACGGAACATGTAACATGTTTTAGAATATATTTAAATAAAACAACCTTTAGAACAAGGGAGATAGCTCGGCTGTCTTAAGATGAATTCGTTAGTTATTAAGAGTAACGATTAACCGAGAAGTCCTCGCTTTAAGTAAGCTCTTAAGAGATACTAGGTGAAGGATAGTTCACGTAACTTATATGTGTAATAACAGTGAGAAGGAGTAGTAGTAATAGAAGCTGGTTTAGAGAGTTGACGGTCGGTGCAAGTCAATCCACGTTTCGTTATGAACTCGCCTTTGAGTTGCAGTTGTGAAACTAATAGTAGCAATTGCCGTTAATCCACGTTACGGATCTAAGCGAATGTATATTTGTACATTAATTTAGGGTGGTACCGCGGGAATCTATAACCTCTCGTCCCTTTTTAGGGATGAGAGGTTTTTTGTATTTTGGGCGGTGAAAATAAATAGAATTTCAAGGAGGGTATCTCATGAGCTTTAATCATCAAGAAATTGAGAAGAAGTGGCAAGGGTACTGGGAAGAGAATAAAACATTCCGTACGCCAGATGAGACAGAAAAACCAAAATTTTATGCACTAGATATGTTCCCATATCCATCAGGTGCAGGCTTACACGTAGGACATCCAGAAGGTTATACAGCGACAGATATTTTATCTCGTATGAAGCGTATGCAAGGATATAACGTTCTTCATCCAATGGGATGGGATGCATTTGGTCTTCCAGCAGAGCAATATGCACTTGATACTGGAAACAGCCCAGCTGAATTTACAGAGCATAATATTAATACGTTCCGTAACCAAATTAAATCATTAGGTTTCTCTTACGATTGGGACCGTGAAGTAAATACAACAGATCCAAACTACTATAAGTGGACGCAATGGATCTTCCTAAAACTATTTGAAAAAGGCTTAGCTTACGTTGATGAAGTACCTGTAAACTGGTGCCCAGCACTTGGTACAGTACTTGCAAACGAAGAAATCATTGACGGTAAGAGTGAGCGTGGTGGACATCCAGTTGAGCGTCGTCCGATGAGACAGTGGATGTTAAAAATTACAGCTTACGGAGATCGTCTATTAGAAGATCTAGATGAGCTTGATTGGCCTGAAAGCTTAAAAGATATGCAACGTAACTGGATCGGTCGTTCTGAAGGTGCAGAAGTACACTTCAACATCGATGGTACAGACGAGAAATTCACAGTTTTCACAACGCGCCCTGATACATTATTTGGTGCAACATACTGTGTACTAGCTCCAGAACATGCACTTGTTGCAGAAATTACAACAGCAGAACAAAAAGAAGCGGTAGAAGCTTACATTAACGCTGTAAAAATGAAGAGTGATCTAGAGCGTACAGAACTTGCGAAAGAAAAAACTGGTGTATTCACTGGTGCTTACGCAGTTAACCCAGTAAACGGTGAGAAATTACCAATCTGGATTGCTGACTATGTTCTTGCAACTTACGGAACAGGTGCTGTAATGGCAGTTCCAGCTCACGATGAGCGTGACTATGAATTCGCATCAGTATTTAATCTTCCAATGAAGGAAGTTGTAAAAGGCGGAGATATTACGAAAGAAGTGTACACAGGTGATGGTGCACACGTAAACTCAGCATTCCTTGATGGTTTAAATAAAGAAGAAGCAATCGCAAAAATGATTGAATGGCTTGAAGTAACGAGCGCAGGAAATCAAAAAGTAACGTACCGTCTACGTGACTGGTTATTCAGCCGTCAACGTTACTGGGGTGAGCCAATTCCAGTAATTCACTGGGAAGATGGTACAATGACAGCTGTGAAAGAAGAGGAATTACCATTAGTTCTTCCGAAAACAGAAAACATCCGTCCTTCAGGTACAGGTGAATCACCACTTGCTAACATTGACGAGTGGGTAAATGTTGTTGATCCTGAGACTGGTAAAAAAGGTCGTCGTGAAACAAATACAATGCCGCAATGGGCTGGTAGCTGTTGGTATTACCTACGTTACATCGATCCAAACAATAGCGAAGCACTTGTAGATCCTGAAAAAGTAAAACAATGGCTTCCAGTTGATATTTATATCGGTGGTGCAGAGCACGCTGTACTTCACTTACTATATGCTCGTTTCTGGCATAAAGTATTATACGATATCGGTGTAGTTCCAACGAAAGAACCGTTCCAACAATTATTCAACCAAGGTATGATTCTAGGTGAAAACAACGAGAAAATGAGTAAATCAAAAGGTAACGTTGTAAACCCTGATGATATCGTAGCAAGCCACGGTGCAGATACACTTCGTCTATACGAAATGTTCATGGGACCATTAGATGCTTCAATCGCTTGGTCTGAAAATGGTCTTGACGGAGCTCGTCGTTTCCTAGACCGCGTATGGCGTCTATTCGTTCAAGATAACGGTGAATTAAGTGAGAAAATTACTGACGCACCAAATAAAGAGCTTGAAAAAGCTTACCATCAAACAGTGAAGAAAGTAACAGAAGACTATGCAGAGCTTCGCTTCAACACAGCGATTTCTCAAATGATGGTATTCATCAACGATGCATACAAAGCTGAAACACTTCCAAGAGAATATGTAGAAGGTTTCGTAAAAATGATTGCACCAGTTGCACCTCATATCGGGGAAGAGCTATGGAGCAAACTTGGATACAATGAAACAATCACATATGCAAGCTGGCCAACATTTGATGAGTCTAAACTTGTAGAAGATGAAGTTGAAATCGTTGTTCAAGTTATGGGTAAAGTTCGCGCAAAACTAACAATGAGTAAAGACGCATCAAAAGAAGAAATGGAACAACTTGCACTTGAAGCAATTCAAGACCAAATTGAAGGGAAAACAGTTCGTAAAGTAATTGTTGTTCCTGGAAAACTTGTTAACGTTGTTGCAAACTAAATCATTTGAAAAAGCTCAGAGCGTTTATGTTCTGAGCTTTTTTGTATAGAAAATAATCTCAGGGTCACCTTCATCTAAGTTTTCAACTATTCCGCTACGTATAAAACCATTCGAGTTAAATACTTTCTGCATACTTTCATTCGATTCGTTCGTTGAAGAAAATATTTTTTGAGTAGGAGAATGACTTAACATATATGAGATTAACGAGCTTGCATAGCCTTGCCTTCTTTTAGTTGGTGAAACAATGATTAATGAGAGGAAAGTACAACCAAAGAAATTTGTATCGTATGTTAGAAAGCCAGAGATAGAATTTTCTTCTGTTACAATGATGCATCTGCCTTCACGGATAGTGTGCTTAATATAATTTCGTCTACTATCGTTTCCAATTACGTCAATATCTATATGGACGATTGAATCTAAATCATTGATAGAAGCCTTTGTTACATTCTTCAATATAAATACCTCCTAGAAAAAATATTCAGTTAATTAATTTTATCATGAATGAAGAAAAAGAAGCGGAATTCTAGTGCAGACAAACACCTATTCTTCTATAGGAAATATGATAAAAAAGGTAGGCTAAATTGAGTAGAAGAGGTGAAAGGAATGAAAGGGATGGACAATAATGCACCACATGGTTTCTTCGGGAGTGGATCGGATAGTTATGAACAAATGATGTTAATGGGAGGAGGACAACAAGGATACGGTGGAATTCCGAGCTGGATGGGCGGAACACCTGGAGGGTTTTCTACATCAGTAGCGGGTGTACAAACTGGAATTCCAACATTAACAGGAGGATTTCCATCATCGGTAGCCGGAGTGCAAACTGGAATCCCAACATTTGTTGGCGGAGCAGCGGGAGGAGTACCAGTAGGCGTACCAACTGCATTTCCATCTTTCGTTGGAGGAGTACAGACAGGATTTCCTGTACCGGGAGTAGGTGTTGTAGCAGGAGGAGTAGGTGGATATCCGCAAGTAGTTCACGGCTACCATGGTCATCATCACCACCATCAAGGTCAACATGGCCATCATGGACATCACCACCATCAAGGTCAACACGGCCATCATGGACATCACCACCATCAAGGTCAACACGGCCATCATGGTCATCACCACCATCAAGGTCAACACGGCCATCATGGTCATCACCATCATCAAGGTCAACATGGTCATCAGGGGCAACAAGTACATCACCACGGTCACCACCACATTCATCCGCAAGCTGTTCTTTATCAAACTCACCAAGGCCAACATGGTCACCATGGACATCACCACCAAGGCCAACATCATGGACACCAAGGTCACCACCATCACCAAGGTCATCAAGGCCAACACGGTCATCATGGGCACCAAGGCCAACATCATGGACACCAAGGTCAACAGCACCAACAGCACCAACAATATCAGCAATATCAACAACAACAACAATCCTCTCCTTGGACAGGTGGAATTGGAGCAGGAGGAGCAGGGGCAGCAGCAGGAGCAGCTAGTATTAGTGGAGCAGCAGGACACGCAGGGCACGTGGGTCATTAATGATTGGCAGAAAAAAAGCCATAATAAAAAACTGCTAGGAAATCCTAGCAGTTTTTTTCAGCTTCTTGACGCTGACGTTCAATTTCAGCACGAAGTTGTGGTTCCGGTGCTTGCCAGCCTTCTGGCTTTAGAATCTTACCGTCGCCTTCACGGAATCGAGGCTTCCCATCAGGGAATAGTTTTGCCATGTTGGCGTTGTTTACAATTTCGAATCCTTTATCTGGACGTACGCCCATTTCTGCAAACGTTCCGAATGCAAAGTAAATAAGGTCAATCAGTGCATCGTATTGATCTTCAACAGTCGTTGCCTCTAGAAATTCTTCTAGTTCTTCCTGCATAAAACTTGCACGGATTTTTGCACGCTCTTCTGTTAATTTTGTTGGAGTATTTGTCACAGGATGTCCGAATACTTCATGCATTTTCGCAACAAGTTCGTATCCTTTATCTAAACCTTTTTCGTTTGTCATGTTGTTTCATCCTTTCTTACGTTATGCCGAAGTTTATTGTAACATAAGGTGATTATGAAATGAAAAGAACATCTTATCGAAATAAGATGTTCGCTCGTTATTCTTCTTTTTTTATTAAAAGCGATGAAATAAGATCGATGCCAAAAATACCGACGAGTAACATTGGTATAACGACAAGTAAGTAACGTGTGAAGGAAACATTTTTTAAGTATGTATGAGCAAATAAAAAGACGCCGAGAAATAAAATACCATTTAAAATAGGCTTTACTAATTTTTTAGACATAAGCTCCCCCATAAATATCTTCTCTCTCTATTTGATAATAAAAAACTCCTCTCTCCGTTGTATCATGCTGGAGAGAGGAGTTCAATCATTTCTCATTCAATAACACCAGAATTTGTAATATTTACGGTGTATTTTATATGAACCGGAACATCTTTATACATTTGTCTCCATTCTTCTAATTTGAATGGGCGATAATGTTGTTTATACTTTGCACCTAGCCCGAGAGGATCGACGCCTAAAGATTTAAATTGCTTAATTAACTTAGCAGCTTGTTTATCTAATTGTTTTTGTACATCTTTTTCAATGTTTTTTGTGTTCTTGTTATTTTCTAAGTTAATTTGTTTTGATAGTTCTTGAATACGTGCATCAAGACGAACGTGAATGAAAAAAGAAGGCTTTCCGTTTTTAATTTTTATATCGTAAGTTGGAACAGAACGAATATTATTAATCATTACGTACGCAGAATCTGTTTTAAATTCATGTGAATCTAATTTATGTTTCTCTAATAGTCCTTTAAATATGAACATATCTTTTTCCGCAATTTTACCGATATATTTATCCTTTTTAAAAAGGCCAATTCCGGTAATTTTTATTTTATCACCATGCTTCTTTAGAATGGGAATATAGTAGTCTTTTCCTTCTTGATAATAGCGAAATGCTCCTATATGTAGATTATCCGCTGGTAAAGGTCCGGTCTCCATGTTATGTTCTAGCAATTTTTTTATATAAATTGCAACGTTGTATGAAGTCGAATATTTGCCTTTTAAAAGTTCAGTACCATTCCCATCTAATAAAGCAGCATATAAAGCGTTCCCTATATTCACATCTCGGAGTAATGTATCGAATGAAGTAGACATTCCTGTTTTGGCAAGTCTTATCGTATATAGAGCGACACGCATTTGTCCACTAGCAAAAGGTTGAGAAGACTCTAAAGATGTGTCTGCTTTTACTTGTTTTACCGCATTTGCACTGCCTTCAAAAACTTGAACTTTATTTCCTTTTTTTTGAATGGGACAAACGAATGTCACTTTTACTTTATTATCTTTTGCAACGTCAAATACGGATCCTTGAATAAGTTGTACATCGTCGATAATATTTTTTTGTAAACATCCAATTAGACTGAAGAATGTTATACAAGAAATAAGTATTAATTTGCTTGTGCTTTTGATTTTTTCCATTTTCTTTTCACCCACACAATAATAAATAGGATTGGGATGTATACATAAATGAGCCAAAAACTAACCTTTGATACATTACTAATAAAGTTATTAATATCGTGTCTGTTTGTTAAAAGTTGTGAAACAATGAGAGTGATAAAGATAAAAGCAATTAAAACACCCCTTTGTTTTACACGGAATATTTCATGAGTTGCTCTCATTGACGCCCATAAAGGGAGGATAAAACTTGAAATAATAACGAGTGCATAGCCTGAAATTGCAATATATTCGAGTCTTTCTATAAATGGTAATTGAATAACTTGGGTCATAGAAAGTTGGGCCCATATCGTTTTTAACAATTGTTTTTCACTAAAAAATGCAAAGGCTAAAAGGGTGCTAAATAAATATAGAAGATTTGAAAATAGTGCTCCAAACTGAGCGTATTTATGAGATTGCATAGGCTTTTTCACAAATGGATACACCATGAGGTAAATCTCAAAACCGGTCATACTGTAGATTGACAGTTGAGCGGATTTTAAAATGTCTGAAAAAGAATGTGTGAATATAGGTAGTAAATTATCCCAATGTGAATATTTCAAAACGAATAAGCTTAGAAATAAATATCCTAATGTACCACCAACAGAGATGACGCAAATACCGGTAATTACACGAAATCCAGAAGAGATAATGTAATAGCTAACTAAGCATAAAAAGAGTGTTAACATAAAGGTAGAAGCGGTAGGAAACATCCATACTTGAATAATTTCAACATATGTTCGGATGACTGAAATACTAACGATTAAAAAATAAGCCATAAAGATGATGCTAATGCCATTTCCTAGCCATTTTCCAAATGTTTGCCGATGTAAATCAACTAAATTCCCATTTGTTTCTTTTAATAAGACATACATCATCCATATAAGAATGTGGATTAAAATTCCTGTGATTATAACTCCCATCCATCCGTCGTATCCAGCGGCCTTTGCGATGATTCGAGCGAAGCCGAGAACGCCAGCACCGAACTGTGCACCGTGAATTAAGAAGAAAACAAAGATAGGAGATATTTGATATTTTTCTTGAACTTTACTCATCGAATGCACCTCATTTCTTAATCATCAAAGTCTGATCTATGCTTTGTTGAAATTCCTTTCGCTGCTTTTTTTACATGTTGTGGCCTTGCTTGTACATCTCTTGTATCAATCATTGTTAAAGGAAAACGAATCCAAGAATCTTTAACAGATTGTTGTCTTGTTGGATAAAATAAAGCGTACGGCTTGCGTAAAGAAGTGAGTCTAAATAGATGGGTAAATAAAAAGATAAATCCAAGTGAAATCCCGAAAAGTCCTCCTATTTCTGCAAATATGAGAAACGGGAAACGTAGTAATCGAACCGCATTACCCATTTTATAAATAGGTGTAATAAAGGAAGCGAGTGCTGATAAGGCAACGATAATTAATAAAATATTACTCGTTAAACCTGCTTGTACAGATGCTTGCCCGATTACGATACCCCCTACGATACCGAGCGTTTGACCAACTTTCATCGGTAACCTTGCGCCGGCTTCTCTTAATAAATCAATTGCAAGTTCTAAAAAGAGAGCTTCAATTAAAGGCGGGAACGGTACTTGTGCTCTTGATAAAATTAAAGTTTCAAGTAAATCACTCGGAATAAGTTCATAATGATAATTTAAAACTGCAACGTATAACGGTGTAGCGCAAATTGAAAATAGAACGGCAATTAATCTTAAAATCCTTGAAAATGTAGCGTACATCCAGGAGACGTTATAGTCTTCTGGTGAAATGAAAAAATCGAAATAGGATACAGGTGTTAGTAAAACACTCGGAGAACCATCAACAAAAATAGCAATTTTCCCATCAATTAGTGCTTTTGTAACTCTATCAGTACGTTCTGTATTGATATAGAGAGGGAAAATCGATTTTTCACCCATTAATTCTTGTAAATAAGCACTATCATTAATTTGATCATATTCAAGAGCACGTAATGACTCTTCTAGAAAATCTACATTATCTTTTTCAGCAAGGTTGTCTAAGTACATCATGACAACTTTTGTTTTGGAAAACTCGCCGATAATCATTTCTTTTGTTTGTAAATCTAAAACAGGAAGACGTTTTCGAACTAAATTAATGTTTGTATCAATATCCTCTACGAAACCTTCTTGCGGACCAATAACAGTTGATTCGTTTAAAGGAGGGGTTGGTGCACGATAATTATCAATTGCAATGTTTGCAAGCATACATTTTTGATCTTGCTGATTCAATTGAATAATCGCATGCCCCTTTAAAACCATATCCTCAATTTTTTGTAAGTCGTTCGTAATTGTAATGCCGCTCATCGGGATATGTTCCTTAAGCTCTTCTAGTGATGCGTTAGGTCGTTCTAAAAGAGTGGGCATTAAATACTTTTGTAATTTTTCTCCATCAAGTGAAGGGCGATAGTAAGAAATCCAATAAGGCATCGTTTCATCGTCGGATGTATGATAATTTACAAAATCACTAGACTTTTTCAGCTTCTCTATTAAATTTTGTAAAGAATGAATACGATCTTTTTCTGGTTTTGTAAAGTCATAAATACTATTACCTCCAGAGCTTTGTTGCTTACTTTGAGAAGGTTCATCTTGCTTAGCGTTTTGCTGTTTATCTTGAAACGAATCACCTTGTTTAGTACTTTGTTGTTTATCTTGAGACGAATCATCTTGTTTAGCACTTTGTTGCCTATCTTGAGAGGAATCATCCTGTTTAGCGCTTTGTTGCTTATCTTGAGAGGAATCATCCTGTTTAGCGTTTTGTTGCTTATCCTGAGAAGGGTCATTTTGTTTAGCACTTTGCTGCTTATCTTGAGAGGAATCATCCTGTTTAGCGTTTTGTTGCTTATCCTGAGAAGGGTCATCTTGTTTAGCACTTTGCTGCTTATCCTGAGACGAATCCTCTTGTTTAGCGTTTTGTTGCTTATCCTGAGACGAATCACCTTGTTTAGCGTTTTGTTGCTTATCCTGAGAGGAATCCTCTTGTTTAGCGTTTTGTTGCTTATCCTGAGAGGAATCCTCTTGTTTAGCACTTTGTTGCTTATTCTGAGAAGAATCTTTTTGCTCGTTATTTTTACCTTTATTATGTTTCATACTTCTAGTCTGTTCTTTGTTATCATCCTCTTGATTGTTAGAATGCTGCTCCTGATTATCTGTTTCGTTTGCTTCTGGTTTATTTGATTTTTTTTTCTTACGTAACCAATTCCAAATCATATGTACGCCCTCTTTAATCTTGTAATATAGTGCTATTTTGTGGCTAATTTTGTATATTATTCATTTATTTATGAAAAGAAGAAGGAGATTAGTTTGCATAGAAAAAAAACTTTAGTAAGCAGTTCATACTATAACGGGGAGAGGGAGAGTCTGTGCAAATTGTAAAAAAGGAGAAGTTTGTTTTAAAAGGGTTTACGTTTGAAAATGGCAGAGAAATTCCTGTTCAAATGGGATACGAGACATATGGCACTTTAAATAGAGAAAGGTCAAATGTGATTTTGGTTTGTCATTATTTTAGTGCAACAAGTCATGCGGCAGGAAAATATACAGTTCATGATGAGGAGTCTGGTTGGTGGGATGGGCTAATTGGACCTGGAAAAGCAATTGATACAAATAAGTATTTTGTTATATGTACGGATAATCTTTGTAATGTGCAGGTGAGGAATCCATATGTAATTACAACAGGACCGAAATCAATTAATCCAGAAACTGGAGAAGAATATGCTATGGATTTTCCGATTTTTACATTTCTTGATGTAGCTTGTGTGCAATATGAGTTAATAAAAGGTATGGGAATTTCAAGGTTACACGCTGTAATCGGACCGTCGGCGGGGGGAATGATTGCACAACAATGGGCGGTTCACTATCCACATATGGTAGAGCGGATGATTGGCGTTATTACGAACCCACAAAACCCAATTATTACGTCAGTAAACGTAGCGCAAAATGCGATTGAGGCAATTCAACTCGATCCAAATTGGAAAGATGGAAAATATGGAGAAGAGCAGCCGATAAAGGGGCTTCATTTAGCAAATAGAATGATGTTTATGAACGCGTTTGATGAGCATTTTTATGAAATGGCATTTCCTCGTAATAGTATAGAGGTAGAACCTTATGAAAAGTTTTCTACACTAACATCATTTGAAAAAGAGATAAATAAAGCGACGTATACAAGTATAGAGCTAGTAGATGCAAATTCATGGATGTATACTGCGAAGGCAGTTTTATTGCATGATATTGCACATGGGTTTTCTTCACTAGAAGAATCTCTTTCTAACATAGAAGCGAATGTACTTATGATTCCGTGTAAACAAGATTTGCTTCAGCCGTCTCGTTATAATTATAAAATGGTAGATATTTTGCAAAAACAAGGGAAGTATGCGGAAGTGTATGAGATAGAAAGTATAAATGGGCATATGGCGGGAGCATTTGATATTCATTTATTTGAAAAGAAAGTTTATGAATTTTTAAATCGGAAAGTATCTAGTTTTGTTTAGAAGACAAATGATGGGGAAAAGGTGCGATGTTTGTAGTAGGCACCTTTTTTTACATGATTTGTAGACGGAAAATATATGTAGCTATTGCTATACCGAAAAACGCTATGCTAAGCAATAGAAATAAGAATGACATTTCTTGTGGGGATTTTATTTTTCTATTATTTTTCATACTAAGAGCAATAATTGCAGCGAGTAAGAACACAATGCCCATAATGAAAAGAAAAAGTGTCATTTTAATCGACTCCTTTCATAAAACAAGTATATTGAGGATACAATGTGCTAGTTATGTTTGTAAAGAATAAGTTTTACGAGAAAATTGAGAAATAGCTTTTCGATTCTTTGCGTTCTTTCTTTTGCATGCTAAAATTGGTAGAGAATGTTTGTGAAAAAGAAACTAAAGGTTTTATTGTATATAAGGAGGAACTACATATGACAGAAGTTAAAACAATCACTACAGAAGAGGTACAAGAGCGTTTAGAAAATGGAGAAACGTTATTTTTAGTAGATGTAAGAGAAGATGAAGAAGTAGCGGCAGGAAAGATTCCAGAAGCTGTACATATTAAAATGGGCGATATCCCACATAAAGTAGATTTCTTTAATAAAGAGAATGAATATATCTTTATTTGTCGTTCAGGAATGCGCAGTGAAAATGTATGTCATTATTTAAATGAACAAGGGTTTAAAACAGTGAACATGGTTGGCGGTATGCTTCAATATGAAGGTGAAACGAAATAGTTAATTGTAAAAAACTTGAAACGAGTCTGTTTCAAGTTTTTTTCTTTTGCATACAGTATAAAAAAGGAGGAGGGGTAAATGGGGATTAATTTGCGTAAAGTAAAAATTATTAATAATACAGGAGCTGTTAATGTCGGTGACTGTTATGATCTCTCACCTTTAGCTGTAGCAAAAGTATATGCAGGTGCTGGAGGATCGAGTGCGGCTATTTTTTTAAATGGAAAAAGGCAGCCAGAAGCGGTCATTAGAACATCAGTATTTCTTCCGCCTTTGGCAACGAGTACACGTACGTTAGGTTCATAGAGGAAAGGTAGAGTGTAATTATGCCTGCTCATATAAAAGAGTTTGTTATTGTGAATAACACTGGAAATATATTTACCGGTGATAATTTGAGCGACACTTCATTTACTGCTTCGAAATCATATAGTGGTTCAATGGGGTGTACTTGGATTGATGTTGTTACAGTAATAGGGACGGAGACGAAGCTTTGTTTACAGCCGGGAGATTCGGTGACGACGACGTATACAAGGGGCACTCCTGCTGGTACTGTAACAGGAGCAAATATGGGGCAAAATGTAAATACATCGAGTATAGCGCAAGCTGTCCCTAATACAGATAATATGGATTCAATTGCAGGACTTCCTTAAGAAATTAAGGGAGTTTTTATTATTTAAAATAAAAATAGTCTTGGAAATTATTTTTGTAAATAGATTAAGAAGAGGCTTATTTATTATGAAAAAGACGGTTTGTAGGCGGTGAAAGTGTGAAGAATCGTGATAATAATCGGAAGCAAAATTCGTTAAGCTCTAATTTTAGAATTCCACCCGAACTTATTGGGCCTACTTTCCCCCCTGTTCCAACTGGGTTTACAGGTATAGGGATTACTGGTCCAACCGGTCCACAAGGCCCAACAGGACCTCAAGGACCAAGAGGATTACAAGGTCCGATGGGGGAGATGGGCCCGACAGGACCTCAAGGTGTGCAAGGGATACAAGGATCAGTTGGGCCAATAGGTGCAACTGGACCAGAAGGACAGCAGGGCCCACAAGGATTGAGAGGACCACAAGGAGAAACTGGAGCGACAGGACCTCAAGGGGTGCAAGGGTTACAAGGTCCGATTGGTCCAACGGGAGCGACTGGGGCACAAGGTATACAAGGGATACAGGGATTACAGGGGCCAATTGGAGCGACGGGACCTGAGGGACCTCAAGGGATTCAAGGCGTCCAAGGGTTACCGGGTGTAACTGGTCCACAAGGAATACAAGGAGCACAAGGGATACAAGGAACACAAGGACCGAGTGGAAATACAGGTGCAACCGGAGCAACTGGTCAGGGGATAACAGGCCCGACTGGAATAACAGGTCCAACTGGGATAACTGGACCATCTGGAGGACCTCCTGGTCCGACGGGGCCGACTGGTGCGACAGGTCCGGGCGGTGGACCGAGTGGAAGTACAGGTGCGACTGGAGCAACTGGGAATACTGGAGCTACAGGAAGTACAGGGATAACAGGAGCAACGGGAAGTACAGGTCCGACTGGAAGCACGGGAGCACAGGGCTTGCAAGGAATCCAAGGGATTCAAGGGCCAATTGGTCCAACAGGTCCAGAAGGTCCGCAGGGTATTCAAGGTATTCCTGGTCCGACGGGAGTAACTGGTGAACAAGGAATACAAGGAGTTCAAGGTATTCAAGGGGCAACGGGAGCAACAGGGGATCAAGGTCCACAAGGTATACAGGGGGCTATAGGGCCTCAAGGGGCCACAGGAGCAACAGGAGATCAAGGTCCACAAGGAATACAAGGAGTACCAGGGCCATCAGGAGCAACAGGCCCACAGGGAGTTCAAGGGATACAAGGTCCGATGGGTGATATAGGACCAACAGGTCCAGAAGGCCCAGAGGGACTTCAGGGCCCGCAAGGAATACAAGGTGTGCCAGGGCCAGTTGGAGCAACGGGTCCAGAGGGTCCTCAGGGGATACAAGGTATTCAAGGATCGGTAGGAGCAACAGGCCCACAAGGTCCACAAGGAATTCAGGGAATACAAGGTGTGCAAGGGATAACGGGAGCAACTGGAGTACAAGGAGCAACTGGAATTCAAGGGATACAAGGGGAAATAGGAGCAACGGGTCCAGAGGGTCCCCAAGGAGTGCAAGGTGCTCAAGGGGAGATTGGTCCAACAGGTCCGATGGGTCCCCAAGGTGTGCAAGGAGTACAAGGAATTCAAGGAGCGACGGGCGCACAAGGAGTGCAAGGTCCACAGGGAATTCAAGGAATCCAAGGTCCGACGGGGGCAACAGGAGATACGGGAGCAACTGGGGCGACAGGGGAAGGCACTACAGGTCCAACAGGAGTAACCGGTCCAACAGGGGTAACAGGCCCATCTGGAGGACCAGCAGGACCGACCGGCCCAACGGGGCCATCAGGTCCGGCGGGAGTAACAGGTCCATCTGGTGGACCACCTGGCCCGACAGGAGCAACCGGGGCGACAGGAGTAACAGGAGATACTGGGGCGACAGGCTCAACTGGAGTGACAGGAGCGACAGGAGAAACGGGAGCAACCGGAGTGACGGGTTTGCAAGGTCCGCAAGGAATCCAAGGTGTGCAGGGAGAGATAGGTCCGACGGGTCCCCAAGGTGTTCAAGGTCCCCAAGGAATTCAAGGAGTAACGGGGGCCACTGGAGATCAAGGTCCGCAAGGGATTCAAGGCCCACAAGGCGACATAGGTCCAACCGGCCCACAAGGAATTCAAGGCCCACAAGGTTCTCAAGGAATCCAAGGAGCGACAGGGGGAACAGGAGCACAAGGTCCACAGGGAATCCAAGGTCCGCAAGGTGACATAGGTCCGACTGGGCCACAAGGTCCAACTGGAATCCAAGGGATACAAGGAGAGATAGGTCCAACAGGTCCAGAAGGCCCAGAGGGACTTCAGGGCCCGCAAGGAATACAAGGTGTTCAAGGGCCAGTTGGAGCAACGGGTCCAGAGGGTCCTCAGGGGATACAAGGCATTCAAGGACCGGTAGGAGCAACAGGCCCACAAGGTCCACAAGGAATACAGGGAATACAAGGTGTGCAAGGGATAACGGGAGCAACTGGAGCACAAGGAGCAACTGGAATTCAAGGGATACAAGGGGAAATAGGAGCAACGGGTCCAGAGGGCCCCCAAGGAGTGCAAGGTATACAAGGGGCGATTGGTCCAACCGGTCCGATGGGCGCACAAGGAGTGCAAGGAATACAAGGGATTCAAGGAGCAACAGGTGCGCAAGGAGTGCAAGGCCCACAAGGGATTCAAGGGATACAAGGTCCGACGGGAGCAACAGGAGATACGGGGGCAACCGGAGCGACGGGAGAAGGAACTACCGGTCCAACAGGAGTAACCGGTCCAACAGGGGTGACTGGCCCGTCAGGAGGACCAGCAGGACCGACCGGCCCAACGGGGCCATCAGGTCCGGCAGGAGTGACAGGTCCATCAGGTGGACCACCTGGCCCGACAGGAGCAACAGGTGCGACAGGAGTAACAGGAGATACCGGGGCGACAGGCTCAACTGGAGTGACAGGAGCGACAGGAGCAACGGGAGCAACCGGAGTGACGGGTTTACAGGGCCCGCAAGGAATCCAAGGTGTTCAAGGAGAGATAGGTCCAACCGGTCCACAGGGTATTCAAGGTCCACAAGGAATCCAAGGAGTAACGGGGGCAACCGGAGCACAAGGTCCCCAAGGAATTCAAGGCCCACAAGGCGACATAGGTCCAACCGGCCCCCAAGGAATTCAAGGTCCACAAGGACCTCAAGGAATCCAAGGAGCGACAGGGGCAACCGGGGCACAAGGCCCACAAGGAATCCAAGGTCCGCAAGGTGATATAGGACCGACCGGCCCACAAGGCCCCCAAGGAATTCAAGGCCCGCAAGGAATTCAAGGCCCAACGGGAGCTACAGGAGCAACCGGAGCGACAGGTCCACAAGGAATTCAAGGTCCACAAGGAATTCAAGGTCCACAAGGAATCCAAGGCCCGCAAGGAATACAAGGTCCAACGGGAGCTACAGGAGCAACCGGAGCGACAGGGCCACAAGGAATTCAAGGTCCACAAGGAATCCAAGGCCCACAAGGAATTCAAGGTCCAACGGGAGCTACAGGAGCAACCGGAGCGACAGGGCCACAAGGAATTCAAGGCCCGCAAGGAATCCAAGGTCCAACGGGGGCTACAGGAGCAACCGGTTCACAAGGTCCAACTGGAGATACAGGTCCAACCGGAGCTGGAGCCACTGGAGCGACCGGGGCGACTGGAGTTAGTACAACTGCAACGTATGCATTTGCGAATAATACATCAGGAACCGCTATTTCCGTTTTATTAGGTGGTACGAATGTACCATTACCGAACAATCAAAATATTGGTCCAGGAATAACCGTTAGTGGTGGAAATACTGTATTTACAGTTGCGAATGCAGGAAATTATTATATAGCTTATACAATTAATTTAACGGCAGGATTACTTGTAAGTTCTCGTATAACTGTAAATGGCAGTCCGCTTGCGGGAACGATAAACGCTCCGACAGTGGCTACTGGTTCATTTAGTGCAACAATAATTGCTAACTTGCCTGCTGGAGCTACTGTTAGCTTACAGTTATTTGGAGTAGTTGCAATAGCTACATTATCTACAGCAACGCCAGGGGCTACCCTGACTATTATTAGATTAAGTTAATAAGCAGAGAACCTTGAAGCTTTTATGTTTCAAGGTTTTTCTATCTTTGTATTTGTAAGTAAACCTCGTTAACCAGGGGGAGTGAATCCCCTCTAATTATTTAAAGTTTCACTTTATTCACTTGAGCAAAAACATCGCAGTTCGAAAATATATTATAATAGAATGAAAAGAAAGAAATTTGGCAGAAAGGGAGGGTGGCGATGCAGGAGATGGTTAAAGATTTTTTTGGACGCCCACTTCAAGATTTACGTATATCTGTCATTGATCGTTGCAATTTTAGATGTACATATTGTATGCCAGCGGAAATATTTGGGCCAGAATATGCTTTTTTGAAAGACGAGTTTTTACTAACTTTTGATGAAATTGAGCGTTTGGCAAAATTATTTGTTAGCATCGGTGTACGGAAAATTAGACTTACTGGCGGTGAGCCACTGCTTCGTAAAGATTTAACAAAACTTATTGCACGTCTTGTGAAAATTGATGGGCTAATAGATATAGGGTTAACGACAAATGCTATTCATTTAACGAAACAAGCGAAGGCATTAAAAGAAGCTGGATTACATAGAGTGAATGTTAGTTTAGATGCGATAGATGATGACATATTTAAGAATATTAATGGTCGAAATATTAATACGAAACCGGTAATTAAGGGAATTATAGCAGCTAAAGAGGCGGGCTTGGAAGTAAAGGTAAATATGGTTGTGAAAAAAGGGATGAACGATCATCAAGTACTACCGATGGCTGCGTATTTTAAAGAGCAAGGAATCACGCTTCGGTTTATTGAGTTTATGGATGTTGGTAGTACAAATGGGTGGAATTTTGATCAAGTCGTTACAAAACGAGAATTGATTGAGATGATTCATAAGGTGTATCCGCTTGAGCCAGCTGAAGCGCATTACTTTGGTGAAGTTGCGAAGCGATATCGGTACGTTGGAACAAATGTTGAAGTTGGTTTTATTACATCTGTTTCTGAGTCATTTTGTGTCTCTTGTACGAGGGCGAGAATTTCGGCAGATGGAAAGTTTTATACGTGCTTATTTGCGACAGAGGGTTTGGATGTAAGAGAACTTCTTAGAGGAAATCTTTCGGATGAGGAGTTATTAAGTGTTATACAAGATGTATGGATGAATAGAAAAGATAGGTATTCGGATGAACGAACAGAAGAAAGTGCAAAAAATCGTCCGAAAATCGAAATGTCTTATATAGGAGGATAAGAAAGGGGGGTATCGCATGCAGGAGCGATATTCAAGACAAATATTATTTTCTGGTGTTGGAGAAGAAGGACAGAGAAAAATAAGAGAGAAGCATGTGCTTATTATTGGTGCTGGTGCTCTCGGTGCGGCAAATGCAGAAGCGATTGTTAGAGCGGGTGTTGGAAAAGTAACGATTGCTGATCGTGATTATGTAGAATGGAGTAATTTACAAAGACAACAACTATATACAGAAGAAGATGCAAAGCAGTATAAACCGAAGGCGGTAGCGGCAGCAGAGCATTTAAGAGCGATTAATTCTGAAGTGGAAATAAATCCGGTTGTGACAGATGTAACGGTGCAAGAAATGGAAGAATTAGTGAATGATGTAGATTTAATATTAGATGCGACAGATAATTTTGAAACGCGTCTTCTCATTAATGATATTTCACAAAAGTATAATATTCCGTGGATATATGGTGGGTGCGTTGGAAGCTACGGAGTAACGTATACAATTTTACCAGGGAAAACACCGTGTTTTCGCTGTTTAATGGAGCATCCGGCGAGCGGAGCAACATGTGACACAGCTGGTATTATACAACCGGCAGTACAATTAGTAGTTGCGCATCAAACTACGGAAGCGCTGAAAATATTAGTAGAAGACTACGGAGCGCTTCGTGAAACGATGTTATCATTTGATCTTTGGAATAATCAACAGATGGCATTTAAAGTGAATAGGCAGAAAAAAGATACTTGTTTATCTTGCGGAAGGTTACGTACATATCCGAGTTTAACATTTGAAGCACAAACGAAAACAGAAGTGTTATGTGGGCGAAATACAGTGCAAATTCGTCCAGGTGTGCGGAAGAATTTTAATTTGGAAGAAATTAAAAAGCGCTTACAAAGAAGCGTAGAGATAAAGGCGACACCTTATTTATTGTCGTTTCCGGTAGAAGAATATCGTTTTGTTTTATTTACAGATGGCAGAGCTTTCATTCATGGGACGAATGATATAAATGTAGCGAAAAGTTTATATGCAAGATATATAGGTTGAACCTAAAGGGGATCCTTTAGGTTCAACGGAGAAAGGATTATGAATTTCTCGTATAATCTCCACTTTTTCCGCCTGTTTTTTCAAGTAAGTAGGTTTCGCCGATAATCATACCTTTATCGACAGCTTTACACATATCATACACAGTAAGAGCGGTAGCCGAAGCAGCTGTTAAAGCTTCCATTTCAACACCGGTGCTACCTTCTGTTTTAACTTTTACTTCAATGAGTAAACGATATTGTTCTTCTGATTGTTTCCAATCGAAAGAAACGTCAACACCTTTTAATAGTAAAGGATGGCACATTGGGATAATATCAGAAGTTCGTTTCGCAGCCATAATGCCTGCGATTTGCGCAACTGCTAATACGTCACCTTTCCCAATTTCATTGTGAGAGATTTTATCGTAAATTTCTTTCGTAACGACAATGCTAGAGCACGCAATTGCTGTTCGAACGGTTGCTTTTTTGTCACTTATATCAACCATCTTCGCGCGTCCTTGGTCATTAAAGTGTGTAAATGAAGACATGGAATTCCTCCTTGAAGTAATTTCTATTGAATATATAAAGTTTAATCGAGATAAAAAAAATTGCAAATATGAGGTGAGAAACGATGGTAGAAAAACGAATTCCAATTCAAGTTGCTGAGGCAGTAGAACGGGTAATGAAATATGCAAAGCATGGTGAAGTAGAAGAAATTTCTATTACGGAAAGTTACGGGAGAATTCTCGGGGAAGATGTTGTCTCAGATCATGACGTTCCTCATTTTGATCGTTCCCCTTACGATGGTTTCGCCATTCGAGCAGAAGATACGAAAGAAGCAACTCAAGAGAATCCAGTTGAATTTGAAGTAATAGGAGAAATCGGGGCAGGTTCTGTTTTTACAGAAGAAGTAGGATCTTTTCAGGTGGTTCGTATTATGACAGGAGCAGCTATTCCACAAGATTGCAATGCAGTCGTAATGCTAGAGCTGACAGAAGGGTTTGAGAAGAACGGGAAAACATATATGAAGTTAAAACGCCCTTTTAATAACGGTGACAATGTGTCGTTTAAAGGAGAAGATATAAAACAAAATCAAGTTCTCGTTCAGAAAGGCGTTGCAATTAATCCAGGTGTTGCCGCCTTATTAGCAACGTTTGGATATAGCACTGTGAAAGTTGTAAAACAGCCTGTTGTCGGTATTGTAACGACAGGAAGTGAATTATTAGAAGTACATGAGCCGTTAGAACCGGGGAAAATTAGAAATAGTAACTCGTATATGATCGCAGCTCAAATTATGAAAGCTGGCGGGAAAGTTCGTTATTATGGTCAACTCGCGGATGAGTTAGATGCATGTTTTACAGCTGTTCAATCAGCGGTGGATGAGGTCGACATTTTAATTACAACAGGCGGTGTATCAGTAGGAGATTATGACTACTTACCAGCTATTTATGAAAGGTTACAGGCAAATGTACTCTTTAATAAGATAGCCATGAGGCCCGGAAGTGTAACGACAGTAGCTGAAGTTGATGGAAAGTTACTCTTTGGTTTATCAGGAAATCCGTCTGCTTGTTATGTAGGCTTTGAATTATTTGTGCATCCAATTATAAAAACGTATTTGTATGCGAAGGAACCTCACGTATATAGAGCGGATGCTATTTTACAAAAAGATTTTCCAAAGCCAAATCCATTTACTCGTTTCGTAAGAGCGAACGTAACAATTGTGGACGGGGCGTTACAAGCGATGCCAGTTGGTTTAGATAAATCGAGTGCGGTATCTTCACTTGCAGATGCGAATGCTTTTATCGTGTTACCTGGAGGAACGAGAGGATTTGAGACCGGAATGAAAGTATCCGTATTATTGTTAGAGCACTCTGAGGGATGTGATTGGCCATGGGCAAAGCCCCTTCAATCTTACAAATAGTAGGATATCAAAATAGCGGGAAAACAACACTTGTTGAGAAAGTGGTGCATGCATTAGCTGAACGAAAAATGAAAGTTGCTACAATTAAACATCACGGGCACGGAGGCTTTCCAGAAGTAGCGCAAAAAGATAGCGAAAGACACCGTAAAGCTGGTGCTGTCGTAAGTAGTGTAGAAGGTGCTGGATTGCTTTCACTTTCTTCACTAAGAAAGAAATGGTCCTTGCAAGAAATTATTCGCTTATATGAGTTTTTTGAAGTGGATACAATTTTAATAGAAGGCTATAAAAAAGAGAATTACTCGAAAGTAGTGTTACTTCGTTCTGCGGAAGACATTGAGCTTTTACATAAAGTAGAAAATATAGTGGCGGTTATTACGTGGTATGATGTTCCGGCAAATATACGAGAAGAATATAAAGTATTTCATATAACAGAAGAAGAGTTGTACATAGACTGGTTTTTACAAACGGTTAGGAGTGCGAAATGATAAATACATATTATGAAGTAATTGATACAGAAATCTCAATTGAAGAAGTAACGAAGAAAGTAATTCGACGTGAATGCGGTGCTGTTACAACATTTATTGGAACGGTTAGAGAGTTTACGAAAGGGCGTCGTACATTATACTTAGAGTATGTTGCTTATAAGACGATGGCAGAAAAGATGCTAGAGAAAATTGGCTTGGAAGTGAAAGAGAAATGGCCAGGTACATATGTTGCGATTACACATCGCATCGGTACGTTGCAAATTTCTGATATAGCGGTTGTTGTTGCTGTTTCAACACCACACCGTAAAGCGGCTTATGAAGCGAACGAATATATTATGGAACGCATAAAACAAATTGTTCCGATTTGGAAAAAGGAGTTTTGGGAAGATGGTGACTCATGGATTGGTGATCAATTAGAAAAAACACCATATCCGGCGGGAGAGCCTGGGAAGGAGCTATAAGTATGATTAGAGTATTGTTATTTGCGCACTTGCAAGAAGAAGCAGGGACAAGTGAATTACAAATAGAGAAAGAAAATATTACGGTTGCACAGTTAAAAGATGTTGTTGCGAACGAATATAATGTACCAGTTTCAGAGCCAATTATGGTTGCGATTAATGAAGAATACGCAAATGAAGATGACAGGGTCCAATCTGGTGATGTTGTTGCACTAATTCCACCAGTGAGCGGTGGTTAATATTGGATTTATTAAAACGACTTTCCTACATAGGGAAAGTCGTTTTTTTATGGCAGTTTTGAGAACACTAATCTATAGAACAAGGAGGGAACTATGAAAAAAATATGTGTCGTTATCACAATGCTATGTGTGGCCTTTTTCTCTTCTCCAAGCGATTCTTTCGCGAAAGAATCAAGAGAACAGCTTTTAGAGAGTGCATTATCAAATAGGTACTATTCAGTTATTAGACAAGTGACAGAAGATCAATATGAATGTGCTTCAGTTATAGATATAAAGCGTCTCGGCAAGAAAGATGAATTTGTTCCTAGATACGAATTGAAGCTACAATTTCTTACATTTCAAGGAGCGCATAATCCGCCGAACGATAAAGTTACGCTTACTTTGGAAGATCATTTAGATCACGTAAAGATAAAGAAAGTGGAGCGAGAAAAGAATGTTTCTGACGCTATTGCAGAAAAAGTTTGTGAACGGGAAAAAGAAAAAATAAAAGCTCACTCTAACGATTTAGAGTGATAATCTATGGCATTTAGTAAAGAAAGGTAATGAGTGATGGATATATTTTTAGCGATTTTACCAGCTATATTTTGGGGAAGTATTGTGCTATTTAACGTAAAACTGGGCGGGGGCCCGTATAGTCAAACGCTCGGAACAACATTTGGAGCACTTATTTTTTCAATTGTTGTTTATATTTTTATGAAGCCAGTATTAACACCTACCGTTATCGGAGTTGGAGTTGTGTCAGGTTTATTTTGGGCGCTTGGTCAGGCGAATCAATTGAAAAGTATTGATTTAATGGGTGTTTCGAGGACGATGCCAATTTCAACAGGACTTCAATTAGTCGCGACGACTTTATTTGGCGTTATCGTATTTCATGAATGGTCCACGACAATATCGGTCGTTCTTGGGGTTTTAGCGCTCGTTTGTATTATTATCGGTGTTATTTTAACATCGCTTCAAAGTGAAGAAGAAAAGAATGCAGAGCAAGCAGCAAACTTTAAAAGAGGTATCGTAATTTTATTAATTTCAACAGTCGGTTATTTAGTTTACGTAGTAGTAATTAGGTTATTTAACGTAGATGGCTGGTCGGCTTTGTTGCCACAAGCAGTTGGTATGGTGTTAGGTGGGATTTTGCTTACCTTTAAACATCATCCATTTAATAAATATGCAATTCGCAATATTATTCCAGGATTAATTTGGGCAGCTGGAAATATGTTTTTATTCATTTCACAGCCGCGTGTTGGAGTCGCAACAAGTTTCTCGCTATCGCAAATGGGAATTATTATTTCCACGCTTGGTGGGATCCTTATATTAGGTGAAAAGAAAACGAAACGTCAATTAACGGGTATCGTTGTCGGTATCGTTTTTATTATCGCAGCCGGAATTATGTTAGGTATAGCCAAAAGTTAAAGGAGGTATGGAAATGTATAGTGATTTAGCAGGGAAAGTTGTCGTTATTACAGGATCAGCAACTGGTCTCGGAAGAGCGATGGGAGTGAGGTTTGCTAAGGAAAAAGCGAAAGTGGTTATTAATTATCGCTCACGAGAATCAGAAGCGAATGATGTGTTAGAAGAAATTAAAAAGGTAGGCGGCGAAGCGATTGCTGTAAAAGGTGATGTAACCGTCGAATCAGATGTTGTGAATCTCATTCAATCTGCTGTGAAAGAGTTTGGTACGCTTGACGTTATGATTAATAATGCAGGGATAGAAAACGCGGTACCGTCGCATGAAATGCCGCTTGAAGATTGGAATAGGGTAATTAATACAAATTTAACAGGTGCTTTTTTAGGAAGTCGTGAAGCGATTAAATATTTTGTAGAACATGATATTAAAGGGTCTGTCATTAATATGTCTAGTGTTCATGAGAAAATTCCGTGGCCACTATTTGTGCACTATGCAGCAAGTAAGGGTGGCATTAAACTGATGACAGAAACGCTAGCGTTAGAATATGCGCCAAAAGGTATTCGAGTAAATAATATTGGGCCAGGTGCAATTAATACGCCAATTAATGCCGAAAAGTTTGCTGATCCTAAAAAACGTGCTGACGTAGAAAGTATGATACCTATGGGCTATATTGGAAAACCTGAAGAAATCGCAGCAGTAGCAACTTGGCTTGCTTCATCAGAGGCGAGTTACGTAACTGGAATTACGTTATTTGCAGATGGTGGAATGACTTTATACCCATCGTTTCAAGCTGGGCGTGGGTAATATGAAAAGGACAAAGAGTTTTATCTCTTTGTCCTTTTTTACAAAAAAAATAGCGTTCGGCTATTTTAAAATTAATGATTAATTGTATCTTGAAGAAATTCTGTTGCTTGATGTTCAGTAACATTTTGTACGAGCGCGACTTCGCTGATCATCATTTTTCGTGCATTATCTAGCATTTGTTTTTCGCTCGCATTTAATGTTCTCTCTTTATTACGGCGAAGTAAATCCCGAACCACTTCTGCGCTATCTTGTAAATTGCCATTTTTCATTTTTTCCATATTCATTGTATATCTTTGTTTCCATGAGAGTGATGGGTCTGACTCCCCGTTTTGAAATTCAAGAAGTATATCATCTAACGTACCTCGATCAACGATATAACGAATACCTGATTTTTTTAATTGTTCCATCGGAAGCATTACTTGCATATCTTTACTAATGATGCGTATCACACAATATTGACGTGAAGTACCTAATATTTCTTTCTCTTCAATTGCTTCGATAATTCCTGCACCGTGCATTGGATAAACGATTTTATCACCAATTTGAAACAAATCATCCACCTCCATATGTGGTAACCACTTTTAATGATAGCATACGCATGTAAAAATGTCAAATTTTATATAATAACATAACATTTATATTAGAGTCAATAATATGGAGTGGTTTTTTTATGTTTTTTTGAACATATTTATCCCGCATTAACGGGCGATAAGACCCCCATCTCAAAATTTAGAAAAAGCAAAGAAGTTAGGTGGGGGGCGGGCTGATTAAAGTTTCACTTTATAGTGATTTTTTTAGAAAAATAGTACAGGTGAGAAAGAAGGCATATCCACTTATTTTTAAGCATAAAATGTAAAAGCGCTAATACAATATACCTAAATCCGTTCTTTGCAAAGGAGGGAGAGAAGGTGAGGCGCACAATAAAAATTGATATTACAAATAAAGTTGTAGCTAAATTTAGACCAAATTATTTGGAATTATATACGAGTAAATTTATGATAGGTAAGTTTTATGTCTATACTGAAGATAAAAAATATGTGTTAGAAGACGGATATATATATGAGAATGGAAAGTTTTATCGCATCATAGATACGCACCGTGGCAATAATCAAGCGGCGGAGGGCTGCGATCTAGGATGGTGTTAACATGATTCGTGTGAAAGTGTTTGATGAAAGTCACGAAAAAGACTTAGAAGACGCTGTGAATGTGTTTTTGAAAAAGATTGATGATAGCAACTTTGTAGATATTAAGTATCAAGTTGGTGTTTCCATTAACGACGATGAAAACCAAATTTATTGTTTTTCAGCAATGATCGTTTATAAAGCATAAAAAAGAGCTGGCTCACCCAGCTCTTTTTTATGTTTTATGTTGGGACAACATGTGTCGGTAATACGTTCATAATAGATTGGGGTGTGCCTAATTTCTTTGTCGTTAAAAGAGGCTCCCCTGTTTCATGATTTTGGGCATCTTTACACATACCAAGGTGATAACGATCACCTAAAAATGGATCAATATAAAAACCGTTTTTGAATACTTTATCATTCGGATGTTTTTCATGATGAATATCAGAGCAGTTAATGCAATAGAACATAGCTTTCATCCCCTTTTTATTTTTGTTTGAAAAAAGTGAGTCGGTAGTCATTTCGCTCCTGAGGAAATGTTGAGGAGAAGAGAAATAACTACCTACTCAAATGGTGGGCATATTCCTTCTGATTTGTCATATCTCGCGTATTGTCCCTTGAGGGAAGGAGGAGAGACGAAGTACGCATGATATAAGTAAGGCGCTTCTCTCAAGATAAATGATGGAGTTTCATGTTGAGAGAAGTTTTTATTTTGTATTGCCTTTGTGAGTATATTATGAGGAAATGCTAAGAGGGTGTTTGTCCTGTTGAAAAAATGTTGAGAATTTCTCAACAGTAAAAGAATTAGCGTTGACATGAAACTAAAAGGTGTTATATTATCGAAGTATAACCAAAAGGTGTTATGTTATAACGCCGAGTAAAGGAGAATGAAAATGGAACAACAAAATACATTAAATGATATTAAACAAACAATCGTTTTTAACGCGTCTATTCAAAAGGTATGGAGTGTAGTATCAACTGCAGAAGGGATTGCGTCATGGTTTATGCCAAATGATTTTGTATTAGAGGTAGGACATGAATTTCATGTGCAATCACCATTTGGGCCATCACCATGTAAAGTGTTAGAGATTGATGAGCCAAACTATTTATCTTTCTCATGGGATACAGATGGCTGGGTTGTTTCATTTAATTTGAAAGACTTAGGAGATAACAAAACAGAATTTACGTTAATTCACGGCGGCTGGAAACATCCTGATGAAATTCTTCCGAAAGCAAATGCGAAGAGCTCTATTATTCGCGATAGAATGAGCGGTGGTTGGGTAGCGATTGTAAATGAAAAACTGAAAAAGGTTGTCGAAGGCTAAGTGTCCTCGTCAGCAGCGAAATATGATGTATTTCAAGCAATTGCTGATCCAACCCGCCGAGAAGTAATACGGTTATTAAGTGACAAAGAGTTACCGATTTCCAAAATAACGGATCATTTTCCGATGAGTCGTACTGCGGTTGTAAAGCACCTTCATATTCTTTCGGAAGCGAATTTAGTAAGTGGAAGAAAGAGCGGAAGAGAGAAGATATATCGCTTGCATCCAGAGCCATTAGAGGAATTACAGCAGTGGCTCTCGTATTATGAACGTTTTTGGGATAATAAATTGTCCATGCTGAAACATATTGTGGAGAATGAAGAATAAAAAAAGGATGACCAAAATGGTCATCCTTTTTATTGTTGCTCACTTGTTTGTGTAGCTGGCTTTAATAAAAGCCAACCGATAATTAATGTACATACTGCTAATACGAAAGTGCTCATATAAATAACGTGTACACTTGCAGCTAATGCGGATTGTGATTCAGTGGCTACACTTGCTGTAGTCCCGCCGTGTCCACCAGATACAAGATCAAGGTTTTTAATGCCGCGTGCATGAATCATCGTATTAAAGATTGTTCCAAAGATTGCAGCACCTAACGTTTGACTGAATGTATTAATAAATGTGTTTAAACCAACGGCTGTTCCGCGTGTATGAGCTGGTACGGCTGCTTGAATTGTTACCATGTAAATCGGTGTCACAAGCCCCATTCCTAAGCCGAATAATCCGACTGCTACATAAATAAGGAACGATGGTGAATTTGTTGATAGTGTAAATAATAAGAACGTAGCGACTGATAAAATGCTAGCTCCAAGTAAAATGATTTGTTTCGTTTTTAATTTGCCTACTAAGTTACCAGAGAAAATAGCGCCAAATGTCCACATAACAGGGATTGGCATTAAAATAAGTCCAGCTTCTGTAGCATTTTTCCCTAATACACCTTGGCTCCAAATTGGAAGGTACATTGTAATACTAATAATCATTGCGCCAGCAATAAGAGTTAATATATTTATCGTAGATAATGTACGGTTAGAGAAAAGTGCTAGCGGAATTAATGGTTCTGGAGATTTTTTCTCGATGAATAAGAAAATAATAAATGAAATAGCGGCAAAGATTAATAGGCCGATAATTGTCATGTCTCCCCAGTTTTGCTTACTGCTACCTGTTAATAATGCATATAGTAGAGCGATTGTACTTAATGAGAAGACTGTTGCACCAAGATAATCGATATGATGCTTAGCAGGTTTAATAGATTCTTTGTAGTAAATTGCAATCATTAAGCAAGCGATAATTCCGAATGGAACGTTTAGGAAGAAAATATAGCGCCAAGAAAGGGAATCAACTAAAAATCCACCTACTAACGGTCCGATAACACCGGATACACCCCAAACGGCACTCATCCAACCTTGTGCTTTCGCGCGGTCTTTCGCTTCGCTATATAAGTCTCCAATAATCGTCATTGTGATTGGCATAACAGCACCAGCACCGATACCTTGAAGCGCGCGGAAAAAGATTAATTGTTCCATCGATGTAACGACTCCGCAAAGTGCAGAACCGACTAAAAAGATTGTAGCTCCGATCAGTAAAACTTTTTTACGGCCAAATAAATCAGCGAGCTTTCCGTATATTGGAGTCGAAACAGCTGTTGCAAGCATATAAATTGCATATACCCAACTAACAAGTTCGACGCCTGACAAATCACTCGTTATACGAGGGATTGCTGTACTAACAATCGTTCCTTCTACCGCAGAAAGAAACGTCATTAACATTAAAGACATCATGACTTTTTTTCTCATTTGTTTTCCCCTTACCCTTTTTTAAATATTCAACAATATAAAATATAAAGGTACTAAGGTAAATAAAGCAACAAAAAAGCAATGGAAAGTTACATGGAGCAGATATTTGTCGCTTCTTGTCGGTAAGTCGATAAATTTGGAAAATCGCCGATATAAGTTGCAGAATCGCTGATAAATTTGCGGAATCGCTGATATATTTGTGGAATTGCTCGTATAATTTCATGTACCTATAAAAAAAGAAACAGGAATCCCTGTTTCTTTTTTTAATACTGCATTTTCGCGTTTTCTCCAGCTGTCGTTCCGGCAATTCTACCAGTAACAAGGGCTGATGTAATATTATAGCCACCAGTATAACCGTGAATATCAAGAACTTCTCCGCAGAAATATAAGCCGTTCGTAAATTTAGAAGACATTTCTTTCGGGTTAATTTCTTTCACGGATACACCGCCGCCAGTAACGAATGCTTTTTCAATTGACTGCGTACCATTTACATTCACAGTAAACTCTTTAAAGTCTTTCACAAGTGCACGAATCTTTTCGTGAGAAACTTGTCCAGCTTGTTCGCTACCGTCAATTTCATTTTTTTCTAATAAGAATAGGAAGTAACGTTCAGGAACATAACCTTTTAAAACGTTTTTAATTCCTTTTTTCGGATCTTCTTTCATTTGTTTCAGCATGCGCTGGAATAGTTGCTCACTATTTTCCTCTGGCAATGCATCAATACTCATTTGTATTGTATTCGTTTTAAACTTTTTCAGTGCTTTCACGACGAATTGACTACAGCGAAGAGCAGCGGGTCCGGATAGGCCGAAATGAGTGAAGAGCATGTCCATTTTGTGAGAAATGATAGCTTTTCCTTTCGGGTTTAATACACTTAAGTTTATATCACGTAAAGCAAGGCCTTGTAATGAGCGGTCACGTATAAACGGCTCGTTTGAAAGGATAGGTACTTCTGTTGGGAATAATTCTGTGATTGTATGACCCGCTTTTTCAGCCCAAGCATATCCGTCTCCAGTAGATCCAGTTTGAGGAACTGATTTTCCGCCAACAGCGATAACGACGTGATTTGTTTCTAACACTTCACCTGTTTGCAGTATAACTGCTTTCGTTTGACCATTTTCATATTCAATCGTTTCAACAGGCGTATTTGTACGAATTTTTACACCTAAGTCTTTTAATCGTGTTAAAAGTGCGTCTACAACAGATTGTGCTTTGTTTGACACAGGGAACATGCGACCATGGTCTTCTTCTTTCAATTTAACACCAAGATTTTCGAAGAATGTGATAATATCTTCATTATTAAAAATAGAAAAAGCGCTGTATAAGAAGCGACCGTTTCCTGGTATATGTTTAACAATTTCATCAAGTGGTAGACGGTTCGTTACGTTACAGCGTCCGCCACCAGAAATTGCAAGTTTACGCCCAAGTTTATTTCCTTTATCAAGAAGTAAGACATTTGCGCCTTCTTCTGCAGCACCAATTGCAGCCATTAGCCCAGAAGGACCGCCGCCGATGACAATAACATCATAATGCATAATATATCGACCTCATTTTCTACATTTCCTGCCTAAAAGAATAGCATGTTTTCCCTTAAAAGAAAAATAGAGTGAAGTACTGCTTAATGAGAGAATTGTGGTACAATACAAAAGTTAGAGTTCAGCACTATCCTGCCATTTGTAGGCGATAAGACTAAAACCTCAAGATTTAGGAGAAGTAAATAGGGAGTCTGTTAGCCTGTAAATGCTCGAATGGTTCAACTAATAAGGAGTAGGAGAGAAGTCTCCAACTAATTATAGTTTCACTTTATGTAGATGTAGGAGGATTTTTGTATGTCCGATTCGAAATTTCTGCGCGGAACGCTTATTGTTACGCTAGGGACATTTTTAGTAAAGTTCTTAGGCATGATTTACGTCTTTCCGTTTCATGCATTAGTAGGAACAGAAGGCGGAACGCTCTATACATATGGATACATTCCATATACGATCTTTTTAAGTATCGCAACGGCAGGTGTGCCACTTGCTGTTTCAAAATTTGTTTCCAAATATAATGCGCTTGGCGATTATAAAACGAGCCGGAGAATGTTCCGCTCGGGAATGGTTATGATGATAGTAACAGGAGTTCTTTCGTTCCTAGTACTGTACATGACGGCGCCATTGTTTGCAGAAGCGATGCTTGGTAAACAAAGTATACACAATAATGTAGGAGAAGTTACGACGATCATTCGTCTTGTAAGTTTCGCACTTATTGTTGTACCAGCAGCGAGTTTAATTCGTGGTTATTTCCAAGGTCACCAGTCTATGGGACCAACTACCGTTTCACAAATTATTGAACAAATTATTCGTATCGTCTTTTTATTAGCAGGTAGTTTTATCGTTATTAAAGTACTTGGCGGTACAGTTGCAACAGCAGTTGGAGTAGCGACATTTGCTGCGTTCGTTTCAGCGGTTGGAGCACTCGGTGTGTTAATTTGGTACTGGCTAAAACGTAAAAAATATTTGGATCAATATTTAATTGAACAAACTGTACCAGAATCAACAGTAAGCACCGTTCAATTGTTTAAAGAGTTATTTGCATATGCGATTCCTTACGTTGTAATTGGGTTAACAATTCCTTTATATCAACAAATTGATACATTGACATTTAACTCAATTATGCAGGCGATTGGTCAAGGTGATATCGCAGAGCGAGCTCTCGGTATTTTCACAATGTGGACGCATAAGTTAATTATGATTCCTGTATCACTTGCAACAGCGTTTAGTTTAACGCTTGTACCAGCAATTACAAAATCATTTACTGAAAAACAATACCGCTATTTGAAATTGCAAATTACACAAACATTCCAGGCGAATATGTTTTTAACATTGCCAGCAGTTGTCGGTATTTCTTCACTGGCATATCCAATTTATACTGCGTTTTACGATTCAGATCCACTAGGTGGACAAGTATTAATGTGGTATGCACCAGTTGCGTTGTTATTCGCTTTATTTACAGTAACAGCGGCAATCCTGCAAGGTATTAACCAGCAGAAGCATGCGATTATTGCGCTTATAATGGGCGTTATTTTGAAATTTGTATGTAACGTAATCTTTATTCGTTATTTCGGTACAGTAGGAGCAATTCTAGCAACAGCAGTTGGTTTCTTAGCTTCTGTTTGGTACACAAATCAACAAATTAAAAAATACGCACACTATTCATTCGGTGTTGTATATAAAAGAACATTCCAAATTGCAGTACTAACACTTATAATGGTCGTTGCTGTAAAACTATCACAATGGCTTCTATCCTTCATGATTTCGCCTGATGGCCGTATTGGTGCTCTTATAACAGTTGCAATTTGTGCAGGTATTGGCGGTCTTGTTTACGGATTGTTAGCAATTCGCACAGGAGTACTTGAAAGAGTATTTGGCGGAGAAGCATTAGATAAAATTCAACGTAAACTTGGTAGTAGATTTAAAATAAAGTTGAAATCAAGAGGGGCGTAATTACGTCCCCTTTTCTATGATAAATAAAGAAGGTGAAAAACGTGAGATTAGATAAATTATTAGCAAATATGGGATATGGAAGTAGAAAAGAAGTAAAGAAATTATTGAAAGACGGCGTTGTGAAAATTGATGGAACGCCAGTAAAAGATGCGAAAGTTCATGTAAATGTAGAAGAGCAAGAAGTTATGATTCACGGTGAAGTTGTGGAATACAAAGAATTTGTTTACTTAATGATGCATAAACCACAAGGTGTTATTTCAGCGACGGAAGATGATAATCATGAAACAGTAATAGATTTATTAGAATTAGAAGATGCAATCTTTGATCCGTTCCCAGTTGGACGACTTGATATCGATACGGAAGGTTTCTTATTGATAACAAATGATGGGAAGTTATCACATCAATTATTATCTCCGAAAAAGCATGTGCCGAAAAAATATTATGCACACGTTGCAGGAGTAGTAACAGAAGAGGATGTAAAAGAGTTTGCTAAAGGTGTTATTTTAGATGATGGCTATGAAACGAAGCCAGGTGCACTTACAATATTGAAAAGCGATGATATTTCTGAAATTGAGCTTGTGATTACGGAAGGGAAATTCCATCAAGTGAAGCGTATGTTTGAAGCGGTAGGGAAAAAAGTAGTCTACCTAAAGAGAACAGAGATGGGTCCGTTAGTATTAGATGAAGAACTAGAACTTGGACAATACCGAGAGCTAACAGATGAAGAAGTAGAAATGTTAAAAACATATCAAGTAGATACTGAAAAGTAGTACCTTTATAGGCGCAGAAAAGACCCCTTTCTAATTATTAGAAAGGGGTATGTATTTATTTACATACAATTATTTTTCATTATGAGGTCATTCTCACTTTCTTTCCTGTTGTTGTCCACTTACCGCGGCAAGGGCTATACACGAGTTCATTAAACTGCAACACATTTAGATCACGTTGTATCGTTCGCGGTGTGATCCCGAACTCATCTACAAGGTCTTTCGTCGTTACCGTTCCGTTTTCATTGATGTACATATAAATTGATTTAATGCGTGTTAGCATACGAGTAGTTGTAGGTTTCAAGAGAAAACCACTCCTCTACTAGTTTTTTTGACCCCATTCAGGAAAGAAGGTCGTTACTACCATTGTACTCTACATGATAAAATTCATGCTTTAATCTACTTAAATTTTACAGAAATTTAACAAATATTCATATAGAAAAATATTGGTAGTTGACATTGTATATATGGTCAGTCAACTAACACATAAAATTCTACGTAAAACGCCAAATTCCTGCAAATTTTTTTGAAAAAATAAAAGAAAAACTAATAAGAAATATCTGAAATATTACAATTGTTCGGTATTTAGTTTTCGTGTATGGCATAAGAGATTTCGGTTTGTTATGATGAAAGAAACAATATAGTGAAGGATGGATGCGTGATGTCAGCAATTAATTGGACAGAAGAAGTTGCGAAACGAAAAGATGATTTAATTCGTGATACACAACAATTTTTACAAATTAAAAGTGTATGGGAAGAAGAATCGGCGAAAGAGGGCGCACCATTCGGTGAAGGTGTAGAAAAAGCTTTATCTTTCATGTTACATAAAGGAGAAACTGAAGGTTTTGCTTCTAAAAATTTAGAAGGATATGCAGGTCATCTTGAAATGGGACAAGGAGAAGAGTTAGTAGGCATTCTTTGTCACGTTGATGTTGTACCAGAAGGAGATGGCTGGACGACTCCTGCATATAGTGCGGATATTCGCGATGGAAAGATTTTTGCACGTGGTGCAATTGACGATAAAGGCCCAACGATGGCAGCATATTATGCGATGAAAATTGTGAAAGAATTAGGCTTACCTCTTTCCAAACGTGTTCGTATGATTATAGGAACAGATGAGGAAAGTAATTGGAAATGTGTAGATCACTACTTTAAAAATGAAGAAATGCCAACAATCGGTTTTGCACCAGATGCAGACTTTCCAATTATTAATGCAGAAAAAGGAATTTCTGACATACAAGTTGTGCAAAATGGTAGTGAAGAGAAAAAAGGTACATATGAACTTGTTTCATTTGATTCAGGGCGCCGTTTAAATATGGTTCCTGATTTTGCAGAAGCGGTTATTACAGGAGAAGATGTAAATGCACTTACAGTAGCATATGAAGAGTATTTACAAACTGCTAAAAAAATAGGGAAATCGACTATAGAAGGAAATGCAGTGACGTTGCAAATAGAAGGAATTTCAGCGCACGGATCTACTCCTGAAAAAGGAGAAAATGCAGGTTTATTATTAGCAAACTTCTTAACTACAGTTTCACTTGATGGAAAAGCAACTGCATTTGCGACATTTGCAACAGAAACATTTACTGGTGATATTTTTGGTGAAAAAGCTACTATTGCTTATAAAGATGAAATTAGCGGTCCGTTAACAGTGAATGTCGGTCGCATTTCTTATACGAAAGAAAACGGTGGTAACTTAGGGCTAAACGTACGTTACCCAGTTACAACTAACTTTGAAGAAACAATTGTGAAGTTGAAAGAATATGTTGGTACGCATGGTTTTGAAGTGGCTGACTATTCTAATTCTCGCCCACATCACGTCGATAAAGATCACGTATTAATCCGTACGTTACAACGTGTGTATGAAGAACAAACAGGTGAAAAAGCAGAACTATTAGCAATCGGCGGCGGTACTTATGCTCGTTCATTAAAAGCTGGTGTGGCATTTGGCCCGCTATTCCCTGGAAAAGAAGAACTTGCACATCAAAAAGATGAGTATATCGAAATTGAAGACTTATTAAAAGCAACAGCAATTTACGCGCAAGCAATTCATGAATTAGCGAAGTAATGGATATATAAATAATGTCCGCTCTCTATTTTGGAGAGCGGCTTCTTTTTACCTGAATGAGATAAGAAAGAAAAGCAACAATAGAAAGAAGGAGAAGATGTACATGGAACTGCATTATTTTGTCGCAATTACGTTACCGAATCATATAAAAGAAATGCTGTATAACTATAAAAAGGACATGCAAGAGGAATTACAATTTCGTTCATGGGTACATAAAGAAGACTATCATATTACCCTTTCATTTTTAGGGAGTGCAACGGAGGAACAATTAGAGGGAATAAAAAATGGATTACAAACAGTTGCAGAAACAAAAGAACTATCGTTCACGTTACAAGGTTTTTCAACGTTTGGTAGGGAAAATCAGCCCCGTATTTTTTGGGCGAAGGTAAGTGAGAATCACGATTTGTTTCAGTTGCAAAAGCAAGTACATGCCATTTGTGAAGAAAATGGATTTTCTCTAGAAATACGCCCGTATCACCCGCATATTACCGTTGCTCGTAAATGGATAGGAGAAGAAAAGTTTCGTTTAGAAAGTATAAAAGAAGTGCCTGAAATATCATTTCAAGCAGATACAATTACTTTATACGAATCCCACGTGAAAGAAACCCCGAAGTATAAATCGATTGCTGAAATAAAATTACAAAAATAGAATGTTGAAAACGTTTTTTATGCAGGTGAATATACTATAGAGAAGAATGGAGTTACTGTATAGAGTCTTGTTGATAAGAAAAGCCTTATCATTTGCAGCTCATTTTATCTCGCCTAATTGGTCAAGGCTAATAATAAGTGAGGATGGAAAAATTTTCTCGCTCATTAAAGTTTCACTTTATTTTAACTTTGAGAATGATGGTGATTTTTTTATGTTGAAAGTAAAACGTCCATTTGATGCCTATTTAGATGAAATGAATAAAATTACAATTTTGCTCCCACATGCGTATGGAACAAGTCGGACATTTCGTTTGCAAGAAGGAAGTAATGTGAAAGATTTACCGATTGCTCATACTATTGCGCTTCCAGATGCAACGAAGTATGAGTGCTTTATAGAAGAGCCGCTAGATGTGGGGAAGTATTATACAGTACGAGATGAACGGAATGAAGAAACTGATTTACAAATAGGTGCTGTTATTCGAACAAAAATTTTCGATGAAAAGTATTATTACGAAGGTACAGATTTAGGTGCTGTGTATCAAAAACAAGAAACGACATTTAAAGTATGGGCCCCAACTGCAAGGCTTGCGAAAGTAAGAATTTATAAGAGTGATAAAGAATATACCGATCATGAAATGTACAGGGGAGAAAACGGAGTTTGGATTCAAACATTACAAGGTGATTTAGACGGAGCACGCTATACATTTCTTGTTTGTATTAATTTAATATGGAACGAAGCGGTGGATCCTTACGCAAAGTCAGTGACTGTAAATGGAAAGTATGGCATTGTTATCGATTTAGAAAAGACGACTGTAACGAAACGAGAGCAATTACCACCATTACAAGCAATGACAGATGCCATATTGTATGAATTGCATATTCGTGATGCTACTATTCATCCGAACAGTGGAGTGAGTAAAAAAGGGACGTATAAAGGGCTAATGGAAGAAGGAACAACAGGACGAAATGGGACATTGACAGGTTTGTCTCATATAAAAGATTTAGGCGTTACGCATGTTGAATTATTACCTTTATATTGTTTCGGTGGTGTAGATGAGGCGAATCCTTCGTCCGCCTATAATTGGGGATATAATCCATTATATTACAATGCACCAACAGGATTTTATGCTACAAACCCCTCTGATCCGTATAACAGGATAGTTGAGTGCAAACAACTAATTGAAACATTTCATGAACAAGGTATTAGGGTGATTATAGATGTTGTATATAATCATGTTTATGAAAGAGAGCTATCATCATTTGAGAAGCTTGTTCCAGGATATTATTTTCGTCATGGTGAAGATGGTATGCCTTCTAATGGGACGGGAGTCGGAAATGATGTAGCGTCTGAACGGAAAATGATGAGGAAATTCATTGTAGAGTCTATTTTATATTGGCTTACTGAATACAATGTCGATGGATTCCGATTCGACTTAATGGGAATTTTAGATGTTGATACAATGAATATGATAGAGAAAGAAGTGCGAAACATAAAACGAGATGCTTTGTTATTAGGAGAAGGATGGGATTTACAAACACCGCTTCCTCTTGAGGAAAAAGCAACGTTAAATAATGCGAAGAAAATGCCACATATCGCGCAGTTTAATGATCAATTTCGTGATGGGATAAAAGGGAGTACATTTCATATAAATAAGCGTGGTTTTGCATTTGGTGGGCATGTAGACTGTAATCATTTGCAGTATATTGCAGCAGGAAGTCTTTTAAGTATGAAAGAAACAGGGCTGTTTTTAGAGCCGGCGCAAAGCATTAACTATGTAGAATGTCATGATAATATGACGATGTGGGATAAACTAGTGCGCAGTAATGAAGAATCAGAAACGATTTTGAAAAAACGTCACCTATTAGCGAGCGCAATGGTTATTCTTTCACAAGGCATTCCTTTCTTACACGCAGGGCAAGAGTTTTATCGTACGAAGAAAGGAAATGAAAATAGTTATAATGCAAATGATGAGATCAATCAATTAGATTGGGATCAAAAAGAGAAAGAGATAGAGACCGTTAACTATATAAAAGGTTTAATTGCGATTCGTAAAGAGCATGGGGCATTCCGATTACAAAATGCAGACCTTATAAAAAAACATATGACTTTTTTACAAACATCTACAGAAGTACTTGCATATCACCTAGAGCATGCAGAATCGTTTGGGCCGTGGAAAGAGATTATCGTCTTATTTAATAGCGGTTTAGAAGCTAAAACTGTGCAACTTCCGAAAGAAGCAACGTGGCATGTGTTAGTAAACGAAAACGAAGCGAAAATAGAGCCAATTTCTTCATTTAGAGGAAAGGAACTTAGGCTCGCTCCAATTAGCACGTATATATTGACGATAATGTGACAAATCGCTACTTGACGATGAGAATGTAATAAATGTAGAATTGACAAAGGTGACGATTTTGATAAGTTGTCATTCTATGACAGGTTTTGTAAAATAAAATAGAGAATTTTTGGCTTAGGCTAATTTTTCTTTTCATTTACAGTAAAATATATGAATCCACAACATGTGTAGAACTGTTGCGGTTTTTCTTTTCATAACTATAAAAGATAAGGATTTGTTAACGGGTAATGAATATGGAATGGTTGGAACAATTATTAGGAAAAGAGTGGAGTCTTGTACCGGCTGGTGGAGTAACGGGCGATGCATATATTGCGCAAAACGGACAACAGAAGTTATTTTTAAAGCGGAATACATCGCCCTTTTTAGCGGTATTGTCAGCAGAAGGAATTGTTCCAAAATTACTTTGGACAAGAAGGGTAACGAATGGTGATGTAATTTCTGCTCAAAAATGGCTTCCGGGACAGAAGCTAGAGCCAGAGGATATGAAACTAGAACGTGTTGCGAAACTTTTGAAGAAAATACACTCCTCTAAAGCGCTTGTACAGATGATTCAAAGACTTGGGAAGCAGCCGCTTCACGCACAAGAGTTATTACAACAACTGCAACTCGTTTTAAGAGGAGATATAAGGGATGATGAAACAATTCAGCAAGGCCTTCAATATTTAATGGATTCATTAAAAGCTATTGAATACAATGAATTCGTTGTATGCCATTGTGATGTAAACCATAACAACTGGCTATTGTCGGATGAAGATGAATTGTTTTTAATTGATTGGGATGGAGCTGTAATTGCTGACCCAGCTCTAGACCTCGGTATGTTATTATATTGGTACATTCCGCGCCAGGAGTGGAGTGAGTGGCTCGGTTATTATGATATTGAAATGGATGAATCGCTGCTTAGGCGTATGAGATGGTATGTGATAGCACAAACGATTTTGTCTATTCAATGGCATACAACAAAAAAACAGCAAGCAGAAGCTGAATATTGGCATCAATATTTACAGCAACTACTTGCTTCAGAATAATACTTAAGAAAAATTGTCCATTCCAGCAATCCACTGAGTAAGTTGTTCTTGATTATTGGAAATATGGTTGTCCAAATTAGAGGAAGATTTACCCGATTGACTATAAGAATATACATCGTTTAGCATTGTTTTAGCGTCACTACTTATATTATCGTTTGCGAGTAACGATTGAATGAGGCGCTCTAATTGCTCGCATTCTGAAACTGTCCCGCAGCAATCACTTTGGTGGTTGACTAAAATATCTTTCAGCACTTCTAATTGATGTTGTTGATTAATTGGCATGAACGGATCATCCTTTCGATTGTTTTTCTCTTCAAATGTAAGAGAAAAAGCTGTTTCGTCATGGAATGTTTAATGCTGTATGTAGTTTTTATCAAAATGGTACATCTTATACTTGAAAGAAACGGACCGAGTGCTCGTACGTACTTGGTTTTTTGTTTGGTAGATTGATTAAAAAAGAAAGAAGGAATTATTCCTTTAAAATAGCTATGTAAAGAGAGGGAAACATCTATGCGTTTAAGACACAAACCGTATGCAATGGATCGAATTAATGAATATTCACATATCGTAATCGGAAACCCAGAGGAGCGCGCTGGTAGCTGGAAAGAAGTATTTGGAAACGAACAACCAATTCACATTGAAGTAGGTACAGGTCGTGGCCGCTTCATGTATGATATGGCAAAAGCGAATCCACATATTAATTATATTGGAATTGAAAAATTCACAAGTGTTGTTGTAGATGCACTTGATAAATTAATTGAAGAAGAATTACCAAACTTAAAGTTAATTAATAAAGATGCTGAAGATTTAACAGTTTTCTTTGCGAAAGGTGAAATTGATCGCGTTTATTTAAACTTCTCAGATCCATGGCCAAAGAAACGTCATACGAAGCGTCGTTTAACGTATAAAACATTTTTACGTAATTACGAAGAAGTGTTAGTAGAAGGCGGAGAAATTCATTTCAAAACAGATAACCAAGGTCTATTTGAATATTCTCTTATGAGTATGGCTGAGTATGGTATGTTACTAACGTACTTAAGCTTAGATCTTCATAACAGCGACTTTGAAGGTAACATCATGACTGAATACGAAGAGAAATTCTCTAGTAAAGGTCATCGTATTTACCGAGTTGAAGCAAAATATCGTACAGAGCCTATGCAGTAATGCATAGGTTTTTTTACATCTAAAATAATCAGAATTTTATGTTAAGATTAATTGAAAGGGGGATGTGTAATGGAACAGTTACAAATTGGAGATATAAAAGTAACGTGGTTAAAAGGCGGGAATACACATTTAGACGGGGGAGCGATGTTTGGTGTTGTGCCGAAAGTACTTTGGTCACGTAAGTATAAACATAATGATACAAATCATATTTATTTACGAACAGATCCGTTACTTTTGCAAACGAAAGACGGAAATATGCTCATTGATTCCGGAATAGGAAACGGTAAATTGAATGAGAAGATGAAGCGGAATCAAGGTGTAACAGAAGAATCATCGGTTTATGAATCATTAGAAAAACTAGGATTAAAGCCAGAAGATATTCACTATGTTTTAATGACGCACCTTCATTTTGATCATGCATCTGGTTTAACAAAATGGGAAGGTGATCACCTTGTACCAGCGTTTCCGAACGCGAAAGTTTACGTAAGTGAAACAGAGTGGAATGAAATGAGAAACCCAAATATTAGATCCCGTAATACATATTGGAAGGAAAATTGGGAGCCGATTGTAGATCAAGTTGTTACGTTCCAGCAAGAAATAGAAATTACAGATGAAATAAAAATGGCGCATACAGGTGGTCATAGTGATGGACATGCAGTTATTGCTTTAGAAAGCCATGGGGAAACGATGCTTCATTTAGCAGACCTATTACCAACGCACGCACATCAAAATGTATTATGGGTAATGGCATACGACGATTATCCGATGACCTCGATTGAAAATAAGCAAAAGTGGATGAAGTATGGTGCTGAAAAAGAGGCATGGTTTACGTTTTACCATGACGCATATTATCGCGCTGTGAAGTGGAATGAGGAAGGGCATATCGTAGAAAAAATAGAACGGAAAACGAGTATAGAAGCATAAAAATAGGAGGTTGTTCCATCATATTTATTGGAGCAGCCTCTTTTTTATTGTCGGGTTTTGTCGGTAAGTCGATATATTTAAACAAACGCTGATATAAATTGAGTTGCGCCGATATATTCGGAAAATCGCTGATATAATTTTAATCAATACCCGCAATTTCAAAAAAATAAGAGGTTCACCTAATGGGAACCCTCCTTTTTATGCTGCTATAACCTCTAAAACAGTACCTGTTTTAGCATCAACTAAAAATTCAAATCGTTCTTGTATATCATTTAACATTGTTGTAAGACCGCCGCGATAAACTTCATATGCGACATCATATTTTTCAAATGTCTCTGGAACCATATGTACCCAAGAGCCAGTAATTTCACCTTTATGACTTAATGCTTGTTTCACCATTTTCAATGCTTTTTCTGAAGAAATATGGGATTGTTCTTGTACTTTGTTTGCAACGAGATAACCAGCTGCGAACCCAACGCCAAGACCTGCTACTAAACCTTTCCAGCTCATATATTCACCTCAATTCTATAAAATAAAAATAGTGTACCGATAATAATTATAAAGCAAATACAGCTAAAAAAGAAGAAACTAGAAACATTTCGAAAATTTCGTTACAATAAAAGGGGTATTCTACTAAGGTTTGAAAGAAGGGGACTTCGTGAATAAAGAGACATTACAATTATTTCGTACGTTAACAGAATTACAAGGTGCATCAGGTTTTGAACATGATGTACGCCGTTTTATGAAACAAGAATTAAGCAAATATGCAGATGAAATTGTACAAGACGGTTTAGGGAGCGTATTTGGTCTGAAAAAAGGGGACGGAACTGGCCCGCGTGTTCTTGTAGCAGGTCATATGGATGAAGTAGGTTTCATGATTACGCAAATTACGAAAAACGGAATGCTTCGTTTTCAAACGTTAGGCGGATGGTGGAGCCAAGTTTTATTAGCACAGCGTGTACAAGTTATGACGAAGAATGGTCCTGTTATTGGGGTTGTTGGTTCTATTCCTCCTCATTTATTAAGTGACGCGCAACGTGCAAAACCGATGGATATAAAAAATATGTTAATTGATATAGGTGCAGATAGTTATGAAGATGCGATTGAAATTGGTGTAAAACCAGGACAACAAATCGTGCCGATTTGCCCATTCACGCCGATGGCAAATGAGAAGAAAATTATGGCGAAAGCTTGGGACAACCGTTACGGATGTGGTCTTGCAATCGAATTGTTAAAAGAATTAAAAGATGAAACATTACCAAATACATTATATTCTGGTGCTACTGTACAAGAAGAAGTAGGCCTCCGCGGAGCACAAACAGCTGCAAATATGATTCAACCAGACATTTTTTATGCGCTTGATGCAAGTCCAGCAAACGATGCATCTGGTGACAAAACGCAGTTCGGTCAATTAGGAAAAGGTGCTCTTCTTCGTATTTATGATCGCACGATGGTAACACATAGAGGAATGCGCGAATTCATTTTAGATACAGCAGAAACAAACAACATTCCGTACCAATACTTTATTTCACAAGGTGGTACAGATGCGGGCCGTGTACATACAAGTAACTCTGGTATCCCATCAGCAGTAATTGGTGTTTGTGCACGCTACATTCATACACATGCTTCAATTTTACATGTTGATGATTATGCAGCGGCGAAAGAATTAATTACGAAGCTTGTAAGAACAACAGATAAAACGACGTTAGAGACAATTAAGAATAACGCGTAGAGAAGAAGGGCGAAAAACCCTTCTTTTTTTAGGTTGAATAGATGACCCAGCGATGAGTGGTGGCGGTTAGTGCCTAATGGGTGCTCGAATGATGTATTAAGACCGCGGGTAGGAAGAAAGAAGAAGCCTGTTTTTGTGTTTAGGACCAGTAATATTGTAGAAAGCGACCTTCTTTTATGGGGAGAAGGAATTCCCTGATGGTGTGTGGTAGTGGTTGGTACTTAATTTGTGCCGAAGCGGATATTAGAATAGAATGATGAATTTTTATAGAGGTGAACGAAATGAAAGTAGTAGTTGGATCAAAGAATAAAACGAAGGTTGGCGCTGTGGAGAAGGTTTGGAAAGATGCTGAAATTACATCTCTTTCTGTTCCGTCAGGAGTATCAGCTCAGCCTTTCTCAGATGAAGAGACGATGCAAGGAGCGATCAATAGAGCGAAGCGAGCGCTAGAGGAAGGAGAAGCTCCAATTGGTATTGGGCTAGAAGGCGGCGTAATGAAAACGGAGCACGGTTTATTTATGTGTAACTGGGGCGCGCTAGCAACAAGTGATGGGAAAGTATTTGTGGCCGGAGGAGCGCGTATTACGTTACCAGACGATTTTTTAGCACCTCTTGAAGATGGTAAGGAATTAAGCGAAGTGATGGAAGAGTTTGTGCAGAGAAAAGATATTCGTAGTCACGAAGGTGCGATCGGTATTTTTACAGAGGATTATGTCGACCGTACGGAATTATTTGTACACGTTGTTAAGTTGTTAGTTGGGCAATATAAGTATGACAAAAAGCAAGCATAAACCTTGCACCGTGCGCGATGTATGGTAGTATAAAAGAAAGATTATAACATGAAAAATGCACTCGTTAGAGGAGGAAATATAGATGAAGTCATTAGAAAGCATGGAGCAATTCCAACAATTAAAAAATGAAGAGAATGTAGTCTTTATGTTCTCAGCAGAATGGTGCCCAGACTGCCGCTTTGTAGACCCATTTATGCCAGAAGTAGAAGAGAAATATAGTGATTTCTCATTTTACTATGTAGATCGCGATGAGTTTATTGATCTATGCGTAAAATTAGACGTATTTGGCATTCCGAGCTTTGTAGCGTACAATAAAGGTGAAGAAACTGGTCGCTATGTAAACAAAGATCGTAAAACACAAGAACAAATCGAAGAGTTCATTGAAGGTTTAAAATAAGGCAATTTGCCAATTGAATTGTAAAACAACCTCTACCTTCGCGGGGGAGGTTATTTTTTTGGAAGGGAGGAAAAAGAGATGAAGATGACAAGTAAAAAGATGAAAGATGAGTTAATAAAGAAATTATCTCGCCCAGAATGGGACTTTCAGTATGATAGTGAGAAAGAAGTTTTACGTATTGAACAAAAAGACTCCAAAAAAGGTATTAACGTATCGCTTCCAGGAGTTGTGGCAAAATGGGAAGTGAACAAAGAAAAGGCAATTGAAGAAGTTGCTTATTACGTACAAGAAGCGCTAATTGCGATGCATAAAGAAGAAAATAGCGGAGCGAAAATTTTACCTGTTATTCGCTCTACTTCTTTCCCGAAACAAGCAGAAGAAGGAAATCCGTTTATTATGACGGATCATACGGCGGAAACACGTATTTACTATGCGTTAGATTCGAATAAAACGTATCGACTAATTGACGAGCGTCTATTACAAAAATTAGAACTTACAGAACAGCAAGTGCGTGAAATGGCATTATTCAACGCACGCTCATTAGGTTATGAATTTAAACAAGACACAGTAGCGGGGAATACATTCTACTTTTTAAACACAAATGATGGGTATGACGCGACTCGTATTTTAAACGAATCGTTACTACAATCGATGCGTGAAAAGATTTCTGGTGACATGGTTGTTGCTGTTCCTCACCAAGATGTATTAATTATTGCTGATATCGTCAACGAAATCGGTTATGATATTATTGCACAAATGACAATGAAATTTTTTGCCGAAGGGCATGTTCCGATTACATCACTTTCATTCGTATATGAAGATGGAGAATTTGAACCAATCTTTATTTTAGCGAAAAATCGGAAGAAGACAGATGGAAAAGAGAAAGGATGAACGAAGTGAACGTTTTTTACAACCTTGAAGGAATTGGTGACACTTTAATTGTTGCCTTACAAGATATTACTTTAGAGAACCGTACTTTTGATCGCAAAGGAGATGTTGCACGCGTATACGATCGTGAAAGCAACGAGACAGCAGGATTCAACATCTTTAATGCATCTTCTTACTTAGAAGTAAAAGAAACAGGCAACCTTACATTAACGAAAGAGCTTGTAGAGAAAATCAACGAAATTTTAGCGAAGAATGGCTTTGAAGAAACAGTAGAAGCAGATCTTTCTCCGAAATTTGTTGTAGGCTATGTAGCTGAAAAAGAAAAACATCCAAATGCTGATAAGTTAAACATCTGTAAAGTAGAAATCGGTACAGAAACATTACAAATCGTATGTGGTGCACCAAACGTTGATGCAGGACAAAAAGTTGTCGTTGCAAAAATCGGCGCTGTAATGCCAAGCGGTATGTTAATCAAGCCAGCTGAGCTTCGCGGTGTTCCTTCTTCTGGAATGATCTGCTCTGCACGTGAATTAGAGCTTCCAGATGCTCCACAAGAAAAAGGTATTCTTGTATTAGAAGATAGCTTTGAAGTTGGACAAGAGTTCAAATTTTAATTGATATAAGAAAAGAGAGGTTGTCCTTTTGGACAACCTCTCTTTTTTTTGCATTCATTGTTGGTAATTCGAAATTTCGTGTTGAATCGTTGATATATTGAGAATAGTGATAGATATATTTAAAAAATCGTTGATATATTGAGAGTAGTGATAGATATATTCAAAAAATTGTTAATATGATAAGGATGTCACCTTTTTTCTTAAAATCTATATTGTATTTTATAAACAAATTAGTTAAAATTTAGAAAAATAGAAGGAGATAGACGTATGAAACAGCAACCAAAAATCGCAGAACTTCTAAAACGAATTGAAACTTCAAAACAGCAAGATGTTGAGCTAGGTACTTATGAAATATATTTGTTTAGTGAAAGTGAATTAGAAAAAGGACAAATCGGTTACCGATACGATAAACATAAAAATTCATTAATAAGTGAAGAACACGGAAAATGGAAAGAAGAATGGATTACAATTGGATATGAAACGGATATGGGCGATCCAGTTTTCGTAAATATAGATGATGCCGCTTATCCGCTTTATACTGCAGAACGTGGTACAGAAAAATGGCAGCCAGTTTATATTGGAAATATAGATGAGATTATAGGGCAATTATAAGAAAAACTTTGAATCCGGTGCAAAGTGATGGGGGAGAAGTATGAAGTATATAAAAATAATGAGCATGATTGCATTCATTGGAATATATATGGCCGGTTGTTCACAAGAGCAGCCGAAAAAAGAAACTACATCTTCTATACAAGAGAAAAACAAAGATACCAAAGAAGACGCACCGGTAGAAAAGAAGCAAGAACAAGAAAAGAACGAAGAATCGCAAGCAATTCAAACGAATGACCAAGTAGAACATAAGCAAGAGGAAGTATCATCTGATGAAAAGAAAGAAGAAACTACGCCAGTGCAGCCGACTGAGCAACCAGTGCAAAATAATGAACAAAAAATAGAGAGTAATGAAAAACAAGAGAAGTTTCTCGTCGTTATTGATCCAGGGCATCAACAAAAAGCGAATTTAAATTTAGAGCCGATTGGACCAGGGGCAACAACGCAAAAATATAAAGTGACAGACGGTACAACAGGTGTTGTGACGAAAAAGAGAGAGGCTGTACTTGTATTAGAAATGGCTTTTTTATTAAAAGAAAAGCTTGAAGCAAAAGGGATACAAGTATTAATGACGAGAACATCACAAGACGTTGATATAAGTAATAAAGAAAGGGCGACATTCGCAAATAATCATAAGGCTAATTTATTTTTACGTCTGCATGCAGATGGTTCTGAAAATCCAAACCAAAGTGGATTCGCTGTATTGACGCCGGCAGAAGGAAGTCCGTATACGAAAGAGATTTATGCGGAAAGTCTTCAAATCTCTCAAATGATTGTAAATAAAATGAGGGAGAACCAGCAAGTAAAAGTAAATGGAATTAAATTTCGGGATGATCTTTCTGGATTTAATTGGGCAAAGGTTCCTGGTGTGTTATTAGAACTTGGGTTTATGTCAAACCATGAAGAAGATAAAAAATTATCTGACCCGCAATATGTAAATTCTTTATTGCAAAGTGTAACGGATAGCATAGATGCATATCAGAAGAGTAAAGCTTAAGCGCAGTCTTATATGAAAGGCTGCGTTTTTTCATATGAAACACTCGTAAATTAGAATATTGTGGATAAATATGACATGCTTAATTTTACCTGCACTTTTTGCCGAATGCTGATACAATAAAGGATGTTACTATTTAGTAGAAAGAGTGGTAAGCATGTTAGATTGGATGAAAAAGCTGTTTAACAAAGAGGAAGAACAAACAGCGATGAATAAAGAAGTACCAAAGCAAATTGAAAGTCAGCCGAAAATTCCTCGTGTAAACCACTACACTGAAGCAAGAGAAGCACAAATGGCAAGTAGGAATGCAGGTAAATGCCGTTTTCCTTTAGTACCGGATAATGGGTTCGATGAAGAGGATGAAAGCGAAGTAAATCGCTTCGAAGAACAACCTGTTCAAGGAGTAACATATGAAGAACCGACTGCCCAAAGAGGAATAAAGGTGGAAAGAAGCAGACGACCGTATGTGGAAAAGGTAGTTTCTACATATGAAGAGCCGGAAGTGCAATATGAACCGGTGCGGGAGTCTGTCGTTAAAAAGGCATCTGTACCTTCGCAAGAGAGTAACCGTAGACCATTTCGTCCAACAGAAATGATTTCGCCAATTTATGGATATAATCGTCCTTCAGTAGAGAAAAAGGAAGAAAAGCAGGAGGAAGTAAAGGAAAGAGAAGACCTTGAAATATCTGTAGAGGGTAAATCAGTCGTTGATGCATGGTTAGAGAAAAAAGGATATACATTATCTGATTTCTCAGAAGGACAAGCACCAACTTCTTCTAGTCATAGAGCTGCTAACCAGCAAGGGGAGCAACAATATGAAGAGAATAAAAAGGAAGAAAAGTCAGTAGTTGATCAATGGCTAGAGAAAAACGGTTATGAAATTGAACGCCAAGTGCCTTTAGTAGAAGAAAAAGAAGTGATTCAAGAAATGAGTACACCGCAGGAAGTTTCAGCGGATGAATTACTTCATAAAACAGTAGCTGAGCAGATGGAAAGTGCTAAGCTAGAAAAAGATGTAGTGGTGTTAAACAAAAACAATCTACAAGAAGAATTAGTAGCTTCTAAAGTAGAGCACGAGGATACAATATTATCAGAAGAAATTAAACGTAATACAGAAATAAAACAACCTACTATTGAAGTAGAAAAGCAAGCTCCAGAAGAATCAGTGATTGTCAAAGCAGAAGAAAAACTTGAAGAAACAATCATTGTGGAAATACTAGAAGAAGTGTCAAAAGTAGAAGTAATTGCAGAAACGGAAGAGTTTGAAGAAGTAGTTATGGAAACAGAGGCACCTGAAGAAGTGGAAGTAATTACAGAAACAGAAGAGTCAGAAGAAGCTGAAGTAATTGCGGAAGCAGAAGAGTCAGAAGAAGTGGAAGTAATTGCAGAAGCGGAAGAGTCAGAAGAAGTAGAAGTAATTACAGAAACAGAAGAGCTAGAAGAAGTAGAAGTAATTGCGGAAACAGAAGAGCTAGAAGAAGTAGAAGTAATTGCGGAAGCAGAAGAGTCAGAAGAAGTGGAAGTAATTGCGGAAGCAGAAGAGTCAGAAGAAGCTGAAGTAATTGCGGAAGCAGAAGAGTCAGAAGAAGCTGAAGTAATTGCGGAAGTAGAAGAGTCAGAAGAAGTGGAAGTAATTGCGGAAGCAGAAGAGTCAGAAGAAGCTGAAGTAATTGCAGAAATAAACGCGCCTGTAGTAGAGACATTTGTAGCACTTGAGGAAATTCAGCAAGAAGATGAAGCAATTGAACAAAAGAGTGAATTCATATATGTTGCTGAGGCTGATGAACAAACGAAGAAAGATGTTCAAAGCTTTGCGGATGTTTTAATTGCAGAAGAGCAACGAGTTGTAGAAGAAGCGCCAGTCGCAGAAGAGCAACAAGTTGTAGAAGAAGCACCGGTCGTAGAAGAGCAATCAGTTGTAGAAGAAGCGCCAGTCGTAGAAGAACAACCAGTTGCCGAGGAAACACTAGTCGCAGAAGAGCAACGAGTTGTAGAAGAAGCGCCAGTCGCAGAAGAGCAACAAGTTGTAGAAGAAGCACCGGTCGTAGAAGAGCAATCAGTTGTAGAAGAAGCGCCAGTCGTAGAAGAACAACCAGTTGCCGAGGAAACACCAGTCGCAGAAGAACAACCAGTTGTACAAAAAGAAGAACCAAAACGTGAGAAAAAGCGTCATGTACCATTTAATGTTGTTATGTTGAAACAAGATAGAACACGATTAATGGAAAGACATGCAGCTAGAGCAAATGCAATGCAGCCTTCTGCTAATGTACGAGTAGAGAATAAGCCAGTGCAACAAGAGGTAGCAGAACCACAAGTGGAAGAACGCCCAGTGCAGCAAGTAGTAGCAAAACCACAAGTGGAAGAGCACCCAGTGCAGCAAGTAGTAGCAAAACCACAAGTGGAAGAGCAAACAATGCAGCAAGTAGTAGCAGAGCCACAAGTGGAAGAACGCCCAGTGCAGCAAGAGGTAGCAGAACCACAAGTGGAAGAGCAACCAATGCAGCAGGTGGTAGCAGAACCACAAGTGGAAGAACGCCCAGTGCAGCAAGTAGTAGCAGAACCACAAGTGGAAGAGCACCCAGTGCAGCAAGTAGTAGCAGAGCCACAAGTGGAAGAACAACCAATACAGCAAGTAGTGGTAGAGCAAGTACAAAAGCCAATTTCAAGTACGGAAGTACAAGAGAAAGCATATGTTGTAAATCAAAGAGAGAACGATATGCGAAATGTATTGCACACACCACCGACATACACTGTTCCGCCATTAGCGCTGTTGTCGATTCCACAGCAATCAGCGTTAGATAATACAGAATGGTTAGAGGAGCAGAAAGAATTATTAGATACAACGTTTAATAATTTTCACGTTGGAGCACATGTTATTAATGTATCGCAAGGGCCAGCAGTAACTCGTTTTGAGGTGCAGCCAGACCCAGGTGTGAAAGTAAATAAAATTACAAATTTAAGTGATGATATTAAGTTAAGCTTAGCTGCGAAAGATATTCGTATTGAAGCACCGATTCCAGGGAAGAGTGCGATTGGAATTGAAGTTCCAAATAAAGAAAGTAAGCCAGTATTTCTTCGCGAAATTTTAAGAAGTCCTGTATTCACAAAGAGTGAATCACCGCTTACTGTTGCGCTTGGACTTGATATTTCAGGGGATCCAATTGTAACGGATATTCGAAAAATGCCGCACGGACTTATTGCGGGTGCAACGGGTTCAGGTAAAAGTGTGTGTATTAACGCGATTTTAACGAGTATTTTATATAAAGCGAAACCACATGAAGTGAAGTTAATGTTAATTGATCCGAAGATGGTTGAGCTTGCACCATACAATGCTGTTCCACATCTTGTAGCACCTGTTATTACGGATGTAAAAGCAGCAACAGCTGCATTAAAATGGGCAGTTGAGGAAATGGAACGTCGTTATGAATTGTTTGCGCACGCAGGTGCTCGTGATTTAACTCGTTATAATACGATTGTAAGTGAGCGAGAAATTCCGGGAGAAACATTACCTTATATCGTTATTGTCATTGACGAGTTAGCCGACTTAATGATGGTAGCACCTGGTGATGTTGAAGAAGCGATTTGTCGTATTGCGCAAAAAGCACGTGCTTGTGGTATTCATTTATTAGTAGCGACGCAGCGTCCATCTGTAGATGTTATTACAGGTTTAATTAAGTCAAACATTCCAACGCGTATTGCGTTTACTGTATCATCTCAAGTTGATTCGCGTACGATTATCGATATTGGTGGCGCGGAGAAATTACTTGGCCGTGGTGATATGTTATTCTTAGGGAACGGTACATCTAAGCCTGTTCGTGTACAAGGTGTATATGTATCAGATGATGAGATTGAAAAGACAGTTGATCATGTGAAAAAGCAAATGAAGCCGAATTACTTATTTAAGCAAGAGGATTTATTAGCGAAAACAGAACAAGCTGAGTCGGAAGACGAATTGTTCTTCGAAGCATGTCAATTTGTTGTAGAACAAGGGGGAGCGTCCACATCTTCTGTACAGCGAAAATTCCGCATCGGTTATAATCGCGCAGCACGTCTCATTGAAGAGATGCAATCGCAAGGAATTATTTCTGAAGCAAGAGGAACGAAGCCAAGAGATGTCCTTATTTCTGAGGATGAATTCGCTGCTATGCAGGAAACAAATGTATAGTAAACGGTTATGCTGTATACTAAGAGAAAATGTTGGATAGTAAAGTAGGGAGTAAAGCGACATGAAAGAAATTGAATTAAAATTAAAAGGTGAAATAAATAGACTAACAAATAAAACATTTAAATTTGACGAACGTGTTGGAGAAGGGTGGTTCTCTGCCGTTTACTTTTTAAAGACTAGAGAAATCATCGAAGAATTTCGCCCGAAAAGTGTTGTAACGATGCAATTTTTCCAAAAGGAAAATGCAGTTCTTTGCGGAACGGATGAAGTAATTGCGTTGCTACAAACATTCGCTAAAAATCCTGAGGAACTTGAGATTAACTCTTTAAAAGATGGCGATAAAATTAGTCCATTTGAAACAGTGTTAACAATTCATGGTCCTTATGAAAATTTCGGATTTTTAGAAGGTGTCATTGATGGGATTTTAGCTCGTCGTACATCGGTTGCGACAAACGTATATAACGTTGTCCAAGCTGCGCGTAGCGTAGATAAAGAAAAACCAGTTATTTTCATGGGAGATCGTGACGATCATTATACACAACAAGCTGGTGACGGTTATGCAGCATACATCGGAGGTATGAGCGCACAAGCGACGCATGCGATGAATGAATGGTGGGGCAAAAGTGGTATGGGGACGATGCCTCACGCATTAATTCAAATGTTTAATGGTGATGTTGTAGAAGCGGCAAAAGCATATCATAAGAAATTCCCAGAAGATGAATTAGTTGTATTAATTGATTACAACAATGATGTCATTACAGATGCACTTCGCGTAGCGCGTGAATTTGGATCAACATTAAAAGGTGTACGTGTAGATACGTCCCGCACGATGATTGATCAATACTTCATTCGCCACCCAGAAGTACTTGGAACATTCGATCCACGTGGTGTAAACCCATCGCTTGTATTCGCACTTCGTAAAGCACTTGATGAAGAAGGATTCCAGCATGTAGACATCGTTGTAACTGGTGGATTTGATGAGAAGCGTATTCGTGAATTTGAAGCTCAAAACGTACCTGTTGACATATACGGGGTAGGAAGTAGCTTATTAAAAATGAATATTGGCTTTACTGGTGATAATGTAGAATTAAATGGGAAACCAGAAGCAAAAGCTGGTCGTAAATATCGTCCAAACCCACGTTTAGAGCGTGTTCAATTAGAAAAAAGAGAAGAGATGTAAAAGAGAGAAAAACTGATAGGTGATTGACCCTATCAGTTTTTCTGTTATCATAGTATAGCGGCTTCTTTTTTGCTATAATGGACTTGTTATGGATATATAAAGAAGTACGTACGAGTTTATCCTGATAAGTGAAGGGAAGAATAACTTCACTACATCAAAAATGTATGATGATTACCAAAATAAGAAAAGATTCATATACTGTCTTATAGATAGGCCGTTGTATTAGTTCGAAATGTTGGAGGTTCTTTAAGATGACAGTTTACCATTTTGTAGGAATTAAAGGAACAGGAATGAGTTCATTAGCGCAAATTCTTCATGATATGAAGCATACTGTTCAAGGGTCTGATTATGAAAAGCGTTTCTTTACACAAACAGCGTTGGAAAAGCGTAGTATCTCGATCCTTCCTTTTGATAAGAATAATGTAGAAGAAGGACAAGTGATTATTGCAGGAAATGCATTTCCTGATACGCATGAAGAAATCGTAGCAGCAAAAGAATTAAACATCCCAGTCCATCGTTACCATCATTTCTTAGGTGACCTGATGAGCCAATACACAAGTGTTGCTGTAACTGGTGCACACGGAAAAACATCAACAACAGGTTTGTTAGCCCATGTAATGCAAGGTGCACACCCGACATCTTACCTTATTGGAGATGGAACAGGGCATGGGGTAGAAAATAGTAAGTATTTTGTATTTGAAGCTTGTGAGTATCGTCGTCATTTCTTGTCTTATAATCCAGACTATGCAATTATGACGAATATTGATTTTGATCATCCAGATTATTTTGCAGACATCAATGATGTATTCAGTGCATTCCAAGAGATGGCATTGCAAGTGAAAAAAGGCATTATTGCATGTGGAGATGATGAAGAACTTCAAAAAATTCAAGCGAAAGTACCTGTTATTTTCTATGGATTTGGAGAAGATAATGATTTCCAAGCACGCAACATCCAAAAGAGAACAGATGGCACGATATTCGATGTATTCGTTCGTAACACGTACTATGATACGTTCAAAATTACAGGATACGGCAATCACAGCGTATTAAATGCGTTAGCAGTAATCGCGCTTTGCCATTATGAAAATGTTGATGTAGAAGCAGTAAAACATCAATTAACAACTTTTGAAGGCGTAAAACGTCGCTTTAATGAAAAGCCGATGGGAGAGCAAGTAATCATCGATGACTACGCACACCATCCGACAGAGATTAATGCAACGATTGAAGCTGCTCGTCAAAAACATCCAGAGCGTGAAATTGTCGCTGTATTCCAGCCACACACATTCTCACGTACAGAAAAGTTCTTAGATGAGTTCGCAGAAAGCCTAAGCAAAGCTGATCAAGTATACTTATGTGATATTTTCGGATCAGCACGCGAAAACAAAGGTGAATTAACAATCGAAGATCTGCAAAAGCGTATTGACGGTGCAGAACTAATTACAGATACAACAACGGATGTATTAAAGAAACATAAAAACGGCGTTCTAATTTTCATGGGCGCAGGAGACATCCAAAAATTCGAAGCAGCTTACGTAAAAGAAGTTCAAGTTGCAGAGAAGTAATAGGAAAGACGCATAGCTTGGCTATGCGTCTTTTTTGTGTGCTATGTTGGCATATATGATTCTTGAGGTTAGTCGATAAGTCGATATATTAGCGTGTATTTCTTTAGTTATAAATGTTAGAATAATAAGAAAAAAAAAGGGGACCAAAAAACATGTTCACACTTCGAGTAGACGATGAAATCGAATTACAGTTATTAGAGAAGCATCATAAGGAGGAACTATATCAATTAATAGATCAAAACCGTAATCATTTACGAAAATGGCTCCCTTGGGTAGATGGGACGAAATCTGCTGATGCTTATGATGAGATTTTTCCGATGTGGTTAAAGAAGTTTGCAGAGGGAGACGGTTTTGAAAGTGGTATCCGTTACAAAGGAAAGCTCGTTGGGATGGTAGGCATTCATCCAGTGAGCTGGGGGAAGAAAGCGACGAGTCTTGGGTATTATCTTGCAGAAGATGCTGGCGGGAAAGGTATTATGACGCGTAGCGTAAAGGCTGTACTTCACTATGCATTTGAAAATTTAAAGTTGAATAAAATTGAAATTCGGTGCGGTGTTGGAAATGCGAAGAGCCGCGCAATTCCAGAACGTTTAGGATTTAAGTTAGATGGTATTTTACGAGATGAAGAATGGCTATATGATCATTTTCATGATATCGCTGTATATAGTTTACTAGCTTCAGAATGGAAAGAGATTCGATGAACGAGAAGATTCGTATTGTTCCATATGAAAGTACGTTTCAAGAGGAAGTAGTAGATCTTATCGTTCATATTCAGCAAAAAGAATATAATGTTCCCATTACGAAAGAAGAGCAACCTGATTTACTTGAAATAGAAACATTCTATCAAAAGGATCACGGAAACTTTTGGGTAGCAATTTATGATGGGAAAGTAGTTGGAACAGTAGCTTTATTAGATATTGAGAATCTTCAAGTAGCGCTAAGAAAAATGTTCGTGAAGAAAGAGTTTCGCGGAAAAGAATGGAGCGCGTCACATATGTTGCTTCAAACAGCAATTTCATGGGCTGAGGATAAAAAATTGAACGATATTTACTTAGGAACAACAGTAAAATTTTTAGCGGCACATCGTTTTTATGAAAAGAATGGTTTTGAAAGTGTGAGTATAGACGAGTTGCCGAAAAACTTTCCGGTGCTACAGGTAGATAAGAAATTTTATAGGTACATTTTGTAAAAGGTCATTTAGAAATGGCCTTTTTCTATGAAGCAAAATGGAAATAGTGGTATAATTTGGGTTAGGGGGTGTAGGTATGAACTTTCCAATTCAAAGAAGTAAGTCAGTAGTCATTTTCGTTTGTCTTACGTTAGCGTTTATGTTTATATATCCAATTGTCATGCTTTTCACCAATAAAGCGCATTGGATGTCAGCGTTGATTGGGATGGGTTTATGCTTCATTGTAAATGTACCACTCGTTTGGGAAGTATTTATTAAAAAACATAAAGTAGAAAATGGCGTATTAAAGTACGGTATTTTAAATGATGATATTGTATTAAAAGATGTGAGAATTATACGTCAGGTCGGAAAGTCTCTTGAAATTACGACGAATGCATATAAAGTACATATGGTTGCGATGCCGCAAAATATGGATGAATTCTTGGGGCTTATAGAGAAAGAAAATCCACATGTGAAAATAGAAATGGTAGGAAAGAAATAAAAACGCTCGGCGAAAATTCCGAGCGTTTTTATTATTATTTTAAGTTCTCTGGGTTTAAAGCTTCTAGTTCAGGTACAACGAAGCGTCCGTCTTTACGGATTAGTACGTCGTCGAAGTAAATTTCGCCGCCGCCGTATTCAGGGCGTTGGATGCATACTAAATCCCAGTGGATGTTCGAGTTGTTGCCGTTCCATGCATCGTCGTAAGCTTGTCCAGGAGTGAAGTGGAAGCTGCCATCGATTTTTTCATCGAATAGGATGTCTCCCATTGGATGTAAGATGTATGGGTTTACGCCAATTGCGAACTCACCAACGTAGCGTGCGCCTTCGTCTGTATCGAAGATTTTGTTAATGCGCTCTGTATCGTTTGCAGTTGCTTCAACGATTTGACCGTTCTCAAACTTAAGTTGTACATTTTCAAATGTATAACCGTTGTAAGGAGATGGTGTGTTGTAAGAAACTGTACCGTTAACAGAATCACGAACTGGTGCAGAGTATACTTCACCGTCTGGAATGTTTAAATGACCTGAGCATTTAATTGCTGGAATGTCTTTAATAGAGAATGTTAAGTCAGTTCCAGGACCAGTTAAACGAACTTTATCTGTTTTATTCATTAATGTAACAAGGCTATCCATTGCCTTATCCATTTTACCGTAGTCTAAGTTACATACTTCGAAGTAGAAGTCTTCGAAAGCTTCTGTACTCATTTTAGCAAGCTGTGCCATAGAAGCATTTGGGTAGCGAAGAACAACCCAGCGTGTTTTTGGAACGCGAATGTCTCTATGAACTTTTTTACCAACTGTTTGGCCATGAACTTTCATACGCTCACTTGGAACGTCAGCTTGTTCATTAATATTATCACCAGAGCGAAGGCCGATATAAGCGTCCATGTCTTTCATTACGCTTGCTTCATATGCAGCGATTTGTTCGAAATGTTCTTCAGTAGCACCCATTAATAAAGAGCGATCTACTTGATGATCTTTTAAAGAGACGAATGGGAAACCACCAGCTGCATATGCTTCTTTTACAAGTGCAGTTACAAGTTCTTTTTGTAAGCCAAAGTTTTCAATTAATACTTTTTCACCTTTTTGTAAGCGGATAGAGTAGTTAATTAAATTGTATGCTAACTTTTCAATACGTGGATCTTTCATATGTAAAGCCTCCCTACTAATTATGTATCCTCTCCTATTGTAACCTACTTAGTGGAATTTGTTGAATGATTTATGTTACAGTTAACGAATAAGTATGAAAATTCTAATGATGAGATAGGGATTAGAATGAAACGGAAAATGATTGTATAATAGGGGAAAGTATGAAAAAGATAAAGGAAGTGATGAAATGCAAGTTCTTTTATATGTAAGTGCGGCTATTATCGCGGTTGCTTTTGCAGTATTAGTAGTGTATGTATGCAGAACGTTGTTATCGGTTCAGAAGACGTTGGAAAACGTTGCAAGTACGTTAGAAGGTTTAGAAAAGCAAATGCAAGGAATTAGCGTAGAGACAGAGCAATTATTACATAAAACGAATGCGTTAGCTGATGATATTCAACAGAAGTCACAGTCATTAAATAAAGTGGTAGCGGGTGTAGATGGGATTGGAACGACAATCCAATCTTTAAATACGAAGCTTCGTAATGTATCGGACTCTGTAACGGACGAAATTGAAAATAACGCTGATAAAGTAGCGCAAGTTGTACAGTGGAGCAGTGCGGCGATTGAAGTATACAATCATTACCGTGCGTCGAGACAAGAGAAGAAGGTTGAAAAAGAAGAGCGTAAATTAGAAAGAATTGAGAAAAAAGCTGAAAAGAAAGCTGAAAAGAAAGAGAAGCGCTCTAGATTTCGTATGAGAGGTGAATCGTGATGAATATGACAAAACTTGAAACAATTGAAGAGCTTGAAGTCTTAGTAGAAAAGAACGAGCCGTATGTTCTTTTTAAACATAGTACGACATGCCCGATTAGTCACGGTGCATACACAGAATTTCAAGCGTATTGCAGCGAAGAAAGAGAAGTGCCAGCGTATTACTTATACGTACAAGATGCGAGAGATGTGTCAAATCGTGTTGCAGAACAATACAGTATTAGACATGAATCACCGCAAGTGCTATACATAAAAGATGGGATGGTAGTATGGAATACATCTCATTGGAATATTAAAAAAGATGCTTTAGAAGAGAATATAAAGTAAAAAGAAGCAAGCTAAAGGTGCTTGCTTCTTTTTTTTTGTTTTTGTTGAAATATATTTAGTGGTACACTATTAATAGTTCAAACTAAATAACTAGATTGTTGAAAGTAGGTTTTAAGTAATGAAGAAAATGGCATTATCCTTCGCAGTCGTAAGTTTATTACTAGGAGCTTGTAGTAACAATAGTAATACGATTAGTAAGAAGGATGAAGTTATACAAAAAGATACAAAAGAAAAAAGTATGATTCCGAGAACTGCTGTTTCTAAAGATTATTATAGAACTGTTATTCCTTTAAAAGAACAAAAGGTTATTAATACAGCTAATATAAAAACAAATTCTAAATTAGATTTAGCAGAGTATGAAAATGGTTTAATAAATATTGCAACGCAGCAATTTGATACAGAGAGTCACGTACTGCAATTAAACCAGTATATTCCAGAGAAACTAATTGATGAACTAGTTGCGAAAGTAGAAGCGCCAGTTTTGACGAATATTATAGAACAAGACTATTTCGGAAAACAGAATTCAAATGAATTAAGTTTATCTGGTGTTATGATTGGCTTAGCTATGTCTTCAAGTGTATCGAATGAAGAGGCTATGTCTAAAGGGACTGAAGTTGCTAAACAACTTATTGAAGCTATTAACAAAAATGATAAGTATAACAAATCTCCAATTACGTTTGCTATCTTTAAGCAAGAAAGTACTAGTTCTTTAAAAAATGGTACGTATATTGCTAGTGCTACTGTTCAAAAGAATGATACGAACCTTGGAAATTGGAGTACAATTGATGAAAAGTCGTATTCATATCCTTCTGATGAATTTACACAAGCACATGGAGAAGATAATACAAAAATAAATAACTTTGCTAAGGAAATAAAAGGTTTTTCTAATGGAGATTTTATTCCAGTCAACGCTAAAGTTTCTTATAAGAAAGATCAAATGGATACATTAAATATGAATATTGTTATTAAATATAACGGTAAAACAGAATTAATGGCTCTTACCCAATTAGCTGCGCAAGGTATGTTAGACAAATTGCCTAAAGATGCGAAAGTACAATTACAGATCAAGTCCGAGAGTAAAATCGAGGCTGTGATTATAAAAGAGAAAAACAGTGATAAACCGTTTGTTTCCTTCTTGTAAAAAAGACAGTATGTAAACTGTCTTTTTTTATTTTAAATGAAAATATACAACGTTTTTTGATAGTAATTCATTGCTGTATATCGTGTGACAATCGTATATGTATCAGCTATAATAAGTTATCTTAAAAAAGTAACATATAGGAATTTGAAAGAGGTGGCTTTCTTATGGCATCACAACAATTAGGTCGTTTACGTTCTGAAATTGATCAACTTAATTTACAAATATTAGAGTTACTAAACGAAAGAGGTCGTCTCGTACAAGAAGTTGGTAATTTAAAAGAAGTACAAGGTGTGAAACGTTTTGATCCTGTACGTGAAAGAAATATGCTGGATTTAATTGCAGAGAATAATAATGGTCCATTTGAAACTTCGACTTTACAACATATTTTCAAACAAATTTTTCAAGCTGGTTTAGAATTACAAGAAGATGATCATCGTAAAGCATTACTTGTTTCTCGTAAGAAAAAAACAGAAGATACGATTGTTGAAATTAATGGTGAAAAAATTGGTGACGGAAATCAGCATTTTATTATGGGGCCGTGTGCAGTGGAAAGTTATGAACAAGTACGTCAAGTTGCTGAAGCAATGAAAGAGCAAGGTCTGAAATTAATGCGTGGTGGTGCGTTCAAACCACGTACTTCACCGTATGATTTTCAAGGTCTTGGATTAGAGGGATTACAAATTTTGCGCCAGGTAGCAGATGAATATGATTTGGCTGTTATTAGTGAAATTTTAAATCCGAATGATATTGAGATGTCATTAGATTACGTTGATGTTATTCAAATTGGTGCTCGCAATATGCAAAACTTTGATTTGCTAAGGGCAGCTGGTGCTGTAAATAAACCAGTATTATTAAAACGTGGTCTATCAGCAACGATTGAAGAATTCATTAATGCGGCAGAATATATTATGGCAAAGGGAAATGGGAACATTATTTTATGTGAACGAGGTATTCGCACGTATGAAAGAGCGACGCGTAATACGCTTGATATTTCCGCTGTGCCGATTTTAAAGAAAGAAACACATTTACCTGTCGTTGTCGATGTAACGCATTCTACAGGGCGACGTGACCTTCTCTTACCAACTGCAAAAGCAGCGATGGCAATTGGTGCAGACGCAATTATGGCTGAAGTACATCCAGATCCAGCTGTAGCTTTATCTGATGCAGCGCAACAAATGAATATACCGCAGTTCAATGATTTTATGAATGAATTAAAATCATTTGGAAGTAAATTATAAAAACTTTTAATGGGCTGTTCCAAAAAGGCATTTTGGAACAGCTTTCTCTTATTGTATAGCGACTGTCATTGTCGATTTTTGTTGGTAAGTTGATATATTTAAAAAATCGCTGATATAATTAGAGTTGCGGTCGATATATTTGGAAAATCGCTGATATATTTCGAGTTACAGTCGATATATTCGAAAAATCGCCGATATAAATTTCATTTACTATCGTACTGCTTAAAATAAGATTTCTACTTAGGAAACATCTATTTTTTTACAAAAAATGCCCTTTTTTCATAAAAAATACGAAAATACGAGAAAAGAAGCGAATTTTTTCGAAACTTTTGCGGGAAAATATTGTATGAGCCTGCGTTTTTATCGTATCATTAGTAAAAGGAAGAACTCGGGACGATTGGTGGCATCTGCAAATAGAGTTGATGTCTTTTTTTCATTCAAGTAACCGATACATAAAAATAGATAACAAAAATAGAAGGAGTGTGCGATGAGATGAACGTAACAATCTATGATGTAGCGCGCGAAGCAAACGTTTCAATGGCTACCGTATCTCGTGTTGTGAACGGTAACCCAAATGTAAAGCCTACAACAAGAAAGAAAGTATTAGAAGCAATTGATCGTTTAGGATACCGCCCGAATGCGGTAGCACGTGGACTAGCAAGTAAGAAGACAACTACAGTAGGTGTTATTATTCCTGATATCTCAAATACGTTTTATGCAGAACTTGCACGTGGAATTGAAGATATCGCAACAATGTACAAATATAACATCATTTTAAGTAACTCTGATCAAAACAAAGAGAAAGAGTTCCATTTATTAAATACGATGCTTGGAAAACAAGTGGACGGAATTGTTTTCATGGGTGAAGATATTACAGACATTCACATTGAAGAATTTAAAAAATCTCCAGTACCAATTGTATTAGCAGCGTCATTTGATGAGCAAAATGAAACGCCATCAGTAAATATTGATTATACACAAGCAGCTTATGATGCAATGAAGCACTTTATCGAGCAAGGACATAAACGTATCGGTTTCGTCTCTGGTCCTTTCATTGATAAAGCGGGAAGTGCGAAGAAGTTACAAGGTTATAAAAAAGCTTTAGAAGAAGCTGGTATTTCATATGATGAAAATCTTGTAATCGATGGAGATTACACATATGACTCAGGTATCGAAGCATTCGAAAAGCTTTGGAGCAATGATGAAAAGCCAACAGCAATCTTCGTGTCTTCTGATGAAATGGCACTAGGTGTAATCCATGCAGCACAAGACGCTGGATTAAACGTACCAACTGACGTAGAAGTACTTGGTTTCGATAATACACGTCTTGCATTAATGGTTCGTCCGCAGCTTTCAACAGTTGTTCAACCGATGTATGATATCGGTGCAGTAGCAATGCGTCTATTAACAAAGTATATGAACAAAGAAAAAGTGGAAGATCACACTGTTATCTTACCTCACCGTATCCAATTTAGAGATTCAACGAAGTAAGTATAAAAAAGCTCACAGCGATTGCTGTGAGCTTTTATTCGGATTCAGGATAGTATTTTTGTACGACTGCATTTACCATTTCGTCTTTCTTAATGTGTAAAAATCTTGCGTACAGTTCTTTTCCGGTTTCAAATGGTGTATCGTCTAATTCAAACACATGCAACACTTTTCGGAACTTCCACGTTATTTGCTCACCGTACACATTATCGTACGTATCTTCAGATTGCATAGCAATTTTTTTACCAAGTTCGTGAGCATCTTCTAAATTGTTTGCTTTAACAAGAATAATACTTTCTTCAAAAAGTGTATCGTGATTCTCTTCATAATGCCTTCGCTATAGATGGGGCTATTCCTTGTTATATGTCACATAAGTGCAAATTTAACTATTATAGGGCAATGTCATGTATAATAGAAAGAAAAGGCTTGTGAGGGGGGAAAAGAGATGATCGTTCTTTGGATAATTACGCTTTGTATGACTGCTATTTTTGCATATATGACGTTAAAACAAAATGGTTTAAAGCGATTTGTTCCAGGAAGTATTCTTGCAGGAATTGCCCTTATCACGTATGTAATTTCTATTTTTATTGAAAGTGTATCAGTAGATATGAGCACAAGTTTAATGTTTATTGGTATTACACTATTTGCAGGTAGCATTATGGTACTTATGGTTGCTGGTATTATTTTATTTATTCATATGAATTCGGAAACGTTATAGCATATAGAAAAGGCATGTCCCGAGGGACATGCCTTTTTATCCGTTCAATTATGCTCTATCTTTAGAAGAGTTTTGCTGTTTTAGTAAGTCGCGAATTTCGCCAAGAAGAACTTCTTCTTTTGTTGGTTCTGGAATTTCTTCCTCTTTTTCTTCTTCTTCTTTTTTAGATGTTAGTTTGTTGAAAACTTTAACAAACATAAAGATAGAAGCTGCGATAATTAAGAAGTCAAAAATTGTTTGGATGAAGTTACCATACATAACAGCAGATTTACCGTATCCAAAGTGTAAATCTGTAAAGTCAACGCCACCTAATACCATACCAAGTAATGGTGTGATGATATCTTTTACTAAAGAACTAACGATTTTACCGAATGCAGCACCGATTACAACCCCGACAGCTAAATCAACGACATTCCCTTTGAAAGCGAATTTTTTAAACTCGTTCCACATGTGTTAATCCCATCCTTTCCACGATTCATTATGAAATTTATAATTCCTATCAACATATTCTATAGAAATTTACGAGAGAAATAAAGAGGGAATGGGAATGAAAGTAAATTCTGAAAAATGTATCCGTTTTAATTTTTGTTTACATCATCTAGTAAAGATTGTAGCATTTGCTGTGTTTTTAATCCTTCTAATCCATCTACAACGGGCTTTGTATCGCCTTGTACACACTCAATAAAATGATGAACAGCATCTTCAAAACCACGTTGTTTTAACGTCGTATCCCATGATGGGGAACCACTTTGTGAAACTGAGTTTTCCTGTTCAATTTCAAATGTATTCATATTTTTTACGCGAATGATTTTCCCTGGCGTTACAAGTTCAATTTGTTCTAAATTAGTACCGGCATGGCGATGCATTGCAGTAGAAAGTAACAGTCCACTTGGAGTTGTATATGTATGATGTCCGTAAAGAAGTTCATTCTTTTCATTGATTTGCATCATATTGTGAACGGCGTTAAGGTCATCATTAGCTAACCAGCGAGCGGTATCTACAATGTGTAAATAATCATCTAACATAGTGAAGTCGTACGTATATGGCCCGACTTTATTTGTACGATGCTTTTCAATTCGAATCCATGAAATATCATTAGCCTGTTCTTTGGCAGCGACATACATAGGAACGAATCTGCGATTAAATCCGACCATTAATTTTCGGTTATACTTCTCGCTCAACTCGACTAGTTGCTCAGCTTGTTCCACTGTAGCTGCTAGCGGTTTATCAACATAAACGTCGATCCCTTTTTTTAGAAGTTCAGAAACGATTTCATAATGCGATGCAGTTGAACTATGAACGAAGATTGCATCGCATTCCGAAGCTAACATTTCAATAGAATGAAAGTCTTGAATTCGGTATTGCTGGCAAACTTGTTTTCTTTTCTCTGCATTAGGTGTAAACGCCCCTACAAAATTCCAATCAGTTTCTTTTGTAAGTGTTGGAAGATAGGCCTTTTGCGCAATACTTCCAAGTCCAATCATTCCGATTTTAGGTATATTCATTTTATCTCCGCCTTATTATTCAATATTTATATGCCGGAATAAATGTAGCATAGGATAGCTGAGAATGGCAAAAATGAAGAATCTATATTGAGAGATTCTTTATATCATAGTAAGTTCGCTGTCGCTTAATAATTTGTGTAGCATTTTTTCTTGATTTTGTTTAGCTGTTTTATTCCCTGTTTTAGCGTATAAGGAAATTAAATGGTGATACGTATTTTCTTCAAATGGATTCATAGATTGCATACGCATGCAAATATCAATTGCTTCAGTGTAACTCGCGCCTTCTATATAAAAACGAATAAGGGAAAAGGCGTGTTGAAAATATAAGTTTTGTAATCTTGTTCTTTCTCCTTCGCTCCACCAATAGTCCATATCAATAAGGTAATCTCCAGTATATAAAGAGAGGCATGCAATGTATTTATCTAATGTATCGCTACATATTTCTTTTGGAAGAGCGGCTGCTGCTTGTTCGAATAGATCAACATCAATCAAAATGTTTTGTAAATCGAGTTTATATCCGTCATTCACTCGAGTAATGTTTACATTCATTTCGTAAGCATGGATGGTTCTTCGAATTTGATATATGGCTGAATGTAGATTTACTCTTGCTTGTTCTAAATCCGTATTTGACCAGAGTAATTCAATTAAAGTATCTCTATTAATAACTTTATTTCGATTATGAACTAAAAATAAAAATAGTTCTTTCGCTTTTTTTGTGCGCCATTTTTCTAGGGGGATTTTTTTGTCTTTTTCATGATCTACATAATATAACTCACCAAGGCAATTGAGTATCGAAGTTTCTATTGTAGAGGAATTAGTTGTTTCAATCGTCATGCTTTGCATAAGACGTTGAATAGTGTTATGCAATCTTTCCCTCGTAATAGGTTTCATAATGTAATCCAATGCATAAATTTCAAATGCTTCAACCGCATAACGGTCGTGTCCTGTAATGAAAACTATTTTTATATTTTTATGTTTTGATTGTAGTTCGCGGGCTAACATAACGCCATTTTTTTCAGGTATCTCAATATCAAGAAATGCGACATCAATTGTATGATCTTTACTATAAAAACTAAGAGATTCACAATCATCAAAGCAAACGATATCTTTAAAAATTTGAAGTTCTTTTAACATCTTTTCAAGTCTTTGGAGTATTAATGGTTCATCATCAACAATAATTGCCCTCATAGTTCATTACCTCTTTCTTACAATCTTGTTTAATGATTTAACTCAAGTCATATCACCAATAAATATTTAGACAAAATAGGACATTTTTCATTCCTCCATAAATAACCATAAATATTACATGGTAATTATTTGTAATTACTATTATAAATGATTCTTATTAATTGTTATATACGATAAATTATTTAAATATTTCTATTTTTTGATTTTTTGTTCAGTTTTTGTTCAGTATCCCAATTTATACTTTGAGCGTAAAAGTAATTTAGCGAAAAAGGGGGAAATGAGGCGAGATAAATTTATGTTAAGTGAGAGGATGGAACGATGAAGAAGAACGTCACATTATTTATGTTGCTTCTACTCGTATTTCAAGTGATTAGCCCAGGGATAATAGCGGTTGCTGCTAATACGGTGGAAGCGGTGCAGCATAAGGTAACAACTAAATCGACAGGGAATATGTGTTTAAGGGAGCATGAAGGGGAGCTAAGTTTTAAGTGGCCAGCACCAAAACAAAAGAAAGTTGATTTTGTTATTGTGCAAGATGCAAGTGGAAGTTTCAAAGGCACAATGCCAAATGTGAAAAAAGCATTGAGCAATATCGTAGATGAACTAAATCCTGCGACGGATCGGATTATGGTAACGAGTTATCAAGATTATAAGGGATATAAAGCTAGTGACGGTCGTGTACTTGAAAGTAGAGGTAATGGGATTAAAACAACCTTGCAAGCAGGATTAACTAATAACTTTACCTCAGCAAAGAATGGCATCAATAAAATAACTCCAGATAGCGGTACACCAACTGCCAGTGGTCTTCAGTTTGCGTTAGCTGAGTATGAGAAAGCGAAGGGACAAAATGATCCAGACCGAGAAACAGTTTTTCTGCTTGTTACAGATGGTGTTGCTAACATTCGAAAGGATGGCTATATTTACAAATTAACAAATCAACTAACGGATCAGGGCACAGGTTATAGGTCGAATGAATATGGGCAAGATTATGTAGGTGCTTTGAAGGAAGTAACTACAGAGGCTCAAAATATAAAAAACGCGGGATATAAACTTGTTACAGCTTTTTGGGAAGATAAAAGTATACTAGCAGCATCTGACCAATATTATACTAAGTACGATAAAGAAGTAGGTCCATATGCAAGGCAAGAGTTAAAAAAGATGGCAACAAAACCGGAATGGTTTGTACTGGCAAATGATATTGAAGAGTTTACAAAAAATTTAATTGAAACCGTTACAAAAGTGACAAAAAAAGAAAAAGATAAGTTGATTTTAAATATTAATAATGATTTGCTCGTAACAGGTGTGCAAGGGTCTGGTCCAAATGGTGTTAATACAAAGCCTGTTATACAAGGGAATCAGATCATTTGGGATTTAGACGGACAGCCAGAAGGAACTTATAAAGTCACTTATAAGGTGAAGGAAAAAACACCGCAATCGAAAGAATTTAATGTTGCGGATGGATATTTTATGTTCTTTGATCAAAAGTTTGATATTCAAGCCGTCAAGGCACTTCCGAATGAAAATGCTACTAAGTGTAATACGGCGGTAACGAAAAAAGTTTCTGATTCAGATCAAAAACTGGTCGATGAGGCATTGTTAAATTCATTGCATGAAGAATTTGTATATGATGTCAATTACAACTTTGGATTTGATATGGAGTCAAAACAAGAAATCGTTATACAAGATGATTTGGAAGATATTTTAGAAGTTTTAGAGACGAAATTAGTAAATGAAAAAGGCGAAGTTGTAAATATAGCGCCAGTTATAGATAAAGAAAAGTCAATTGTAACGTATAAGTTGCCAAAGCAAAATGATTCGTACGCGTATTTAGCTGGTGGACAATATCGATTAACGATTAAAGCGAAGATAAAGATTGGTACAAATATCGATGTGATCAAAGGGTACCTAGATAAAGGTGGCGTTCCGAATACGGCAAAGCTCATTATAGATAACAATCCAGTTGTTTCTAATAAAGTCATTGTGAAGCCACCAATTGAAGAACCGAAATTACGCAAGACTGTATCGGATGATGATGAAAAGAACGTGGAAAAGGCTACATTATCCAATGTAAAAGAGAAGTTTGTTTGGAATGTGCAGTATGAATTTGGAAGTTCACCAAGTGGATACGATTCTATCGTATTACAAGATGATTTAGAAGATGTTTTAGACATATTAGATGTGAAGGTCATCAATAAAAAAGGTGAAGTCGTAAATATAAAACCAAAAATTGATACTGCTAAGAAACAGGTAATGATTGAAGTACCGAAGCAAGAAGGAAGTTATGTGTATTTAACAGGTGAAGTATATACGGTGCAAATTACATCTAAAATTGCTGATGGTGTAAATCAATCAGAATTAGCACGTTATATAGTAAAAGGTGGAATCCCAAATACAGCAGAGTTAGTACTAAATAATAAGTCAGTGAAATCTAACGAAGTGTATGTGGTTCCTCCGAAGGAAAAACCGAAAGTAACAAAAACCGTTTCTACTCAAAATGAGAAAGAAGTGGAAAAGGGTACATTGCAAGAGAGAAATGAAGAGCTTACTTGGAATGTAGCATATCAATTTGGTAATGATACAGCAAATTTAGAGAAGGTTACCTTACAAGATGACTTAGAGGATATTCTAGATATTTTAGATGTGAAGCTTATGAATGAAAAAGGTGAAGTTGTAAAAGTAACACCGAACATTGATAAGCAAACAAAGAAAGTGACAATTGAGTTAGAGAAGAAAGATGGTTCATATGCGTATTTAGCTGGTTTAAAGTACACGATGCATATTAAAAGCAAGATAGCAGAAGGTACACCAGTAGAGGTGTTAGCGAAATATATTGCAAATGGCGGCGTGCCAAATATAGCAGAGCTCATATTTGATAATACGCCAATTAGTTCGAATAAAGTAGTTGTTATTCCGCCATCTATAGGTAAGATCGAAATTGAAAAGGTAGATGCAGCTGATGAAAATATTAAGTTGCAACATGCGGAATTTCAAGTTTTTAACCAAGAAGGAAAAGAAGTTGGAAAGTTAATTACAGATGAAAATGGCAAGGCTAGCTTAGAGAAACTACCGTTTGGAAAATATACGATTAAAGAAGTGAAAGCGCCGAATGGATATATGTTGCTCCGTGATCCAATTGAGGTCGAGGTAACGGCAGCGACACCTACACAAACGTTAAAAGTAGAAAACAAAAAAAGCGAGTGGGAAATTCCAAACACAGGCGGTGCTGGAACAAATGTATTTTATTTAATTGGTACTTTTTTAATGATTGTAGTTGTATTTTTGTTTTTCCATAAGAGAAATAGTAATTACTAGAATATTAAATTGGTAGAAGAGGAGAACGAGAAATGAAAAAATTTTTAAGTATGTTTTTAATCTTTTTGCTAGCATTTGCTTCATTGCCAAGTATGTTAATAAAAGCGGAATCGAAAAGTGAAAAAAAAGGCACGTTAACAATCCATAAATTTGAACAAGAGCCGCTTAATAATCCAGCTTTAAAAGAAAGTAGCTCTAAAGGAGTAGAAATTCCTAAAGATGCGAAGCCTTTAGCAGGAGTTGTGTATCAAATTAAACAAGTTGAATCATTTGGAACAATTTCAAACGATGGGGAAATTGTTAAAGAAGACATCAAACCAGTAAATGGAGTTCCAATTGAAGTTGAAACGAATGCGGATGGGATTGCATTTTTTGGCGATTTACCACTAGGTCGTTACGAAGTGAAAGAAATTTCTGGACCACCACATGTAAATATAGACACAAAAACATACAAAGTTGATATCCCGATGACAAGTGAAGATGGGAAAGTATTAACATATGATGTTAAAATTTATCCGAAAAATGAAACGAAACGTGGTGCAGTAGAATTAACAAAAATTGGTGTGGAAAATAAAGCGTTAAAGGGTGTTCAATTCTCTTTATATAAAGAAGATGGAACAGAGTTAGAAAAAGGTTTGGAGACAGATGGAAATGGTAAAATTCGTGTCGGTAACTTATCGTACGGGAAGTATTACTTTTTAGAAACGAAAGCGCTAGATGGTTATGTGTTGGATCCGAAAAAATATGAATTCTTCATTAAAGAATCTGGTGTAATTAATAAAGATGGTACAGTTACTTCTGGTGAAGTAGTTAAAGTTGATGTGAAAAACTATGAAGAACCAACAATTGATAAGAAGATTAATGGAGATTTAAACAATTTACCAATTAATACGAAGACGGATTATAACTATGATATTAAAACACTAATTCCAGAAGATATTAAGGATTATAAACATTATGTCGTAACAGATGTATTAGATAGTCGATTAGAAATTCAAGATCAACCAGTTGTAAAAATTGATGGTAAAGTAGTAGATGCAAGTGTTGTAGAAGTAGTTGTAGACGGTCAAAAAGTAACGGCTACTGTAAAAGATTTCTCTAAATTAGATAACAAAAAAGAGTTTCATTTGCAAATTAAAGCACAAATTAGAGATGGCGTAGAAACAGGAGTAGAGATTCCGAATACGGCAACAATTACATTTAAAAACAAAGATGATGTAACAGGTGAGAAGGCAACAAAACCAGTTATCGTTACTCCAACGACTGGTGGTATTACATTAACGAAAGTTGATGGGAAGGATGGTAAGAAATTAGAAGGTGCAGAATTTGCGCTGCAAGATACAAAAGGAAATCCAGTAGAAATCGATGGAAAGAAAGTAGTAGGTACATCTGATAAAAATGGTGTAATTACATGGAATAAGCTACCTTACGGTGAGTATCAAGTTGTGGAAACGAAAGCTCCAACTTATGAAAAAGAAGATGGTACAACAGGTAGTTATCAACAATTAAGAGAGCCAATTCATGTAAAGATTGATGCTGATCATAAAACAGTTACACTTACTGTAGAAAATAATAAGAGTGGGTGGATTTTACCTTCAACAGGTGGTATCGGTACAATCTTATTTACTGTAGTAGGTCTTGTATTAATGATAATAGCAGCATTTGTTTTCTTTAGAAAAAAAGCAACAAATAATTAATAAGCGATTTAAACGGTAATGAAAAGAGGAGAGGGAGGCCTTTCCTCTTTTTCGGCATTTTAGCCCGTTATTTGAGGGCTAACAATCAGTGGGATGAACAAAACCTACACTGATTAAAGTTTCACTTTATAGGAGGATATGATGAAACGTAACATTATATTTGGTGCTATTTTTTTATTGGGACTTTGTATTTTCTTATATCCAACAGTTAGTAATTGGTTAGCAACACGAGCTCATTATTCAGCGGTTAGTTCGTATGATAAAAAAGTAAAAGAGTTACAGAAAAAAGAAATTGAACGTAGGGAGAAAGAAGCGAATGAATATAATAAAAATGTCCAGACGACGTCACAGTCATTTTCGGATCCATTTAATGAAAAAGGGGGCGACGAGAGTGGACATTCATATGCAGATGTATTAAATGTAGGTGAGAGTATGGGGTATATTGAAATTCCTACAATTGATGTAAAGCTTCCAATTTATGCTGGCACATCTGAAAATGTTTTGAGCCGAGGAGTAGGACATATTAATGCTTCTTCTTTGCCAGTAGGGGGAGAAAGTACGCATGCTGTTTTAACGGGGCATCGTGGTTTGCCTTCTGCTTTATTATTTACGGACTTGGATAAGGTGAAGAAGGGAGATACTTTTTACATACATTCATTAAATAAAGTGCTTGCTTATAAGGTGGATCAAATAAAAGTTGTATTACCAAATGAAACGAATGATTTATTAGTTGTGAAAAATAAAGATTACGTTACGTTAGTTACATGCACACCTTATGGAGTAAATACACATAGATTGATAGTTCGAGGGGAACGGGTTCCTTTTGAAGTGAAAGAAAAGGAAGCAGTTGTGGCTCAAGTGAATCCATTTGTAGTAGAAAAGTGGATGATTGGAATAGTAATCGTTCTATTATTTTTCATTGGAATGTTTCTTTATTTTAAAGTGAAAAAACGTTAAAGTACGAGTGATGGGAATATTTTTAGAATATAGTTATTATTCACTCGATAAAGAAAGTGTGATATGTTATGGTAAAGATTTGAAAAGATTCCGTAATTTTATAAAGAGGGAATAAGTATGTCTAAAAGAAAAATATTGATAGTAGTATTCTTATTTATCCTTTGTATTGTCGGTTTTCGTTCCATTTGGTTTAAACAATCTCTTTATATAAATCAACCACATGCTGAAGAAGGGATAGTAAATTTATCAGATATAACATTTGGCGAAAAAAATTTAGTTACGTTAAATGGTGAATGGAAATTTTATCCGAATGTTTTACTTACCCCGGATCAAATGAAGGAAAATAATAAAGATTATGAATATATTAATGTTCCGGGGAACTGGAAAGAAAGAGTTGATCGTACTCATCAAAAAGAATATGGCACGTATGCGCTATCTATCAAAGTGAAGAATTCGAATGAAAATTACGGCTTAAAAATACAGCGTGTTCATAATCAGTTCGATTTGTATGTAAATGGAGAACTTGTACAGGAAAGAGGAAGTATTTTTAAACCGAATGATGTACATAAAACTTCACTTACACCAACTGTCATAAAGGTAAAAGCGAATGAACAAGGGGTAATTAATCTTCTTATTCCTGTTACGAAAACGACACAAGAATCGAAACATGGCGGGATTACAGGTGGAGTGCGTTTTGGCAGTGAAAATGCTATTGTACAGGATAGCTTTAACAATCTTATGATGCAAATTATTGCAACGACAATAGTGTTTTTACATGGTATATATGCATTTATCATTTTTGTGATGAAGCCGAAAAATGTTGAGATTCTATATTTTTCACTTGGTAGTATATTTGCAGGTATTATATTTTTAATTACGGATGAACGTTTTTTGTTCTCTTTGTATGAATTTGAATTTTCAACATATATGAAAATTATATATACATCGTTTGTAGGTTTCGCTTTATTTATTTTACTGTATATGAAAAGGTTTTTACGAGGTTATGGGGACAATAAATTTATTTTATTTACCATCGTATTATGTGGAATTTATGTTTTCGTAGTATTGTTTTCTTCACCTAGACTAGTGCAAGATTTTGGATTTATATTATTTTTTACAATTATTATTCCATTCATTTTAACAGCAATTATTGTTTTACGAGTGGTGGAAAGTGGAAAGTATGATTTAATCTTTTTACTTTTTACAGTGATTAGTGCTACTTCTGGAGTATTGTGTGCGAGTTTTAAAGAGTTTGCGTTCATGTATAGCATAGGGTTTGCGAGGATATTTGATGCGGATTTTTATCCATTTGATATTTTTTTAGCAATGGTATCATTTTCGACTTTTTGGTTTATCCGATTCTTTCGCACGAGTGATGAGAATAGTGAACTGGTTGGAAAATTAAAAGAAGAGCATCATAAGAAAGATCAATTTTTAGCAAATACAGCGCACGAACTTAGAAATCCGTTACATGGGATGATGAATATTGCACAAAGTGTAATGGATGAAGAGAAAGCGATAAATGGTGAAAGTAAACAACATCTAAAACTATTAATGACAATAGGAAGGCGTATGTCGTATTTGTTGAACGATTTAATAGATGTTACAAGAATGGAGCAGAAAGGGATACCGATTCATAAGAGACCGGTTGATTTGCAACCAATTATTACAATGGTGATTGATATGCAAAAGTTTATTGGAGAAGAAAAGAAATTACAAATTATCGCGAATATCCCTGAACGGTTTCCATTTGTATTAGCTGACCAAAATCGTCTTATTCAAATTTTATTTAACCTACTTCATAATGCAGTTAAATTTACGGATGAAGGGGCTATTACAATTGATGTTGAAAAACGAAAAAATTACGCGGCTATTCAGGTTACAGATACTGGTATTGGAATTGATAAAGAAGCGCAAAAGCGAATCTTCCTTCCATATGAACAAGGTAGTGATTCATATGGTGAAAGTGGAGGATTTGGACTTGGGCTAAGTATTTGTAAACAATTAGTGGAAATGCACGGGGGAACACTTACTGTTACATCCGTTTTACATAAAGGCTCTACTTTTACATTCACATTACCACTTGCTGAAAGAGAAGAGATGCTAATTGTGTCAAAAGAAACAATTGAAAAAGTAGTGGAATTAAAACAAGTTGAAATGAAGGATAATCGAGTCGGTAATAGAAGGAGAATTCTTGCTGTTGATGATGATCCTATAAATTTAAAAGTATTAAAGAGTATATTACCACAAGATGAATATGAACTTGAAACGGTAACAACCGGAAGAGAGGTTTTGGAGCGGTTAAATATGGAGTGGGATATGATATTAGTAGATGTGATGATGCCGAAAATGTCAGGTTATGAATTAACAAAAATGATTCGTACCCAATACTCTATTGCAGAGTTGCCTATTGTACTGTTAACCGCTAGGTCGCAGCCAGAAGATATTTATACAGGATTTCTTGCTGGGGCGAATGATTACATTGTAAAGCCTATAGATGCACTGGAATTAAAAGTGAGAATTAATGCATTAACAGAGTTAAAGCAATCAATTCATGAGCGAATAAGAATGGAAGGTGCTTGGCTTCAGGCGCAAATTCAGCCGCATTTTCTTTTTAATACACTAAATACGATTGCTGCATTAGGTGAAATTGATATTGTTAGGATGGAGAAATTAATTGTTGAGTTTGGAACGTATTTAAGAGCCAGTTTTGGTGAAGAAGTGTTAGCGGAAACCGTACCTATACAGCATGAATTAGATTTACTTCAATCATACCTTTATATTGAAAGAGAGCGATTTGGAAAGAGAATACAGAGCGTGCTGGAAGTCGAAGATGGAATAGAATGTGTAGTACCACCGTTTTCTATTCAAACATTAGTAGAGAATGCTGTGCGTCATGGTATATTAAAAAAAGCAAAGGGTGGAAGCATTCATATAAAAATAGAGAGTGTGAGTGGATTTATAAACATTTCGATTGCGGATGATGGGATAGGCATGTCAGATGAAAAAATAAAAGAAATATTAGTGAAAAAACCGAATCAAAAACAGGGAATAGGTTTATTGAATACGGATGCACGATTAAAACAGTTATACGGAACTGGATTAGAAATAAAAAGTGAACTTGGAAAAGGAACGATTGTTTCATTCCAGCTTCCTGTTGTTATGGATAAATAAGGTTGTTAAAAAATCCGAAGTGATGAGCGCTTCGGATTTTTTAGTACATTTTTTACTTATTCCCCTCTAACAAAATCTTCTCTATCTCCTCAAAGTGATGAGCGCGAGCATGCTCTAGCGGAGTAACACCATCATTGTCTGGAATATTTACATCTGCACCGTGCTCAATAAGAAGGCGAATGACTTGTTGCTGTGTTTCGTTTCCGTTACTTAGTACGATGGCTTCCATTAAAGCTGTCCATCCCAAGTTATTTACATGATTTACATCAATATTTGTTTGAGTGAGTAGTTCTTTTATAACGTCAATATAGCCATGTTCTGAGGCTGGGATAAGAGCTGTTCCGCCGTAACGATTTGTAATCGTAGGATCTGCACCAGCATCAATTGTTAGTTTTAAAATGTCTAAGTAACCTTCCGCACCGGCGTATAGAAAGGGATTATTTTTCATGTCATCTTGGATATTTACGTCAGCACCAGCTTTGATAAGTGCCTTTGCGGTTTTTACATCATTTTTGTATGTAGCAATCATAAGCGGAGTACGTCCTTGACTATCCGTCGCATTTATATTTGCGCCTTGTTTTAGTAAAGATATAACAGTATTCGTTTCATTTTTTTCAGTAGCTGCTAGTAGTGCAGTCTCCATGTTTATCATCTCCTTTTTTACTTCTTGTTCTTGCGAGCATCCTTGTAAAAAAATTACGCAACATATCATACTGAATGTTTTTTTGAACATGGAATTTCAACCTCCTAATTTCAACTGTAAAATAGGAACATTAAATTTTTATAAACTGACGCTAAAATTACTATAAAATCGCTTGAGTAATTGAACATATATTTTTATGCTTATAAATAATAAGGTTTGATAAAGTGAGGATTTAAGATATGTCTATTAAAACAAGGTTTTTATTTTCTTATATTGCTGTTATCCTCGTTTCCATTACGCTTATATTAGTCACGGGATTTTTAATCGTTTTTTCGATAACAGGTGACTTGGAAGCAGTGAAAAATTTCTATAAAAGTTCTTACATTCAAAAGCCGCTTACACCAGAAGAAGAGAATGCCTATCTTGAGTTGAAGTCAGCAGCCAAACAGCATCAATCTCAATTGTTAGATGAGTCGTTTGTCTCAGCAATAGAAAAAGAGGGTGTGAAAATAGTAGTAAGAAAAGGAGAAACACTTTCATATGCTTCAAACGTATTTGAAAGTGTATCTTTAAAAGAAGCCCTTCCGAAATTTGAATCAGCAAATATTAATAGTCGTGGTACAACGGAACTAGGCGATACATTTTATCGATATGTAAAGTTTGATTTTTATTTTCCTCAGGAAGAAGAGGGAAGTATATTTGTATTAAAAAAGCAAAGTTCATTTGTAGATCTTACACAAAAATTATTTCCAATCTTATTCGTATCGCTTTTACTACTAGCCATTTTACTCATTGGATTATTAAGTTACCTCGTTTCAAGAAGTGTAATAAAACCAATTTTTGTATTGAAAGGCGCAACGGAGAAAATTAAAGAAGGAAATTTAGATTTTCAAATACCAATTACATCCCAAGACGAAATAGGGCAATTAAATCAAGGGTTTGAGGAAATGAGGAAGAGATTAAAAGAATCGATAGAGATGCAAACACAGTATGAAGAAAATCGAAAAGAGCTTATTTCAAACATCTCTCATGACTTAAAAACACCGATTACATCAATTATAGGATATGTAGAAGGAATAAAGGACGGGGTAGCAAATACGCCAGAAAAAATGGATAAGTATTTAACAACTATCCATACGAAGGCAAAACATATGGACACACTCATTGATGAACTATTTTTATTTTCGAAGCTCGATTTGAATCGAGTTCCATTCCAGTTTGAAACAGTTGAATTAAATACGTTTATGCAAGAATTAATAGAAGAGATGCAGATGGATTTAAGTAAAGAAGGTATAGAAGTGCGCCTACAGTTACATGCATCACCACTATATGTAACGGCTGATTGCGAAAAGATCAATAGAGTTATATCAAATTTAATTCATAATAGTGTGAAATACATGGATAAAGAAGAGAAGAAAATTACTGTAACAGTATCGAGTGATAATAATAAAGTTATTGTGAAAGTGATGGACAACGGATCAGGTATAGAATCTGATACATTGCCGTATATCTTTGAACGTTTTTATCGTGCAGAGCAATCGCGGAATTCTAGCACAGGTGGAAGTGGACTTGGTTTAGCAATAGCGAAGCAAATTGTTGAAGAACATGGCGGGGAAATTTGGGCGGAAAGCGAGCTTGGTAAAGGCACAAGCATTTTCTTCTCATTGGAAAAAGTAGAGGAATGTGGTGAGTAAATTGAAAAGAATTTTATTAATAGAAGATGAAGTAAGTATTGCAGAATTACAGCGAGATTATTTAGAAATTAATGATTTCCAAGTTGATGTAGAGCATTCAGGAGAAATAGGTTTACAAACAGCTCTGCAAGAAGACTATGATTTAATTATTTTAGATATTATGCTTCCGAAAATGAACGGATTCGAAATTTGTAAACAAATACGTGCTGTAAAAGATATTCCGATTCTACTTGTTTCAGCAAAAAAAGAAGATATAGATAAAATTCGCGGACTCGGATTAGGAGCGGATGATTATATAACGAAACCGTTTAGCCCGAGTGAATTAGTCGCAAGAGTAAAAGCACATATTGCCCGTTATGAAAGATTATTAGGAAATGTAAGTAAGCAACGTGATACGTTATATATTCACGGAATTTCTATTGATCAACGAGCGAGAAAAGTTTTTATAAACAATGAAGAAGTTGCGTTTACAACGAAGGAATTTGATTTATTAACATTCTTTGTCACACATCCAAACCAAGTATTAAATAAAGAACAGTTATTTGAACGCATTTGGGGATTAGATTCCGCTGGGGATTTAGCCACTGTTGTCGTCCACATTAGAAAGCTACGTGAAAAAATTGAAAGAGATCCTGCTCACCCGCAATATATTGAAACAGTATGGGGAGCTGGTTATCGTTTTAACGTGTAATATACCTGCCGAGTAATTGGCAGGTTTTTTATGTTATTTGTCAAAAGGAAATAATAGGTAATTTGTGTTAAGATATAAAGAGAGATAAAACATAGTAGAGCATGAGAGGGTGTGCTACATTTTGGGAGATACATTACAAGATAATAAATCAAACAAGGTCTTAAGGATTGGAACTAATATTATAATTATTTTATTAATTATTGGGCAATACAAATGTTTTATGATAAAGATTATACAAATGATCATTTCGGCTGGTTATTTTTAGTATTAGGTTGGATAGTTAGAAGCATTTTTAATATTACGATAGGTTTAAAAGAAGGAGATAAAAAGTCAATGTTGTTTGATGTAGGTTTGGTGCTCTTTTCCTTTTATCTTTTATTTTTATATAGTACGAAATATTTCTTCTGAAAATTTAGCTCATAGTCTTATAGAGACTGTGAGCTTTCCTTAATAATAACGGTACTGGCGTAACGATTTATAAAATATTTGAGTAGTAGAAGTAAACAGGGTCGCTTCTTCTAAAAAAGGATAATGGTTGCTGTTTTCGAATGGAATGAAGATAGAATTACGTATCCCATCATGTATCTCGATAGAATATTGAACTGGACACTGCACATCATATCTTCCGCATATAATAAGTGTCTTTGTTTGGATGAAAGGTAAATACTCTCTTAAATCAAATGAAGGATATTCATTGGCGAAAGCGTTCATCCGGCTAACGGACATTGTTTTATTGATTGGTTTACAAAAATAAGAGTTGTAGTTTTCTGGTTTATACAATGATAATTTTGTTCTCTCAGTAGATAGTTCTTTTCGTTCTTCACTTGTAAGGTGAGGGCTTTTTAAGTTTTCGATGAGTTTTTGCATATAATGAAACTGTGGATGTGCTGGGTGATAAATGCAAAATGGTGTTTCGGTATAGTTACTTGCTGCAGCTCCTGCTACGACTAATGATTGTAAGGAATTTGGATATGTAATCGCATATAAAAGTCCAAGCATACCACCTGTTGAATGACCGGCGAAATGCCATGTTGGAAGTTGTAATGCTTCTCGTATTGCTTCTAAGTCGTGGATTGTTTCAATCATGCTTAATTCGTTTTCTGACTGGGCGGTTACAGAGCGACCAGTATCTCGTAAATTAATGAGAAATACACGATGCGTAGCAGTAAAAACATCCGCAAAGTAATCACCAGTTTCATTAAATTGTGAATAGTGATGTGTAATACAAAGCGATTCGCCATTTCCTTTTGTAAAGAGTTCAAATGTACCGCGTTTCGTGTTGATTATTTGTTGTGTCCACATAATATCACGACCTTTTCTCATAAAAGTTGGGCCAGACTGTTATAAAATGAAAATATATCAGCGATTATTAGAATATATCGGCGCAACTCGGAATATATCAGCGATTATCAAAATATATCGGCGTAACTCGGAATATATCAGCGATTATTAAAATATATCGACTTATCGACAGAAAACGACAATAATAGCAAGCTTTAAATAAAAGGAGGCTATTCAAAAACGAGCCTCCTTTTCGTTTAGTATAAAGATTTTGTCATATTATTCCGAATAATTTCAAGGGATTTCGCTACAGTTAATGCGTTTTTTTCTTCAATTTCTGGTTTACGGGGGATAGGTTTATACATGTTGTCTGGATCTTCCCATGTGAGGGGAAGTTCTGTTTCTGCTTGTCCTTTCCAAGCTTCAATCCATTCTGGAGGGAGATAACCTGAGATGTTTTGGATGTTGTTCATTTCGAGCCAAATGAGTGCCCATGCTCTTGGTACGACACGCCAATGGTCATAGCCGCCACCGCCGACAGCGATCCAGCGACCTTCGCAATATTCATTAGCAATTTCACGAGCGAGCTTCGGTATTTCGCGGTAAATATTCATTGTCGCACAAAGATGTGTAAGTGGGTCATAATAATGTGCGTCAGCACCATTTTGCGTTAAAATAATATCCGGTTTAAAGTACGCTGCAACTTCTTTTACAACAGTTCGATATGATTCTAAGAATGATTCATCTTCTGTAAAAGCATCGAGTGGAACGTTAAAAGAATAACTATAACCATTACCTTGTCCACGTTCGTTTACAGCGCCAGTTCCAGGGAATAAATAGCGACCAGTTTCATGCAGTGAAATGGTGCATACGTTAGGGTCATCATAAAACGACCACTGTACGCCATCACCGTGATGAGCATCTGTATCAATATATAAGACGCGTAAACCGTATTTCTTTTGAATATATTTCATTGCTATGGAGCTATCGTTATAAATACAAAAGCCAGATGCTTTACCACGGAAGCCATGATGTAAGCCGCCTCCTAAGTTAAGCGCGTGTTTTACTTTTCCGGAAAGAACAGCATCGACAGCTGTTAACGTACCGCCAACGAGCAATGCGCTTGCTTCGTGCATATTTGGGAACATCGGTGTATCTTCTGTTCCGAGTCCATATGTCATTGCAATTGATTTTTCTAACTTTCCTTCTCCAGCACGTTTTACCGCATTTATGTACTCCTCTGTATGAACGTAGGCGATCTCTTCATCTGTAGCCATCCGTGGTGAGATGATTTGAGAGGGAGAGATGAAACCGCCCTTTTGTAATAAATCATACGTAAGTGTGACGCGCAGTTGGTTAAAAGGATGATCAGGGCTAAATGAATAGCCCCGAAAGTCATCCGAATAAATAAACGCGCTACTCATGCCTGCATCCCCATGATGTTTGGCCATAATACGCGGTAACCTTCTGCTTCAAGTGCATCAATCACTTTTAGAGGATTCATCGTTTGAATGCGGAAAACGAGTACTTTATCATTCTCGTCTTTTGCTGGGTAGACGAGAACGCTCACGATATTTATTTGTAAATCACTAAAAATAGCAACGACTTTTCCAAGAATACCAGGTTCGTTTTTTACTTGAATTTCAATTTGCGAACTTGGTTGATGTGCTCCTGTTAATTTTACTAATGTGTGCAGTACTGTAGATTCAGAAATGATTCCAACTAACTTCCCGGCCTTTGTAACAGGAAGACAGCCAATTTTATTTTCAAAAAATAAAGTAGCAATTTCCTCAACGAAATCGAGAGGATGGCAAGTCATAACAGGATGTTTCATAATAAGTTCGAGCGGTTGCTGTAGCATATCGATTGAAACTTGTTCATCTAGAATAGACGGACTTGCATCTCTTACATCCCGATCAGAAATAATGCCTACGACGTGATTATTTTGATCGACAATTGGAATGTGCCGAATGCCTTTCGTGCGTATCGTTCGGATTGCTGTTTCGATTGTATCGTTTGGATGCAATGTAACTACATTTTGATTCATAATTTCTTCTACAATCATTCCAGTTGCCCCCTTTATTAATACATAAAACGATTGTGAAAACGTAGACGATCAAAAGCTTGAATAGAATCCGTATCAACGCGTTTACCGATGCGGACCATTAAACAGTTGGCAGGATGTGAACAAATTTCAGGATCGTCTGTAGCCATCCATTGTAACCCACCAGCATTCATCATCTTCTCCATTACTTTTCGGTATTCCCACACATTCAATCCTGTTTGTTTCAAATCCCAGTGCCAATAATATTCAGTCGTCAATATAATGTAATCTTCCATATAATCGTCCATCATAGAAACCTCTAGTAAGTTCTTTCCGACAGAACTCCCGCGGAAGGCTGGGACTACTTCAATTGCCCCAAGCTCAATTAAGTTTTCCATTTTTCCTTCTGACCATCGTTCAAGTGGATCAGGATACAAGTATGTAACATATCCAACAATTGTTTGGTCATGTCTAGCAATAATGAGACGAGCTTCTGGTAATTTAGAAATTTCGACAATTGCTTTATATTGTTGCTCGGCAGGACGAAACGCAATTAAGTCTGGATGAAACTCATACATTTCTAAGTTATGTGTAGAGACAGGACCTTCAATAATTAAAGTGCCTTTCGCTGTTTTTAAGTTTCTAGCATTATATATTTTTTTATGAATCAATGTATTGCTCACCACCTTGAGGGTTTGTGAATCTATTAATATCGTACTTTATAATATATGCGATGTGAATCGAAATTTGTCATTAAAAATTTGTCTAAAAATCAACAAATATACTGAAAATTTTAAATAATGTCATTATAATAGATAATAGAATACATAGGAGGGGGATGTAAAGTATGAAAGTAGAAACGCTTCCTGTCATTAAAGGAGAAAATAATTTGCCGAATTATGATGAGGCATACGCGAATTTTAACTGGGAAGAGGTTAATAAAAACTTTACTTGGAATGAAACAGGCCGAGTAAATATGGCGTATGAGGCAATTGATAAGCATGCGAAATCCGATCGAAAGAATAAAGTAGCTCTTTATTATCAAGATGGATCGCGAAAAGAGAAATATACATTTAAGGAAATGAAGGATTTTTCTAATAAAGCAGGAAACGTCCTTAAGAATTATGGCGATGTAGAAAAAGGCGATCGCGTTTTTATTTTTATGCCACGTTCTCCAGAGTTATATTTCGCACTTTTAGGTGCAGTGAAATTAGGAGCAATTGTTGGACCGCTATTTGAAGCATTTATGGAAGGCGCAGTTCGCGATCGCTTAGAAGATAGCGAAGCAAAGGTGTTAATTACAACGCCTGAATTGTTAGAGCGCGTACCATTAAATGATTTACCGGCTTTAAAAACAGTTTTCCTTGTTGGAGATAATGTAGAAGAAGGCGGTAAAACGGTAGCGTTCAATCCTTTATTTGAACAAGCTTCAAAAGAATTACATATTGAATGGTTAGGCCGTGAAGACGGCTTGATTCTACATTACACGTCTGGTTCTACTGGTAAGCCAAAAGGTGTGCTTCATGCGCAAAACGCAATGGTTCAGCACTATCAAACGGCGAAGTGGGTATTAGATTTAAAAGAAGACGATGTATATTGGTGTACTGCTGACCCGGGCTGGGTAACTGGAACAGCTTACGGTATTTTCGCACCGTGGTTAGTTGGAGCGTCAAATGTTATTTTAGGTGGACGCTTTAGTCCAGAAGCTTGGTATGAAGCGCTGCAAGATTACGGTGTAACGGTTTGGTACAGCGCACCAACAGCATTCCGTATGTTAATGGGAGCTGGACAAGACGCAATTAAAAAATATGACTTATCACAAGTGCGCCACGTATTAAGCGTTGGTGAGCCGTTAAATCCAGAAGTAATTCGCTGGGGTATGAATGCATTTGGACTTCGTATTCATGATACGTGGTGGATGACAGAAACAGGTGGACAAGTTATTTGTAACTACCCTTGTATGGAAATCCGTCCAGGCTCAATGGGTAAACCAATTCCAGGTGTGAAAGCAGCGATTGTTGATAATGAAGGAAATGAAGTGCCTCCTTACACAATGGGTAACTTAGCAATTGCGAAAGGGTGGCCATCTATGATGCGCGGGATCTGGAATAACCAGCAAAAGTATGAATCTTATTTCATGCCGGGAGATTGGTACGTATCAGGTGACTCTGCCTATATGGATGAAGATGGATATTTCTGGTTCCAAGGACGTATTGACGATGTAATTATGACGTCAGGTGAGCGCGTTGGTCCGTTTGAAGTAGAAAGTAAATTAATCGAGCATGCTGCTGTTGCAGAAGCTGGTGTAATTGGTATTCCTGATCCGGTGCGCGGCGAAATTATTAAAGCATTTATCGCACTTCGAGCAGGATACGAACCATCTGATGAATTAAAAGAAGAAATTCGTCAATTTGTAAAGAAAGGCCTAGCAGCTCATGCAGCACCACGACAAATTGAATTTAGAGATAAATTACCGAAAACGAGAAGTGGTAAAATTATGCGACGCGTATTAAAAGCGTGGGAGCTGAATTTACCAACAGGTGACTTATCAACGATGGAAGATTAAGAGGGAAAGGTCTGAACGAAAAATGTTCAGGCCTTTCTTTTTTATGATATCATGAACTTGTATATATAAGTTAAAGGGGATAGTATGATGAAAACAGAAAAGGAAAAGATGATACTAGGAGAAATGTACATACCGGCTGATCCAGTTTTAGTACAAGAAAGAGAGCAAGCACGTATATTAACGAGAAAATTAAATGATACGCCAGAAGAGCAATTAAAAGAGCGTAGCGAAATCGTAAAAGAATTATTCGGAACGACAGGAGATAATATTCATCTTGAATCATCTTTTAGATGTGATTACGGCTATAACATTCATGTCGGTGAAAATTTTTACGCGAACTTTGACTGTACGATTTTAGACGTATGCCCGGTAACAATCGGAGTGAACTGTATGTTAGCTCCAGGTGTTCACATTTATACAGCAACGCACCCACTTGATCCAATTGAGCGTATAAGCGGATCAGAATACGGAAAATCAGTTACAATTGGCGATAACGTATGGATTGGCGGAAGAGCAATTATTAATCCAGGTGTAACAATTGGAGACAATGCGGTGATCGCATCTGGTGCTGTCGTAACGAAAGATGTGCCTAATAATGTAGTAGTTGGCGGGAATCCTGCGAAGATTATAAAAAAACTAAAATAATATTTGAACGAAGTGCCTTCCTCGTCTGTATACATTTATGAAAGAATAGATGAGGGAGGCTTTTATATGTCTAATAAATTACTCTTTGCGACGTTGTAAAGGATTGGAGAGAAGTGAAATTTCACCTCTATTTGACACGCCTATATAAATGATGGTATAAAGAAAAGTATATGAATAATTGAGCGTGGAAAGGGAGAAGTAGTGATCATTTCCCTGTTTTAGAGAGCTGATGGCCGGTGAAAATCAGCACATAGATGATCGCGAATTACGCCCCTAGAGCATCTTTTTTCGATTGAATTGTATTCAAAAGGGAAAAGACGGTGCTAAGCCGTTATGTAAATAAGGTGGTAGGCTTTTTTGCCTGCAACTAGGGTGGTAACGCGATAATCAAAATCGTCCCTTATTTGAAGGGACGATTTTTTTATGTTTTCAACCTTCACGCCAGTAATGAACTTAAAGGAGAGTATGTAGGATATGGGTATTTTACAAGATCTTGAATTTCGCGGTCTAATTAATCAGCAAACAGATGCTGAGGGCCTTGAGCAATTATTAGAAAAAGAAAGCGTTAAATTATACTGTGGTTTTGACCCGACAGCGGATAGCTTACACATTGGTCATATGTTACCAGTATTAATGTTACGTCGTTTCCAATTAGCTGGTCACCAACCAATCGCACTTGTTGGCGGTGGTACTGGTATGATCGGTGACCCGAGTGGTAAAAAAGCAGAACGTACATTAAATACGAAAGATACAGTTGCTTACTACACAGAAAGCATTAAAAACCAACTTTCAAACTTCTTAGAGTTTGAAAACGTGGACAACCCAGCAACGATGGCTAACAACTACGACTGGCTTGGTAGCTTAGATGTAATTTCATTCTTACGCGATATCGGTAAAAACTTCGGTTTAAACTATATGTTAGCAAAAGATACAGTAGCATCTCGTTTAGAAACTGGTATTTCATTCACTGAGTTCAGTTACATGATTTTACAATCATACGACTTCTTAAACTTATACCAACAACATAATTGCCGTCTGCAAATCGGTGGTAGTGACCAATGGGGTAACATTACAGCTGGTCTTGAATTAATCCGTAAATCAGAAGAAGATGCGAAAGCATTCGGTTTAACAATTCCACTTGTTACAAAATCTGACGGTACGAAGTTTGGTAAAACAGAAGGCGGCGCAATTTGGTTAGATCCAGAGAAAACAACTCCTTACGAGTTCTACCAATTCTGGATTAACACAGATGACCGTGATGTTGTTAAATACTTAAAATACTTCACATTCTTATCTCATGAAGAAATTCTTGAGCTTGAAAAGCAAGTAGCTGAAGCGCCAGAAAAACGTGCAGCACAAAAAGCATTAGGTGCAGAAATGACAAAACTTGTTCACGGCGAAGAAGCATTAGAGCAAGCGATTAAAATTTCAGCTGCATTATTCAGCGGTTCTGTAGCAGAACTAACTGCAAGCGAAATCGAACAAGGATTCAAAGACGTACCATCTGTAGAACGTACTGCAGAAGATACAGTATTAATCGACTTACTTGTAGAAAGCAAAATCTCTCCATCAAAACGTCAAGCACGTGAAGATGTAACGAATGGCGCAATCTACGTAAACGGTGAGCGTACACAAGCATTAGACTACGTTGTAACAGAAAACGACCGCATCGAGGGTAAATTCACAATCATTCGCCGCGGTAAAAAGAAATATTTCTTAATTCGTTACTAATCAGAAACGAATATAAAACAAATAGTACCCCGAATTGTAGGCTGAAAATTCTATGATTCGGGGTTTTTTATGTATAAATTTAGATTGCCTCACGAGATCTTGTAAATAGAATATGAAGAATTAATACGAGCATATAAAGTAAGCTAATAAGCATAACAATAAATGCTGTTGGATAAAATTTTGCCGCATATATAAAGAAATCGATTTGATAAATATCTTCGTAATTTGAAACGGTGCCTTTAAAGTAATTCGTAAACTTGGCACTATATTTCCATTCATCAGGATCATCTATTAAATTACTTCCCTGATACCAATTAATAAGTGCGGAAGTAATAAACAACATACATGCACTACCCAACTGAACCATTTGATTTATTGTCAAAACGAATCAACCTCCTATTTAATGGTTATTATAGCGTGCATTCATATTCCTGTAACCTTTTTGTTGTAATCTCCTTTTCGAGTTCATACGGAAATCACATGTAAGCGGTATGATAAATGTATAACAAATAGAAAGGAGTGGTAAAACAAAATGTCACTAGAAGCGCTCATTATTTTTTCTTTGCTAAACGCGGGTCAACTTGCAGAGAATTCGAAGATGGATGTACATAAAGAGCAGAAAGATGCTTATGTATATGTTCAAAAAGAGGAAAATAAATAATTTTAATATATATAAATAAAAGCTACTCGAAGTAACTGTTTTGGTGTCTTCGGTAGCTTTTTTGTATGCATAGGATTCAAATTTAGTAAGTGAGCTATTTAATAGAGGGTTTGTAGAAGAAACAAGTATAATTAATATGAACTGATAAATTGATAAAAATAAACCGTTATAAACAGGAGGATTTGTATGGAACATAGTGAGGCATCTCAAAGGCTGTTTTTTTGATTTAATCTTTTTAATATTAAGTCCCCCCTGTCAAAAAAAGTTTGTCCTCTGGGGAGGGTAGGTAGCGTAGGGGCACATCAATAGTTGCACTATTTTTTTAAAAATGAAGGGGGGTGAAATGTCTATGAAACTCTGTAAGTATTACATAATAAAAGCCACAACTCATGAAAAGACCTTCTAATTTATTGTTAGTTTATTTGATTAATATTCTTTGTCCACTTTTCGTAACTCTGACTGTGTAAGTCCATATGCCTCTGTTGTACAACCTGCTAACAACATAACAGGCATAGCTGAAGTTAATAGTTTACGTTTCATTGAAATATACCCCTTTGTGTTATTTCTTTTTACTTAGTTCTTTTGTTGCTTTGTCTACTAACTCAGAAGCTTCGTCTAAATCCTTTTTAGCGAATTCAATTGTATCTTTATCATCCTCTTCTAAACCTGTCTGCATGTTTTCTACCCCTGATTTCGAGAATAACATTGCTTTACTTATGTTTATCGGTGTTTTATTGTCTTCAGCTAACTTATAATCTAGTTTATCAATCTTATCAATTAATTCGAAATAAGGTTTCGATAACTCTTTTAACTTTTCAGCCTTCTTCTTATTAGATTTTCTGCTATCTACAAGGTCTTTTATTTCTTCCGTTTGTTCAGTGTAATCTTTAAGTAAGTATGTTGCATTCTTATTATAGTCTTCTTTCTTGTTTTCTTTAACAGAAGCTTCCATTACTTCGTCTTTCTTTTTATCGTTTGACTCACAACCTACCCCTGTTATTAACAACATTGGAATCGCTAAAGTTAATAGTTTACGTTTCATTTTCTCATACCCCTTTAGTATTTATTATTCTACTTCACTTACACTTTGTTCGTCTAATGCTCGAATATCGTCTATTGCTTTACCAAACATCCCCATTGCTTCATTTAGACTCTTTGTACCAATGTCTGCCTTAGTCTCACTTATTTCGTCTACCGATTCTAATATCTTATCCCTTGACTTCTCATAAAGAATTAAAGACTTTTTCAATTCCATTTGCAAGTTTTCGTATTGTTTAGGCGGTTTAATGTCTTGTAATTTCTTAGACTCCGCATACACCTTTTCAAGTTGCGCTTTTACTTTTTCTTGGTTTGTTAGTAAAGTTTTATCCTTTTCCATAATCAGAGTTACTTTTTACATTTCCTTTGCAAAACCCTCTGCTTTAGTTTGTACTTCACCGAGATACATATTTAAAGACATGAACTTTCCCTCCCCTTACAAGAAAATAATACCAATTTAAGAGGGGGATTGTAAACGTAATATTCTGATGATTTAACGATTAAAGAGGTACTCGTCCATTAAGTTTTTTAATCTCATTCGGATGATCTGGTAATGAAGAGGTTTTTAAGGTTGAATGTAAATAGAAAAGGGAAGATATAGATTATGTGCAAATAAATACGTTGTAAAAATAATGTTAAGAAAAGGAGAGTATAGCAAAGAAAAATGAATTATGGGATAGAATGTAGTGTTTTTAAGTGTTAGAAGAAGAGGGAGGTTTTTATTAATGTGGATAAAAAATGGATGGAATTCTAGAGAGGGGGTTAAGTTTTATTAACTATAGACTTGCAGTTCTTTTTTATTTTGTTACATTGGTCTGTTTCTATACATATAATCGGTTATATTCAATAAAAAAAGCCCAGGAACCTTGAATTAACAAGGTTCCTAAGGCTTTTAATACGACTCTTTGCAGAGTACCGAGATTAACGAGAGTAGAACTCTACGATTAACGCTTCGTTGATTTCAGCTGGTAACTCAGAACGCTCAGCGTGACGAGTGTAAGTAGCTTCTAATTTGTCAGCATCGAAAGTTAAGTATTCTGGTACGAAGTTGTTAACTTCGATCGCTTCTTTAACAACAACAAGGCTGTTAGATTTTTCGCGAACGCTGATAGTTTGACCAGGTTTTACACGGTAAGATGGGATATCTACGCGAGCGCCATCAACCATGATGTGACCGTGGTTTACTAATTGGCGAGCTGCACGACGAGTGCGAGCTAAGCCCATACGGTAAACTAAGTTGTCAAGACGAGCTTCAAGAAGGATCATGAAGTTTTCGCCGTGCTTACCAGGCATTTTACCTGCTTGGTCAAATGTGCGACGGAATTGACGCTCAGTCATGCCGTACATGTGACGAAGTTTTTGTTTCTCTTGTAATTGTAAACCGTATTCTGAAAGTTTCTTACGTTGGTTAGGACCGTGAGGACCTGGTGCGTAAGGGCGTTTTTCTAATTCTTTTCCTGTGCCGCTTAGAGAGATTCCAAGACGACGAGACAGTTTCCAAGCTGGACCTGTATAACGAGCCATAGTTGACTCCTCCTTTAAAAATGTTTTTATTTACGTAAAATAAAAACAGACGTAATCGATATTTACGGGCATTTTGTTTTCATGTACCTTCGCTCCAGCAGCAGGGAGTTACGAGATACACCTCCGTAGAGGAACAAAATACAAACGATAAACTCACATTACAAGGCTGCCTTTTTATTTTACACAAACGCTATTATATCTTTTACCCAGAGTTTCGTCAAGCGAGTACGTTTTTGTTTTATGCATATAAATTTTGGAAATTAATATAAGAAGGAATTTAAAACAATATAGAAGAAGAGATAGAAACACAAATAAAACGTTTACATAAAATGAAGGAAAACGTTCATCAAATTTTTATGGATGAATATGCGGCAATAAAAACATAAGGGGGATGTTTTTATGAAAAAGAAGCATATGGAGACAGCGTTAATTCATCACGGTTATACACCTGAGGAACATAAAGGAAGTTTAACACCACCTTTATTTCAAACTTCTACATTTACATTTGAGACTGCGCAGCAAGGAGAGGCGAGTTTTGCGGGAGTGGATCCATCTTATATTTACTCACGGCTTGGAAATCCAACTGTGAAATTATTTGAAGAACGTATGGCGGTGTTAGAAGGAGGAGAAGAGGCACTTGCCTTCGGATCTGGTATGGCAGCTATTTCAGCGACTTTAATCGGTTTTTTAAAGGCTGGAGATCATATTATTTGTTCAAATGGATTATACGGATGCACGTACGGTTTTTTAGAAGTGTTAGAAGAAAAATTTATGATTACGCATTCGTTTTGTGATATGGAGACAGAGGTTGATATTGAAAATAAAATTCGCCCAAATACAAAGCTTATTTTCGTTGAAACACCAATTAATCCGACAATGAAATTAATTGATTTAAAACAAGTGATTCGGGTTGCGAAGCGAAAAGGCTTACTTGTTATTGTTGATAATACGTTTTGTTCACCTTATTTACAAAGGCCGCTTGAGCTTGGCTGTGACGCTGTTGTGCATAGTGCGACAAAATATATTGGTGGTCACGGTGACGTTGTAGCAGGTGTAACAATTTGTAAAACGAAAGCATTAGCTGAAAAGATTCGCCCGATGCGAAAGGATATCGGCGGTATTATGGCGCCGTTTGATGCGTGGTTATTATTACGTGGGTTAAAGACGTTAGCAGTAAGAATGGATCGTCATTGTGATAATGCAGAAAAAATTGTATCGTTCTTAAGAAAACATGATGCGGTAGAAGGTGTTTGGTATCCAGAAGGGGAGTTAGCATCTCGTCAAATGAAACGCGGGGGCGGTGTTATTTCTTTTTCAGTAAAAGGCGGAAAAGAAGAGACGCAAGCGTTTATTAATGATCTTCACTTTATTACAATTGCGGTGAGTTTAGGAGATACAGAAACGTTAATTCAGCATCCAGCAACGATGACGCACGCTGCGATTCCAGCGGAACTAAGAAAAGAAATGGGCATTTTCGATAATTTAATACGCTTATCGGTCGGTTTAGAATCGTGGGAGGATATCGTTTCTGATTTAGAGCAGGCATTAAAGAAAATATCTACTGTTAATCAATGAAAAAAGAGTGAGCTATCGGTTTTGTACAGGACGTACTAAATCGATAACTCGCTCTTTTCTTTTTACATATGTTTTAGGAGTGTTTCCACAAACTTTTCTAAATAGCGCTGATCTAATTCATCAAAACGATTTTTTTCAGGACTATCAATGTCCAGTACACCAATGACAGCTCCTTCTTTCACAATCGGTACAACGATTTCCGAATTAGAAGCACTATCGCAAGCGATGTGACCTGGGAATTGGTGAACGTCCGCTACAAGCTGCGTTGTTTTCGTTTCAGCTGCAACGCCGCAAACGCCTCGTCCAAATGGAATGCGCACGCAAGCAGGCATTCCTTGGAACGGTCCAAGAACAAGCTGAGTTCCTTCTGTTACGTAAAAGCCAACCCAATTAACGCGATCTAAAAATTGGTTTAATAATGCGGACGCATTTGATAAGTTTGCGACTACGTTTGATTCGCCAGTTAATAACGCATCCAGTTGTTTAATTACTGTCTCATATTGCTGCACGCGAGATCCTGCATAACTTTCTTTAGTAAACATGGAAACAGCTCCTTTTTTATCGAGATGTGTAAAATATTAGCAAAATACGATGTATTTCACATGACTTTGTCGATAGAAAATTAAAGGAATTTGTCTTAAAAGTCAAGAAATTTAAACTATAGCTGTTCATTGAAGGGAAGTGAGCGCATGAAGCAGACGAAACAAAAAGTAATTGATGCGGCAATATCGTTGTTTAATACGAAAGGTTATGATGGAACGTCGGTGCGAGACATTGCAAAGCGAGCGGATGTGAATGTAGCGAATATTTCATATTATTTTGCTGGGAAGCAAGGTTTATTAGAACAGCTTATTACTGATTTTTTAGAAGGATATATTCATGTGATTGAAATGTCGTTTGAACAGAGGGAGTATTTGTCGGCTAAAGATGTGATGGTGCAAATGGTGCGAGGGATTTTACGATATCAATTTGAAAATAGAGAACTAACACGTTTCTTCTACCGAGAGCTTTCGCTTGATACGACATTAATTCGTGAAGTGATGACCGTTTATTTTTCTAAAGAAAGATATTATATAGAACAAATGATTAGACAAGGACAAATGAAACAAGAATTTCAGAAAGTATCATTTACAATGTTTATGACGCAATTAAAAGGTATGATAAATATGCCGTTTTTATATCCACAATATATATCAGAAGTACTGCATTCTTTCCCGTCTGAGACATTTTTTATAGAGATGTACACGAAAGAGATTGAGCAATGGATGGAACAAGTATTATGTAAAGCGAATATGTACCATGAATGGCCAAGAGCTGTTCATATGTGAAGAATCCCCACCTAACGAACTGAGGTGGGGATTTTTATGTTTACTTTTCTTTGCCATAAATTGTTACATAATAGCGCGATAATTGTTAATGCAGCTCCAGCGATTTCAATTTTATCGACTGTATAACCTCGAAAGATAGAACCAATCAGTGCAAGGATAGGAACTAAATTCATAAATAATATGCCGTTAATAGATGAAATATAGCGATTTCCCATATTCCAGCAAAATACAGCGATAACGCCTGCGATAATCGACATATAAAAGAGCTCAAAACGAACGCTCACAACTGTACGCAGTGACGGCATAGTAACTATATTTGTGTACGTTAAGAAAGTAACAATAACGATGAGTGAAATGGAGCCAAATAAACAAGTTAATGTCGTGTACCTAAGTGGTGACCAAGATTGAAAACGAGCACCCCCGTTTGTATAAATGACCCAGCAAGTAACGCCGCATAGCATCAATATATTTGTTGATAAGTGGCTTGCAGCTCCAAATAGTAATTCAATATTTCCTTTTGAAATGACAAGCATAACACCAAGTAATGCAACAAACATACAAAGGAATGTATAGTTTTGTGGGCGGCGATTTTTCGTTATCCATTGCAGTGATAAGGCAATCAGTGGCATAAGGGATTGAATCATAGCTGCATGGATTGCTCCGGAAGGTCCGGCAAGTTGTTGTCCGTAGAAAACGAGAAAACCATACCCCGCGAAACCGACTGTCCCGTAAAAGAATAGAGAAAGTGTTCTTTTTTCTAAGCGGAGTGAAGTCTTTCCTTCAGTAATTAATAGCAAAATAAGAAAAATAATAGCTGCTGATCCATAGCGAAGCGTTGTGAAGAAGAATGGATCGATAAATTGCAGAGCATTTGCCATTACAGGAAACATAAATCCCCAGGCAGTGACGGCGAGTAAGCATAGAAAGGATCCGAGTAGCATTTGTTTTTTGTTCAAGAGTATCTTTCCCCTTTACATTTCGTTATAGTAAGTTGATGAAATAAGTATAAAGAGTAATTGTTTATAGGAGGAAATATCGATTTCTTATAACGGTTATAACTTTTTGTTAGAGGTGTGTACGATGGATTTGGAGGCAGTACGATCGTTTATTGAAGTGAAGCATACGCGAAGTTTATCAAAGGCAAGTAAGATTTTACATATATCTCAACCAGCGCTTAGTAAACAAATTCAAAAGTTAGAAGCGGATTTAGAGGTTACTTTACTTAAGCGTTCGGCGCAAGGAGTAGAGTTAACGGAGGCAGGAGAGTTATTTATAAAAAGAATGTTACCGATTTTGGAGCAAATAAATGAAGTGAAAACAGAAATGAGGGGGTATCAAGAGAACCGGAAGTTTTCAATTGGTATACTACCGAGTTTAGCGGAGCATTACATATCAGAATGTAAAGATATATTAGGTGATGAGTTCGAAGTGGAATGGCAAATCGGTCATACGGAAGTATTAAGAGATTTATTTAAAGCGCGGGAGATTAACGCGATGTTCATCGATTCAGTAGTAGAAGGTGTTACGTATATAAAAGAAGTGCAACAAGAGAAAATTGTTTGTGCCGTTTCAAATAATCATCCGTACAAAGAGAAGGTAGTCATTCAAATAGAAGAGCTGCACAATGAAAAATTAATTGTATATCCAGAAATATGTGATGTAAGGAAAATGATTATGAACATGTTTCATGAAATAGGTGTAAAACCAACTATAGCTGTGGAAACATCTTACGCAGAACCGATGCTTGCAATGGTAAAAGCTGGCCTTGGTATCACGTTACTTCCAGAAAGGGCAGTAGAGCAGTCTGTAAGGCAAGGAAATGTACATGTAATCTCTGTTGAACCACCACTCATACGGAAAATTTATTTCGTATCCCATACGAAAGATTGTTTGTTATTACAATCATTTGAGGAGAGGTAGTGAGGTAGGCGGAATATTGAGAAAGATTACAATCACATTGAAAGGAACATGAAATTTTTAAAAAAACTAGGTCAAAAACAAACCATTACATGGTATGATTAGTACATTGTTAGTTGTTAAATATAGGGGAATTCCCTTTTTATACATAATGCCTTCCATTTCATAAACGGAACGGACAAAAAAAGAGATATAACTAGGAGGCTTTTTTGCATGGATTCTATCCTGACGATCGTTATCATTGTAGTAAGCTCTATTCTAGTGCTGCTCATGATAGAGCTTGTGATAAGAAATCGTTCATATAAAGATATTGAAGCACTGGAGCAGTGGAAACAAGAGATAAAAGATAAACCTGTGGCAGATGAACTAAAACGGGTAAAAGATTTAAACATGACGGGTCAAACAGAAGAACTGTTTGGTAAATGGCGTGAAGAATGGGATGAAATTGTATCAACAACCCTTCCGAAAGCTGACAAAGATTTAGTGCAAGCGCGAAAATTCGCCTCGCAATTCTCCTTCCGAAAAGCAAAGCATGCGATGAACGAATCCATAAGTGGTTTAGATGACGCTGATAATCGTATTACGGACATTTTAAATGAATTACAGCAATTGTTAGAAAGCCATGAGAAAAATAGCTCGGAAATTGAAGGGTTACGTGATACATATCGTAGTATGAAAAAGAGTGTTCTTGCTCATAGACATATGTATGGAGCAGCAGAGCAGAAAATCGAAGAGATGCTAGACGCTGAATCTGAGAAATTTAAAACCTTTGAAGAAGCAACAAACAATGGCGACTATTTAAAAGCGAGAGAAATTGTTATTAGTTTGGAAGAAGGTTTAGCAGATTTAGAAATCATTATTCACCAAATTCCAGATTTATTGGTAGAGTGCCAAGCGACGTTACCAGTTCAGCTGGAAGATTTATTACACGGACATAATGATATGGTAAGACAAGGTTATGTATTAGATTATTTGGAAGTCCCTAAAGAAGTTCGCGATATGACGAAACAACTACAAACATGTTTAATGGATATACAGGAGCTTCATATAACAGAAGCGGCTGAAAAAGTAGAAAACTTAAAAACACGTTTAGATGGCTTCTACGATCAATTGGAACAAGAAGTACATGCGAGACATTATGTGGAGCAAAAAACACTTTCTGTTTACGATGACTTAGAAGAAATGCGTATCGAAACGATTGAAACGAAAACAGAAACACAACTTGTGAAACAAAGCTATCAGTTACAAGATAAAGACATTGAGTCTCAAAAAGTAATTGAAAAGCAAATGCACATTTTAACGAAACGTTTTGAAATGCTGCAATTACGCGTTGCAGAACAAGATATTGCCTTCTCTATTATTCGTGAGGAACTAGAAGAGGTTTATGAGCAATGTGAAACGTTAAAAGTACTTCATGCAGAATATAAAGAAATGCTGCAAGCGATGCGCAAAGAAGAATTTGAAGCACGTGAGAAGTTACAAGAAATGCGAAATATTATTTTCGAAACGAAACGCTTTATGCAAAAGTCGAATTTGCCAGGTCTTCCAGAGAGTATTATGGAAGATTTAAAAAGAGGGCAAATGGCAATGCAAGCTGTATATGAACAATTAGAAGTGAAGCCGTTAAATATGAACGCTGTAAATAGCAGTTTAGAAGAAGCATACACAACTGTGAACGGTGTAGCTGAAATGACAGAAGAGTTAATTGGACAAGCATATTTAGTGGAAAAATTAATTCAGTACGGTAACCGTTACCGTAGTCATGATGAAAACCTAGCAGAAAGTTTAAATTATGCTGAGAAATTATTCCGTGAATACCAATACGATGCAGCTTTAGAACAAGCGGCTTCAGTATTAGAGCAACTTGAACCTGGCGTTGTTCAAAAAATAGCTGAATATGTAGACAATGAACAAACCCTTTCATAAAAGGGTTTGTTTTTTTATGTAATTTTGCAGGCGATGTTGCTATAATGAATAGCGGAATACAGCAAGGTTATTCGTTTCAAAATAAAGTGAAACTGTAATCGGTGGGAAGATTCATCCCCACTGATTACTAGCCTTCACCAATCGGGCATTTACGGGCAGTTAATCTCCCATCTAACTTCTTTGCTCTAACTGGATTTTGAGGTGAGAGTCTTCTTGCCCGTTAACGCGGGATAAAGTGAAACTGTAATAGGAGAGCATCCTCGCCAATTATTAGCCTTCACCAATCGAGATAAAACGGAACCTTTGCGTAGTCTTAGCGTAATGACACGTATTTATGATATGATTATACGATGTGATAGCGCTGAAAGGGGAAGAACGATGATCTATTTTGATAATAGTGCGACGACTAAGCCATATCCAGAAGCTCTTCAATCGTACGTGACGGTTGCTGGGAAATATTTTGGTAATCCTTCTTCTATTCATTCGCTTGGAGGAGAGGCAGAGCGTCTATTAACACAATCAAGAACGATTGCAGCGCAGCTTCTTCGTGTTAAACCTTCTGAAATTATTTTTACATCAGGTGGAACGGAAGGAAATAACCTTGCGATTAAAGGGATAGCGATGAGGAATCGTTCGCGTGGTAAACATATCATTACAACAAATATTGAACACGCGTCTGTGTTTGAAGCATATAAGCAATTAGAAGAACTCGGGTTTGATGTAACATACTTACCGGTTAACGAGCATGGTGTTGTATCGGTAGAAGATGTGAAACGAGCGCTTCGTGAAGATACGATTCTTGTGTCAATTATTCATGTGAACAACGAAACTGGAGCAATTCAGCCTGTTGCTGAAATTGGAACGTTATTATCGAATCATCCGAAAATAAGATTCCATGTAGATCATGTACAAGGGATAGGAAAAGTACCGCTTGATTTATATGCTTCTCATATTGATCTTTGCTCAATATCTGGACATAAATTCCACAGTGTAAAAGGAACAGGTCTTCTTTATGTACGCGATGGCGTAAGATTAGATCCGATTTTATCAGGTGGTCAACAAGAGCTTAAGTATCGCTCTGGTACAGAAAATTTACCTGGCATTGTAGCGATGGTGAAAGCACTTCGCATGACAATGGAACAAGTGAAAGAAAAGGTAGCTCATTTGCAAAGTTTACAAGCAGAGCTTGTTCGTTTCTTTAAAGAGATGGAAGATGTAACGATTAACACGTCGCTTGCATATGCAGCACCGCACATTTTAAATGTATCATTTGTTGGTTTAAAACCAGAAGTAGTCGTTCATGCTTTAGAAGAACACGGTGTATATGTGTCAACGAAATCTGCTTGTTCTTCAAAAGCAAATGAAGTGAGCAGAGTGTTAGTGTCAATGGGAGTGCCGCATGCAGCAGCTGCAAGCGCTATTCGTATTAGTTTGGCACCAGAAAACACAATGGAAGAAGTAAAACAATTTGAAGGTATTGTAAAAGAGACGCTGCCAAAATTATATGAAGTGATGAGGTAAAGAAATTATGTTGAAATATGAATATATTTTAGTGCGTTATGGAGAAATGACGACAAAAGGTAAGAACCGTTCTAAATTTGTAAGCACATTAAAAGATAACGTGAAGTTCAAACTGAAAAAATTCCCAAATATTAAAATCGATGCAACACATGACCGTATGTACATCCAATTAAATGGCGAAGATCATGAAGCGGTATCTGAAAGATTGAAAGATGTATTTGGTATTCATAAGTTTAACTTAGCGATGAAAGTACCATCAGAATTAGAAGACATTAAAAAAGGTGCATTAGCAGCTTTCTTACAAGTAAAAGGCGATGTGAAAACATTTAAAATTACTGTACACCGTTCTTATAAGCATTTCCCAATGAGAACGATGGAATTATTACCTGAGATTGGTGGACACATTCTAGAAAATACAGAAGATATTACTGTAGATGTTCATAATCCAGATGTAAATGTACGTGTAGAAATTCGCAGTGGTTATAGCTACATTATGTGTGATGAGCGTATGGGAGCTGGCGGTTTACCAGTTGGCGTTGGCGGAAAAGTAATGGTACTTCTTTCTGGTGGTATTGATAGCCCAGTAGCAGCGTACTTAACGATGAAACGCGGCGTATCTGTGGAAGCAGTTCACTTCCATAGTCCACCTTTCACAAGTGAGCGTGCAAAACAAAAAGTAATCGATTTAGCGCAAGAGTTAACGAAGTATTGTAAACGAGTAACGCTTCACCTTGTTCCGTTTACAGAAGTGCAAAAAACGATTAATAAAGAAATCCCATCTAGCTATTCAATGACGGTTATGCGCCGTATGATGATGCGTATTACAGAGCGTATTGCTGAGGAGCGTAACGCACTTGCAATTACGACTGGTGAAAGTCTTGGGCAAGTAGCAAGCCAAACGTTAGATAGTATGCATACGATTAACGAAGTAACAAACTACCCAGTTATTCGTCCGCTTATTACGATGGATAAATTAGAGATTATTAAAATCGCTGAAGAAATCGGCACGTATGATATTTCAATTCGTCCATATGAAGATTGCTGTACTGTATTTACACCAGCAAGCCCAGCGACGAAGCCGAAACGTGAAAAAGCAAATCGCTTTGAAGCGAAATACGATTTCACGCCATTAATCGATGAAGCTGTAGCGAACAAAGAAACAATGGTATTACAAACGGTAGAAGTAGTGGCGGAAGAAGAAAAATTTGAAGAACTTTTCTAAAACCATAAATTACCATATCTAAAACGTGTATGAAGTCATGTTATTTATCACACTCTATACTCACAAGGAGGTGATATAACATGTCACGTAGCACAAATAAATTAGCGGTTCCTGGTGCTGAATCAGCATTAGACCAAATGAAATACGAAATCGCTCAAGAGTTTGGTGTTCAACTTGGAGCTGATGCAACAGCTCGCGCTAACGGTTCTGTTGGTGGTGAAATCACTAAACGTCTAGTTTCACTAGCTGAGCAACAATTAGGCGGTTACCAAAAATAATCCCATATGATGGCTTAGAAAGAGCGGGTTCTCCCGCTCTTTCTTTTTTGTGTTGCCATTTGTCGGTAAGTTGATGTAATTTCGTTTACTAATTCGACAGAACTGAAAAATTTGTCAAAAGAAGAGGGTTCAAAATTAACAGAAAATTCTTTATTATATAAAGGAGGCATAAAGAAAAGGGAGGATATTTTATGAAGCGAGAAGAATTGTTGGCGCCACCGTCTTATAATTTAGTTTCTGAAATAGAGAAATATACGGGTGATAAAGGGAAATTAGCTTTAATTTGGCAAGATGATAAAGGGAATCGAAGGGAAGTTACATACGCTGAATTAATGCAAGGTGCGAATAAAATTGGAAACGCTTTTATAAAAAGTGGTTTGCAAAAAGGGGACAAGCTTCTCATTATGATGCCGCGTTTAATTGAAGCGTACATGACGTATATTGCTGCTATTAAAGCAGGATTTGTCGTAATTCCAAGCTCGGAAATGTTACGTAAAAAAGATATAGAATATCGAATTGAACATGGAGAAGTAAAAGCGATAGTAAGCTATGAGCCGTATATTAGGCAGTTTGATGATATAGAAGCGATGGAATCTCTTCGAAAATTTGTCCTGAGCGAGCAGTCAGTAGATGGATGGATTAATTTAAAAACAGCGTTAGAAACAGAGAGTGACATGTTAGAAATGGCGAAGACAGATAAAGAAGATATGGTCTTTTTATCTTACACGTCAGGAACGACAGGAAATCCGAAAGGTGTCGTTCATACACATGCGTGGGCATACGCTCATTTACGTACGAGCGCTCCAAATTGGCTCGGAATTGAAGAGAATGATATTGTATGGGCAACAGCTAGTCCAGGCTGGCAAAAGTGGATTTGGAGCCCGTTTTTAGCAACGCTAGGATCAGGGGCAACAGGATTTGTATATCACGGTAAGTTTGAACCGAAAACATACCTGAACTTATTAGACGATAATAAGGTGAATGTGCTTTGTTGTACACCGACTGAGTATAGATTAATGGCAAAGGTAGAAGATTTAAGCCAGTACAATTTAGAGGCGTTACATAGCGCTGTATCAGCAGGTGAGCCATTAAATAGAGAAGTCATTGGAACGTTCCAAAAGCACTTTCATATTACAGTAAGAGACGGCTATGGGCAAACGGAAAATACATTACTTGTTGGTGTAATGAAAGGGATGGATATTAGACCAGGATCAATGGGGAAACCAACGCCAGGTAACCACGTCGATATCGTAAATGAGGAAGGTACTCCGGTTAAAGTAGGCGAAGTTGGTGATATTGCAGTTCACATTGAAACGCCGGCCCTCTTTAAACAATATTACAAAGACGATGAACGTACAGCGATGCAATTCCGCGGTGATTATTATATTACAGGTGATAAAGCGAAGAAAGATGAAGACGGCTACTTCTGGTTTGAAGGGCGCGGTGATGATATCATTATTAGCTCTGGTTATACAATCGGGCCGTTTGAAGTAGAGGATGCACTTGTAAAACATCCTTACGTAAGAGAATGTGCAGTTGTCGCAAGTCCTGATGAAATTCGTGGAAGTGTCGTGAAGGCATTTATCGTATTAAGAGAGAATATAGAAAAGAACGAAGAAACATTAATTCCAACACTCCAACAACACGTCAAAGAACTTACTGCACCATATAAATACCCTCGCAAAATTGAATTTGTAGATGAACTACCAAAAACGATTTCTGGAAAAATTCGCCGTATTGAACTTAGAAAACAAGAGATGGAGATTCCGTCAAAATAATTTTGAAAACAGTGAAGTAAATAGTTGAATGAAATGCAAAACAATGATAATATAAAAACGAACACAAGTTCGATTTTATAAACTTAAAAAAGAGGTGTCCGTATGATTTTAGGTATTAATCCGTACTTAGTTTTAGATGGTAGTGGGCAAGAAGCTGTACAGTTTTATAAAGAGGCTTTAGATGCAAAAGTAGAAGTCATGCAAACTTTTGGTGACATGCCTGAAAATCCAGAATACCCGATTCCAGCTGAAGCGAAAGAGCGCGTTTTACACGCTACTTTAAAAGTTGGTAATACGGATCTTATGATTTCTGATACATTCCCAGGTCAAGGACATGCAATCGGATCTCAAGTAACAATCGCAATTCAAATTAGTAATGCAGAAAAAGCAAAAGAAGTATTCGATAAGTTACAAGAAGGTGGAGAAGTTATCATGCCACTTCAAGAAACATTCTGGAGCCCAGCATACGGACAAGTAAAAGATAAATTTAATATTGAATGGCAAGTTACAACGTCTACTACTGAACAAAAGTAATTTTTAGAAAAGCACCATGTTTTGAACTGGTGCTTTTTTTTTATACAATAAAAAATAAAGGAGATGGGATATATGGGAGAAATTTGGTATGGCGGCACCATTTACACAATGAGAGAAGAAAATGAAAAAGTGGACGCTGTTTACGTTGAAAACGGCATAATTGTTGATGCTGGTAATAAGGGAGAATTAGAAAGCAGATATTCAAACGTAAAGTTACATGACCTAAAAGGAAAAACAATGATTCCAGGTCTCGTTGATAGCCATATGCATCTTATTGGGCATGGAGAGAGATTACTCCGTCTAGATTTATCAAATTGTACATCTTATAGCGAAGTACTGGCTCTCGTTCAGAAGCAAGTGGAAGAAGCTCCAAAGGGCTCTTGGATTATTGGAGAAGGATGGAATGAAAATAACTTTACAGATACGAAAGATGTTCACGCGCGTGATTTAGATGAAATTTCGAAAGACCAGCCTATTTTATTAAAGAGAGTTTGTCGTCACGTTACATGGGTGAATTCATACATACTGCAAGAAGCGAATATAACAGAAGCGACAGAAAATCCAAAAGGCGGGAAAATTGGCAGGGATTCATCAAATAAGTTAACAGGACTTTTATATGAACAAGGGCAAGAATTAATTAAACATGTTCAGCCAGAAATTGATGAAGCTTATTTACAAAGAGCTCTGCAAACAGCGATTAAAGATTGCTGGAAATACGGACTTGTTGGCGGGCATACGGAAGATTTAAATTATTATGGTGGTTTTAGAAAAACGCATAATGCGTTTTCTCATGTGATAAAAGAAATGCCATTTAAAGCCCATTTGCTCGTTCACCATGAAGTAGCACATGAACGAAAAGAATATGAAAATGAACATTATATTGAATTTGGGGCAATGAAAATTTTTTCTGACGGTTCTTTTGGCGGAAGAACAGCATTATTAAGTGAACCGTATGAAGATGCGAAGGAAACGAATGGGGTTGCGATTTTCTCATGTGAAGAACTTGCAGAATTAGTGAAGAAAGCACGAGATTTACATATGCCAGTTGCGATTCATACTATCGGTGATTTATCGCTTGAATATGTCATTGATGCACTCGAATTATATCCACCAGCAAAAGGGTTACGTGACCGCATTATTCATTGTCAGCTTGCTCGTGAGGAGTTAATTGAAAGAATGAAAAACTTGCAAGTCATTATAGATATACAGCCAGTCTTTCTTTCATCAGATTTTCCGTCAGTCATTGAAAAACTAGGAGAGCGCCGTCTTCGTTATGCGTATGCTTGGAAGACATTACTGGAAGCAGGGCTACATTGTAATGGTGGCTCAGATGCCCCCATTGAACAAGTAAATCCGTTTCTAGGTATATATAGCGCTGTTACACGTAGAAGTTTTATTGACGGTGTATGCTATATGCCTGAGGAGAGATTAACGGTTTATGAGGCTGTTTCTTTATTTACAACAGGAAGTTCCTATGCAATCGGAAAAGAAGCGAAGCGAGGGCAAATTACAAAAGGATATGAAGCAGACTTTACAATATTAGAACGCAATATTTTTGAAATTGAGGCAGAAGAAATAAAAGAAGTAGAAGCAGAAATGACCGTAATAGATGGCCAAGTTGTCTATAGAAAAAATGCGTAAAAATATATGAGCGATTATTAAAATATATCGACTTACCGACAAAAACTGACAAGAATAACGGGTGGATAGTAAGAGAGTATTGTCCGCGCCAATCGGGGCAAATAAATAACCGCAGAATTATGGAATTCCATAATTCTGCGGTTATTTTAATCCTATAAAAACGTTCTCTGTACTTTTTCCCAGAAAGAATTGTTTTTTAATTTAACTGTTTTAATTTGTTTATCGCTTAAGCGTACAACAGCTTTTTCCACTTGTTTAATGCTAAGCGCTTCGTTATCCATGCCGATAACGGGATAATCGTTACCGTCTGGTCTTAGTTTTAAAGTTAATGTACGTTCGTGATTTAAAATGAAAGGTGAACCGAGCGTACGGTAAGTGTTGTTGTTTAAAGATGCTAGTTCGCTTACTTGGAAACATGGAATAAGTGGGTCAACAACTGCGCCATGCAATGATTTATTGTAAGCAGTACTTCCTGTTGGGGTAGAAACTACTAAACCGTCACCTCTAAATGTTTCGAAATATAAATCATCAACGTGAACATCTACAACGAATGTTTTTATAATACTAGAACGTAATGAGAACTCATTTAAACAATGGAAAGATGTACTGTGATCTACATCTACCTGAATTGTTGGATATTTACGCACTTCAATTTCATTTTTTGTAATTTCTTGAAGGGCTGTATCAACGTGATCAATATGGAAATCGCAGTAGAACGAAGTTTCATCTTTCGTAGAAATCCCTGCGTATAAGCAATCTTCCCTAAAACCAGTTTTACGAACGGCTTGTAAGAAGGTTGCATCATCTCCAACACTGACGATAGCGTTTGCATTTTTTGGATGATCTAATATGGTAAATCCATTCTCTTCTAAAATACGATAGATTGGTTTCATTTTTTCAACGAGCGTTGCTTTGTCATCACCATAAAAGAAAAATAAATTGCGACGATCTGCCATTATGTATCCCTCCACTGCAGTTAAATTTTCTGTTTTTCGTGCTACATATCATTAGAGTCCGTTCCCTGATGATATGTTCAAATAATATATTTCGATATAAAATGTCAAAATACCTTTTTATTTTTAGAAAAATTTTTATATTCAATCTTATAGAACTCTGTTTAATGATGAATAAAGTTGTCGATAATGGGTACGGAGTGAAAGGATGATACGTATGAAGTGGCTCGTAATTGGAATAATAATTCTTCTTCTTTTTATTTTGTTTATACTATTGTCAAAAATAAAGCTTAAGGTGACATTTTTATATTCAGAAATGGAAAAGAAATGTTTGCTTCAAGTGAAAATATGGATGATTCGATATACATTTGATGTGTTGGAAAGAATTGAAAAACAGCAGAAAAAGACAGGACAGAAAATCGAAAAAGCTGAAGAGGACGGCGGACTCGATAATAAAATTATGGCGCAACTTGACAGCATTGGTGAACTGATAAAAAAGCTTCAAGAAGTTCATACTATTGTTAAAGATTTTCTCAAACGAGTGAAAATCAATGGTTGGAAATGGCATACACAAATTGGAGCAGGCGACGCAGCTAGTACTGGAATTGTCACTGGATATGCATGGGGGACAAAAGGTATGGCTGCTGGAGTTGTCGGACAATATATGCATATTGTCGACGTACCAGAATTTGAAATTACCCCAGTTTTTCAAGGAAAAGGATTTGCATCAAGATGTGAGTTAACAGCATCTTTTCGTATATTCCGCACTATAAAAACAGCGGTGAAATTGCTCATATTTATGAGGAAGCAAAGATCTGGTATGACAGAAAAATCTGTTCAAGCATAGGGGGGATATAGAATGGACCATCCAATTCAAGGTTTAATGACAACAGCAATGCAGCATTTAAAACAAATGACTGATGTAAATACAATTGTTGGTGACCCAATTAAAGCGGCAGATGGAAGTGTAATTCTTACTGTTTCGAAAGTAAGTTTCGGATTTGCTGCTGGTGGAAGTGAATTTGGTAAAGTAGAACATTCAGGCCGCCATCCATTTGGCGGGGGAAGTGGTGGAGGAGTTTCTATTAATCCTGTTGCTTTTCTTGTTATAAATGGAGATGGTGTGAAAGTATTGCACTTAGATAAACAAACACATGTCATCGATAAAATAATTGAATTAGCGCCACAAGCTGTTGATAAAGTGAAAGAAATGATGGATAAACGAAAAGAAGATGATCCTGAATTTCAAATTTAACCAATAAAGAAGCTAATCAATAGGTTAGCTTCTTTAATTTTTTTGTAAATAAAGCGATTTTATTTGCATTATCGATAGGGACAAACTATCATTTACATTGTACATATTTTGTTTAAATAAGGGAGGATTTTCAAGTGGCAAACGTAACTTTTAAAGGTAATCCAATGACTTTAGTTGGAACAGAAGTTAAAGTTGGCGATCAAGCGCCAAACTTCCAAGTATTAGCAAACGACTTATCTCCAGTAAGTTTAGAAACATACAAAGGCGAAATGAAATTAATTAGTGTTGTACCTTCAATCGACACAGGTGTGTGTGATGCACAAACACGTCGTTTTAACCAAGATGCAGCAGGTATTGAAAACGCGAAAGTATTAACAATTAGCGCTGATTTACCATTCGCTCAAAAACGCTGGTGTGCAGCAAACGGTTTAGAAAATGTTGTAACACTTTCTGACCACCGCGACCTTTCATTTGGTGAAGCTTACGGCTTAGTAATGAAAGAACTTCGTTTACTTGCTCGTGCAGTATTCGTAGTAGATAGCAATGACAAAGTAGTTTACGTAGAATACGTAAGCGAAGGTACAAGCCATCCAAACTATGAAGCAGCATTAGAAGCAGCTAAATCTGCGAAGTAATGTGAAGAAAATGACCTCTTATAAAGAGGTCGTTTTTTCTCATATATTGCTCTGTAACGGCATCGATATATGAGAAAAAACGTTATATCATATATAACTAAAGGGGAGCTCTTTACAGGAGGTCGCTTTTTCTTTTTGGAAAAAATCACTTTGTGGTATGATATAAGTTATGTGTAAAAGAGAGAAGGAGGAATGTACGTGAGTCAGACAGTAGAAACATTATTTTCTATTTTTGATTCTTCTGCGGTAGTTTTACGTAAAGAATTAGATGTAACATATTTAGAGGCGCTTGTAGAAACAGGTGATAACTTGTTTGAGGGAGCGATTTTACAAGAGGAATTATCCGAATCAGCAATTGAAAGGCTGAATCGTGAATATAGTACGTTTAATGAAGAAACATATAAAGGTGAAGAAATTCGTAAAGCATTTCAGTTAGCCATCTTAAAAGGAATGAAAGAAGGCGTACAAGCGAATCACGAAATGACACCTGATGCAGTTGGGATGTTCATGAGTTACTTATTCCATAAATTTATGCAAGGTCAAAATGAAATTACAGTTTTAGATCCTGCAATTGGAACAGGTAACTTAATGACTACAGTGTTTAATAGCGCTAAAGAAGGACTAACAATGAGTGGATTTGGTGTAGAAGTGGATGAAGTGCTAATTAAACTTGCTTTAGTAAATGCAAATTTACAAAAGCATGCAATCGAATTCTTCCATCAAGATGGACTAGCACCACTTTATATCGATCCAGTTGATGCAGTCGTTTCAGACTTGCCAGTTGGTTATTATCCAAACGAAATCGGTGCAAGTGAATATAAATTAAAAGCAGATGAAGGAATGTCGTATGCCCATCACTTATTTATTGAACAAAGTGTGAAACATACGAAAGAGGGCGGTTACTTATTCTTCTTAGTACCAAACTTCATTTTTGAAAGTGACCAAGCACCGAAATTACATGCATTTATTAAAGAAACATGCTTTATTCAAGGGTTATTACAGCTTCCTGTTTCCATGTTTAAAAACGAGAAAAATGCAAAAAGTATATTTGTTCTCCAAAAGAAAGGCGCTAATGTAACAATGCCAAAACAGGCGTTATTAGTGGAGTTGCCTAAATTCTCTAACATGAAGGCGATGGAAGACATTATGGATCAATTAAATACTTGGTTTGCAACACATAAATAAAGCTAGGTATATGTAACAGCATTAGTGATTTATGTAGTACAGTTTTATATAATATGTCATATTTTTAAATATATACAAGATTTAACTGAATTTTTTTGAAATCTGTAATATATATTTTTTCTTGGTGTTACAATTTTTTCACTTGAAATATATGTCGGACGATGTTTAAATTAAAATCGTGAGTATAAAATTTGCTAATGATGAAACGTTTTCATATTTAGTGAATTTGATCAGATAAAATCGAGCGGTTTGTGGAAACATCCACACAACTACCAAGAGAAAAAGGGGCGAAAGACTAGATGTCAAAAATCATCGCGATTAACGCAGGAAGCTCTTCCTTAAAATTCCAATTATTTGAAATGCCAAGTGAAACAGTATTAACAAAAGGTTTAGTAGAACGTATCGGTTTAGAAGATAGTATCTTCACTATTACTGTAGATGGCGAAAAACAAAAAGAAATTACAAACATTCCAGATCACGCAGTAGCAGTTAATATGCTTCTTAAAAAGTTAACTGAAAACGGAATCGTTAAATCTCTAGATGAGATTGGCGGTATCGGTCACCGTGTTGTTCACGGCGGCGAAAAATTTGCTGACTCTGTTTTAATTACTGATGAAGTATTAGCTGATATCGAAGAATTAAGCGATTTAGCACCACTTCATAACCCAGCAAACGTTGTTGGTATTAAAGCATTCCAAGAAGTATTACCAAACGTACCAGCAGTAGCAGTATTCGATACAGCATTCCACCAAACAATGCCGGAATCTGCATTCCTATACAGCTTACCATATGAGTACTATGAAAAATTCGGCATCCGTAAATACGGTTTCCACGGAACTTCTCATAAATATGTAACTGAGCGTGCGGCTGAATTATTAGGTCGTCCAATTGAAAGCTTAAGCTTACTTTCTTGTCACTTAGGTAACGGTGCAAGTATCGCAGCAGTAGAAGGCGGTAAATCTATTGATACTTCTATGGGCTTCACTCCACTTGCTGGTGTAACAATGGGTACACGTTCTGGTAACCTTGACCCTGCGTTAATTCCATACATCATGGAAAAAACAGGCCAAACAGTAGAAGAAGTAGTTAACGTATTAAACAAGAAGAGTGGTATGTTAGGTCTTACTGGTTACTCTAGTGACCTACGTGACATCATTGCGAAAGAAGAAGAAGGCGACCACCGTGCGAAAGTAGCACTTGATGTATTCGTAAGCCGTATCCACAAATACATCGGTTCTTACACTGCTCGTATGAAAGGTGTAGACGCAATCATCTTCACAGCTGGTGTAGGTGAAAACAGTGCGATTATTCGTGAGCGCGTATTAGAAGGCCTTGAGTACATGGGCGTATACTTCGATGCAAAACGTAATAACGTATTCGGTGAAGAAGCATTCATCAGCTTCCCACACTCTCCAGTAAAAATTATCGTAATTCCAACTGACGAAGAAGTTATGATTGCTCGTGACGTACTACGTCTTGGAGATATTGGTTAATATATGAAAAAAAGACGAAATCCTATAGGATTTCGTCTTTTTTCTTTTGGATGTATTTTAAAACTCTATCCGGATATAATATTTTTTCTTTCTGAATGAATGCCGTAATAGGAATCCATTTCGCATATGCTACTGTTTCCTCATCTTGTATATTTAATATTTTCATTTCATATAGTGACGTGTCTAATAAACGCAAAGAATATAGTTGAATAATTTCATGACCAATGTCTCCATCTAGATGAAAGACATTTTCTAAACAACCTAAATAATTGGTGATTTCCACTTCTGTATGAAGCTCTTCCCTAAATTCACGAATAACGGTATGTGCTGATTGTTCACCAAGTTCAATTGAACCACCAAGAGGTCGGTAAAATGTTTCATCGGCTGAATGATATTCTTGTACGAGAAGACGCCCGTGATGTATAGCAATGCCAAAAGCCTTTGCACGTGGATACATATACAATCACTCCTTATTTTTTTGTATAAGGAAGATTATAATATGTTTTGTAGTAAAGGTGTCATGTATTTAAGAATGTGGTCTAATTGTAATGCCATCAAATAAGTCTTTCCAAAATGCTTCATTGTATTGGTATACATCCATAATAGGACATTTCATAACGCAAACACGTTGTAATCCCCAATCTTCTTGGGTGATAGTTGGTATATCGGCAGGAATTAGTAACAGGACAGAGAATGTATGTGTAACGATTTGAGATAAAATTTGTTCTAGGGAACATGCTTCTTCATATGTTCCTCCAGTTCGAATAAATAATATGGATTCGGCCGTTTCAATTGTAGCTAGAAAACGATTAATACGATGTTCATAATTTAACTTAATTTCTGTATAAGAAGGCCAAGAAGTTGGTGTGTTTACATCTGTTTTAAAGTCATGACAGGAGTCAATTTCATAAAGGTTGTCCCTTAATCTTAATTTTGCATCATCATCCCAAAATGAGATGAAGGATAAATTTTCGAAATTTAAAAAGCGGTCAAATCGATTTTGTAATAATACATTCACTTTTTCTAATGAGGGGCTTAGCATAAAATCAATAACGCCAAAAAATGGTGATAATTCTAATTGATATAATGCCCAAGCAGGCCAGCAGTTTTGTCCTAAGCTGAATACCGCATTATATTCTTTTTTTATATCGGATAGATTCATGTGATTTATCTCATCCTTTTTGTTAATATTTTATGCCATTCAAAAATGGTATGTGAATAAAGATAGACAAGCATATTTGCAAAGAATAAGCAGAAATATGTTACAATAGAAAAAAATCGAACGAGGTGGTTGTTACGATGCGATCGAAGCGAGAACAAGCCATTTTAGACAATATAAAAGAATGGGAAGCGCAATTAGTTGAGCAAGAAGCGACCGATTTTCAAAAAGTGTTTGATAAATGGTTACATACTACAGTTGCGAAATTACCTGAGAAAAAGCGAAAAGAATTCTTCACGAAAGCAGATGGATGGCTCTTTCATTTGCATGCATTTATTCAAAGTTCACAAGCACAGTTAGATGCACGTAATCGGATTTTAGGAACATCAAGATTATTTGATGAATCGATTGAACAGCTTGAAGATTTGAAAGCATTATCTATTGATCAATTAACATACATAGCAGAGCAGCAAACAGCACGTCATCGTCTATATTCATTTGTACAAGGCGGGGCAACAGGTGCTGGAGGTTTATTATTATTAACGGCGGATTTTCCGGTTATGATCGCATTAAATGTGAAGGCAGTCCAACTTATTGCAACATCATTTGGACATGATGTGAACAAGCCGTATGAAATGATGCTTGCGTTAAAGGTGTTTCATGCGTCATTACTACCAGGAAGACTTCAGCAATACGCATGGTACAATTTATTGCAAGAGCTGGAGCAAGAAGATTCGTTCTTCTACGAAGGAGACGAAGCAGTGCTACAAACAGCTTCTACTGAGGTTGTGTTAAAACAAATTTTGAAGACATTTTCGATTTATGCTCTTCGTCGTAAATTATTCCAAGGTATACCGGTAATTGGAATGGCAATTGGATCTACAGTGAATTATCGTTTAACAAGAAACGTTACTGAATTTGCAAATAGATTTTATCAAGTGCGCCATATAGTCGAGAAAGAAAAAAGAGCATAAAAAAAGCGAGAGGCCGAAGCCTTTCGCTTTTTTAATTTGTTGCATGTTTTTTAGACATTGGAACAGATACTGGCTGCTTTTCTGCTGTTTTTTCTGTTTTTGGATAATAAATTAAATCCAATGTTTTTGCCTGTACGGCAATCGAAAGAATAGTAAAAGCAATTTCTGTCCAATTTAAATAATATAATGAAAGCGCAAGAACAATCGCGTCAAAGACGAAGAAAATTTGCCCAATTGTAAAACGAGTTCGTTTACTTAATACAATTGTTAAAATATCGTCTCCACCGGTTGCACCGCCAAATCGCAATATAAAACCGAGTCCAATACCAGCTAACGCACCGCCAACTACTGCAGCTATAAATAAGTTATTTGATAAATCTACCGTAAATGGAGAATAATTTTCCATAAAGGAATAAAATACTCCGAATGAAATTGAACCTAGGAATGAATAGCCAACCATTTTTCTACCTAAAAATGAAGCACACAGTAAAATAATTGGGATATCCATTAATACAGTTGAAATAGATGGTGAAATATCATAAAAGTTTTGAATGAATAGTGCAATTCCTACAAAGCCACCTTCTGTTAAGTGGTTTTGGAAGTGAATGTGATATAGCGCTGCTGCTAAAATAAATGAACCGATTAAAACCATAAAAATTTCTTTAATAATTTGCCGACTTTGGATGTTCCTCATCGTTATTCCTTCTTTCCGTAGTTAGTAGTCCTTTTTGTGTTGTAAACTAACTACGAGCTCACATGTAGCTTTCAGTTAGTTTACGAAAAAACTAACTACGCTATATGTCGCTGAAGAAATAACGAATAATCCTCTCGTCCATCAATTCTCCCTACCTTCGTTTTAGTTTAAGTCTTAAAACGACTAAACAAAACGTGGAGTAGGATTCTTCATTTAGCAATCCTGCTCTTCTTTGTTTTGTTTAGTTAGTAACAATTAAGTCCTAAACAAAACGCTATGTGTAAGAAGAGTCTTTTTTTTGCCAAATTATCCTTCGGGCAATCATAATTTCCCCACTCTCGTATTTTTTTCGCTAGACTAAAGTATCTGAGCTGAAAAATACGCTACGTGTATGATTCGTCAATACGATGCCACATGCTCCTTCGAGCGATCATGATATCAAAATCCCTTCCTTCAAGATTTATACTATTATATCATACTTTTAAAAAATGTATGCGGATGGAAACCGACAATAAACGGAGGGAATCTACAAAAAATGTTATGTTTAAATATTTTTGTAGAAAAGCCTAAGTTATTTCGGAGGATTGGACAGTTTGTAACGGTTTGTCCAATAAGTAAGAAAAAAAGGTTTTATTCCGTTGTATTCTTTTCATCACTTTTATCTTTGAAAAACGCATCCCAACTAATCACACTTAAAAAAGTTAAAGCGATAATAACGAAAGCACGCATAAGCTGTAGACCTCCTTTTGTACATAGTATATGAATCATTCGATTCGGAATGTGTCATTTTTTTACAAGTCTTAACTATTATGAGAGTATATTAATATAGATAGATGAAGGGGAGAGTGAAGGTATGCTAAAAGAAATGTTCAAAAGAAAAGAATTAATATGTATTTCATGTCAGAAAAAAATTCAATATGAAGAAGAGCTTGTTGCTTTTGTAAAGTTGCCGAAAGAAAGAAGTATATTAGTTGGCCCTTTTGATGTGTGTTTGGCAAAAACAGCACAAGAGATATATTGTAAATCATGTTACGACAAAAAAAGCATGACCCAAAGTAATTGAGGGGCATGCTTTTTTCATTGGTGTGCTTTCCCCTCAGATACATTTTGAGTGAGTCGATACCAAAGCCAAAGGTCATTAATGATGGAAGCAAGATCGGCAATTTCTGAATTTAGTTTACAAGAAACTTCGAAGTCTTCTTCGTTATTTAAATAATGTTGTTTTTTATTAATATAGTGCTCAAGTTCTTTTATACGATCAGGAATTTTCCCGCGAACTTGTTCCCATTTTAGTAAAATAGCATGTTGCATTTTTTCGGGGATTTCTTCCCAGTCTTCTTGTAAATGTGGAATTTCAATTCCTAGATGTTCATCGTATAAGAAATACTTTTCCATAAGTTCACCCCCGTTTTCCTGCTTATATTGTACAGAAAAACAGAAAGAAGTTCGACGAAATTGTTTGAAAAAATTTGAAAATGACTCTTGATACATTTTGTGAAAGGTGTTAAAGTGTGAATTATTATAAAAGAAAATGAATATTTATTCTTTAGGGGGATGCAAAATGGAGAAGAAAAAAGTTGTATTAGCATATTCCGGAGGTCTTGATACTTCCGTTGCAATTAAATGGTTACAAGAGAAGAATTATGATATTATCGCGCTTTGTTTAGACTTAGGGGAAGGTAAAGACTTAGCATTTGTAAAGGAAAAGGCACTTTCAGTAGGTGCAATTAAATCATATATGATTGACGTTCAAGAAGAATTTGCAAACGAATATGCATTGATGGCGATGCAAGCACACACATTATACGAAGGAAAATACCCTCTTGTCTCTGCATTATCTCGTCCGCTTATTGCGAAGAAATTAGTAGAAATCGCAGAACAAGAAGGCGCAACTGCAGTTGCACACGGATGTACAGGAAAAGGAAATGACCAAGTTCGTTTTGAAGTTTCTATCCAAGCATTAAATCCTTACTTAGAAGTGATTGCGCCTGTACGTGAATGGAAATGGTCACGTGAAGAAGAAATTGCATATGCAAAAGAAAACGATGTACCAATTCCGATTAATTTAGATAGCCCGTTTTCAATCGATCAAAACTTATGGGGACGTAGCAACGAATGTGGAATTTTAGAAGATCCATGGGCAGCGCCGCCAGAAGATGCATATGAGATGACATTAGCGTTAGAAGATACACCGAATAAACCAGAGTTTGTAGAAATCGGATTTGAAGCGGGCGTACCGACTACTTTAAATGGCACTGCATATTCACTTGCAGAATTAATTAAAACGTTAAATGCGCTTGCTGGAAAACACGGCGTTGGACGTATTGATCACGTAGAAAATCGTCTTGTCGGTATTAAATCTCGTGAAGTATACGAATGTCCAGCAGCAATGACGTTAATCACTGCGCATAAAGAGTTGGAAGATTTAACACACGTAAAAGAAGTAGCGCATTTTAAACCAGTGATTGAACAGAAAATAACAGAACTTATTTATAACGGTTTATGGTTCTCACCTTTAAAACAAGCGCTTCATGCATTTTTACAAGAAACGCAAAAGAATGTAACAGGTACAGTGCGTGTGAAATTATTTAAAGGTCATGCGATTGTAGAAGGACGTAAATCTGAATACTCTTTATACGATGAAAAATTAGCAACATATACTGCCCAGGACGAATTTAATCATGATGCAGCAGTTGGATTCATTTCATTATTTGGTTTACCGACGAAAGTATACAGCCAAGTGAATCAAAAGAAGGTGGAAGCGTGAGCAAACTTTGGGGCGGACGTTTTACTGAAGAAGCGGAAGCGTGGGTTGAAGAGTTTGGAGCATCCATCTCTTTCGATCAACAATTAGTAAATCAAGATATAAACGGGAGTATTGCACACGTAACGATGCTAGCAAAGCAAGGCATCGTTACGAAAGAAGAAGCAGAGAAAATAAAGATAGGTCTTCAATATTTATTGAAAGAAGCAAAAGAGAATAAGCTACAATTTTTAGTAGAAGCAGAGGATATTCATTTAAACATCGAAAAAATGTTAATTGAACAAATTGGCGAAGTAGGAGGAAAACTTCACACTGGCCGAAGTCGTAATGATCAAGTAGCGACAGATATGCATTTGTATTTAAAAGAAAAGGTAGAACATATTATAAAAGCTACAAAACAATTGCAAACTGTTCTTGTTCATCAAGCAGAAAATAATATTGAAACGATTATGCCTGGCTATACGCATTTGCAACGTGCTCAGCCGATTTCATTTGCTCATCATATTCTCGCTTACTTTTGGATGTTAGAGCGTGATGTAAATCGTTATGAAGATTCGTTAAAGCGTATTAATATCTCCCCATTAGGAGCAGGAGCGCTAGCTGGGACGACATTCCCGATTGACCGAGAATATAGTGCGGAGCTTCTTGGATTTAATGGAATATATGAAAATAGTTTAGATGCAGTAAGCGATCGTGATTTCATCTTGGAGTTTTTAAGTAACTCATCTCTGCTTATGATGCACTTATCGCGCTTTTGTGAAGAACTTATTTTATGGAGTAGCCAAGAGTTTCAATTTATTGAAATGAGCGATCAATACGCAACTGGAAGCAGCATTATGCCGCAAAAGAAAAATCCGGATATGGCGGAACTAATCCGTGGTAAAACAGGCAGAGTATACGGTAATTTATTCAGTTTACTTACAGTAATGAAAGGATTACCGCTCGCTTACAATAAAGACTTGCAAGAAGATAAAGAAGGAATGTTTGATACAGTAAAAACAGTAGAAGGATGCCTTCATATTATGGCAGGCATGCTTGAAACGATGACTGTAAACAAAGAAAAAATGGGGCAAGCTGTGACGCAAGATTTCTCTAATGCAACAGAAATTGCCGACTATTTAGCAAACAAAGGACTACCATTCCGTCAAGCTCATGAAATTGTTGGGAAGTTAGTGCTATATTGCACACAAAAAGGAATTTATTTATTAGATGTCCCGCTTGAAACATATAAAGAAATGAGCTCTTTATTTGAAGAAGATTTGTATGAAGTTCTTTCACCATATGCGGCTGTAAAGCGTCGTAATAGTTCGGGTGGAACAGGATTTGAACAAATCAAAAACGCTTTGGAGAAGGCGAAGGGGTTAACGAAAGAATTTATTAAGAATTGAGTTGGGAAGTACGCCAGTCTAGTAAAGTCTGGCGTACTTTGTTTTTTAATAATATTTAAGTTACAATATAGTAAAAAATAACAATTTAGGGGAAGTCTATGAAAAAAATAGTGTTTATCATTGTACTGGTAATTAGTTTAATTGCAAATGCTAAAGTGTTTCTTTTGGACAAATATATGTATGTTGGTGAAAAAGAAAAGCGAGAAGAAGCGATTATCGCAACGATGTGGCATTTGCAAGATAAAGGATATAAAGAAAGTGATATTTTATATATAAAACCGGCCTTTTATAGCAAAATGGATTCGTATGGAATGAATGTGCAGTTTAAAGATGAACCAAATGAATCATATACATATAGAGTTTTAAAAGATACGAAAACAAATAAACTAACTGTACACCAAGATAGCAATGAGCAAGGTGGTATGGGCGGGAAGCATCAAGAGCTTAAATAAAGAAAGAAAACGACTGATGGCATTCGCCTGCAGTCGTTTTTCTTTTAATCATACTTATGTCGATCTTCCGTAATTCGAATATACTCAATATCCATCAAATCTCTAAGTAATGCACCGTTACTTAGTTCAACGCCATGTTTCTCTTTAAAATGAGTACGAATCGTATCTAGCATTTCGAGTTCTTTCCCATTCACATCTAAAATAATACGTTCAGAATCATCCATGTTGCATCCTCCTTTTTTACACATATATATTTTGTCCGTCTATTTCTAAAAAATGTATGTTAACGTAATGTTAGGAAATAAGAAAGGGATGAAAAATGAGACGTATTTATTTTATAGGGTTAATTTTGTACACGCTAATTGTATTACACGTTGCATTCCCAAATATCTTTTCATTTGAGGATTTAGAAACAGTACACGTTGCGATATTTATTTTTGCTCTATTTGTAGTAGATTGCTTTATTTCTATATGGATTTCGAAAAGAAAAGATATACAAGGTGAAAAAGAAATGGAACGGAAAAAGAGAAAACATTCATTTTGGATGATGACATACTGTTTGTCTTTAGTGCTTACTGCTGCTTTTTTTAGTGAACATATTCCATTAGAAAGATTAAATATTGGATTTGGAGCGTTCGTATTTGCATACTATTTTTTTATGCACTTTCTTCCTTATATGAAAGAAAAGCGAGGAGAAGAGGAAAATCCGCTTGTAGAAGAAGCGAGAGAGCAAGAGCATAAGAGAATAGAAGAAGATATAAAGAAACTCGGAGAACAAAAGTGGTATTTAAAATCAAAAATCATATATGTTCTTTGCTTTATTACGCCGCCAATTGGCTATTTGTACGTTTTCTTACTTCGTAAAAAAATGACAGCAGATGCAAGGCAAACGTACTTAACGATCGCGACAATTATGATGGCATTATGGTCTTTGAAGTTTCTTCCGCCTTATGTGTTGGCAATTACCGTTGTTGTCGTAGCATGTCTTGTGTTTATAGTGAAGTTTATAAAATGAAAAACACCAAGCCTATGTGGACTTGGTGTTTTATCTATAAATTAAAGCTCACCTTGTTCCTCATCACCACGAACAACAAGGACATCGCATTTCGCATAGCGAATAATATGTTCAGAGACGCTACCAATTAGGAAACGCTCAACAGCATTTAAACCAGTCGCACCACACATAATTAAATCTACTTTATGATTTGGAGCGATTTCTTTTGAAATTTTTGATTTAGGATTACCGAATTCTAATACAGTTTCAATTTTTTCAAGACCAGCTTCAAGCGCAGTTTTTTTGTAGTCTTCTAATAAGTCTTCTGCAAATAGATTTGCACGTTCCGCAATTGCACGGCTATAAGCTTCTACTGCTGAGTATGCTTTTACATCAACGATATGAGCAATTGTTAATGTTGCATTGTTGCGCTTTGCGACTTGAATTGCTTTTTTAAAGGCTTTTTCTGCTTCTTTAGAACCATCCACCGCGATTAAAATATTTGTATATGTATTATTCATAGTAAATTCCTCCCAATCTGTTTTATAACTGTTTACAACTTAATTATAAAACAAATTTTGGTAACGTGCTTGCCAGAAACGTTACAGAATTTTGAAAACTCTGTTTCAATTCATTTTAGTTGTAATTGGAGCGAGAACTTGTTACATATGAAGTATAGCAATTTAAAAGGGGGCAGTTTTGTGAGACATGCGCTCATTACAGCCGGTACGAAAGGTTTAGGAAAGCAAGTAACAGAAAAGTTATTGGCTAAAGGCTATTCAGTAACAGTAACGTACCATAGCGATACCACGGCTATGGAAACGATGAAAGAAACATATAAAGATGTGGAAGAGCGTCTACAATTCGTGCAAGCGGATGTCACGAAAAAGGAAGATTTACATAAAATAGTAGAAGAAGCGATGAGCCGTTTTGGCAAAATTGACTTTTTAATTAATAATGCTGGTCCATATGTATTTGAACGAAAAAAGTTAGTTGATTATGAAGAAGATGAATGGAATGAAATGATTCAGGGAAATTTAACAGCGGTATTTCATTTATTAAAACTTGTCGTTCCGGTCATGAGAAAACAGAACTTTGGCCGTATTATTAATTACGGATTTCAAGGGGCGGATAGTGCACCGGGATGGATTTATCGTTCAGCTTTTGCCGCAGCGAAAGTAGGACTTGTTTCATTAACGAAAACAGTTGCTTATGAAGAAGCGGAGTATGGTATTACTGCGAACATGGTATGTCCTGGTGATATTATAGGCGAGATGAAAGAGGCAACTATTCAAGAAGCACGTCAGCTGAAAGAGCATAACACACCGATTGGTAGATCTGGAACAGGTGAAGATATTGCAAGAACCATTTCGTTTTTATGTGAGGACGATTCCGATATGATTACCGGTACAATTATTGAAGTTACTGGTGCAGTGGATGTTATTCATAGACATCGATAGAATAAAATAAGATGAAGTTTCGAATAATTGGACAGTTTATCCATTGTGCTGAGAGGTGCGGATAATACTGTCCTTTAATATAAAATTAAATCTATCGGAAAACTCGTGTTATTTTTTTGTCAAATATTGAGATATTATGTTAAAATATAAGAGCGTAGAAAGCGCTTTAAAAAAAATGATTCAGGGGTCATTTCATAACTCAAGGGGGAACTAATCATGCGTATCGGTATTCCAACAGAAATTAAAAACAATGAAAACCGTGTGGCAATGACGCCAGCGGGAGCAGTACATTTAGTACAAAATGGTCATGAAGTTTTTGTTCAAAAAGGAGCAGGTTTAGGATCTGGCTTTACGGATGAAGAATACGTACAAGCTGGTGCGAAACTTGTAGAAACTGCTGAAGAAGCATGGAATCAAGATATGGTTATGAAGGTAAAAGAGCCAGTAGCAAGTGAATACGGCTATTTCCGTGAAGGTTTAATTTTATTCACATACTTACACTTAGCTCCAGAACCAGAATTAACGAAAGCATTAATCGATAACAAAGTTGCATCAATCGCATACGAAACAGTACAATTAGACAATCGTTCTTTACCTTTACTTGCACCTATGAGTGAAGTAGCTGGTCGTATGTCTGCACAAATCGGTGCACAATTCCTTGAGAAAAACAAAGGTGGTAAAGGTATTTTACTTGCAGGCGTTCCAGGGGTAAAACGCGGCAAAGTAACAATCATCGGCGGTGGTCAAGCTGGTACAAACGCAGCTAAGATTGCAGTAGGTTTAGGTGCAGATGTAACAATCATTGACTTAAGTGCAGAACGTCTTCGTCAATTAGATGATATTTTCGGTAACCAAGTAAAAACATTAATGTCTAATCCATACAACATTGCAGAAGCTGTTAAAGAATCTGACCTTGTTATTGGTGCAGTATTAATTCCAGGTGCAAAAGCGCCAAAACTTGTAACTGAAGAAATGATTCAATCAATGGAACCAGGTTCTGTCGTTGTAGATATCGCGATTGACCAAGGTGGTATTTTCGAAACAACTGATCGTATTACAACTCATGACAACCCAACTTACGAAAAACATGGCGTTGTTCATTATGCAGTTGCTAATATGCCAGGTGCAGTTCCACGTACGTCAACTCTTGCATTAACAAACGTAACAGTACCATATGCAGTACAAATTGCGAACAAAGGCTACAAAGATGCTTGCTTAGGCAACACTGCATTACTAAAAGGTATTAACACATTAGATGGATATGTAACATTCGAAGCAGTTGCAGAAGCTCACGGCTTACAATACGCTGATGCGAAAGAGCTACTTGAAAAAGCTCCTGCTTTATCATAATAGAAATACATTCGAGACCTTCCTTTATGAGGAGGGTCTTTTTTTATGGAGAAATAACATGTGAATAATTGTTATTTATTGGTGTAAATCGATTTTTATTATGATAATTTAGAATTATATAACAAAAAGAGGGGATTCAATGGGGAGCAAAAAGAGGAAGAAAAATCAAGTTAAGAGACAAAAGTATATGAAGAGAAAACAGGAACAGAACATACCTTTTTCAAAAAAAGTAGTCCTTATGATAGAAAAAGTATTTCGATATATTTGTATGTTCTTGTATGTGATTTTTTGTGTGTTTTTATGTGGGATGGTTAAATGTTTGGGGATAACCCCTAATGTTATTGAAGGTATTTTTGGCGTTATGCTTGTTATGGTAGAAGGAATCTTATTCTTTATATTATTTGATAAGGTTTGGCCTAGTCATGAAAGTAAAAAAGATAGAAAAAGAAGCAAAAAATCTTCATCCAATTCAAGCTCATCAAGTGGATTCGGTGACTACAGTAGCAACGATTGTAGCAGCTCAAGTGATGGCGGAGGAGATTGCGGAGGTGGTGGAGACTAAGTTGGTTTTTCAGAAGAACGACTAATGGAAGGATGGGATGAAATATGGAAACTGTGAACTTAATAGAATTAACAAAAGACATTCAAGATCAACATAAAAACTTCGTCGTTTCAAACATAAACAGTCATTGCTTACGCATCGCTGTATTTACTGGTGAATATGATTGGCACTATCATTCTAATTCGGATGAATTATTTATTGTGCTAGAGGGAGAGTTACTTATTGATTTTGAAGATGGAGAAACGGCGGTTTTAAAGCCAAATGATTCTATTTTAATTCCAGCATGTACGATTCATAGAACGAGAGCATTAAAGAGGACGGTAAATCTTTGTTTTGAACATATAGAGGCTGATACGATTATAGTGGAGCAATTATGAAAAAATTATCTGTAGCCGAGTATAGAAAAATCATTCCGATTTTGGAAAGTAATACAAGAACGACGACATTTGCTTATGCGGTATGTGATCAAATGGTAGATGGTGAGATTTTTGCCAACGAGAAGTTAACAGCAGGATTAATTCGTACAGTTAACGGTATCTATTATTTATTTGGTCATACGGCTGATCAAAATTATAATGAAGATTTATTGATGTATTTAAAAATGGCTATTGAAAAAACAGAGAAGAGATTTACACTATTCGCTTCAAGTGAAGAGTGGGAAATGATGATTGAAGGGCGTTTTAGTAATGTACTTCGGAATATGCCACGAATGAAATTCCAAAGAGAAATCTTTGAAGAGCGAACACAAGATGCAAATAAAAATACATATGCAGTGAAGCGTATTGATAAAAGTGATATAGAACGAAGCAGTGAATTTACAGAGAAGTATTATAAAGAATATTGGGGATCAAAAGAACTATTTTTGAACGGTGGTTTCGGATTTTGTATAGAACAAGGTGGGATGATTATAGCTGAATGCGTCTCAATATTTAGAGGGAATAGTTTTGCTGAAATCGATATTGCTACGCATAAAGCATATCAAGGGAAAGGATTAGCTCAAGCTGTTGCGACACGGTTCGTTGAGCATTGCATGCAAAATGATATTACACCGTGCTAGGATTGTTATGTAGACAATATTCCTTCGCAAAAACTAGCTAGTAAATTAAGTTTTCATAATCCGATAGAATATAGATTGTTTGTACGTAAGAAAACGGGGGAATAAAAATGAATGTGGAATTAACGAGATTCAAAGTGAAACAAGGTAAAAGTCATCGTGTAGATGAATGGATACAGCTTCTTAATGACAATATGAAAGAAGTGCTTTTGACATTAAACGACGAAAAGATGTACGTTGAGACAATTTTCCGGGAAATAAGAGATGGAGAAGAATACTTATATTGGTATTCTGTGCAAGGAGAAGGCGGGGCTCTTGTCGAAAATTCTCATTATGAAATCGATAAAAAGCACTTGGAATTTTGGCATGAATGTATTGATGAAGAAGCACCATCTGTTGATATGAAAACGGAAGTTGTTATGATTCAAGATGTTGTGAGGGAAGCGATGGAATAATAGAGTAATATTTTGTGAACAAAAAACAGTCTTATTTTTTTGCTGAAATATATATTATTGGAGATGCTATAGGATGAGAATTAGTAATAAATATATCACTCTCGATGAAATAGAGATAATAAGAGAATCCTTAAATAAATTGCATGAATATCATAATAATAAATCAAAATATTTTTCTGGCGATTACCCAAGAATGACATTTGAGGAACGTATTGAAAATTATAAAAAGAACTCAAAGTACGGAGAATATAGAATTGAATTATTGATTGAGTCAGAAACAGATAATATATTAGGATTTTGTATAGCGTATAGTAAAAGCGTAAGCGGAAAGATTGAAGTTTTATTTGTTGATGAAAAATACCGAAGAAACGGATTTGGTTTGAAATTAATGAATAGTGCAGTGGAATGGTTTAAAGTGAAAAAGATAGATGAAATTGAATTAACAGTAGTGTATGGAAATGAAGCTGTATCATTTTATGAAAAGCTGGGATTTTATCCTCGTTCAATTATTATGGCAACTAAGTCATAACGATAGTATGGGGAGAGATGAGTGGGAGTTTTTGTTTCAAAAAAATGGTTCATATTTTACTAAATTATATGTGAAGAGCACATCAAAATAAATGTGCTTTTTACTATGGAAAAATTTATAAAAGCTGTATTTGGATATCTTTAAGTGAAAATAAAGAGGGATATCGAGAATATTTTAGGATAAACTATAAAGTGAAACTTTAATCAGTGGGGGGGCATCCCCTACTGATTATCAGCCCTCACCAATCGGGCTTTTACGAGCAGTCCGCCCCCCCTAACTTCTTTGCTTCCGCTGAATTTTGATGTGGGGTCTTACTGCCTGTTAATGCGGGATAAAGAAATAAAAAACACCAAAACAAAAGACTTACCAATATACGGTGTAGTCGTAACAGGAAAACAGAGGATTTACAAAGTTTACAAGGGTCACCGTATATTAAGGCTGCTGTAAGAGGTGTAACAGTTGAGAAATATTGATTACAAGTAATTAATGTGAATAATCAGAAAATTTATGTTATAATATGGGAAAAGGAGGTTTATATGAGGCAAATACATGGAGCAATTTATATTTACATAACAATGTTTTTCGTGGCGATATCCTATGGATTGGGGCACGTGTATTCGCATCCTATACTAACTTTTTTAAGCGGAGCATGTATGGCGTTTGCGCTTCTTGTCCACCTTTTCTCAGTTTGGATCGTGAAATTTCAATTAAATATTAGTGAAATAGAAGAAGGCACTTTTTGAGTGGCCTTCTTTTTTTAATAATATTTTGGAAGTTCTTGTAGCAATTTTTCAATTTCGCATTCTGTTTCTTCACATATAGACAGTGTGCGTAGTCTGAAGAATAAGCTGCGCAAGAAAGATTTAATATTTCCGTATAGGTACTCGTACGATTTAATATGTAATGTTTGTTTTTGGACGGGTAATTGAGCTACTAAATCATGAAGGGCTAATATGAGTACTTCTTCTTTTAGACCACTTTGGAGCATTGCGACAATCGGATAAACGATACGTTCATCTTCCTCATATTTGTAGTAAATAGAATGGACGCAAACTTTGTTTAATAAAGTTTGCAATATTTCTTCGTAATATAAAGCTTCCAGTTTAGGACTACGAACAAGCGCCTCAAATGTATCAGAAGCGTGAGCGATACTATGTGCCCAGCCGTGGTCTTGCACATATCCGCGGAAATCATGCTCGTTGTTCATATATAACACTAATCGATCTTTTACATGTAAAAGATCAGCCTGTGATAAGAAATTATGATTTGTATCGGCATCAATAATGAGTGCAATTAATAATGTTGTAAATGCACGGGTAAATACCGCATCTTCGTCATCCGAATGAATCTTATACAATAAATATTTGTCACTGATGCTTTCTAATAATAGTTTCTGTAATTGTGTGTGTGAAAGGTAGTCCTTTTTGATGAGATGGTAAAAAGTAGAGCAAATAAGTTTGTCCCTTAAATAGCTATCGGTAACACCGATATGTTTAAGCATATTGGAAATTAAAGAATCCATGTTAATTGTATCCATTACGTAATGATTATTACGAATTTCTTCTAACTGTTGTTGTAACATATAAACCACCTATTTTAGAAAATTCTGTATTTTAATAGTATAATAAGAGGAAGAAATAGACAATAAATAAATGCTTTTGAATGGAGGGGGGCATTATGAAGAGAGCATTATTCTTTTTCATTAGTATTTTCTTTTTAGGAAGCTGTTCCATTTTGTATGTTACTTTTTCTAGCGAGAGCAAAAGTTGGACTGGACAATATAAAGGGCATATTAAGGATGACAGTGAAGATGGGATGTTTACGTTTCAATATAAGGGCGGGGATGGAAAGACAGAATTTAAAAACTTAGAGATTGCTATTAATGGAGCCTTTAGTACAATGACACAAACGTCAGAAGTTCATAGAGGAGCAAAGGTTGAAATGAAGTCTTCTTGTGTAAGTTGCGCGCCTATCTCTAAAGATGAACCTATAGAAGTTGTGATTAAATGGGATGATAAGTATGAGGAGAAGATGGTGCTAAATTTGAAATAGTAGAGAAATAAAAAAGGCAGCAATCCCGCTGCCTTTTTTATTATTTTACAAATTGTAATTCTTTCGGGAATTTCGTTAAAATTTCTGATCCGTCTTTTGTGATGTAAATATCATCTTCAATACGAACGCCACCTACGTTTGGTACGTAAATACCTGGCTCGATTGTGAAGACCATACCTTCTTTTAATGGAGACTCGTTGCCAGCTTTTACATCTGGATATTCGTGTACGCTAATTCCAAGTCCGTGACCCAGGCGGTGTGGGAAGAAGTCACCGTAACCTGCATCTGCGATAACAGAACGAGCAGCGTTGTCGATTGCGCCAAGTGTAACACCTGGTTTACATGCTTCAACTGCTTGTAGTTGTCCAGCAAGTACAGTGTTGTAAATGCGAGTTTGCTCTTCAGAAATTTCACCGAATGCTACTGTACGTGTAATATCAGAGCAATAACCATCAATGATTACGCCTAAATCAAATAGTACGAAATCGCCGCGTTTCATTTTGTTTGCGCCAGGAATACCGTGTGGAAGAGCAGAGTTCGCACCTGCTAATACCATCGTATCAAATGACATTTTATGTATGCCTTTTGTTTTTAATTCGTGTTCAATAATTGCTAATACTTCTAGCTCGCTGCGGTTTTCTTTAATTGCATTTACACCAACTTCAACAGCATAGTCCGCCATTTTAGCTGCTTCGCGTAAAATAGAAAGTTCTTTTTCATCTTTAATTAAACGAAGTTCGCGAACTTTCTCCTCAGCTGATTTGAAAGCTGCATTTGGGAATAATTTCTTTAATTCTTCGTAGCGCTCTACGTTTAAATGTTCTTTTTCAATTGCAACTGCATTTGCATTGATGCCGCGGTCTTTAATTGCTTTTGCAATCATATCCCATGGTCTGTCAGTATCAGTAAATCCGATAATTTCATGTGCCCAGCCAGCGTTACGTGCTTGGCCTTCTTCCATTTTAGGGCAAATTAAAATAGGTTCTTTTTCTTGGAATACAAACATACCAAGAAGTCTTTCGTGTGGTTCACAGTGGAAGTTTGTCATGTAGAAGACGTTCGGTGTAGAAGTTAAGAACGCAGCTTCTACGTTTTTTTCTTTTAGCCATTGCATTAAATTTTCTAATCTAGCATTCATCGATTGGCACCCCCGAGATATTTAATTACAAATATAACTTTAACTCGGAAGAAAGCGTTATGACAAGTAAATAGATGTTAGAAAAGACAGGGGATTGAAAAATCATGTAGAATAAAAAGTGAGAATGTGAATAGGGGAGGAATGTAATAATGAAAGTATCTTATCATGGACATTCAGTTGTGAAAATTGAGGCGAATGGAAAAGTTATTTTAATTGACCCGTTTTTAACAGGTAATCCGAGAACAGATTTAAAAGCTGAAGATGTAAAAGTGGATGCAATCCTTTTATCGCATGGACACGGTGATCATGTTGGAGATACAGTAGAACTTGCGAAGAAAAATAATGCAGTTGTTGTAGCGCCATTTGAACTAGCAACATTTTTAAGTTGGCAAGGTGTAAATACACACCCGATGCATATTGGTGGTTCACATGAATTTGACTTCGGAAAAGTGAAGTTTACACAAGCATTCCACGGCTCTAGTTATATTGATGAAGAAAATAAGACGATTACATATACAGGTATGCCAGCAGGTATTTTATTTACAGCAGAAGAGAGAACTGTATACCACGCAGGAGATACTGCACTATTCTCTGATATGAAGTTAATTGGGGAATTAAATAAAGTTGATCTAGCATTTTTACCAATTGGTGATAATTTCACAATGGGACCAGAAGATGCTGTACTAGCGGCAAAATGGATTAATGCGAAAACTGTTGTACCGATGCATTACAATACGTTCCCAGTTATTGAACAAGATCCATATCAATTTGTAGAAAAGCTACAAAATTGTACAGGGAAAGTATTAGAAGCTGGAGAAAGTATTACACTATAGAAAAGAAACCCTTCATTTGAAAAGAAAAGTGAAGGGTTTTTACGTGTGTAGGACAGCTTTTAATGCTTGTATTTGTTTTGGTGATTCTTTTCTTTTGGTACGTGGCTGTTCAGGTGTTTCATTCAATTCCATTGTAACTTTTTTACCATCTACGAAAGCTAAAAATACAGCACCTACAACCTCTAAAAGTTTTTTCATCATGTGTTCGCTCCTTTGATTTATTTCTTGTCTTAATTGTATAGGTAATCAAGTGTGCGAACTATCGAATGAGATGACAATAGCATTACATTGTTGTAATAGAATGACTGGTGGAATGTAAGAGTTATTTTGTTATAAAAAAAATAGTACAGGTATGCAAAGAGAGAGTGTAACAGTTTTGAAAATATAGTATACTGAAAGTACAACACATGAAGAATTTAGGGAAAAGAAAGTATGGTGAAACCATTTGGCTACCAAGCATAACCAAATTTTAGAACATATTAATAGCCTGCCAGTAGGCCATAAAATTTCTGTAAGACAAATTGCGAAAGATTTGAGTGTAAGTGAAGGGACCGCTTACCGTGCAATTAAAGATGCAGAAAATAAAGGGTATGTTAGTACAATTGAACGTGTCGGAACAATTCGAATTGAACAAAAGAAGAAAGAGAATATCGAAAAACTGACATATGCAGAAGTCGTTAACATTGTCGACGGTCAAGTACTTGGAGGCAGAGAAGGACTACATAAAACGTTAAATAAATTCGTAATCGGGGCAATGAAATTAGAAGCGATGATGCGCTATACAGAAGCTGGGAACTTACTTATTGTCGGTAACCGTACGAACGCACATCAATTAGCGTTAGAAACTGGAGCCGCTGTATTAATTACGGGCGGATTTGATACGGAAGATCATGTGAAGAAATTAGCAGATGAATTAAAACTGCCGATTATTTCAAGTAGTTACGATACCTTTACAGTTGCAACGTTAATTAACCGTGCGATTTACGATCAGCTTATTAAGAAAGAAATTGTACTCGTTGAAGATATTTTAACGCCAATTGAAGAAACATTATATTTAAAGCCAAATGATACAGTGCAGCAATGGCATGCCTATAATGAAGAGACGATGCACGGAAGGTATCCGATTGTTGATGAAAGTAACAAAGTGCTAGGAATCGTGACTTCAAAAGATATGATCGGTGTAGCGAAAGAAACACCAATTGATAAAGTAATGACAAAACACCCAATTACAGTGAACGGTAAAATGTCTGTCGCAGCTGCGGCACGTATGATGGTGTGGGAAGGTATTGAGTTACTTCCTGTTGTTGATGAAGGAAATAAACTACAAGGTATTATTAGCCGTCAAGATGTACTTCAGGCACTGCAAATGATTCAACGTCAGCCACAAGTTGGAGAAACCATTGATGATATTGTAACGAATCAATTTATGACGCCGAAAGAAGCGAAGAATGAGCATCTATATCAATTTTCGGTGACGCCGCAAATGACGAACTCAATCGGAACGTTATCGTACGGTGTATTTGCAACAATTGTGACAGAAGCGACAAATCGCGTCATTCGTGCGCAAAAGAAAAGCGATTTAATTGTTGAAAACTTAACGATTTATTTCGTAAAGCCGGTTCAAATTGATAATGTTGTATCTGTTCATCCGAAAGTATTAGAAATTGGGCGTAAATTTGGTAAGGTCGATGTAGAGGTGCATCATGAAGGTAATGTTGTTGGAAAGGCATTACTTATGGTGCAGTTAATCGATAAATAAAAAGATGGAACAAATCGTTTTGATTTGTTCCATCTTTTTTTGTTGTTTTAAATTTGAAAGGCATGATTTTAGATGGGAGTTTTAGTGAAATATGTATGGAGTGGAAAAGTAACGTAAGAAAAGACAGAATAGTAATTCGATTTGGCTGTATATTGTGTTATGATTATATTGTAAGAAAATGGAATTCTGAAAGGTGGTATGCATTATGTCGTCAGCCGTACTCTTTTTTGGTAGTATCGCACTATTTTACTTTCTTGTAATGATACCGATCCAATATTTATATTTACAAGGTTTACATGAAAAAAAGGAAAAGACAGGATTATCTCAGCGAGAGCTATATGAAAAAATGTCTTTTGGAGAAGAACAACTACATTTTCATGTACAAGGTAACCCATTTAATATACCATCTGCGTTTGTTGCATATATGATTTTGAAAGTTAAGGGACGTAAAAAAGCATCACAATATTGATGCTTTTTTATGTTGCTTCATAGACTTCGGCTTCTTTAACTGCTAATGGCAAGAAATGTTTGTATTGGCGAAACCCGTTAAATACACTTGCACTACCAAATAGAACGAATAAAACACCAACGATAATACGAGCGGTTGAAAGTTCTAAAAAGAATTGGTTTATCCCGAAAAATAAAACGAATGAACCGAGTGCCATTGCGGATTTTCCTGAGAGCCAACCTTTCTCCATTGGGCGGTTTGTACGAAAGTATTTTGTTTTGTAAAAGAGGTACAACATAAATGAGACGATAATACAGAAGACTAATACTGGCATAATGAACACTCCCATCGCTTTGTGAAAAATAATAGAAAAGAAAAAGAAATATCTAAACTTTCTAACTTTTATTATAAAGCAATTGTTCGCATGTATGAAATACTTTCCGTTATAATGGAGGATAAAGTGAAGAAGTTGATTAAAAAGGAGATTATACATATGCATGAGCAAATTTTAGGAGCAATTAAAGAGTTTGATACAATTATTATTCATCGCCACGTGCGTCCGGACCCAGATGCGTTAGGTTCACAGGGTGGTCTTGGTACAATTCTACAAGAATCGTTTCCAGAGAAAAATATTTATACGGTTGGGTACAATGAACCGTCACTAGCATACTTACGAGTAATGGATGATATTGAAGATAGTGTATACGAAAATGCGCTTGTTATTGTTTGTGATACTGCGAATCAAGAACGGGTTGACGATCAACGCTATACAAAAGGGAAGATGTTAATTAAAATTGATCATCATCCAAATGAAGATCCATATGGAGATATTACGTGGGTAGACACGACAGCGAGTTCTACAAGTGAAATGATTTATGAGTTTTATAACTATGGAAAAGATAAAGGATTAAAAATAACAAAAGAAGCAGCTCGCCTTATTTTAGCAGGAATTGTTGGAGATACAGGTCGTTTCTTATTCCCAAATACGACAGCAAAAACACTTCGTTACGTAAGTGAGCTTGTTGATATGGGTGTGAAATTCACAGATTTATACAATGAAATGTATAAGACAAAAGAAAAAATTGCTCGTTTAAACGGTTATATTTTACAAAACTTTACGATGGTAGAAGAAGGAGCAGCTTACATTAAATTAACGAAAGAAGTATTAGAAGAGTTTGATGTACTTCCTTCTGAAGCATCTGGTGTTGTTGGAGCGCTTGGCAATATTGATGGATTAAAGGCGTGGGTTCTATTTTTAGAGGAAGATGACGTAATTCGTGTTCGTCTTCGTTCAAAAGGACCAGTTATAAACAAATTGGCAATGCAATATAACGGCGGAGGGCATCCGATGGCTTCTGGTGCCAAGGCATCTTCTTGGGAAGAAGCGGATCGTCTTTTTGCTGATTTACGTGAGATTTGTAAATAAAAGACTATATGTTAGAACGAAAAGAAGGAGCGGCGCTAAAGCCCTCCTTCTTTATTTTTCTTTCTCTATAGTAATGCTAATTTCAAGCACTGTATCAAAAGATATTGTATCGACTTTAAAACGGTATAGGCGATCGTAATGTTTGTATGTTTTATTTTCGATTACCTTTTTTAGTAGGTCTTTATTTTTTGCGATACTTTGAATGTTTTTCGTTAAAAGATGCTGGAGATCATTATGAATAGATGTAGTCATATTTTCGAGTGTAAGATTGTCTAAATCGTATTTTTCTCGATTGATAAGTTTTATTTTAATCTCTTGAATGGTTAAGAGCCGTTTATTTTCAGTGTTCAATTTTTCTTGATCTTCGAGAAGGACGTGGAGCTTTGCTTCTTGTTTTTCTATAATTTCTCTTTGTTCTGCTATTTTACTAGCTTGTTCTTGTTGAAAAACACCGTATATGTACAAAAAAATAAACCAGCTCAACACGCCTCCAACAGCAGCACCAGCTAATACTAAGTACCATCTTTTTGCTGTATTGGCACTTGGTACTCTCATACATGTTCCTGCGTTAGCCATTTAATAATAATGAGACCTGTTTGCATACCACCAGTTGCGAAAAAAATAAGGAGAATTTGTTTTACGATATCTTTCATATCTCCGCCAAAGAAACTTCTTTCAAAGCTATAAAAGGTATCGAATGTTCCGCCGATTGCTGCAACGAGTGCCCAAATTCTTAAATTTTGGGCGAATTGATTAATGTAAGTTAGAGCTGGTTTTCCGATAAGAAACGCACCAAATCCACCAATTAATGAACCGCCAAGTATAACCCCAAAGGCAATAAAATAACTAATAATAAGCAGAGAGAAAAAAGTATGTTCTCTTACATCCATCGTCATTCCCCTTTCTTCTTCATATATATGGACAAAGTATAAGAAGTATGTTTTGATTTCCGCTTTCCTCATCACCTATAATAAAAGTAGTCAAATAGGTAAAGAGAGGGTACAACAGTGAAGTTTGTGCATTTACAATGTCAAACCGTTTTTAGTTTATTAAAAAGTGCTTGTAAAATTGATGAGCTTGTAGTCAGGGCGAAAGAACTTGGTTTTTCATCGCTAGCTATTACGGATGAAAATGTTATGTATGGTGTTATTCCGTTTTATAAAGCATGTAAGAAACATGGTATACAGCCTGTTATTGGATTAACCGCTTCTATTTTTAGTGAAGAAGAAGAAAGGTCTTATCCGCTTGTATTACTTGCTGAGAATGAAATAGGCTACCAAAATTTATTAAAGATTTCTAGCAGTATTATGACAAAGTCCAAAGAAGGTATTCCTAAGAAGTGGCTTGCGCATTATGCGAAAGGATTAATTGCTATTTCGCCAGGTAAAGATGGCGAAATTGAGCAATTATTACTAGAAGACAATGAGAGTCAGGCTGAAGAAGTAGCTCGCACGTATCAAAATATGTTCGGCCATTTTTATATGAGTTTGCAGCATCATGCAATTCAAGATGAGTTGCTTTTACAAGAGAAACTACCTGAATTTATTAGTAGGGTTAATATTCCAGTCGTTGCAACAAATGATGTGCGCTATATCAATCAAAGTGACGCGCTTGTTCACGAATGTTTACTATCTGTTGAAAGTGGAACGAAAATGACTGATCCAGATAGGCCGAGGCTGAAAACAGATCAGTATTATTTAAAGTCATCGGATGAAATGGAAGCACTATTTTCCCATGCGCCGGAAGCAATCCAAAATACAATAAAAATTGCAGAGCGTTGCCAAGTAGAAATACCGTTCCATGTAAATCAACTTCCGAAGTTTCCTGTTCCGTCTAATGAAACGAGTGATATATACTTGCGTCGTGTTTGTGAAGAAGGTTTGCGGAAACGATATGGTGAACCGAAAGAAGTGCATATAAAGCGTTTGGATCATGAATTAAATGTTATTTCTCGTATGGGATTTAGTGATTATTTCCTCATCGTATGGGATTTTATGAAGTATGCACATGAAAATCATATTCTAACAGGACCAGGTCGTGGATCGGCAGCTGGTTCACTCGTTTCATACGTATTAGAAATTACAGATATTGATCCAATTGAATACGATCTATTATTTGAAAGGTTTTTAAATCCTGAACGTGTGACGCTTCCTGATATTGATATTGATTTTCCAGACGTAAGACGTGATGAGATGATTCGCTATGTGAAAGATAAATACGGTCAGCTCCGTGTTGCGCAAATTGTAACGTTTGGTACGCTTGCAGCAAAAGCGGCAATTAGAGACATTGCCCGCGTAATGGGGCTTCCGCCGCGAGATATTGATATATTTTCAAAACTTATCCCATCAAAGCTTGGTATAACGTTAAAAGATGCATATGAAGAATCACAATCACTTCGTGAGTTTATACAAGGGAATCTTTTGCATGAGCGTGTGTTTGAAATCGCAAAACGTGTAGAAGGTTTACCACGTCATACGTCTATTCATGCGGCTGGTGTTATTATGAGTCAAGAACCGCTAACAGGCAGTGTAGCAATTCAAGAAGGACATAACGATGTTTATGTTACGCAATATCCAGCCGATGCGCTAGAAGAACTTGGGTTGCTTAAGATGGACTTTTTAGGATTACGTAATTTAACGTTACTTGAAAATATTATAAAATTTATCGCGAACAAAACTGGGAAAGAAATCGATATAAGAAACTTACCTCTTCAAGATGAAAAGACATTCCAATTATTAGGGAGAGGAGATACAACAGGTGTATTCCAGCTTGAGTCAGGCGGTATGCGAAATGTACTTCGCGGGTTAAAACCGAATGAGTTTGAAGATATCGTAGCTGTTAACTCGTTATACAGACCAGGACCGATGGAACAGATACCGACTTTTATTGAATCGAAACATGGAAAAAGAAAAATCGAATATTTACATCCGGATTTAAAGCCAATTTTAGAAAGAACATACGGCGTCATTGTATACCAAGAACAAATTATGCAAATTGCATCGAAGTTAGCAGGGTTTTCGCTTGGAGAAGCAGATTTACTGCGCCGTGCAGTGAGTAAAAAAAATCGTGATATTTTAGATCAGGAACGTAAGCATTTCGTCCAGGGGTGTTTGCGAAATGGATATGATGAGACGTCTGCTGAAAAAATTTATGATTTAATTGTAAGATTTGCGAATTACGGTTTTAACCGAAGTCACGCTGTAGCTTACAGTATGATCGGATATCAGCTTGCCTATTTGAAAGCGAACTATACGCTGGAATTTATGACGGCATTATTATCAAGCGCAATTGGAAATGAAGATAAAATTGTACAGTATATACGAGAAACGAAGCGGAAAGGTTTTCACGTTTTGCCGCCGTCTCTTCAGAGAAGTGGTTATAACTTCCAAATAGAAGGGAATGCGATACGTTACAGTTTACTTTCGATCCGAAATATTGGAATGGCTACAGTGACGGCATTATTAGAAGAACGAGAGAAAAAAATGTTCGAAGATTTATTTGAATTTTGTCTCCGTATGCCGTCAAAGTTCGTAACGGAGCGTAATTTAGAAGCTTTCGTCTGGTCGGGATGTTTTGATGATTTTGGTGTTTCGAGAACGAATTTATGGAAAAGTATTAAAGGGGCGTTAGAGTACGCGAATCTCGCACGTGATTTAGGAGATGCTGTTCCAAAATCAAAATATGTACAAGGAGAAGAGCTATCTTTTATTGAACAACTAAATAAAGAGAAAGAAGTACTTGGCTTTTATTTATCAAGTTATCCGACAGCGCAATATGTGAAGTTAGCAAAAGAATTAGAAATTCCATCTCTCGCTCAGGCGATGCGACACAAGAAAAAAGTACAAAGAGCTATTGTGTATATAACAAGTGTTAGAGTGATTCGTACGAAAAAGTTTCAAAAGATGGCATTTATTACATTCTGTGATCAAAATGATGAAATGGAAGCGGTCCTCTTCCCGGAAACGTATATACATTTCTCGGATAAGTTGCAAGAAGGAGCAATTGTTTTAGTTGACGGTACGATTGAGCTAAGAAATCATAAGCTGCAATGGATTGTAAATGGACTATATCCGCTAGAGGAAATGGATGTTTATGAAGAAAAGAAAGACGCATCTGTTTACGTGAAATTGCCATCTCAGTATGAGAAAAAGCTTTTAAATCGGGTTACGAAAATATTGTTCGACTATTCAGGTTTTGCGAAAGTACTAATTTATTATGAAAAGGAACATAAAATGGTACAATTATCTCGGAGTTTATCGATTCATCCAAGTGAAGAATGTTTAGGAGCACTTCGTGAAATTGTCGGGGAAGAAAATGTAGTTGTGAAAATATAATGGACAATTTCCCTACACTTCGATTATTATAGTAGTAGTGTTCGTGGTCAGACCACTTGGAGAAATTGATATCAGCAAGAATAATTTGAGGAGAGTGGATAGTTTGTCAACACTTCGTGAAGAAGCACTTCACATGCATAAAGTGCATCAAGGAAAATTAGAAACTGTATCAAAAGTAAAAGTAGAAAATGCAAAAGATTTAAGTCTTGCATATTCTCCAGGGGTTGCAGAACCTTGTAAAGAAATTTATGACGATAAAAGTAAGGTATATGAATATACGATGAAGGGAAATATGGTAGCAGTTGTGACAGATGGAACAGCTGTACTTGGTCTTGGTAACATTGGACCTGAAGCATCTCTTCCAGTAATGGAAGGTAAAGCTGTATTATTCAAGAGCTTTGCTGGTGTAGATGCATTCCCAATTGCCTTAAATACAAACGATGTAGATAAAATTGTTGAAACTGTAAAATTAATGGAGCCAACTTTTGGCGGCGTTAACTTAGAAGATATCGCAGCACCAAACTGCTTCATTATTGAAGAGCGTTTGAAAAAAGAAACAAATATTCCTATCTTCCATGATGATCAACACGGAACAGCTATTGTAACAGTAGCAGGTCTTGTAAATGCACTGAAATTAGTGGGAAAGAAAATGTCTGACATTAAAGTTGTCGCAAATGGCGCAGGTGCAGCAGGTATTGCAATTATTAAACTTTTATATCGCTATGGTGTACGCGACATTATTATGTGTGACCGTAAAGGGGCAATCTATGATGGTCGTCCTACAGGTATGAATCCGGTGAAGGATGAAGTTGCAAAATATACAAATAAGAATCGTATAGAAGGTTCTTTAGCTGATGTTGTACAAGGTGCAGACGTATTCATTGGTGTATCTGCAGAAGGTGCATTAACAGAAGAGATGGTTCGTACAATGAATGACGATGCGATTATTTTTGCAATGGCGAATCCAGTTCCAGAAATTATGCCAGAATTGGCAAAAGCAGCGGGCGCAGCTGTTGTTGGAACAGGTCGTTCTGACTTCCCGAACCAAGTAAATAATGTACTGGCGTTCCCTGGTATTTTCCGCGGTGCACTTGACGTACATGCGACACAAATTAACGAAGAAATGAAGATGGCAGCTGTACAGGCTATTGCTGAGCTTGTAGCAGAAGATGAGTTAAATGCAGACTATATCATTCCGGCACCATTTGACGCGCGTGTAGCGCCTCAAGTAGCGGCTTACGTTGCAAAAGCAGCAATGGAGACAGGAGTAGCTCGCCGTCAAGTAGATCCAAATGAGATCGCTGAAAAAACAAAACAATTAGCGCTGATTGGTAAAGAATAAGCGAGGAAATTCCATTGACATCATCAAATACAAAAGTATATCTCGAAATTGTAAAAAAAATCCGTTCCATTATGGAAGAGGATGGATTGGTGGCGGGGGATCGTTTGCCGTCTGAGCGTGAGTTAAGTTCACGCTTAAACGTAGGACGTTCCTCTGTAAGAGAAGCATTGCGTGCTTTAGAACTGGTAGGATTGATTGAAACGAGACGTGGTGAAGGGACGTTTATTCGAAACTTTTATGATAACGGTCTTGTACAATTAATTGCTCCGTTCTTATTGCAAGATGAGAAAACAATTCGTGATTTATTACAAACGAAACGATTACTCGAGAAAGATATGATTCGAATTGTATGTAATTTACCGAAAGAAACGTTTTCTAAAGTGCTAAGTAAATTACACCAAGTACTTGAAGGAAATGAAAACTCAATCCCAACGCTTCATCAAACGTTCTTTAAAACACTTATTGAACAAGTCGATAATTATTTACTATATCGCATTTGGATGATCGTAAATGATTACGTATCAACGCTTTCTTGTAAAGTTTCAAGAGATTCTATCGATATGTATAGAAAGCTTTACGCTACTTTGGAAGAAAAACAAGAAAATGATGCACTAAAAATTTACGATGAATTAGTAGAGAATATACAGTTTCACTCGTAATGTATAAAATTTGTCGAAATGACCATGACACGTTATGACAAACATTCTACCGCGTAGCGGTTAAAGTTAAACGTAAAGAGTGAGGTTATTAGACAGATTGAGAAGATAAGGCTAACATCAAACTTTGGTGTTAGCCCCATTTTCTTCTTACGCTAACCTTAGCTCTCAACGAAGGGGGTCAAATTGTGCTAAGAGATTTATTCGTGAAAAAGAAAAAGTACGCTGCAATACCTTCAGAACAAGTACGAAAAGATGTGCCAGATGGCGTTATGACAAAATGTCCGGAATGTAAAAAAATCATGTATACGAAAGAACTTCTAAAAAATTTAAAAGTATGTGTGAATTGTGGATATCATCATCCTATGAATGCATGGGAACGTCTTGATAGTATATTGGACGAAGGGTCATTCCGTGAGTATGACAAAGAAATGGTTTCATTAAATCCACTCGAGTTTCCAGGTTATGAAGAGAAACTAGAGAGCGATCGTAAGAAGACTGAATTGAACGAAGCGGTTGTAACTGGTGAAGGAACAATTGATGACATGCTTGTTGTTGTTGCAGTAATGGATTCTCGTTTTCGAATGGGGAGCATGGGCTCTGTAGTAGGAGAAAAAATCGCCCGTGCGGTTGAAAAGGCGTACGACTTACAAGTTCCATTTATTATCTTTACTGCTTCGGGTGGTGCCCGTATGCAAGAAGGTATATTAAGTTTAATGCAAATGGCAAAAACAAGCGTAGCTTTGAAAAAGCATAGTAATGCAGGAGGATTATTTATTTCTGTTATGACTCACCCAACGACGGGCGGGGTTTCAGCGAGTTTCGCTTCACTTGGTGATTATAATCTTGCAGAACCAGGTGCACTTATCGGATTTGCTGGTAGACGTGTAATTGAACAAACGGTGCGTGAGAAACTACCGGAAGATTTCCAAACGGCAGAATTCTTACTAGATCATGGTCAATTAGATGCGGTGGTGCATCGTGATGATATGAGAGAATCGCTTCGTAAGATTTTAGAAGTTCATCAAGGAGGGGAAGTGGCTGTATGGCAGAGCTAGAATTTGAAAAACCAGTTGTTGAGCTAAGAAATAAGATTCGTGAACTGAAAGACTATACGAAAAACAGCCAGATGGACTTCAGTGAGGAGATTCGTATTTTGGAAGAAAAGCTAGAAAATTTAGAGGAAGATATATACGGCAATCTAAAAGTATGGGACCGTGTTCAAATTGCTCGTCATGCAGAACGACCGACAACGCTCGATTATATTGAGCACTTATTTACTGATTTTTTCGAATGTCATGGAGATCGTCTATTTGGCGATGATGCAGCGATTGTCGGCGGCATTGCGAAATATAAAGGGATGCCTGTAACTGTAATTGGGCATCAGCGCGGAAAAGATACGAAAGAAAATATTCGCCGTAACTTTGGAATGCCTCATCCAGAAGGATATCGAAAAGCACTGCGTCTCATGAAACAAGCGGAAAAGTTTAATCGTCCTATTATTTGTTTCATCGATACGAAGGGAGCTTATCCTGGTAAAGCAGCTGAAGAACGTGGACAAAGTGAAGCTATTGCCCGCAACCTATTTGAGATGGCAGGTTTAACGGTACCAGTTATTTGTATCGTTATCGGTGAAGGCGGTAGTGGTGGTGCGCTAGGCCTTGGAGTAGGAGATTACATTCATATGCTAGAAAATTCCACTTATTCTGTTATTACACCAGAGGGTGCAGCGGCAATTCTTTGGAAAGATGCAGGAAAAGCAAAGGAAGCTGCAGAGGCAATGAAAATTACAGCAGCAGATTTGAAAGAATTAGGTGTAATTGATGAAATTATTCCAGAGACAAAAGGTGGAGCTCACCGTAATATTTTGAAACAGTCAGAAAATATAGACTTAATAATTAGAAAAACTTTTGAACAATTAAACGGAATTTCGAAAGATGAATTAATCGAAAAACGTTATGAAAAATATATGAAAATTGGGCAAGTTTCGTTTTCAAACGCTTCCATTGGGATAAAATAAGAAAAGCGTGCGTTCCTCTTCGCGAATGCACGTTTTTATTATGAAAAGACACATCTTCTCCATTGTGTTTTTATATTTTTTCGTGTTATTTTATTATAAGGCAAATAATCTTTATGAGGTGAGTACAAATGAAACGTATTGGTGTATTAACAAGTGGTGGAGATTCACCTGGTATGAATGCTGCCATTCGTGCAGTTGTTCGTAAAGCGATTTTCCATGATATTGAAGTATATGGTATTTACCATGGATACGCTGGATTAATTTCTGGTCACATTGAAAAATTAGAACTTGGTTCTGTTGGCGATATTATCCACCGCGGTGGTACGAAATTATATACAGCAAGATGTCCTGAGTTTAAAGACCCAGAAGTACGACTAAAAGGTATCGAGCAATTAAAGAAACATGGTATCGAAGGACTTGTTGTTATTGGTGGAGATGGTTCTTACCAAGGCGCTAAAAAATTAACTGAACAAGGATTCCCATGTGTTGGTGTACCAGGTACAATCGACAATGATATCCCTGGAACAGACTTCACAATTGGTTTCGATACAGCTTTAAACACTGTTATTGATGCAATTGATAAAATCCGTGATACAGCTACATCTCATGAACGTACATATGTTATCGAAGTAATGGGACGTCATGCTGGAGATATCGCATTATGGGCTGGTTTAGCTGATGGTGCAGAAACAATCTTAATTCCAGAAGAAGAGTATGACATGGATGATGTAATCGCTCGTCTAAAACGTGGTAGCGAACGTGGTAAAAAACACAGTATTATCATTGTAGCTGAAGGTGTTGGAAGTGCAATTGACATCGGTAAGCACATTGAAGAAGCAACAAACTTTGATACTCGTGTAACTGTATTAGGTCACGTACAACGTGGTGGATCACCAAGTGCACAAGACCGTGTATTAGCAAGTCGTCTTGGTGCAAGAGCAGTTGAGTTGTTAATTGCTGGTAAAGGTGGACGTTGTGTAGGTATTCAAGATAATAAACTTGTTGATCATGACATTATCGAAGCGTTAGCTCAAAAGCATACAATCGATAAAGATATGTATCAATTATCTAAAGAATTATCCATCTAATCGGCGTAATGTCAGATATTTGGGAACGGTTTCATAATTTTCGGAGGTGCAATATGCGTAAAACTAAAATTGTATGTACTATAGGTCCTGCTAGTGAAAGTATTGAAAAATTAGAGCAATTAATCGAAGCAGGTATGAACGTTGCTCGTTTAAACTTCTCTCATGGTAGCCATGAAGAGCACGGAGCTCGTATTAAAAACATTCGTGAAGCTTCAAAGAAAACTGGTAAAACAGTTGGTATCTTACTTGATACAAAAGGTCCAGAAATCCGTACTCACGACTTCGTAGACGGACAAGCTGAGCTTGTAACAGGTGCAGAGGTAGTTCTTTCTACTGAGCAAGTATTAGGTACTGCAGAGAAGTTCTCTGTATCTTATGCTGGTCTTTATGACGATGTAGACCCGGGTTCTCGTATTCTAATCGATGACGGTCTTATCGAACTAGAAGTAATCGAAAAAGCTGATGGAAACATCCGTACAAAAGTTCTTAACAGCGGAACTGTAAAAAATAAAAAAGGTGTTAACGTACCAAACGTAAGCATTAAGCTTCCTGGTATCACTGAAAAAGACGTAAAAGATATCATCTTCGGTATCGAGCAAAAAGTTGATTTCATTGCAGCTTCATTCGTACGTAAAGCGTCTGACGTATTAGAAATCCGTGAATTATTAGAAGAGCATAACGCTCAATACATCCAAATCGTACCAAAAATCGAAAACCAAGAAGGTATCGACAACATCGATTCAATCTTAGAAGTTTCTGACGGTTTAATGGTAGCTCGTGGTGATATGGGTGTAGAAATTCCACCAGAAGAAGTACCGTTAGTACAAAAACGTCTAATTAAAAAATGTAACGTGTTAGGTAAACCGGTTATTACTGCAACACAAATGTTAGATTCTATGCAACGTAACCCACGTCCAACTCGTGCGGAAGCAAGTGACGTAGCTAACGCAATCTTCGATGGTACAGATGCAATCATGCTTTCAGGTGAAACAGCTGCTGGACAATACCCAGTAGAAGCGGTAACAATGATGGCTAACATTGCGGTACGTGTTGAAAAATCATTACAATATGAAGATATGTTCAAAAAACGTATTAAAGAGTTCACTCCAACAATTACAGATGCAATTAGCCAATCTGTTGCGCATACAGCACTTGCTCTTGATGTAGCTGCAATCGTAGCTCCAACAGAAAGTGGATATACTGCGAAAATGATCTCTAAATACCGTCCAAAATCTCCAATCGTAGCTGTAACATCTGACGAGCAAGTAGGACGTCGTCTTGCACTTGTTTGGGGTGTACAAGCATTTATGGCTGAGAAGCGCGCAGCTTCAACTGACGAAATGTTAGATACAGCAATTCAAACAGGTATGGATGCGGGTCTAATTGGACTTGGAGATACTGTAGTGATTACTGCGGGTGTTCCAGTTGCTGAAACTGGTACAACAAACTTAATGAAAATCCACGTTGTTGGTGAAGAAATTGCTAAAGGACAAGGAATTGGTCGTAAAGCTGCAAAAGGTAAAGTAGTTGTAGCAAAAACAGCTGCTGAAGCTGTAGCGAACGTAAACGAAGGTGATATCCTTGTTACAACAAGCACTGATAAAGATATGATTCCTGCAATCGAAAAAGCTGCGGCTTTAGTTGTAGAAGAAGGTGGCTTAACAAGCCATGCAGCTGTTGTAGGCGTATCAATCGGTATTCCTGTTATCGTTGGTGTAAACGGCGTAACAGCAACTTTAAAAAATGGCCAAGAAGTAACAGTTGATGCAGCACGCGGAATTGTTTATAATGGACATGCGGAAGTGCTATAAGTAATACGGAGAGAAGGATCGGAGTCCTTCTCTTTTTTTTACACAAAAACGAGATAGAATTAGCTTAAAGCGCCTAGAATTGCTTTTAAAAGCTGTTTGTTATGTGTTTTAATATGAAAGAGTATCTATATTTCATATGATGTATATAGGCGTTGTGAGGACGTTAAAAGTGAGTTGTGAGAGAGGTGTAGAACTATGAAGTGGTTACTATTCTTGTTTATTTTAATACCGGCGATTGAGATTACGGTCTTAATTGGATCAAGTCATGTAATAGGTTTATGGTCTACGTTCGCTATGATTGTATTTACAGGTGTTGTAGGTGTGTATTTGGCGAAAAGACAAGGGTTTAAAGTGCTTGGAGAGATTCAATCTAAGTTGAATAGAGGGGAAATGCCAGGTGAGGCGGTACTAGATGGTATTTTTGTATTTGTAGGAGGTATTCTCTTAGTGCTTCCTGGGTATGTGACAGATGTGCTAGGGTTTATCTGCGTGATCCCTATTACGAGAGCTTTATTGAAGCCGCTTGTTATGAAGTGGATGGAATGGAAATTTAGAAAGAACTCTACTATTATTATTCAGAAATAGCACTTAGATTGTAGAAATCTAAGTGCTATTTTTTGTGTTGTAAGAGGAGAGGAACTTTCTGGTTGAAGCTTTGCTTTACCGCGCTATTTGTGGGGTGGAATTTCTATCTCAAAGCTGGGCTGCTCGTAAGTGTCTGGTGTGGGGCGAATGATGAGTGGGGATGAACAAAACGTTCGCTTATTATATGTGCTATATAATTTTCGTTTGAACTCTTGTGTGTACTTCGATTAAACTTGTGGTTTTTTAGTGCTATTAATTTAGATGAATAAGATGGAGGGAACGCTGCTGAATTAAATTTTTGCTTTCTTATATAAAGGAACGATTGGTGTAAAAAATTCATATAAAAAGGCGGAGATTGTTAGTTGAAGTCTTGTTTTATGCTACTTTGTATATTTATTCATTTACATAAAAAGTAATAAATGTAAATGATAATTATAAAATAAATAGAATAAATATGTAAAAATACCACGAAATATGCGTTTTTCATGCAAAAAAACAAGAGAATTATCTTTTCTGAGTGCAATTCTCTTGTTTTATGTAATGAGTATGAAAAATAAGTACAAGGAATAATCAGTGGGAAATTCCCACTGATTACATGTAAGTTTTTTGTTGTGTATGAATTAGAAACTATTATTTTGAAGGTGAACCTTTAATATATTTCCACAAGTCATGGAAGACATTAGCTTTGTGTAATGTATTAAGTAGTACTAAGGTGACTGGGCCGATGATTAATCCTAAAAAGCCAAAAAGTTTAAAGCCGACAAATAGAGCGACGAGTGTTGCTAATGGATCGAGACCGATGTTAGATGAAAGTACTTTCGGCTCCATAATTTGTCTTTGGACAATCACGACGATGTATAAAATGAGAAGACCAATGGCGAATGCGGTATCGCCAGTGAAAAATACGTATATAACCCATGGAACGAAGACTGCGCCTGTTCCTAAGTATGGTAGTAAATCTACAACTCCTGTAATAATCGCAATAGTAATGGCGTATGGTACGCGTAATATTAAAAGTCCGATTAGTACAATGACGGTTGTCATAGATACGAGTGTAAGTTGTGCTTTCACAAAACCAAACAAAGCTTTTCTTAAGTCGACAAAAATAGTTTTTCCATAGCCATGTACACGATTCGGTAGCAATTTTCTTGCTTTCTGAGCAAGACGGTGCCAATCGTAACTAATGAAGAAAGTGGCTAATAAAATGAATACAAGAACAGTTAAAGTTGTTGGCAGTGCACTAATGAAATTCGTTAACCCGCTTATAATGGCGGTTAAAAGTTCTTTCATTTGTGTTGTTGCTTCTGTTCCTAAGTTTTGAATGTTTTGTGTAATTGTATAGCGCTGTGGTTCTCCAAGATGATTAAATTTAGAGATTAAATCATCGTAGAGAGGCATAATATGATTAAGTGCAAATTGCTGAGCGAATGTAACGATATCTGGAAACTTTACTGTAACAAGTTGTAGTAAGTATGTTGTGGCAGATATTGCTTCAGTCACAAGATATGTAACAAGTCCAACGATAGCTCCAAATACGAGAATTAAGCTAACGAGTACTGCTAGTGCGCGAGGAAATTGTAGTTTTTGATTAAGGAAATTGACGACAGGATTAATCAAATAAGCAAATGCAAAAGCGATAATAAAAGGATAGATAAGCCCTGACATGTATAGTAATACATAGAACCCAGCTACCGTTGCTACAATGACAAATATGAGTCGCAATATCATATATAGTAAGTTTCGGTTCAAAGATGTATACCTCCCATTCCAATTTGGATTATCCTAATTCGTTCAACTTATAACGAGTGTGCTCCACTGATTAAAGTTTCACTTTACCCCGCATTAACGGGCAGTAAATCTCCTACCCGAAGTGCGGCTGGATCAAAGGAGTTAGCTGGAGATAAACTGCCCGTAAAAGCCCGATTGGTGAAGGCTAATAATCAGTGGAAAATGCCCCACTGATTAAAGTTTCACTTTATGTTATAGTGGAATGATGGATTTTTCCTGCTTTTTCAGTATATGAGTGACTGTGAAAGCTTGGTGTTGATGCTTCTACTATATGGTAAAAACTTCATTTTCTCTTCTTTTTATTTTACCTGTTTCTAATTAGAAAAGAAAGAAGAGACGCCCGTTTTTTAAAATGTATACATGCTTAAATTTTGATGGTGAAAGTCTCAGTTTGTCATTTTAAAATACATAAAAAATGAAGTGATTCATGTTGAATAGGCATCGATATAGCATGTATAACGATAGGTTTAAAGGTATTTTTGTTTGGAAATGAGTTCATTATTTTCAGAAAGGAAGTGCAAACATGATTAGTCAGTCAACGTTATTTTTATTCATACTACTTATTATAGGACTTATTGCTAAAAACCAATCGCTTACTGTAGCTATTGGCGTGTTATTTTTATTGAAGTTTACGTTTTTAGGAGATAAGGTCTTTCCTTATTTACAAACGAAAGGAATTAACCTAGGTGTAACGGTCATTACAATAGCGGTGCTCGTACCGATTGCGACAGGGGAAATAGGTTTTAAACAACTTGGAGAAGCGGCGAAATCTTATTATGCGTGGATTGCTTTAGCTTCAGGTGTAGCGGTCGCTTTGTTAGCGAAAGGCGGCGTACAATTGTTGACGACGGATCCTCACATTACAACTGCGCTTGTTTTTGGGACAATTATAGCGGTTGCGCTATTTAATGGGGTTGCTGTTGGTCCGTTAATTGGGGCTGGAATTGCCTATGCGGTTATGAGTATTATACAGATGTTTAAATAAGGAATTTTATAGTAATATAAAATTTTTGAATTCTTTCTGTTCACAAAAGTCAGATAATTGTTTATAATAGGATTAGAAACTTTGAAAAGTTACATAACAGCAGAGACTTTACACCAGATAAAATAAAAACAACATAAAACAATTTTATAATGATATTGTTTTATGTTGTTTTTATCATAAAACTCTTCGGAATGTATTTTCCTCACTAACTTGTTGTTTTGAGCGTGAGGATTCGGGGAGACATTCACGCTCATGCTTTCCATGTAAACAATGGACAATAAGAGGGGAACATCGCAACAAATTTGCATGATCGTGCATTTTGCTTGCCTAAAGAGTGAACGGGCGTTCATAATTCATAAGGGGAGCAAATAGATATAAGGAGCAAGGTTGGGAGAATTTTCAGGAAAAGGAGAGAATGTCATGACTGTTATTCGAGGTTTAGAAGGGGTAGTAGCAACAACATCATCTGTGAGCTCTATTATTGATGATACATTAACTTATGTTGGGTATAATATTGATGATTTAGCTGAGAATGCTACGTTTGAAGAAGTAGTGTACTTATTATGGCACCGCAAGCTTCCTAATGAAAAAGAACTAGCGGAATTTAATGAAATTGTATCTGAATACTATAAAGTTCCAGGTGAGATTTTAACATATTTGAAACAAGTAGATTTAAAAATTGCACATCCGATGTCTGTTTTACGAACTGCAATTTCCATGCTATCATTATACGATGAGAGCGCTGAAATTATGGATGAAAAGTCCAATTATTTGAAAGCGGTTAAATTACAGGCGCAAGTCGGAACTTTAGTTGCTGCTTACGCGAGAATCCGTAAAGGTTTAGATATTGTTGAGCCAAGAAAGGATTTATCATTAGCTGCAAACTTCTTGTACATGTTAAATGATCGCGAGCCAAATGAAGTTGAAATTGAAGCTTTTGATAAGGCGCTTGTACTTCATGCAGATCATGAGTTAAACGCTTCTACATTTACTGCACGTGTTTGCGTAGCTACACTTTCAGATGTATATTCTGGTATTACAGCAGCAATCGGTGCATTAAAAGGTCCTCTTCACGGTGGGGCAAATGAAAATGTAATGAAGATGTTAACTGAGATTGGTGAAGAAGAAAATGTAGAGTCATATATTCATAATGCTCTTCAAAATAAAGTGAAAATCATGGGCTTTGGCCACCGTGTGTATGAGCAGGGTGATCCACGTGCAAAACACTTACGTGAAATGTCTAAGAGATTATGCGTGCTTTTAGGAGAAGAGAAATGGTATAATATGTCTATCAAAATTGAAGACATTGTAACAAAAGAAAAAGGTCTTCCACCAAATGTTGATTTCTATTCAGCTTCTGTATACCATTGTTTAGGAATTGACCATGACTTATTTACACCTATTTTTGCAATTAGCCGTATGTCAGGCTGGTTAGCTCATATTCTAGAACAATATGAAAACAACCGTTTAATTCGTCCGCGTGCTGATTATAATGGACCAACGCATCAAGTGTATGTTCCAATTGCACAACGATAAGCGAATAACACTATTTTGATAGTGAAAATACGCTTTCAAAAGTCTGATTTTTTCGGAAAGATGTAATGATTAGAATATTTTAATTTGACTAACGGTTTGAACTGAGGGGTTATTCCCTCAGTTTCATACATATGAAATTTCAAACATGGGGGTTATCACATTGACGACAGGTGAAAAAATTACTGTAACTAATGGTGTTATGAATGTACCAAACAATCCGATTATTCCATTTATCGAGGGAGATGGAATTGGTCCTGATATTTGGGCGGCTGCATCTCGCGTACTAGAAGCAGCAGTTGAAAAAGCTTATGATGGTGAGAAGAAAATCGTTTGGAAAGAAGTGCTTGCAGGGGAAAAAGCATTCAACCAAACAGGCGAGTGGTTACCAGAAGAAACTTTAAACTTAATTCGTGAATATTTAATCGCGATTAAAGGTCCACTTACAACTCCAGTTGGCGGTGGTATTCGTTCTCTAAACGTAGCACTTCGTCAAGAATTAGATTTATATGTATGTCTACGTCCAGTTCGTTATTTTGAAGGTGTTCCTTCACCTGTAAAACGTCCGGAAGATACTGATATGGTTATTTTCCGTGAAAATACAGAAGACATTTATGCTGGAATTGAATATGCACAAGGATCTCCAGAAGCAGAAAAAGTTCTTGCTTTCTTAAAAGAAGCAATGGGTGTTAATAAAATCCGCTTCCCAGAAACATCTGGTATTGGTATTAAGCCGATTTCAGAAGAAGGGACAAAGCGTCTTGTTCGTGCTGCAATTCAATATGCAATTAACGAAAAACGCTCTTCTGTTACATTAGTTCATAAAGGAAACATTATGAAATTTACAGAAGGTGCTTTCAAAAACTGGGGTTACGAAGTAGCGGAACAAGAATTCGGCGACAAAGTATTTACTTGGGCTGAATACGATCGTATCGTTGAAAAAGATGGTAAAGATGCAGCGAATAAAGCGATGGCAGACGCTGAAGTGGCTGGAAAAATCATCGTAAAAGATTCTATTGCAGACATCTTCTTACAACAAATTTTAACTCGTCCACGTGAGTTCGATGTTGTTGCAACAATGAACTTAAATGGTGACTATATCTCTGATGCACTTGCTGCACAAGTAGGTGGAATTGGTATTGCACCTGGTGCAAACATTAACTATGTGACTGGACATGCTATCTTTGAAGCTACACACGGTACAGCTCCAAAATATGCAGGTTTAGATAAAGTAAACCCATCTTCTGTTCTTCTTTCAGGTGTATTATTATTAGAACACTTAGGATGGAACGAAGCTGCGAAATTAGTAACTGCTTCTGTTGAGAAAACAATTGCTTCAAAAGTAGTAACTTATGATTTCGCACGCTTAATGGAAGGTGCAACAGAAGTGAAATGTTCTGAGTTCGCTAATGAACTTATTAAAAACATGGATGTAGCGATAATCAAAAACGCATAATTAAAGCGGGGGGTAAATTATGACAATCAAACGCAAGAAGGTTTCAGTCATCGGTGCAGGATTTACAGGAGCAACAACGGCATTCTTATTAGCACAAAAAGAACTGGCAGATGTTGTATTAGTGGACATTCCACAACTGGAAAATCCAACAAAAGGGAAAGCGTTAGATATGTTAGAAGCGAGCCCAGTACAAGGTTTTGATGCTAACATTATTGGAACATCTGATTACGCAGATACTGCTGATTCTGACGTTGTCGTTATTACAGCAGGTATTGCACGTAAGCCTGGTATGAGCCGTGATGACTTAGTAGCAACAAACTCTAAAATTATGAAAAGTATTACGCGCGACATTGCAAAACATTCACCAAATGCAATTATTGTTGTGTTAACAAATCCAGTTGATGCAATGACATATTCTGTATTTAAAGAAGCAGGATTCCCGAAAGAGCGTGTTATCGGTCAATCGGGTGTATTAGATACAGCTCGTTTCCGTACATTCATCGCACAAGAATTAAATCTTTCTGTAAAAGATATTACAGGATTTGTTCTTGGTGGACACGGTGACGACATGGTACCTCTTGTGCGTTATTCATATGCAGGCGGTATTCCGTTAGAAACGTTAATTCCGAAAGAGCGTTTAGAAGCAATCGTAGAACGTACACGTAAAGGTGGCGGTGAGATTGTAGGCTTATTAGGAAACGGTAGTGCATATTACGCACCAGCAGCTTCTTTAGTTGAAATGACAGAAGCAATCTTAAAAGATCAACGCCGTGTATTACCGGCTATTGCGTACCTTGAAGGTGAGTATGGTTATAGTGACCTTTACTTAGGGGTACCAGTAATTCTAGGTGGTAACGGAATTGAAAAAATTATTGAATTAGAACTTCTTGCAGATGAAAAAGAAGCGTTAGATCGCTCTGTAGAATCTGTACGTAACGTAATGAAAGTTCTTGTTTAATAATTGAATAGTAGTGAAAAAGATTCGGGATTCCGAATCTTTTTCTACTATTTACCGAATTGTTTTTTTGAAATAATATGAAAACGCTATCATTTGTAATATCCTATAATGAAACTGTAGATTTATACTATACATTGCCCTCATCATAGTAAATTTCGGATAAGGTATCGCTTTTAGTAGGATAATAAGGTGAAAAAATCGGAGGGGGTTGTAACATGTTAAAGAAAAAAGTTCAAATTGGTCGTAAAATGGATGAAATTACAGTAGGAGAGAAATTATCTATCACTGAAAAAATTGAGGATAAAGATTTGTTATTGTACTTAGGGTTAACGAATGATGCCAATCCATTATATATTCAGCATGATTACGCATCCCAAACTCCGTATGAAAAGCCGATTGTACCAAGCATTATGCTAACGGGAATGATTACAACGGCGGTTACGAAATATTTACCGGGTCCAGGAAGTCATATTACGAGAAAGGACCTTACATTCGTGAAACATGTTCACCATTATGAAACGTTACAAATCCACTTTGAAGTTGTGGCTGTTTCTGAGGAGGAACATACAATTGATATGCTTGTATCTGCTCATGATGAAAAAGGAGAAACTGTTGTAAAGGGTTCATTAACAGTAACGCCACCTTATAAATCTGTTTCCATTATGGAAAAAGCATTAGATAACTTTTAAAAGATGAAAATAAAAATAGCGCTAGCATACCTTTAATAAGGATGCTAGCGCTATTTTTAGTTGAAAAACCCTGCTTTGAACCCTTCAGCAAATTCTGAGCACCCCGTTTTAATCGTATCCCAGCTAGGAGCGTTAAAAGCAAGGATACATGTGATTGCTAAAGATAGAATGGATAGTATTAGTCGCATAATAGACCTCCAAATATTATTAATTTATATATTAAGATTAATAATATTATCATCGGTAATTGAAGTCAATTAAAGGAGTGATTTTTTAGGTGAGGTGGAAAAGAGAAGACGCGATCTTTGAAACGGTAAGAGAAGCTCAAGTGTGGGCAGACGGGTTTGTGAATGAAATGTACGGGAGAGTATTTGATGGATATGAAACACCAGATTATAAAATAGCGTATGCTTTATCTTTTCTCTTAGCACAAAATCGAGAACTCAATATTCATACGGAAGTAGAATTTAATAACGATATGGAAGTATATAAAGTATGGATAACAAAACATAATTGAGGCGAACGTAATTGTTTTTAGGAATAACAATAGCACAATCCGAATCCATGAATAGACAATTATATTGAGAGGGACCTTGTTTTCTAGTATGATGAGAATAACGGGGAAAATACTAGGATGAAGAAGGTTTCAAGTCTATAACTTGGAGGAAAAGAATGAACAATCGTATTTTAGTAGTTGATGATGAGGAATTTATCTTAACTTTAATCGAATTTAATTTACAACAAGCTGGGTTTGAAGTTATAACAGCGATGGATGGAGAAATGGCGCTTCAAAAAGCGACAACAGAACGCCCAGATTTAATTATATTAGATTTAATGCTTCCGAAAATGGATGGTATGGAAGTGTGTAAAGAATTACGATTGCAGCGCGTTATGACGCCGATTTTAATGTTAACGGCAAAAGATGATGAGTTTGATAAGGTGCTAGGCCTTGAACTTGGGGCAGATGATTATATGACAAAGCCATTTAGTCCAAGAGAAGTAGTTGCTCGTGTGAAGGCGATTTTGCGCCGTACGAAATTACAACAAGAAGAACAAGTTGCAGAAGCGCCAGATGAAGATAGCATCACAATTGCAGAACTTAAAATTTTACCGGAGTTTTATGAGGCTTATTTCCAAGGAAGAAAGCTTGAATTAACACCAAAAGAATTTGAACTACTTGTGTATCTTGCGAAAAATAAAAGTCGCGTGTTGACACGTGATCAATTATTAAGTGCTGTATGGAATTATGATTTTGCTGGTGATACACGAATTGTTGATGTTCATATTAGCCATTTGCGCGATAAAATTGAACAAAATACGAAAAAACCGACGTACATTAAAACGATACGTGGTTTAGGATATAAATTAGAGGAGCCAAAAGGGAATGAATAAATTTCGTTCCAGGCTTCTTTTTACATTTGTTTCTCTTATTGTATTTATTTTAGTTGGACTAGGTTTATTACTAGAAACTGTGTTTGAAAACTACTATATAGATCATGCTAAAGAGAGAATGGTAAAAGAGACGGAGTATGTTGCGACGTTAGCAGAAGAGCAAGGTTTTGATAATGTCTTAAAAAATCCATACGTATTTGAAAAGTTAGAAGAAAAAATACCAGCTTCTATCGTATTTTTGGATGAAAAAAAGAAAGTTCAATATAGAAAAGGACAAGAATTGGCATTTAGTCCAGAGACGATTAAAGAACTTTCTTCGGAAGTGGCAAAACAACGAAGTAAAGTAATTACGAAAGAAACGGATCGAAAGAATGAATTTTATCATGCGGTGTTCGTTCAAGATGTAGAAGGAAAACAAGGATACATTTTGGTGAAAAGTATAATTGATCCTTTAAGAGACGTACATCAAAAAACGTGGGGATTATTAATTATCGGATTTGTCATTGCTTGTCTCGTAGTTGTATTTTTAGGTATGAAAATTACAGGGCAATATATTAGGCCGATTGAATCGGTTACGAAAGTTGCAATTGAATTGGCAAAGGGTAATTATAAAGCACGTGCATACGAAAGTCATTCGGATGAAACAGGAATGCTGAGTAAAGCGATTAATATTTTAGCTCGAAATTTACAAGAGATGACACTTGAACAAGAAATGCAGCAAGATCGTCTGCATACGTTAATTGAAAATATGGGAAGCGGAATGATTTTAATTGATAGCCGAGGATATATAAACCTTGTAAACCGCTCTTATAAGGAAACTTTCCACGTAACAGATGAAGAATATTTAGATCGCTTATATTATGAATCGTTTCATCATACAGAAATTATTGAGCTTGTAGAAGAAATCTTTATGACAGAAGTGAAAGTGCGTAAACAAATGTTATTGCCACTTGGAATTGAACGGAAGCATTTCGAAGTATATGGAGCGCCGATTATCGGGACAAACCATGAATGGAAAGGGATTGTTCTCGTATTCCATGACATAACAGAGTTAAAGAAATTAGAACAAATGAGAAAAGACTTTTTAGCGAATGTTTCTCATGAATTAAAGACACCGATTACTTCTATTAAAGGTTTTTCAGAAACACTCTTAGACGGAGCGATGGATAATAAAAAATTCTGCGAACATTTCTTGCACATTATTTTAAAAGAAAGTGAGCGCATGCAAGGATTAATTGAAGATTTATTAGATTTGTCGAAGATCGAACAACAAGGATTTAAATTAAATATGGGAACCGTTGACATGAAGGGGCTGCTTGAAGATATTCATATGGTGCTTGATAATAAAGCAGGAGAAAAAGAAATCTCTTTACAAGTGAATGTATTAAAACGTGCCTCTGTTATTGGAGATCCAAGTCGTTTGAAACAAATCTTTATTAATTTAATTAATAACGCAATCGTATATACACCGGCTGGAGGCGTTGTTTCAGTAGAGTTAGCGGAAGATAAATATAATGCTTATATAAAAGTATCGGATACTGGAATTGGTATTAGTAAAGAGGAAATTCCGCGTATTTTTGAACGTTTCTACCGGGTGGATAAAGCAAGAAGTAGAAATACTGGTGGTACCGGCCTTGGATTGTCGATCGTAAAGCATTTAGTTGAGGCGCATCAAGGTACGATTACAGTAGATAGTGAAGTTGGAGAAGGGACAACGTTTACAGTTGTTTTACCGAAATCAGCAACTGAAAAATAGGATGAAGGATGTTTACAATATATTAACAATGGCTTAATTAAATATTAATAAAGCTCTGTTAATATAATACATGAAAACCCCTTCATCCAAGGAGTAATTTTGGACGAGAATAGTTAAGCTGTTCTCGTCACTTCCCTTTATGCCAATATAAGTCTGTTTTATATATGAAAGAAAATAGCCGTTATTTTTCTTCTCTCTATTAGTCATGTTAATATAGAGAGAGGAAAGGAACGGTTTTTTTCTGTGAAAAAAATCATTTCAAATTTGTATGGGGAGGTTTCAATTTTGGAAAAAAAGGTCGTATTAGTAGATGGTAATAATATCGCGTATCGTGCTTTCTTTGCACTACCGCTTTTAAATAACGACAAAGGTATACATACGAACGCAATTTACGGTTTTACAATGATGTTAATGAGAATATTAGAGGAAGAAAAGCCAACTCATATGTTAGTGGCGTTTGATGCAGGCAAAACAACGTTCCGTCATAAAACGTATAGTGAGTATAAAGGAGGGCGTCAAAAGACTCCACCTGAATTATCAGAGCAATTCCCATTTATTCGTGAGATGCTGGATGCGTTCAATGTACCGCGTTATGAATTAGAAAATTATGAAGCGGACGACATCATGGGAACGTTAGCGAAAGAAGCGAGTGAGCAAGGGGCAAGTGTAAAAGTTATTTCAGGAGATAAAGATTTACTTCAACTTGTTTCTGATAACACGCTTGTATGTATTCCGCGAAAAGGGATTACAGAAGTGGATGAATATACGAAAGAAGCTTTATTTGAAAAATACAGCTTATCACCAAAGCAAATTATCGATATGAAAGGTTTAATGGGAGACCAGTCAGATAATATACCAGGTGTACCAGGAGTTGGTGAAAAAACGGCAATTAAATTGTTAACACAGTTTGGAACGGTTGAAGCGGTGTATGAAAATATAGATCAAGTAAGTGGGAAGAAATTAAAAGAAAAACTGGAAGAAAATAAAGAACAAGCTCTTATGAGTAAGGATCTTGCAACTATTATTACAGATGCGCCGATTACAGTTCATGTGGATGATATGGCGTATAAAGGATATGAAGCAAGTGATGTCATTCCAATGTTCGAGAGTTTAGGATTTACATCCCTTTTAAATAAATTAGGCGTTACGCCAGAAGAAACTGCTCCAGCTGAATTAGATGATATTACATTTGATATTGTGGAAGAAGTTACAGAAGAAATGCTTCAGCAAGATAGTGCGCTTATCGTTGAAGTACAAGAAGATAACTATCATAAAGCAGACATTCAAGGTTTCGGTATTCAAAATGAAAATGGATGTTACTTTATTCAGACAGACATTGCTCTTAAGTCAGATGCTTTTAAAGAGTGGCTTGCAGATGGAGAAATGAGAAAGCATACATTTGATGCGAAGCGTGCAATCGTTGCACTGAAATGGAATGGGATAGATATGCAAGGGATTGACTTTGATCTATTAATCGCTGCTTATTTACTTGATCCAGCTGATACGGATAAAGACTTCCGTACTGTAGCGAAAATGAAAGAAACGCATGCTGTGAAATCTGATGAAGAAGTTTACGGAAAAGGTGCGAAGCGTGCTGTTCCAAAGTTAGAGGTAGTAGCGGAGCATGTGGCTCGTAAAGTGCATGTATTATATGATGTAAAGCAAACATTCGTTGAAGAGTTAAAGAAGAATGAGCAATATGAACTGTTTACAGAGTTAGAATTGCCGCTTGCACGTGTATTAGCTGATATGGAAGTAAAGGGTGTAAAAGTTGATACAGAGCGTCTTCGTAATATGGGAGAAGAACTTGCGGGTAGATTAAAGGAAATGGAACAGGAAATTTATAAGCTTGCGGGAACAGAATTTAATATTAATTCACCGAAGCAGCTTGGTGTTATTCTGTTTGAGAACTTAAACTTGCCGGTTATTAAAAAGACGAAAACAGGTTATTCTACGTCAGCTGATGTACTAGATAAGCTTATGAATCACCATGAAATTATTCCAAATATTTTACATTATCGTCAATTAGGGAAACTAAATTCAACTTACATTGAAGGTTTATTGAAAGTTGTACATGAAGATTCATCTAAAATTCATACTCGCTTTAATCAAGTGTTAACGCAAACAGGTCGATTAAGTTCAACGGATCCGAACTTGCAAAATATCCCGATTCGATTAGAAGAAGGAAGAAAGATTCGTCAGGCATTTGTTCCGTCAGAAGAAGGATGGATTATGTATGCGGCTGATTACTCACAAATCGAACTGCGTGTATTAGCTCATATTGCAAATGATAAAGGGCTAGTTGAAGCATTCCAACATGATATGGATATTCATACGAAAACAGCTATGGATGTATTTGGCGTTAAAAAAGATGAAGTAACTTCAAATATGAGACGACAAGCGAAAGCTGTTAATTTCGGAATTGTATATGGTATTAGTGATTATGGTCTTTCACAAAACTTAGGAATTACAAGAAAAGCAGCAGCGGAATTTATTGAAAAGTATTTAGAAAGTTTCCCTGGTGTACAAGAATACATGGAGGACATCGTAAAAGATGCGAAACAAAAAGGATATGTGGCTACATTATTAAATCGTCGCCGTTATATTCCAGAAATTACGAGTCGTAATTTCAATTTACGTAGCTTCGCTGAGCGTACAGCGATGAATACACCAATTCAAGGTACTGCCGCAGATATTATTAAAAAAGCGATGATTATTATGGCGGATCGTTTAGAAGAAGAAGGATTACAAGCACGTCTTCTTCTGCAAGTACACGATGAATTGATATTTGAAGCGCCAAAAGAAGAAATTGAAAAATTAGAGAAGCTTGTACCTGAAGTAATGGAGCATGCAATTGAACTTGCAGTTCCGCTGAAAGTTGATTATTCTTACGGTCCAACTTGGTACGACGCAAAATAAGGAAGTGATGAAATGCCTGAATTACCAGAGGTTGAAAACGTCAGACGGACACTTGAAAATCTTGTAACAGGAAAAACGATTGAAGATGTTATTGTTACTTATCCAAAAATAGTGAAACGACCGGATGATGCAGAAATCTTTAAAGGAATGCTAAAAGGCGAGAAGATTGAAAAAATAAAGCGAAGAGGAAAGTTTTTGCTTTTATATGTAACGAATTATGTTATTGTTTCACATTTGCGTATGGAAGGTAAGTTTTTACTACATCAAGAGGATGAGCCGATTGATAAACATACGCACGTCCGTTTCTTATTTACAGATGGAACGGAATTACATTATAAAGATGTGAGAAAGTTTGGTACGATGCATCTCTTTAAGAAAGGTGAAGAAATGAACCAAATGCCTCTTGCGGACTTAGGTCCGGAGCCATTTGATGCTGAAATGACACCGCAGTATTTACAAGAAAGATTACAAAAGACAAATCGTAAAATAAAAGTTGTGCTACTGGATCAGCGTCTTTTAGTAGGGCTTGGAAATATATATGTAGATGAAGTTTTATTCCGTTCTCAAATTCATCCGGAACGAGAAGCTTCGTCTTTAACAGTAGAAGAAATTGAGCGAATTTATGAGGCTACCGTTACAACGCTAGGCGAAGCAGTAAAGCGTGGCGGAAGTACAATTCGGACGTATATCAACTCACAAGGGCAAATTGGTTCTTTCCAAGAACTCCTAAATGTATATGGGAAAAAAGGAGAGCCGTGCGTAACTTGTGGCACGATATTAGAAAAAACAGTTGTTGGCGGGCGAGGAACGCATTACTGCCCAATTTGTCAGCCTAGAATATAGAAAAGAGATAACATCGGATAGGCATTTGTCATATACATACAGCAGAGCTATGTATAAGGGAGGAGCTTACCGATGTACCTTTATTTATCTCTTATTTTATTAGCTTTTACATTAAGCTTGGATAGCTGTAGTGTAGGGCTAACATATGGTTTAAGAAGCGTAAGAATTCCACTAAGATCAATTATAATTATCGGAATGTGTTCAGCGGCTGTTATGCTTGTTTCAATGGGAATTGGACATATGATCGCGAAAGTATTTTCACCTGTTATCGCAACGCGTATCGGTGGGCTTGTTCTTATTGGAATAGGGATTTGGGTATTATATCAATTTTTTCGAAGTGAGAAAAAAGAAGAACCGAAGCAAGAGGAGAAGGTCTGGAAATTAGAGATTGCCTCGCTAGGGCTAGTGATTCAAATTTTACGGAAACCGACTGTAGCAGATTTTGATAAATCAGGCACCATTTCTGCAGGAGAAGCATTGCTTCTTGGTATCGCTCTTTCTGTAGACTCATTTGGTGCCGGAATTGGTGCATCTTTATTAGGGTATGCACCCGCTATGATGGCGATATTAGTTGCAATTATGAGTTCTTTGTTTTTATTTATTGGAATGAAACTTGGAACGGTTTTATCGAATATGAAGTGGTTACAAAAATTTACATTCCTGCCTGGAGTATTACTCATTATTATTGGAATTTGGAAAATGTAAGTATGGGCGTGGAACATTAGTTTCGCGCCTTTTATTATGAGGAGGATTATGATGACAGTAGTAATTGGATTAACAGGAGGCATTGCAAGTGGAAAAAGTACAGTGTCTCAAATGTTTCGTGAACTGAGCATACCAGTTATTGATGCAGATATTATTGCACGAGAAGTTGTAGAGCGAGGAAAACCAGCATATAACAAAATAGTAGAAGTATTTGGAACGGAAGTGTTACAAGAAGATGGAGAACTAGATCGTCCAAAACTAGGAAGTGTCGTTTTCTATAATGAAGAAAAACGATTGCAGTTAAATAAAATTGTTCATCCTGCAGTGCGTGAGGAAATGAATAGGCAAAAGGAAATGTACATAAAAGAAGGTATGCAAGCGGTTGTGTTAGATATTCCTCTCTTATTTGAAAGCAAATTAACAAGTCTCGTTGACCGCATTTTAGTTGTAGCGGTTAAGCCGCATACGCAATTAGAACGTTTAATGAAACGAAATAACTTTTCAGAAGAAGAAGCAACAGCTCGTATTCAATCTCAAATGCCGTTAGAAGAAAAAGTGAAAAATGCAGATGAAGTGATAAATAATGATGGCACAATTATGGGAACGAAAACACAATTGCAGGTAATTTTAAAGAAGTGGAACATTATTGACTAAAAAATTGTGAAATTAATGAAAATGCTTAGTGACATATCCCCTTTTTGTGTTATACTATTATTGGGATTGGAGATAAATAGTATAACGCATTCAAGGGGGATAACATATTATGACTCGTGTGGCAATTAATGGATTTGGACGTATTGGGAGAATGGTATTTCGTCAAGCAATAAAAGAAAGCGCATTCGAAATTGTAGCAATCAATGCAAGCTATCCATCTGAAACGTTAGCACACTTAATTAAATATGATACAGTTCATGGCAAGTTTGACGGAACAGTAGAAGCATTTGAAGATCACTTATTAGTTGATGGAAAAATGATTCGCCTTTTAAACAACCGCGATCCAAAGGAATTGCCTTGGACAGATTTAGGTGTTGAAGTTGTAATTGAAGCAACTGGTAAATTTAATTCAAAAGAAAAAGCAATTCTTCACGTTGAAGCTGGAGCGAAAAAAGTAATTTTAACAGCGCCTGGTAAAAATGAAGATGTAACAATTGTAGTTGGTGTGAACGAAGACCAATTAGATATTACAAAACATACTGTTATTTCAAATGCATCTTGTACAACAAACTGTTTAGCGCCTGTTGTGAAGGTGTTAGATGAGCAGTTTGGAATTGAAAACGGTTTAATGACGACAGTTCACGCTTATACAAATGACCAAAAAAATATTGATAACCCACATAAAGATTTAAGAAGAGCACGTGCTTGCGGACAATCAATCATTCCGACAACGACAGGTGCTGCGAAAGCGCTAGCAAAAGTTCTTCCACATTTAAACGGAAAACTTCATGGTATGGCACTTCGTGTACCAACACCAAACGTGTCTCTTGTTGATTTAGTAGTAGATGTAAAACGCGATGTGACAGTTGAAGCCATTAACGATGCATTCAAAACTGTTGCAAACGGTGCGTTAAAAGGTATTGTAGAATTCAGCGAAGAGCCTTTAGTATCTATCGACTTTAATACAAATACACACTCAGCTATTATTGATGGTTTATCTACAATGGTAATGGGTGATCGTAAAGTGAAAGTACTTGCTTGGTATGATAACGAGTGGGGCTACTCTCGTCGTGTTGTAGATCTTGTAACGTTAGTTGTTGAAGAGTTAGCGAAACAAGAAAATGTGCAACACATTTAAGTGAATAAGGGAGGAGAGGGCAAGGCAACATTTGCCCTCTTTTTTTAATTTTTTCTGAAAAGGAAAAAAATTATATAAGTATATTTAAAAAAGTGGACATACCACGAAGCGTTGTGATTACTGCATTTGTGAATCGTTTATTTTTTTTAGGGAAAAGTAAAGAGGAAAATATGACAGAAAATCGAAAAAACTGTTGTTGCAAAATGAAAATAAACAAAGTATACTAACACTCGTAAACTTAAGAGCTGAGGTACGTAGTCACTACTTAAAGGGTTAGGACCTCTCTGGACTAACTTTCCCCCGTGGTAGTGGAGCAAGCCAAATTGCAAATTAGTTTTCAATTCGAACAGTTAGAATAAATTTACAAGGGGGAACTGTAGAATGGATACTATGGATACGATGGGTCGTCACGTGATTGCTGAACTTTGGGATTGCGATTTCGACAAACTGAATGACATGCCGTATATTGAACAATTATTTGTGGATGCAGCACTAAAAGCTGGTGCTGAAGTGCGTGAGGTTGCTTTCCATAAATTTGCACCACAAGGTGTAAGTGGAGTAGTAATTATCTCGGAATCACATTTAACAATTCATAGCTTTCCGGAGCACGGTTACGCAAGTATTGATGTTTATACTTGTGGGGATCGTATTGATCCAAATGTTGCTGCAGAATATATTGCAGAAGGTTTAAACGCGAAAACGCGTGAGAGCATCGAGCTTCCTCGAGGAACTGGTAGCTTCGAAATTAAGCAGAGAGAAACAAAAGCTCTTTAAAAAAGAACATAATTGATTTAAAATGTAAAGAGGTGTATAATGCACCTCTTTTTTAGTTTATAAAAAAGGAAAAATATAACGTACTCGTTAGTTGAATAAATTGGATTCTTGCAAATGAGGTAGTGCTCTATATACCATCTTATTTTTAAGGATGAGATGATAAAGTGATGCGCTGAAACTTAAAGTGGTAAGAGAGTTAGAATGAGTTATATAATATTGTATATATATTTTAGGTGAAGTGAGTAGAGAAAAATAAAGAGTATAGTGTAAAGGAGTGAATGTATTGCGTTGTCCATCCTGTTCTCATAATGGTACAAGAGTGTTAGATTCGCGTCCGGTAGACGAGGGGCGCTCTATTCGAAGAAGGAGAGAGTGTGAAAGCTGCTTAAGTCGCTTTACGACCTTTGAAAGGGTAGAAGAGTCACCTCTTATCGTTGTAAAAAAAGAAGGCACACGAGAAGAGTTTAATAAAGAAAAGATTTTACGTGGTTTAATTAAAGCGTGTGAAAAAAGACCAGTATCTTTAAGACAATTAGAAGAAGTAACACAAAGCGTGGAACGTGAACTGCGTAATTTAGGTATATCAGAAGTGAAAAGTGATATGATTGGTGAAATTGTCATGGAAGAACTTCGCGATATTGATGATGTTGCTTACGTACGTTTTGCTTCTGTATATCGTCAATTTAAAGATTTAAATGTATTTATTGAAGAATTAAAAGATATACTGCAAAAAGAAAGAGAGTAGAAGTTGTATTTTATTCTCTTTACATACCGTAAGTAATAGGATAAGAGAGCTAGAAGCGCAAGCTAATAGCTCTTTTTCACTAAGAATTTATATAATGAAGATAGAACGAATGAAGTAGAGGATAGATTGGATGAGAGAAAGGAAAAGCAAGAATGGAAAAACAGTCATGGATGGAGCTATTGCCGATTGATCGTTATAAAGTAAGTGCGAAAGGGCTACTGCACAATTACGACCGAAAAGTGTTAACGATGTTGTATCAGCCGTTAATAGGTAGTAGAGCTTTTAGCTTATACATGACACTATGGGGAGAGCTAGAGCAAGATCGTGTATTTGGAAAAGAGAATACGCATCATTCCCTTATGGTGACTATGCAAATGCAACTTCCTGAAATATATGAGGAACGAGTAAAGTTAGAGGCAATTGGGCTATTGAAGGTATATATTAAGAAAGAAAAAGATATTCGAATGTTCATATATGAGTTGCAACCACCTTTATCTCCGAAGCAGTTTTTTGATGATATTGTTTTAAGTATCTTTTTATACAATCGATTGAGCCGGACAAAATATAATCAAGTAAAGCAATATTTCTTAGAAGAAGAATTTGATTTTGCTTCTTATGAAAATGTTACGCGTTCTTTCAATGATGTGTTTGGTTCGTTTAATCCAGGACAGCTTGAGCATGCGCAAGAAGACCTTCGTATTCCAAAAACGACAACTATGCCAAGTAACGAGAAGGGAGACGCTCCGAAAGTTTGGAATGATTTCTTTGATTTCTCTTTATTTGTAGATGGATTGTCCGCTCTTGTTCCTAAAAAGGCGATTACAGATCAAGTGAGAGACTGCGTTATAACACTTGCTTACGTGTATGGTGTAGATGTGTTATCGATGCAAAATATCGTTCTTGGTGCAGTGACAGAGATGCAAACAATTGATACGGAAAGGCTTAGAAAAGGAGCGCGCGATTGGTATCAATTTGAAAATGGTCAAGCATTACCGGTATTAAGTGAAAGAGTACAGCCTCATGCTGCACGTACGATGAAAGAGAAAGAGCCTTCATCGCAAGAGGAGATGTTAATAAAGCAGCTAGAGGAAATCTCGCCAAAACAACTATTGAAAGAGATTTCTGGTGGTGCAGAGGCAACGAAAGCGGACTTGCAGATCGTTGAAGATGTCATGATTAATCAAAAATTGACACCAGGAGTTGTGAATGTACTTATTTATTACGTTATGCTACGCTCAGATATGAAACTTGCGAAAACGTATGTCGAGAAGATTGCTGGGCATTGGGCACGTAAAAAGGTCGGTACAGTAGCGGACGCGATGGCGTTAGCGAAAGAAGAGAACCGGCAATATCAAGAGTGGGCTGAGACGAAGAAAAAAGGCCGTACGGCGAAGAAAACGGTGCGGAAAGAAATGGTGCCAGATTGGCTTAAGGAAGAAGAGCCGAAAGAACAAGAGAAAGAAACAGAGAAGAAAGATACAAGTGTAGAAAAAGATGCAAGTACGCTAGAAGATGAAAGAAAACGACTAGAAGAAGTGTTAAAAAAATATAAGCGTGATTAATAGAAGAGAATGAACGCTCTTTGAGGTGAGAAAATGGAGCATATTCAAAATTCATTTGCAAAATTAATGGAAAATGAAAACTTTAAAAATAGATATGAAGTACTAAAGGCAGAAGTAATGGCGCATCCGCGTGTGAAAGAATTTATAGACGAACATAAGGGTGAAGTAACGACTTCTATGATTGAGCGCAGTCTTGTGAAGTTATATGAATATATTGGACAAAGTGTAGGTTGCGTGGATTGTCCGGATTTAGGTTCATGTAAAAATATGCTACAAGGTTATGAGCCAAAGCTTGTTATTCAAGGGAAGATGATTGATATTCAATACGATCGCTGCGTTAGAAAAGTAGCGCATGACGAGAGAAAGAAATATGAAAAACTCGTTCAAAGTGTATATATGCCAACGGATATTTTGCAGGCAACTATGGAAAACTTAGACCCTTCTGATTTAAATGCACGTATCGATGCAATTGGTGCAGCGAATGAATTTTTAAGTACATATGAACCAGGTAAAAAAGCACAAGGTTTATATTTGTACGGTAAATTTGGTGTAGGAAAAACGTACCTTTTAGGAGCAATAGCGAACGAGCTTGCTCGAAAGAAAATAAGTTCGATGCTCGTATACTTCCCGGAATTTTTACGTGAAATTAAAAGTTCAATTCAAGATAATTCGATTGGTGAAAAGATTGATGCGGTTAAACGCGTACAAGTTTTAATGTTAGACGATATCGGGGCAGAAGCGATGTCAAGCTTTGTGCGTGACGATGTGCTTGGTGCAATCTTGCAATTCCGTATGTTAGAAAACTTACCGACGTTCTTTACGTCTAATTTTGATTTTAAACAACTGGAACACCATTTAACGTATACGCAGCGTGGTGAGGCTGAAGAAATGAAAGCAGCACGTATTATGGAAAGAATTAAATATTTAGCGAAACCAATTCCAATTGGTGGGAAAAACCGTCGTCATAAGTAAAAGAGTAAGCTTCTCAGCTTGCTCTTTTTTTGTATTATAGTGATATTTTCTTTTCGAATATGAGATCGAAATATTCAGGTTGTCCAGAACTGCCAAACGTAGGGGCAACAATCTGTACGAACCTCCAGCCATCTCTAGCATGTTCTTGAATAATTTCTTGGTAGTCTTCAGCTGGTTTTGAGCGAGTGAACCCCCAATGTAATTCGACTTTTACGAATTTATATTCAAACATTCAGATACCCCCTTTTATTGATAAGTAAAGTATACAATAAAAATTCATAGTAGCTTGTATCATTTTTTTCTCCCTCCCTTAATATATATAAAATTAGCAAGCCATATTGAGTGGATTTTCTAACGATAGGAAATGTGATTCTACTAAGAGTGAAATTCACGCGGGACGGACTCTTATAGGATTTGTAACGTATAGATACAGTCCTTTAGAGCGGGGATAAAAGGGGGGACAAAAGTGATTGAAATTTGCTTCGAAGAAAAAAATGATGCTATGCACGTATATAGACAATTGCTGAAAAGAGCGGAAGTGTTATATAAGGAAACGAGTGTGTATTTACAGGAACAAAAAGTGGTGATTCACATACCAGTACGTGAATCGAATTATATTGAAAAAATCTTATTGCCAGTAATGGTGTATTTCATTGTGAATGTGAAACAAAATGAGTGGATTTATACGATTTTAAAAGAAAAGTTTTTTTATGAAGAACAAGAAGAGTGTCATCAAATATTGCACATGGCACATGAGATTTTAAAGGGAAGAAGAAAAGGTGTAGCTCAGGATTTAACGCGTAACGCATTTGAGTCATATATTAAGTCTTCTTTAAATAATTGGCTTTGTGATCCGCTCTCATTCTCGTTTTCATCATATATCCGTTTTCGTCTTCGTACATACAGGGAAATGGTGGCTAAACTTGCGGAAGTGGCAATTGATGAATATAAGATGGAGCAAGAATACCAAATGTTCATTGAGACGCTTCGGCAACAAGTAAGTAGCCGTAAATCACGTTTGTCTTGCGTGCATCTTATTTTTGATGAAAGCTTTATCTTTTATGATGATAAAGGTAGACGTTTAAAACAGGAGAAGTTGGTCCAATATATAGATGAGGAATTATTAAAGCAAAATGATGTATATATTGATACGAAAGTAATTGCGCCGCTTCTTTCTATTTCGCCTAAAAAGATTTATTTATATACGAAAGAACAAGACCATAATATGATTATTACTTTGCGAAATGTGTTCCAAGAACGGGTCCAATTACATGGATTACATGATTTTGAGCGCAATGTGAAAAATTTAAAAAATAAAGGTAACGCCCTTGATTTTCTAAGTTTTTGAGCATATAATTACCTACATAAATGAAATATATTGAAATGTCATGATGAGGACATGAGTAGTTTTCTACGATTTTCAGAGAGGGAAGCCTTAGGGTGTGAGCTTCCTAGTACGGGATTATTACTTACCACCTCTAAACTTTAGCAGTGAACGGTTTTTCTAGTAATTGCTAACGGACAACACCGTTATGTTGAACTTGAGCAATTAACAATTATGTTAATTGGAACAAGGGTGGAACCACGAATTCAACACTCGTCCCTTTTTACGGGATGAGTGTTTTTTATTTTGAGAAAAAGAGGAGTGACCAGTGATGGCAGATGTAGTTAAAATTACTTTCCCTGATGGAGCTGTGAAGGAGTTTCCAAAAGGCGTAACAACTGAAGAAATCGCAGCTTCTATTAGCCCAGGCTTAAAGAAAAAAGCTGTAGCTGGAAAATTAAAAGATGAGATGATCGATCTTGTTACACCAATCGAAGAAGATGGTGCAGTTTCTATCATTACATTAGATTCTGAAGATGGCCTATATATTTTACGCCATTCAACAGCCCACCTTTTAGCACAAGCGTTAAAACGTTTATATAAAGATGTTAAGGTTGAGCTTGGCATTGGTCCAGTAATTGAAAATGGCTTCTACTACGATATTGATATGGAAGAAGCAATTACAGTTGAAGACTTCAAGAAAATCGAAAAAGAAATGCAAAAAATCGTGAACGAGAACTTAGAAATCGTTCGTCATGAAGTACCACGTGCAGAAGCAATTCGTCGCTTTGAAGAAATCGGCGATGAGTTAAAATTAGATTTAATTAACGATCTTCCAGAAGATGCAGTTATTTCAATCTATGAGCAAGGCGAATTCTTCGACCTTTGTCGTGGTGTTCACCTTCCATCTACAGGGAAAATTAAAGTGTTTAAATTATTAAGCGTTGCAGGTGCTTACTGGCGCGGCGATAGCAATAATAAAATGCTACAACGTATTTACGGTACTGCATTCGTTAAGAAAGCAGAATTAGATGAGCACTTACGTATGCTTGAAGAAGCGAAAGAGCGCGATCACCGTAAATTAGGTAAAGAATTAAAACTATTTACTAATAGCCAAAAAGTAGGACAAGGTTTACCACTTTGGTTACCAAAAGGTGCAACAATCCGCCGCATTATCGAGCGTTACATCGTTGATAAAGAAGCAAGCTTAGGCTATGATCACGTATATACTCCAGTACTAGGGAGCAGAGAGCTTTATGAAACTTCTGGTCACTGGAACCACTACCGTGATGGCATGTTCCCATCAATGGAAATGGATAACGAAGAATTAGTTCTTCGTCCAATGAACTGTCCTCATCATATGATGGTTTATAAAAATGATATTCACAGCTACCGTGAATTACCAATCCGTATTGCAGAACTTGGAACAATGCACCGTTATGAAATGTCAGGTGCGTTATCTGGATTACAACGTGTACGCGGAATGACTTTAAACGATGCGCACATTTTCGTTCGTCCAGATCAAATTAAAGAAGAGTTAAAACGTGTTGTAAACTTAACTCTAGAAGTGTACAAAGATTTCGGTTTAGAGAACTACTCATTCCGTCTATCTTACCGCGACCCAGCAGATACTAAAAAGTATTATGCGGATGATGAGATGTGGGAAAAAGCACAAGGTATGTTAAAAGAAGCTATGGATGAAATGGGTCTTGATTACTATGAAGCTGAAGGTGAAGCGGCATTCTACGGTCCAAAACTTGATGTTCAAGTTCGTACTGCTCTTGGAAAAGACGAAACACTTTCAACTGTACAATTAGACTTCTTACTTCCAGAACGCTTTGAATTATCATACGTTGGTGAAGACGGTAAACAACATCGTCCAGTTGTAATTCACCGTGGTGTTGTATCAACTATGGAACGTTTTGTTGCCTTCTTAATTGAAGAATACAAAGGTGCATTCCCAACATGGTTAGCTCCAGTTCAAGTACAAGTAATTCCAGTTTCTCCGCAAGTACATTTAGACTATGCGAAGAAAGTACAAGACGAATTGCGTCGTGCTGGTATCCGTGTTGAATTAGACACTCGTGAAGAGAAGATCGGTTACAAAATCCGTGAAGCACAAATGCAAAAAATTCCGTACATGCTTGTAGTAGGTGACAATGAAGTAACTGAAAACGGCGTAAACGTACGTAAATATGGTGAACAAAAATCAGAAACAATCGCATTAGATGCTTTTGTTGACATGATTAAAGTAGAAGGAAAACGATAAGAAAAAGCCGCGGTATACCGCGGCTTTTTTATGTAATATACTCGAGAGAAATTAGAAAAAATAACCATGTAACACTTATCATAAAAAAGTATTGCAAGTATGTTAGTTGTTTGTTACAATATTTCTTGTTGTTAGTAAAACACATCGCGTCTTCTTGACAGACGTCATGTCCTATGATAAACTCATCAAGGATAATAGAATATTGTTTTGTGGAACAAGTAGAAGCACCCGCTTCTCACCTGATGGACGCATTCGCAGTTAACAGGTAAATGTATTTCTTACTTAAGATTTTACAAGTGTGGGTGTCGTATGCCCGCACTTTTTTTGTTCGGGTTCTATGACTACAAAATATGTTCTGAGAAAACCTTGGAGGTGGCTTACTATTAGCAAGGATATGATGATTAACGAGCAAATTCGTGCACGTGAAGTACGTTTAGTTGGCGCAAATGGCGATCAACTTGGAATCAAGTCTCGTAATGACGCTTTAGACTTAGCTGCAAATCTTAATCTTGATTTAGTATTAGTTGCTCCAAATGCGAAACCGCCAGTATGCCGCATTATGGACTACGGTAAATTCCGCTTTGAGCAACAGAAGAAAGAAAAAGAGCAGCGCAAAAATCAAAAAGTAATTAGCATGAAAGAAGTTCGTTTAAGTCCAACAATTGATGAACACGACTTTAACACAAAACTTCGTAATGCTATCAAGTTTTTAGAGAAAGGCGACAAGGTTAAAGCGTCAATTCGCTTTAAAGGACGTGCCATTACTCATAAAGAAATCGGTCAACGTGTTTTAGATCGCTTCTCAGAAGCTTGTGCTGAAGTTAGTACAGTTGAATCTAAGCCTAAAATGGAAGGACGCAGTATGTTCTTAGTTTTAGCACCGAAAAACGATAAGTAATAGATAGAGGAGGAAATACCTATGCCTAAACAAAAAACTCATCGCGGCGCTGCAAAGCGTTTCAAAAAGACTGGATCAGGTAAACTGAAACGTTCTCACGCTTACACAAGCCATTTATTCGCTAACAAATCTACAAAAGCTAAACGTAAACTACGTAAAGCTGGTGTAGTAAGCGCTGGTGACTTCAAACGCATTCGTCAAATGCTTGACAACTTAAAATAAGTTCGGCTGATATATAGAACAATTAGGAGGTAATATTATGCCAAGAGTAAAAGGTGGTACAGTTACTCGTCAACGTCGTAAAAAAGTAATTAAATTAGCAAAAGGTTACTACGGTTCAAAAAATACATTATTCAAGGTTGCTAACCAACAGGTTATGAAATCTCTAATGTATGCATTCCGTGACCGCCGTCAAAAGAAACGTGACTTCCGTAAATTATGGATTACACGTATCAACGCAGCAGCTCGTATGAATGGTCTTTCTTACAGCCGCTTAATGCACGGTCTTAAAAATGCTGGCATCGAAGTTAACCGCAAGATGCTTGCTGACTTAGCTGTTCATGACGAAAAAGCTTTCGCTGAATTAGCAACAGTTGCAAAAAACAACATTAACTAATTAATTAGTTGAAACCTTAGAAGAATTTTCTTCTAAGGTTTTTTATTTGTATTCAAATAGAAGTTAGAAGTGAAAGAAATTCTAAAGATTAACGACTATGTCGTTATCAATATGACAAAATCAATATAAAAGTTATAGCAGTATAGAAGAATATACATATGAAGTCAGGAGAATACTCCTGGCTTTTTTTAATTCTGCTCTTTTGGAAAGAAGAGTATCTTTCCTAGCCGAAACGACACTGCTATAATGGAAAGATGATATGGAACTTTCATCAGATGAACAATTTAAGAGCGATGACTGAAACGTATTTGTAAATTAAGGACAAGCTATTTTATAAAGAGGTAGATAGCTGACTTATTCATAAGAACTGAAACATAATAATGAACTTTGAGATGAAACAACATTGTTGCGTAAAATGCGATGTTGGAGGAGGACAATAGAATGGACTTACTACAACTATTTAAATTACAAAAAGAATTAGATGACCGTATTGCAAAAGAACATGACTTACAACCGAAAAAATTGTTAAAAGAAAAAATGTTAGCTCTTCTTGTAGAAATTGGAGAACTTGCAAATGAAACACGTTGTTTTAAATATTGGAGCAACAAACCAGCTTCGGAGCGTGAAGTGATATTAGAAGAGTACGTAGATGGTTTGCATTTTATTTTATCAATCGGAATTGATTTAGGTATTGATAAAAACTTCCTATTCTATAAATGTGCACAAACGAATAAAACACAAGTGGAAATTTTCTTAGACACATATGCGAAAGTAATTCGTTTTACAGATCAACCATCTATTACAAACTATATTGAATTATTTACGAGCTATCTTCGACTTGGACAAGCACTTGAATTTGAGCAAGAAGAGATTGAAAAAGCATATTTAGATAAAAATGAAGTAAATCATCAGCGTCAAACACAAGGATACTAATTTAATTTTTGAATATTTCAATTTAATTATTGTATAATAAATTGACTGAAGAAAAAGGAGGGTGTTGGCAATGACAAAATTAGACGCGACATTGACAATGCTAAAAGAATTAACAGATGCACGTGGTATTGCCGGTAACGAGCGTGAACCACGTGAAGTAATGAAGAAATATATCGAGCCGTTTGCGGACGAACTTTCTACTGATAATTTAGGGAGTTTAGTTGCGAAAAAAGTAGGGGAAGAAAACGGTCCGAAAATTATGGTTGCAGGTCATTTAGATGAAGTTGGATTTATGATTACACAAATCGATGACAAAGGTTTCCTTCGCTTCCAAACGGTTGGTGGCTGGTGGTCACAAGTTATGCTTGCGCAGCGCGTGACGATTGTAACGCGTAAAGGAGATGTAACAGGTGTAATTGGTTCAAAACCACCGCACATTTTACCTCCAGAAGCTCGTAAAAAGCCAGTTGAAATTAAAGACATGTTCATCGATATCGGTGCTTCTAGCCAAGAAGAAGCAATGGAGTGGGGCGTACGACCAGGAGATCAAGTTGTACCTTACTTTGAATTCCAAGTGATGAAGAATGAAAAAATGTTACTTGCAAAAGCATGGGATAACCGAATCGGTTGTGCAATTGCAATTGACGTATTAAAACAATTAAAAGATGAAAAGCATCCAAACGTTGTATACGGCGTTGGAACTGTACAAGAAGAAGTTGGTCTTCGTGGCGCAAAAACATCTGCGAATTATATTAAACCAGATATCGCGTTCGCAGTAGATGTTGGTATCGCTGGAGATACACCGGGTGTAACGTCAAAAGAAGCGCAAAGTAAAATGGGCGATGGACCACAAATCATTTTATATGATGCTTCTGTTATTGGACATACAGGTTTACGTGATTTCGTAGTTGATGTTGCTGATGAATTACAAATCCCGTATCAATATGATTCAGTAGCGGGCGGAGGAACGGATGCGGGTGCGATTCACATTGCTGTAAATGGTATTCCTTCTATGGCAATTACAATTGCAACGCGCTATATCCATTCTCATGCGGCAATGTTACACCGTGATGATTATGAAAATGCAGTAAAGTTAATTGTAGAAGTTATTAAACGTCTTGATAAAGAGGCTGTACATAACATTACATTTAATTAATAGAAAAAGCGAAGGACATTCTCCTTCGCTTTTTTATGTTTTAAAAAGGCCGTTCTAATCCCGCTGCAGTATGAGCACCTAAAATAATTAAACGAGTTAATTGCATCGCCATAAAATGCGGGGTATATATCATCCCTCTTTTTAGCCATGACATAATCATCCCTAGATGGGCACCAGTAACATAACTAATGAGAATATCGCGTGGAACCATTAGTTTTTCATCGTTAGGTTGTGAAATAGAGAGGCTTAATGTTAAATGCGTTTGAATTGCTTTCATCATCTTATACGTATAGTTTCCGGCCGCTTTATCACCAAGCATGACGTTATAGAAGTTAGTGTTTTCTGCAATATGTTCGAACAAGGCCAAAAAACTTGGATGTGGCGAATCAAATGTTAGTTGGAAATCTTCTTTATTTCTATTTCTTGGTTTAATTACTTCAGTTAGCTTTTCTAACATTTCTTCAATGCTTTTGTCTAGTAAGTCATATTTATCGTGGTAATGGCTATAAAATGTAGCGCGGTTTACAGGAGCGCGTTCTGCAATATGTTGAACAGTTACATTTTCAAAACCTTTTTCGCCTACTAAAGCGACAAAAGCATCCTGTATGAGTTGTCTCGTCCGTTTTACACGTGGATCATTTTTATTTTTAATAGACATTTTTATTTCCCCTCGTTTAATTTTCTATACTTAAACAACATATTGGTATTATATTGTTGTTTAACCGACATTTCATACATAAATTGTCGGTTGTAGATTCAAAATAATTATTTATAATTATAAACGATAGTCCTTCAGAAATCAGCACCGCTCGCAGGTAGATAAATTTCGATTTACGCTGCAAATGGTGTGATTTTTTTGTTAAAAGGTTAATATAATTAACAATTAAACAATCTAAACAATAAGGACATAAATAGTTTAGAAAAAAATTATATGCGATATAAGGAGAGGAATGCAATGAATCAGTTTCGAAGAATGGTAATTATCAACATTATCACATTAATTGTACTAGTTGGCGGCGGTATTGGCGGTTATTACTATTACAACCAAACGGAAAATTACTTAAAAACAGACAATGCAAAGATTGATGGGAAGGTAATTCCGGTTGCTTCACCAGTAGCAGGTAAACTAACTGACTGGAAAGCTGAAGTAGGAAAAAATTATAATGAGAACGATAAACTAGGTACTGTTACTGTAGCGGCAGCTAATGGAGAACAAACAGTAGATGTAACAATTCCACAAAATGCAACGGTTGTACAATCAAACGCAACAACAAATGCTTTCGTTGGAGCTGGTAGCCCGATTGCTTACGCATTCGATATGAACAATTTATGGGTAACAGCAAACATTGAAGAAACAGATGTTGATGATGTTCAAAAAGGTCAAGATGTAGATGTGTATGTAGATGCATACCCAGATACAACGTTAACAGGAAAAGTAGAACAAGTTGGCTTAACAACAGCGAATACATTCTCTATGTTGCCATCAAGCAACGCAACAGCGAACTATACGAAAGTAACACAAGTAGTACCAGTTAAAATTTCTTTAGATCATAGCAAATCAGTAAATATTGTTCCTGGCATGAATGTGACAGTTCGTATTCATAAGTAAGGGGGAGATGAGATGTCCTCAATTGTAATTGCAGGATATGCACTATTTTGTATAATCGTCTTCTTCCTTGTAAATCGTCTTTTACGAAAGAAAAAAACGAAAATGGGAGAAGAACAAGTCCCAGCCGTAAGTAAAATAGAAATAAGTAAAGTTGAAACAGAAGAGAAAGAAATTGAACGAAAGCAAGAATCGGAAATTTCTAATGTAGTTGAGTTAGAAACAGGAAAGCAAGAAGAAGTAAAACAAGAAAAAGAAGTGCAGAAAAAACAAATTTCTACGCCTGTAGAGAATGTGAACGTAAAAGCAGTTGTAGCTGTATTAATTCTCGGCATGTTCGTTTCTATTTTAAACCAAACAATTATTAACGTTGCATTACCTCCGTTAATGAATGAATTTAACGTATCAACTTCAACAGCACAATGGTTAATTACAGGCTTCATGCTTGTAAATGGTATTTTAGTACCGATTAGTGCCTTTTTAGTTTCACGATTTACGTATCGTAAATTATTCGTAGCAGCAATGTTATTCTTTACGGTAGGATCTATCATTTGTGCTACTTCCGGAAACTTTACGATGATGATGACGGGCCGTGTTATTCAAGCGGTTGGTGCGGGTATTTTAATGCCGGTTGGTATGAATATCTTCATGACATTATTCCCGCCTCATAAGCGCGGAGCAGCGATGGGGTTACTAGGTGTAGCGATGATTTTAGCTCCAGCTATCGGACCGACTGTAACAGGTTGGGTAATTGAAAATTACAGCTGGAACTTAATGTTCTATGCGATGTTTATTATCGGTTTAATTATTACGTTCCTATCTTTAAAATTCTTTACACTAGCTCAGCCAGTGTCTAAAACAAAATTAGATGTATTTGGTGTTGTTAGTTCAAGTATTGGGCTAGGAAGTTTGCTGTACGGATTTAGTGAGGCTGGAAATAATAGTTGGACTAGTGCAGAAGTTGTTATTTCACTTATCATTGGTGTAATTGGTTTAGCGTTATTTATTTGGAGAGAGTTAACAACGGACAATAAAATGCTTGATTTACAAGTATTTAAATATCCAGTATTTACTTTCACTTTAGTAATTAACGCAATCGTTACGATGGCATTATTCGGAGGTATGTTATTGCTTCCAGTATATCTGCAAAACATTCGTGGCTTTACGCCAATTGAATCTGGTTTACTACTTCTTCCAGGTTCATTAATTATGGGGATCATGGGACCAGTAGCGGGTAAATTATTCGATAAATATGGCATCCGTCCATTAGCGATAATTGGATTGGCAATTACGACGTATGCGACATATGAATTTACAAAATTATCGATGGATACACCGTATAGCGTTATTATGACGGATTATATTATACGTTCAATTGGTATGTCATTCATTATGATGCCAATTATGACGGCTGGTATGAACGCGCTGCCTATGAAATTAATTTCTCACGGTACAGCAACGCAAAATACGTCAAGACAAGTAGCGGGTTCAATCGGAACAGCGATTTTAATTACACTTATGACGCAACAAACGACTGCTCACGTAGCAGATTACGGCAACATGTTAACAACATCAAACCCAATTTTAGTTGATAAAATACACGGCATGGGGCAAAGTTTAGCGGCCTTAGCTGGATCAGCTCAAGCAGGAGACGCGATGAGCACACAACTATTATATGGACAAATTTCAAAGCTATCTGCAATTAACGGTATTAACGATGCCTTCTTAATTGCAACGATACTCGCAGGGATTGCTTGGGTGTTATCGTTCTTCTTACCATCAGGCAATAAACCAAATAGAAAAGCAGGGAATTAAATTCCCTGCTTTTTTGTGTTCTTTATGCAGTTAAATATAAAAGCTGGTAACCAGCTACGGAGCACAGCCCTGTTATAAACAAAATTGTTCCCATAGCACGAATACTTGATATTTGTCTGCCGCTTATAATAGCTAATAGTCCAGCTAAAGAGAAGAGACCCCAATATAAAGTTCCTGAAATTGGAATCATCCCCTCTAAATCTATTCCAGAACCTATACAAACGATAGGAACAACGATAAGCGATATGCTAATGAAACCAGCTATAATGGTAAGTGATTTACGACATTTAATACCAAAAATAATTAAAAAAATGCCAACGATGAATTCGCATACCATTAAAGTAAGAGCTAAAATCATCCAAGTTAATATTCCGAACACTTCTGTGTTACCTCCGATTTGTGAGTTTCAAAAAATATTATATATAGTATGAATCACCCACAGTCATGAGTAACCAGAAGATAACTCCTAATATACCAGCGATAAAAATAATGAATCCCATATTACGGATACTTTTAATCTTTGCTTGTAATCCACTTAATCCAGCTAATAATCCAGTTAAAGAAAATAGGGTCCAGTAAAGAGCAGTTGGAATGGGGAAGATTGTATCCATATTAATTCCTATACTTAAAAAAACAAAAGGTAGTGTGACAAAGGATAGGCTAAGTAGCCCCATTAAACCAACGAGTAATTTCCGATATTTAATTCCTGTTACTATTAAAAAAATACCACCAGCAATCCCGCATAGTAAGAGAAGTGGCGTGAAAAGCATCCAAATAACACTGAACATATGTAAACTCCTTTATATGAATTAAGTTATATTTTACTACATGAGGTTTATTTTGGATATTATTAATAAATATGTATAAATTGATAGAGATGAGAAGTGATCATACGAATTAATAAAAGAGGTATCGTGAGGATACCTCTTTCTAATTCAAGAATGCCAACAAATTATTCATAATATGAAATAACATAGCTGGAATAATGGATTTTGTTTTTTTACATAAAATAGCCATTAATAATCCCATGAAGAAAGTAATGACCATTACGCCAAGTGAGTATGTATGAGCGATACCGAAGAAGAAGCTTGTTATAATCGCTGCAATCCAAAATGGAAAGCGTTCTGAGAAAAAGCGAAGTATAAAGCCACGGAAAATAAGCTCTTCAAAAATTGGTGTGAGTATTGCAAAGCCCAGAAGTAATAATATTTGATACTGCTTAAAGACATCTAAGTTTAGTGCGGAAGATTGCTGCTTTGTTGCGTCTTGGAATACATAATTTAACAAGATGTAATTGAGTAAAATGTTTATAGCGAAGAAAAGAAGTAAGTATACGTATGTACGCCATTCTCTCAGTGCTTTAAAGTTAAATGATTGTAGTAGTAATTTTTTTGCGGGTTCGAATTTAAAAATGAAGAATAACAACACGGCTAGCTGTAATACAATACTTGCAGTATTTACGATAGATTCATACAGGGCAATTTGTTTTTTATCTGTAAGACCGGCTGTATAAATTGTTAAGGGCATTGCGAGGAACACAGTAATAAGTCCGGTTCCGAAAAAAGCGAATACAACGGAGCTAATAAATTGTCCCCATGACATAGAGTATTTCTGTTCATTAGAAAGTTGTGTAGCGGGTTGCATATGTAGAATCACCTCTTTATATTTGTATATTTAATTATAAGGCATTTTGTTTTCAGGCGTAATATTTAAATATTACATATAAAGGTGTATTTTCCATAAAATAATAAAAGAGGTATCACCCTGTAGTGATGCCTCTTTCTCATTGATAACTATGTTCTGTCTTGTTATTCAATTTTGCCTGCTCTATTTGCAATTCACGCTCTACCAATCGATCTAATTGCTGAATTGCTTTAAGTGCTTTTTCATAAGAAATTGTTCGATAATGATGCGCTCCGCCCGGTTCTTCATCTGCTTCGTCTGCCCATTTAATAATATTTTGAAGAGATGTTCTTTCAATTTCTTGTTCCACTAAGAAAGAATCTGTATGAAGAAGAATTGCAATAGAAATTTCTTTTGCTAGTTTTGGATGTTCTCCTAATCTAATAAGTAATTTATGTGCTCTTTCAGCACCTTTAATTGCATGGATATCATTCTTTTTATATAAGTCATAATCCCATTCGCCGCCTGTGTACCACGTATGATGTCCGATATCATGAAGGAAGCCAGCTTTTGTGGCAGCATCGACTGAGGCGTGATGCTTTTTGGCTAGGTGAAACGCATGGTAAGCGACAGCGATCGCGTGGACCATTCCAGAACGGTTTACGTATTTTTGTGTAATGTGGTGTTTAAAAATTTGTTCAAGCGTAATACGGTGCATAAAACATTCACTCCTTTTATCTTATGGTGTATATGAAGAAAAATCGATCGGTTTAAATGTATTTTGAACATTGTACTCCATCATAGTTCGTTAGTAAAGTAGAAATGTTTAGGAGAAGAAAAAATTTTTCCGAAAAAAAATCACCTTAGCTTATGCAAAGGTGATTTTCAAATTGCTTATTTTTTTAATCCTTGCTCTAGTGTTTCTAACATTTCGTGCTTTTCATTTTCATCAGCGTTTTTCCAAATGACTTCAAATAAAACGCCAAGACCTGGAAGCATTTTTTCTTCACCGCTTTGAATTGCATCGACGATTGTTTCTTGTAATTGATCTTGTGAATTTCCAGATACATTCGCTAATACAGCACCGCGTAAATTAAAACTCATTGCTTTCACCTCTTCTTCAGAATTGAAACTGACGTTAGTTTTTGTTCTTTTTTATGTAAATATGTATGAAAAATAGGCTATAATGATAAGACAAGAAGAGAGGGAAATACATATTATGAAAAACATTGATTCAGTACAAAATCCGCGTGTAAAGCAGTGGAAAAAGCTGCAAACGAAAAAAGAACGCGATAAAAAAGGTTTATTTTTTGTAGAAGGATTCCACTTAGTCGAGGAAGCTTTGAAGGCAGGAATTGTAACAGAACTTATCGTTTCAGATCAGACAGACCTTCCGAAAGATTGGACAGTTAATGATGTGGAAATGTATATCGTACCTGAGGCGATTGTCAAAATACTTCGTGAAACAGAAACGACACAAGGTGTATTTGCTGTTTGTGAGAAGCATGAGAAAGAAGTAGCTCTTACTGATGGGAAATTCCTTTTATTAGATGGCCTGCAAGACCCAGGTAATTTAGGAACAATTATTCGTACAGCTGATGCAGCTGGTATTCACGCCGTTGTGCTTGGAGAAGGTTGTGTTGATGTTTACAATAGTAAAGTACTCCGCTCTACACAAGGCTCTATTTTCCACTTACCAATTGTAAAAGGGAACTTAGAAGAATGGGTAGACAAGTTAAAAGAAAACAACGTTCCTGTATATGGAACAGCTCTTGAAAATGGAGTTCCGTATGGTGAAGTAACGCCGGCTGGCAGTTTTGCATTAATTGTAGGAAATGAAGGAAATGGCGTACGCCAAGAAATTCTTGCAAAAACGGATCAAAACTTGTATATTCCGATTTACGGCGGGGCAGAATCATTAAATGTTGCGGTTGCAGCAGGGATTTTAACGTATTATTTGCAAAGCCCGGTTGCGAACAAATAAAAAACTTCTTATAATAAGTTGAAGTACATTATATTAAAAGTTAAATAACGAAAAACGTTGATAGAGAAGAGTAACTTACAAAATCGCCATATAGGGAGAGAGTGCCGTAGACTGAAAGCATTCTTATGGTAGACGAAAGTGAATTCACCTCTGGAGTTGACGCCAGGACCATGTATATGTAAAGGCGTTCCGGTCAGAATTGATCGTTATAACTAATGAGTGGGCAGACTTGTTCTGTCAATTTAGGGTGGTACCGCGAATTTACCTCGTCCCTTTTTGGGAGCGAGGTTTTTTTATTTTTAAAATTAGGAGGGTTCCAAAATGGAAGCACGTTTAAAAGAGCTAAAGCAAAAAGCGTTAGAGCTTATTGAAGAAGCGAAAGAGCTAAAGGGCTTAAACGACGTACGCGTAGCGTATTTAGGAAAAAAAGGCCCAATTACAGAAGTATTACGCGGCATGGGAAAATTGTCAGCAGAAGAGCGTCCACGTATGGGAGCATTAGTAAATGAAGTGCGTGAAGCGATTCAAACGCGTTTAGATGACAAAATTAGTAACTTAGAAAAAGCAGTAATCGAAGCGAAATTAGCTACTGAAACAATCGATGTTACACTGCCAGGTCGTCCTGTTGAAACAGGTTGTCACCATCCGTTAACAGCTGTTGTTGAGCAAATTGAAGATGTATTCATCGGTATGGGTTATGAAGTAGCTGAAGGAACAGAAGTAGAAAAAGACTACTACAACTTCGAAGCACTAAACTTACCGAAAGATCACCCAGCGCGTGATATGCAAGATACATTCTACATTACAGAAGAAACGTTACTACGTACACATACATCTTCTGTGCAAGCACGTACGATGGAAAATAATAAAGAAAAAGGCCCAATCAAAATTATTTGTCCTGGTAAAGTGTATCGCCGTGATGACGACGATGCGACGCATTCACATCAGTTCATGCAAATTGAAGGTCTTGTAATTGATAAAAACATTCGTATGAGTGACTTAAAAGGTACACTGCAAGTATTCGTGAAAAAGATGTTCGGTGAAGATCGTGAAATCCGTCTTCGTCCAAGTTTCTTCCCATTCACAGAGCCATCTGTAGAGATGGATATTTCTTGTATGATGTGTCATGGCAAAGGTTGCGGCACTTGTAAAGGAACTGGCTGGATTGAAATTCTAGGCGCAGGTATGGTTCACCCGAACGTACTTGAAATGGCTGGTTATGATTCAAAAGAATATCAAGGTTTCGCATTCGGTATGGGCGCAGAGCGTATCGCAATGTTGAAATACGGAGTAGATGACATTCGTCATTTCTATACAAATGATGTACGTTTCTTACAACAATTCAAACGAGCGTAAGGGAAGGAGAGGATAAATATGTTCGTATCATATCGTTGGTTACAAGAGTATGTAGATATTAAAGATGTAACAGCACAAGAACTAGCAGACAAAATCACGAAAAGTGGTATTGAAGTAGAAGGCGTTGAAGTATTAAATAAAGGTGTAAAAGGTGTTGTAGTTGGTCACGTATTAGAATGTGAAAAACACCCAGAAGCTGATAAATTAAGCAAATGCTTAATCGATATCGGTGAAGAAGAGCCAGTTCAAATTATTTGTGGAGCTGCTAACATTGCAAAAGGTTTAAAAGTACCAGTTGCAAAAGTTGGTGCTGTACTTCCTGGTAACTTCAAAATTAAAAAAGCAAAACTACGTGGTGAAGCTTCTCACGGTATGGTTTGTGCTCTTCAAGAGCTTGGCATTGATGGAAAGTTAGTTTCAAAAGAATATGCAGATGGTATCTTCATCTTCCCAAGTGACGCTGAAGTTGGTGCAGATGCACTTGAAATTTTAAACTTACACGATGAAGTACTTGAGCTTGGTTTAACACCAAACCGTGCAGATTGCCTAAACATGTTAGGTGTTGCATATGAAGTAGCTGCTATTTATGGCCGCGAAGTAAAACTTCCAGCTATCGACTTACAAGAAACAGCAGAAAAAACTTCTGATTATATTTCTGTAAGTGTAGAAGCGAAAGAAGAAAACCCGTTATACATTGCAAAAATGGTTAAAAACGTAAAGATTGGTCCATCACCAATGTGGATGCAAACTCGTCTTATGGCAGCTGGCATTCGTCCAATTAGCAACGTAGTTGATATTACAAACTACATTTTAATGGAATACGGTCAACCGTTACATGCATTCGATTACGATAAATTAGGTTCAAAAGAAATCGTTGTTCGTCTTGCAAAAGAAGGCGAAAAAATTGAAACGTTAGATGATCAAGAGCGTACATTACAAAGCCACCATCTTGTAATTACAAACGGCACGAAAGCTTTAGCTGTTGCTGGTGTAATGGGCGGGGCGGATTCTGAAGTTACAAATGAGACAGTAAACGTTCTAATTGAGTCTGCATACTTTGCAGGTCAAACAGTACGTCGTACATCAAAAGACTTAGGTCTTCGTAGTGAATCAAGTGCACGTTTCGAAAAAGGAATCGATCCAACACGTACATTTGAAGCAATTCAACACGCAGCTGCTTTAATGGCGAAATATGCTGGCGGTGAAGCACTTGAAGGTGTAGTAGAAGCTGACAACTTACAAGTACAAGAGCGTACAGTATCTGTTACTGCTGAAAAAGTAAACCGTGTATTAGGTACAAATATTTCTGCGAGTGAAATGGGTACAATGTTCACAAACTTGAAATTCCCATTTACAGAAGTAGAAGGAACATTCCATGTAAATGTACCAGCACGTCGTCCTGATATTACAATTTCAGAAGACTTAGTAGAAGAAGTGGGCCGTCTATACGGTTATGACCACATTCCAGTTACATTACCTTCTGGAACGATGACTCGTGGTAAATTAACATCAGCACAAACGAAACGTCGTAAAGTACGCCGCTTCTTAGAGGGTGCTGGTTTATATGAAGCAATTACGTATTCATTAACAAGCGCTGACAAAGCGAAACAATATATGGTTGAGCCAAACGAAAAGGCGCCTGTAGGTCTTGCACTTCCAATGAGTGAAGAACGTAGCCAACTTCGTTTAAGCTTAGTACCGCAATTACTAGAAGCAGTTTCATACAATGTCGCTCGTAAAAACGACAGCGTTGCTTTATACGAAGTAGGTTCTATCTTCTTACCGACAGAAGAAGGAGAACTTCCGAAAGAAGAACAACATCTTGCAGGTGTTATGACAGGTCTTGCTCTTCACCATGCATGGCAAGGTGAGAAGAAAGTAGTAGACTTCTTCGTTGTGAAAGGTGTACTAGAAGGACTATTCGACGTGCTTGGCGTTTCAAATCAAATCACATATGCACCAGCAAAACGTGAAGGTATGCACCCAGGCCGTACAGCTGACATCGTATTAGATGGCGAAGTAATTGGTTTCATCGGTCAATTGCACCCAGAAGCAGAAAAACAATTAGATGTGAAAAATACATTCGTATTTGAATTATCTCTTGTAAAAGTATTCGGTGCAGACGCTGAGGAAACTTACTACTCAGCAATTCCACGTTTCCCATCTATGACACGTGACATGGCTGTTGTAGTAACAAAAGAAACAAAAGCTGGTGAAATGAAGCAAGTCATTGCTGAAGCTGGCGGAGAACTTCTGAAAGACGTAACACTATTCGACTTATACGAAGGTGAAAAAATGGAAGAAGGCAAGAAATCACTTGCATTCTCTATGACTTACTTCGATGCAGAACGTACATTAACAGACGAAGAAGTAACAGAAGCACATAACCGTGTACTAACAACGGTAGAAGAGAAATTCGGTGCGGAGTTACGTAAGTAATTAGAAAATTGCCGGATTCATTCCGGCAATTTTTTTATTGGATTGGTTGTCGGACACTGTCGGTAAGTCGATATATTACAAAAATCGCTCATATATTTTCCGACACCTTGCATCTTTCTCTCGAATGTAGTACATTAATTTTAGTTTAACAAAATGAAAGACGATGATAAGGAAAAGTAGTATATACTATAATCCAAAGCGAGTCAGGGACGGTGAGAGCCTGATGAGGCGGTATATGTGAAGAACACCTTGGAGTTGCTAACCGAAATTGAATTTTGTATTCAAGAGTAGACTTAGACGGGAATCCGGCCTGTTACAAACCGGGAAGTATGTATTACATACGAGTTAAAGTTGGTCTTTATGACAAATTGGGTGGTACCGCGAAGTTTAACCTTTCGTCCCTTTATGGATGAAAGGTTTTTTTTGTATTTAAATATATGAGCAAAGGAGAATTTCACTATGGAAAACACATTAGTAAAAAGTCTGTATAGAGATACAGAAAAGTATGCAGATCAAACAGTACAAGTATCAGGGTGGATTCGTAACTTACGTGATTCAAAAGCATTTGGTTTCATCGAATTAAACGACGGTAGCTTCTTCAAAAGCGTTCAAATCGTTTTCGATACAGAATTAGAGAACTTCAAAGAAATTGCAAAACTTCCACTTAGCTCTTCAGTTAAAGTAGAAGGTAAAGTAATTGCAACGCCGGGAGCGAAGCAACCATTTGAAATTAAAGCAGAAAAAATTGATATCGAGGGCTTATCAGATTCTGATTACCCACTTCAAAAGAAGCGTCATACGTTTGAATACTTACGTACAATCGCTCACTTACGTCCAAGAACAAATGCATTCTCTGCAACGTTCCGCGTACGTTCTATCGCAGCATTTGCGATTCACCAATTCTTCCAAGAGCGTGGATTCGTACATGTCCACACACCAATCATCACTGGTAGTGATACAGAAGGTGCTGGCGAAATGTTCCGCGTAACAACGCAAGATTTAAATAACCTACCAAAAGGTGAAGACGGAAAAGTTGATGAGTCAAAAGACTTCTTCGGTAAAGAAACAAACTTAACAGTAAGTGGACAGCTGAACGCTGAAGCTTATGCATTAGCATTCCGTGATGTATACACATTCGGACCTACATTCCGTGCAGAAAACTCAAACACAACTCGTCACGCTGCTGAGTTCTGGATGGTTGAGCCTGAGATTGCATTCGCTGAACTAGGTGACGTAATGAACCTTACAGAAGATATGCTGAAATATGCAATGAAATACGTATTAGAGCATGCACCAGAAGAAATGGAATTCTTCAACAGCTTCGTTGATAAAACAGTTCTAGAGCGCATGAACAACGTAATCAACTCTGACTTCGGTCGCATCACATATACAGAAGCAATTAAAGTGCTTCAAGAATCAGGTGCTGACTTCAAATACCCAGTAGAATGGGGAATTGACTTACAAACAGAGCACGAAAGATACTTATCAGAAGAAATCTTCAAACGCCCTGTATTCGTAACTGACTATCCGAAAGACATTAAAGCATTCTACATGCGTTTAAATGAAGACGGTAAAACAGTAGCTGCTACTGACCTTCTAGTTCCTGGCATCGGCGAATTAATCGGCGGAAGCCAACGTGAAGAAAGAATGGACGTTTTAGTAGACAGAATTAAAGAATTAGGTATGAACGAAGAGGACTACTGGTGGTACTTAGAACTTAGAAAATACGGCGGTACAAAACACGCTGGATTCGGTCTAGGTTTCGAGCGCTTCCTAATGTACATCACTGGTATGGCTAACATCCGTGACGTAATTCCATTCCCAAGAACTCCAGGTTCTTCTGAATTCTAAAATATGAAAAAAGGCGAGAGGATTTCCTCTCGCTTTTTATTTTACATATTGTATAGTTTATTCCCTCGTAGCAAAAAGTAACGCGAAGGGGTGAATATAAATGAGTAAAAAAGTGAAAAAAGATCATTCAAGATCGGGCCTAGGTTCTCCAGAAGTTGAAGGACAAGGAACGACGACACATGAAACAGGTTCTCATAAAGTATCTTCATCAAATAAGAAGCAGAAACGAAGCTAACATAACAAAGGAGAGTCTTAAGGGCTCTCCTTTGTTATGTGTTACATCTTATTATCGTTAATTTCTTTTGTAATCTTATTTATGTCTTTGTCTAATCGATCTAAATAGAAAAACCACAGTAAACTTATGAACACGTAATAGATGGCCATCACGCCAAGATTATCAGATATATTTTCGAATGTGGATTTAGTAGTGAAAAAAGCTCCCCAAATTATAGAAATAGTGAGGTAAGAAAGTGGGCCTACGAGGTGTACGAAAGCATATAGTACCTTTTTAACTTTTACAGCGTTCATATGAAAAACCTCCTTTTTCTAATCATACATTCAAGTTCTTCACAGAAGTGTTGTAGTTTTGCTGGATTATGTATTAACAAGCGTGCATCGTGTTTCCCGATAAATCTTCGAATCCGAAAGTTTAATAAGAAAGATCGACCATAACGCTCTATTAAATCGTTGAACGCTGGTTGTTCACTTAGTAGCTGAATGTTTTCTCTAATTTCGAACTGTCTTTCGTGTGGATCGCCTAGTAAAATATTTAGAATCATTTGTAGAAGTAGCAATGTAGATCTCCTCCTATGTTAGAATAATCTGTATATTATAATTATAACAAAACTATAAGGACAATAGTAGGATGAAACAAAAAACAGGAGTTTGTAGGCTCCTGTTTTTGTCGATACTATTTTAATAAGCGAAGCGCCTTCTCCGTATTAGCGAAATGCAGTTTCACAAACTCGGGTAATCGTTCTTTACCAAGCTTTTGAATTAATTTAGCAGCAGCGATATCAACTTGTTTACCAGCACCTTTCGGAAGTGGCATACCAGCTTTTTTACTTAGTTCGTCAAACTGTTTTACGAATGAGTAGCGAGCTAAAATAGAAGCAGCGGCTACTGCTAAATGGACGCTTTCACCTTTCGTAGCGAAATAAACATTTTCACGCTGTACCTGTTTTTGTTTTGCTAAATATTTGTAGTATGTATCAGGTTGTGTGAATTGGTCGATTAAGACGCCTTCAGGTTTTGTAGGTGCCATTTTAGCTAATAAGTTTGTAATAGCTTTATTGTGTAGTAAAGCTTTTAGCTTACCTTGGTTGTTTCCTTTATCAAATAGCTCGTTATATTTTTCGTTATGAAGGACAAGAGAGCTATAAGGAACAACGTGTAGAAGTTGTTTCGCAATGGCAGTAATTTGATCGTCATTTAAGTTTTTAGAGTCTTTTACACCAAGTTCTTTTAGTAGTGGAATTTGCTTCGCATCCACATATACAGCAACGACTGTCATTGGTCCGAAGAAATCACCAGTACCAACTTCATCAGACCCTACAATAGACATTGTACTGATGGAAGCAGGCGGCGCATAACGGTGTGAATCGACAGATTTTTTTACAGCTGTTTTTGGTGTTTGAGAGACAGTTTGCCAACGAGAAGCTTCTGCTTCAGCGCGGCCTCCTTGGAACATTACTTTTCCAGATTTATACGCTGTAATCGTGCAAGATGGCACCTTTGCCATGAAGATTCCGCCTTGTGGAATTTTCGGGCTAAGCGAATGTTTATATTGTTGTTTCATGTCTTCAATTACTGTAGAATTTGTTTGAATTACGATAGAATTTGACATAATGGTCGCCCCTTTTTTTATATTGTTATTTTTATCATATCGGATTGTTCTTTCTGTTTCCATATTATGAAGGTTCATGGTATGATAAACTTTAGGATTCTGTACGTGATTGGAGGCCGGTGAGTTGTCACAACAAAAGGGAAAGAAAAGTCGAATTAATGTAGAAATCTATGGTCAGCAATATTCAGTTGTTGGCGATGAAAGTACAAGTCATATCCGCATGGTAGCAGCGATTGTGGATGATAAAATGCGCGAACTCAATGCCAAGAATCCTTCGCTTGACACGAGTAGACTAGCGGTATTGACGGCGGTAAACGTCATACACGATTACATAAAATTAAAAGAAGAACATGAGAAATTGAAAGAAAGTATGACAAAAAAAGGAATGGAATAACATGATTGATATTATTATCATTTTACTGCTTGTTATGGGATTTTTCCTCGGCTTACGCAGAGGGTTTATTCTGCAACTTGTAAAGTTAACAAGCTTTATTATCGCATACCTTGTTGCATACTGGTACTGTAAAGATTTAGCGCCAGCACTTGCGAAATTTATTCCGTATCCATTTGATAAAAACGTATCTGTTCCAGAATGGATTGATGCAAATAATATTGAGACAGTATTTTATCAAGCGCTTGCGTTTATCATATTGTTTATTATTACAAAAATAGCACTTTCATTACTTGGTAATTTGTTAAATATGTTTGCAGAAATACCGGTTTTAAAGCAAGTAAATGCGTTTGCGGGGGCAATCCTCGGATTTTTAGAAGTATATATTGTTTTGTTTGTCTTAATTATCATTGGAAACATTCTTCCGATTGAACAAGTACAAACACCATTACAAAAATCATCAATTAGCAAAATAATTGTAGACGATACACCGATTCTATCTGAAAAGGTGAAGGAACTATGGCAGACAGGTAGCAGAGTATAACTTCTCTTTTTTCGGAAAGAGAAGTTTTTTTCTATGAAAGAAAGGCGGGGTAATGATGAAAGTAAATAAAAAACAAGTTATCAAATTATTAGAGACAATCGGGCTTTTTATGGAACTAAAGGGTGCGAATCCATTTAAAATATCTGCATTTCGTAAAGCGGCAGCAGCATTAGAAAGTGACGATCGTAGTCTTTCTGAGATTGAAGATTTCACAAAGATTCCGGGCATCGGAAAAGGAACAGCAGCCGTTATTCAAGAATATATAGAATCGGGAACATCTGAAGTATTACAAGAACTTGAAAAAGAAGTACCGAGTAGCTTATTGCCGTTATTAAAACTACCAGGTCTTGGTGGTAAAAAGGTGGCTAAGTTATATAAAGAGCTAGGCGTTATTGATATGGAGACGTTAAAAGCTGCTTGTGAGGAAAATAAAGTACAAGCTTTAGCTGGTTTCGGTAAGAAGACAGAAGAGAAAATATTAGAAGCAATCGATCAAGTAGGCTCTCGTCCAGAGCGTTTACCAATTGCGATGGTATTGCCTATTGCCGGGGAAATAGAGGAGAAATTGTCGAATATTGCTGAAGTAATTCGTTTCTCTCGCGCTGGTAGTTTGCGCCGTGTTCGTGAAACAGTGAAAGATTTAGATTTTATCATTGCAACGACAGAACCAGCAGCGGTACGTGAGCATTTACTACAATTCGATAATATGATTGAGGTAATCGCAAGTGGGGATACGAAAGTTTCTGTTCGTCTTCAATATGAATATGATATTTCAATCGATTTCCGCTTAGTAAAACCAGAAGAGTTTATTACAACACTTCACCATTTCACAGGATCAAAAGACCATAACGTAAAAATGCGTCAAATCGCAAAAGATAAAGGCGAGAAAATTAGTGAGTACGGTGTAGAGAACTTAGAAACAGGTGAAGTGAAAACATTTGAGACTGAAGAAGACTTCTTTGCTCATTTCGGTCTACCATTTATTCCGCCAGAAGTGCGTGAAGATGGAAAAGAAATTGAATTAATTAAAGAGTATCCGAACTTAATTCAGTTTTCCGATATACAAGGTGATTTACATATGCATACAACTTGGAGTGACGGTGCTTTTTCTATTGAAGAAATGGTACAAGCGTGCCGTGCTCGTGGATATAAGTTTATGGCGATTACTGATCACTCGCAATACTTAAAAGTAGCGAATGGTTTAACGAAAGAGCGTCTTCGTGAGCAAGCGAAAGAAATTGAACGTATGAATGAAAAGTATCCAGACATTACAATTTTACGCGGAATTGAAATGGACATTTTACCAGATGCCTCGCTTGATTTTGATGATGAAGTATTAGAAGAATTAGACTATGTCATTGGAGCGATTCACTCTAGCTTCTCACAAGACCGTGAAACGATCATGAAGCGTCTGCGTACTGCACTTGAGAATAAACATGTCACAATGATTGCTCATCCGACAGGACGTCTTCTCGGGCGCCGTGAGGGTTATGATGTAGATACAGATTTATTAATTGAACTCGCAAAAGAGACAAATACAGTTTTAGAATTAAATGCGAATCCGAACCGTCTAGATTTAAGCGCGAAATTATTAAAACAAGCACAAGATGCTGGTGTAAAAGTAGCGATTAATACAGATGCTCATACACTTGAAATGTTAGAAGATATGGAAACAGGTGTAGCAGCAGCACGTAAAGGTTGGATTCAAAAAGATAACGTGATTAACACATGGGATATTGAACGTTTATTAGACTATATTAAACGTAATAAGTAACGCAAGGGGGACCTGCAACATGTTAGAAAGAACGTTGCGTGTATTAGAATACAATAAAGTAAAAGAACAATTACTTGAACATACAGCCTCTTCACTTGGCCGTGACAAAGTGAAGCATTTAGTGCCGAGCACTGATTTTGAAGAAATTGTAGAAATGCAAGATACAACGGATGAAGCAGCGAAAGTTATTCGTTTAAAAGGTAGTGCACCATTAGGTGGTATTACGGATATTCGCTCAAATGTGAAGCGTGCAAAAATTGGGAGTATGTTAAGTCCAAATGAATTACTTGATATTGCGAATACGATGTATGGTAGTCGTAATATGAAACGTTTCATTGAAGATATGGCTGATAACGGTGTCGAGCTTCCGATTTTAGAAACTCACGTCGCTCAAATTGTATCTTTATATGATTTAGAAAAGAAAATTACAAATTGTATCGGTGACGGCGGTGAAGTAGTCGATAGCGCAAGTGATAAACTGCGTGGTATTCGTACTCAAATTCGTACTGCGGAAAGCCGTATTCGTGAAAAATTAGAAAATATGACGCGCTCTTCAAATGCGCAAAAGATGCTGTCTGACTCGATTGTAACGATTCGTAACGAACGTTACGTAATCCCAGTAAAACAAGAATACCGCGGCGTATATGGTGGTATTGTTCACGATCAATCAGCTTCTGGACAAACGTTATTTATTGAACCGCAAGTCATTGTAGAATTAAATAACGCACTGCAAGAAGCTCGTGTGAAAGAGAAACAAGAAGTCGAACGCATCTTATTGATGTTAACAGAAGAAGTGGCAGTAGAAGCCGATATCGTTTTATCAAACGTAGAAGTAGTTGCGAATCTTGATTTCATTTTTGCGAAAGCTTTTTATGCAAAGCGAATTAAAGCAACGAAACCAATCGTAAATAACGAGCGTTATATGGATTTAAGACAAGCTCGCCATCCGCTAATCGATCCAGAAATTATTGTGCCAAATAACATTATGTTAGGTAAAGATTTCACGACAATTGTTATTACAGGACCGAATACAGGTGGTAAAACAGTTACGCTGAAAACAGTTGGTATTTGTGTTTTAATGGCGCAATCTGGTCTTCACATTCCAGTAATGGATGAGTCAGAGATTTGTGTGTTTAAAAATATATTTGCTGATATCGGTGATGAGCAATCGATTGAACAAAGTTTAAGTACGTTCTCCTCACATATGGTGAACATCGTTGATATTTTAGAAAAAGCTGATTTTGAAAGCTTAGTTTTATTCGATGAATTAGGTGCTGGAACAGACCCACAAGAAGGGGCTGCACTAGCAATTTCGATTTTAGATGAAGTATGTAATCGCGGTGCTCGCGTTGTTGCAACGACGCATTATCCAGAATTAAAAGCATACGGATATAACCGTGAGCAAGTTATTAATGCGAGTGTTGAGTTTGATGTAAATACATTAAGTCCAACTTATAAATTATTAATCGGTGTACCAGGCCGTAGTAATGCCTTTGAAATTTCGAAACGTCTTGGATTATCTGATCGCGTTATTGACCAAGCACGCAACCACATTAGTACAGATACGAATAAAATTGAAAATATGATTGCGAAGTTAGAAGAAAGCCAGAAGAACGCAGAGCGTGACTGGAACGAAGCAGAAGCACTTCGCAAACAATCTGAAAAACTTCATCGTGAATTACAACGTCAAATCATTGAATTTAACGAAGATCGCGATGAACGATTATTAAAAGCGCAAAAAGAAGGGGAAGAAAAAGTCGAAGCTGCAAAGAAAGAAGCAGAAGGCATTATTCAAGAACTTCGTCAATTGCGTAAAGCACAGCTTGCAAACGTGAAAGATCACGAGTTAATTGAAGCGAAGAGCCGTCTAGAAGGCGCAGCACCAGAGCTTGTTAAGAAACAAAAAGTAAACGTGAAAAACACTGCGCCGAAGCAACAGTTACGTGCAGGTGATGAAGTAAAAGTATTAACGTTCGGTCAAAAAGGTCAATTACTTGAAAAAGTAAGCGATACTGAGTGGAGCGTACAAATCGGTATTCTGAAGATGAAAGTAAAAGAATCTAACATGGAATACATTAACACACCGAAGCAAACAGAGAAAAAAGCAGTTGCAACGGTAAAAGGTAGAGACTATCACGTTTCATTAGAACTTGACCTTCGTGGTGAACGATTTGAAAATGCAATGGCGCGCGTTGAGAAATACTTAGACGATGCCCAGCTTGCAAGCTATCCTCGCGTATCAATTATTCACGGTAAGGGGACAGGAGCACTTCGCCAAGGTGTACAAGATTACTTGAAGAAGCATCGCGGTGTAAAAACCTTCCGTTACGGCGACATGGGCGAGGGAGGCCTAGGCGTAACAGTTGTCGAATTAAAATAGAAAACAACGAAACAAAGGGGAAACCATTATATGTTTATGGACAAACTTGCAAAAGTATTGTTAGCTTGTTGCGGAATATTTTTGGTGATTGGGGTTATTTATTTAGTTGTTTTTGCGAAGTGAAAAAGCGTCAATCGTGGCAGAATTATATTGCCATAGATTGACGCTTTTAATATATGTGAAAAGGAATAGAACATGAAAATCAACCAATACATAAGCGAAGCAAAATCATGCTCCAGACGTGAAACAGATCGCCTCATTAAAGCTGGACGCGTGGCTATTAATGGTGAAATATGTACGCACGGTGAACTTGTGAGCGATGGTGATGTTGTAACGATTGATGGGCAAGTTATTGTAAAAGAAGAGAAAGAAAAGGTGTACATAGCCTTTCATAAACCAGTCGGAATTACTTGTACAGCAGCTGATCATATTGAAGATAATATTATTGATTATATCAATTATCCAGAGCGAATCTTTCCAGTTGGACGATTAGATAAAGCATCGGAAGGACTTATCTTATTAACGAATGACGGCGGCATTGCGAATCGAATTTTACATGGTGATCATGAGCACGAGAAGGAATATGTTGTCACAGTCGATAAACCTTTTACGGACTGGTTTATTGATGAGATGTCCAGCGGTGTAAAGATTAAAGATGGAATGACGAAGCCGTGCAAAGTGACAAGAGTCGATCAATCAACATTTCGTATCGTTTTAACGCAAGGAATGAACAGGCAAATTCGTAGAATGAGTCGAGCTTTCGGGTTTACTGTAATAAAGCTAAAGCGAGTACGCATTATGAATATAGAGCTAAATGAGCTTGAAGTTGGAAAGTGGCGGAGCGTTACAGCTGAAGAGTTAGAAATTTTAATAGGGCAGTTATAGGGAGGGAAAATTTTCTCCCTATATTTTTTTTGTCAGAAAAAATAAAACTATTGATTTTTTAAAAAATAGCCCATATAATAAAAAACAACAAGTTTCGACAAGATATTTTATAAAAGTAATGATGAGGACATGAGTTGTATTTTACGATTCTCAGAGAGGGAAGCCTTAGGCTGTGAGCTTCCTAATACGAAAAGACAAGCTTACCACCTCTAAACTTCAAGAGTGAACTGCATACATGATGCATTGTAATTCTTGGCGGATAAAACCGTTATCAATTTACACGAGCTATAAAATGAGCTTATTTCGTTATAAATTCATTTTATTAGAATAAGGGTGGAACCACGATTTCAACACTCGTCCCTTTGTTAGGGACGGGTGTTTTTTGCGTTCTTTTACGGGGAAGTATGCTTGAAAGAGGATATGTGACGGATTTTAATTCAGAATATTTTGTTAATTTATTATTTTAGGAGGTTAGTAGAAATGAAATCATCTTTAAAGTTTTCGGAGATGTTTGCAATAAGTTTAATGTTATTTGCACTGTTTTTTGGTGCAGGTAATATGATTTTTCCACCAGCGTTAGGGCAAGGTGCTGGAACGGACGTATGGATCGCGCTGTTTGGTTTTATCGTAACAGGCGTTGGACTACCTTTATTAGGAGTAATTGTTATAGCTTTAAAGGGAGATATTAATGAGCTAGCAGGACGTGTACATCCTATATTCGCACTTGTTTTTATCACTGCAATTTATTTATGTTTAGGCGTATTCGTAAGTGTGCCGCGTACAGGAACAGTAGCTTATGAGATGAGTGTTGCACCGTTTTTACCAAGTGAGATAGCTGGTCAGTCATATCCACTTGTTATCTTTACACTTATTTTCTTTGCAGTCACTTTCTATTTAGCTTTAAATCCTTCGAAATTAGTGGGTCGTATTGGTAAGGTGCTAACTCCAATATTATTAGCTGTTATTGCAATTATCGTAGGTAAAGCACTTATTACACCAATTGGAGAATTTGGTGCACCGACAGAAGCGTATAGTGCTCCTCTCTTTAAAGGATTTATTGATGGATATTTAACTTTAGATGGACTTGCAGCACTGGTATTCGGAAATGTTGTAATTCATGCGTTAAAAGAAAAAGGAATTACAAATAAAAACAGTATTGCAAAAGTAACAATCTTTGCAGGATTTATTGCAGCGCTTGGTCTACTACTTGTGTATTTAGCACTTGCTTATCTTGGAGCTTCTAGTGTGTCACTTGGAATGGGCGCAAACGGAGGAATTATTTTAACAAATGTCGTGAATCATTTATTTGGTAGCTACGGAACTTTATTACTAGGGATCGCAATTACAGCAGCATGTTTAACAACTTCTGTAGGTATTGTTGCAGCTTGTGGTGATTACTTCTCTTCCTTATTACCAAAGCTTTCTTATCAAAAAGTCGTTTTCATTTTCTGTGTATTAGCATTTATGGTAGCAAATCTTGGGTTAACTCAGTTAAATGCATTAGCATTACCAATCTTAATCGCAATTTATCCAATTGGAATCGTACTTATCGTATTATCACTTGTTGAAAACTACGTTCGTCTTCCATTAGCGATGTATGTGGGCGGGATTGTAGGAGCATTTGCAATAAGTTTCTTTGATGGATTACACAATGCAAACCTTCAAATTGCAGCGCTAGCACCTATTTTAGATAAGATTCCATTATATAGTGTAGGAATTGGTTGGTTAGTTCCAGGCATAATCGGTATAGGATTTGGTTATATAGTTTCTAAGTTTCAAAAGCAGGAAATTGCTGTAGAAAAATAGAGAAAAGAGGCTTTCTATTATAGAAAGTCTCTTTTTTTGTAAAAAAAGCCGCATATAGAGAAATTCAGATATTAAAAATTTTATACGTAATATAGTTGACAAAAAAATTATGAGTAGGCTAAGATTGACTTAGTTGTGGAAATATTGGAAGGGAAGTGAGGGAAAAGGGGTTTCTATAACTATAGTGTTGTTGTGGGAAGAGGTGAAAGAAGAGGAGAAGAGATAGTTTATTTTTTTTGATTTGAATTGAGAATGATAATCAATAAATGCGTTTTATCATTTTTTCTCAGTTTCTATGCCTTCGTATAAGGAATAGGGTGAGATATTATTTTTAATATTAAATGAGAATGATAATCAATAATACTTATGTTACATAAAAGAATGCTAATTAAATAATAGGTAGAAGAGATTATTTTTTTCTTATAAATTGAGAATAATTATCATTTTCAAAAAGTGAAATGAAAGATAACCAAGGAGGAAACAAGAAAAATGAAAAAGGTTTCTGTATTACCCGCTTTTATTATAACGTTCGTATGTATGTTAGCTTTTCTTGTAATGCCATACGGGAATGCATCAGCAAAACTAGCTGATGGTACTTACGATATTAATTACGTAATTCAAAAAGCGGAAAATGATTCAGCTTCAATGGCAAATGACTATTTTGAAAAGCCAGCAAAATTAATAGTGAAAAACGGTGAGATGAGAGTACAAGTTCCGATGAATCATAGTGCTTGGATTACAGAATTTAAAGCACCAGAGAACGGGAATTTTGTTGATGCGAAAGTTGTTAGTAAAGATGAATCGGCAGATAAAAGAACAGTAGAGTTTAAAGTAGATGATTTATCCAAACCGGCAGCTGTAAAAATTCATGTTGTTGTACCAAATGCAAACTATGACCATCACTACACAATTCGTTTTGCATTTGATGCAAATGTAAAAGCTGTAGGTGGCGATAACGGCGTAGCTGCTACAACAAAAAATAATGATCAAGCGAAAACAGATACACAAGTAAAAGAAGAGAAAACAAAAGTAGAGAGTAAGGAAACAGCTAAAGAAGTGAACAAAGAAACAAAAAATGAAAATGGAAAAGCTGAAAAAACAGATAACCCAAAAACAGGCGATGAAGCACGTATTGGATTGTTTGTAGCGTTAATTCTTATTTCAGGTGCTTTCTTAATTCGTAAAGTGAAGTTGAGTAAATAAATCTTTTGAAGGGTGATGAATATATGTTTAAACAATTTAAAATGATTATTGCCGTATTTGCTGTTTTATTTACGTTTATCGCAACACTAGGTTTACAAGATGCAAAGGCTGCTACAAAACTAGCTGATGGAAAATATAATATTGCTTTTACTGTATGGAAAGGCGATAAAGATGAATCGTCTAGAATGAATAGTTATTTTGAAAGCCCAGCAACATTAACAGTTAAAAATGGAAAACAATATGTTTCATTTAAAGTGAAAGATAGTGCTTCTATTAAAAGTTTCCAAGTAGAAAAAGATGGTCAATTTGTAGAAACAAACGTGTTAAGTGAAAACAAAAAAGATAATACTAGAGTAGTAGAATTTGAAGTTGCTGACTTGTCAAAAAAACTAAATGGAAAGGTGAAAATTAATATTCCAATTATTAATTATAATGCTTCATATGATATTCGCTTTGTATTTGATGGGAGCAGTATTAAATAATTTTCAAAAGGGAGAGTCGTTCCATTGAACAGGTATACAAAAATTATTGTTGCTATGTTTTTAATGATATTTACATTCGTATCAACATTACAACCACTTGCAGTTCAAGCAGCTACCAAGTTGGCTGACGGTGAATATTCAATTGGGTTCAAAGTTTTAAAAGATACATCAGATGAAGAATCGATGATGAATCAATATTCAGTAAGCCCAGGGACTTTAAAAGTGAAGGATGGGAAAAAGAAAGTATCCTTTACATTAACGAATAGTTCATGGATTACGAAGTTTGAAACAGAAAAAGCAGGTAAGCTAGTTGCGACAAATGTAATTAGTGAAGATAAAGAAAAAGATACAAGAGTAGTAGAATTTGATGTAGAAGATGTAGAGAAGGTATTAAATGCAAAAGTAAAAGTAGATATTGATTTTTTAAATTATCATCATGAGTACGACGTTCGTATTGCATTTGATCAAAATAGTATTACACCAATTCATGTGGAACAACCAAATGAAAAAGAGGACCCAGCTAATAAGCCAGATCCAAATGAAAAACCGGATCCAAGTCAGAAGCCCGACCAAAAGCCTGACCCAGATCAACAACCAAATTCTAACACAATTACAGATGGTGCGTACAGCATTCCATTTAAAGTGTTAAAAGATCAAACAGATGAAGAATCTAAGATGAATACTTACATGGTAAATCCAGGAGTATTAAAAGTAGAAAACGGTAAGAAAAAAGCAATTGTAACATTAAAAAGTAGCTCATTAATTAAAAATTTTCAAACGGAAAAAGATGGCACATTTGTTGATGCAAAAGTAGTAAGTGAGGATACGGAAAAAGATACAAGAGTAGTAGAGTTTGAAGTAAACGATTTATCTAAAAAACTAAATACAAAAGTATTTATCGAAATGGCATCAAGAAATTATAAGCAAACGCATGATGTACAACTTTTATTTGAACAAGATAAACTTGAACAAATTAAAAATGAAGAGAAACAACCAGAAGCAGAAAAACCAGAAGCAGAAAAACCGGAAGTAGAAAAACCGGAAGTAGAAAAACCAGAAGCAGAAAAACCGGAAGTAGAAAAACCACAAGTAGAAAAACCAGATGAAAATAAAAAACCAGATGCTGAAACAATTAAAGATGGTGAATACAGCATCAATTTCAAAGCATTAAAAGATCAAACAGACGAAATTTCAATGATGAACACATATACAAAAAGTCCAGGTGTGCTAAAAGTAAAAGATGGTAAGAAGTATGTATCATTTACGTTAACGAACAGTTCTTGGATTACAAAATTTGAATTTGAGAAAAATGGTTCGTTTGTTGATGCACATGTAATAAGTGAAGATAAAAAAGCTGATACACGCGTAGTGGAAGTAGAAGTACCAGATTTATCAAAAAAGTTAAATGCAAAAGTAAAAGTAGATATCGATTCAATGAATTATCACCATTTTTACGATATTCAATTTGCATTTGATAAAGGTAGCATTAAGCCGTTAGATAGCCAAGGCGGAAACAACAACCAAGGCGGAAACGACAACCAAGGCGGAAACGACAACCAAGGCGGAAACGACAACCAAGGTGGAAACGACAACCAAGGTGGAAACAATAACCAAGGTGAAAATAATAAACCGAGAGTAATAGTTGATCCGAAAAATTTAGTAGATGGCCAATATGATATTACATTTAAAGTATTAAAAGATAAAACAGATGAGATTTCAAAGATGAATGACTATGTTGTAAATCCAGCGAAATTAATCGTAAAAGATGGTAAAAAATATATTGAGATGACGCTGAAAAATAGTGCGTGGATTACGAAATTCCAAGCGGAAAACAATGAACTATTCGCTGATGCGAAAGTAGTAAGCGAAGATAAAAATGCAAATACGCGAGTAGTACAGTTTGAAGTAGAAGATCTATTTAAAAAATTAAACGCAAAAGTAAAGGTAGACATCGATGAGATGAACTACCATCATTTCTACGATGTACAAATTCAATTTGATACAAATAATATCGGCGCGTTAGGAACTATTAAAGAGGAACCGAAAAATGAACCGAAAAATCCATTGACTACACCGAAAGTAGATAATGTAAAAACAGTAGGTACTCCTGATTTTAACCGAAATGCAGATGGTCAGAAGAAAAAAGAAGATACAAAAAATGATTCAAAAAAAGAGAAAAACTCAAAAACTGCAGATACAGCACAACTTGGTTTATACATGGTGTTACTGCTAGGTTCACTTGCTTTACTAGTTCGTAAATATAGAGCAGGTAGATTGTAATTTTTGGAGTCTTGATGCATGTTCGCGTGCATCAAGACTTGTTTCATATTGTATGGAAAGGAGTGGTGATTGAGAGTGAAGAAAATTGCAAGTGTACTAATGGCTATCATTTTGTTAATGGGTATAGCCGGGTGCTCATCACCAAAAAAAGAATCAGCAAAGCAGGTAAAGAGTGAAAGTAAAGAGCACGTTGTTGCAACAACAGTGGCTGTTACTGAAATTATGGATGCGTTAGAAGTAGATTTAGTCGGCGTTCCAACAAGTTCTAAAACTTTACCGAAGCGATATAAAGGTTTACCTGAAGTTGGGAATCCAATGAGTCCAGATATGGAAAAGGTAAAGTCATTAAAGCCTTCAGAAGTGTTATCTGTGACAACACTTGAATATGAATTAAAGCCAGTTTTTGATGGTGTGGGTATGAAAGCAAACTTTTTAGATTTAACGAGTTTGAAAAATATGCAAAGTTCTATTAGCGATTTAGGTAAGAAATATGGGCGTGAAAAACAGGCCGAAGCAGTAGTAACTAAATTAGATAAAAAGGTTGCTAGCATTCAAAAAGAAGTAAAAGGAAAGAAAGAACCGACAGTGCTTATTTTATTAGGTGTGCCGGGAAGTTATTTAGTAGCAACAGAGCATTCTTATATTGGAGATTTAGTGAAACAACTAGGTGGTAAAAATATTGTGCAAGGTGAACAAGTAGAATATTTAGCTTCTAATACAGAGTATTTAAAGAAAGCTGATCCAGATATTATTTTACGAGCAGCTCATGGTATGCCTGATGAAGTTGTAAAAATGTTTGATAAAGAATTTAAAACAAATGATATTTGGAAACACTTTGCTGCGGTTAAAAATAACCGTGTTTACGATTTAGAAGAGCGTTTATTTGGAACGACAGGTAATTTAGCAGCAATTGAAGCATTAGATGAATTGAAAAAAATGATGTATCCGTGATGCATTTTAATATAAAGGAAGAGTAGAATGAATAAAAAAACTTGGAGTTTCCTCATTGTTACTGCATTGCTTATTGTTATGACATCATTGTCAGCGATGAAAGGTAGTTTAGAAGTAGGTATTGTTGAACTTGTACAAGGGATATTTACAGGTGGAAATGAAGATGTTGAAGTCATTAAAGATTTACGTTTTCCGCGTATTATTATTGCGTTGTTCACTGGAGCGGCTCTCGCTGTTTCAGGTGTGCTTTTTCAAGCTGTTATGAAAAATCCACTCGCTGATGCTGGGGTAATCGGTATATCTTCAGGAGCTAGTTTTATGACACTCGTTATTATTACGTTGTTCCCGCAATTCTTTTTCTGGACACCCGTATTCGCCTTTTTAGGTGGTGCGTTTGCGTGTTATCTCGTTTATTCGTTTTCATGGAAGTCAGGATTAAGCCCGCTTCGCATTATTTTAATTGGTATTGCCATTAATGCAATGTTTACTGGGTTAAATGAATCATTCGTTACGATTTGTGGGTATTTTATTAAGAGTATTAAGCAAACGACGACTTCTAACATAACAATGAAGACGTGGGGCGATGTAGAAATAATGGTGACTTATGGAACGATTGGTCTTATTCTTGCTCTGTTCGTAGGAGCTTGGTGTAACTTATTATCGCTACAAGATAAGACTGCGAAAAACTTAGGCTTGCACGTGACGAGAGTTCGTCTTATTATTTCTGCCATTGCAGTACTCTTAGCGGCAGTATCAACAGCGATTGCAGGTGTTATTGCTTTCGTAGGATTACTAGTTCCGCATATTTCAAGACAATTAGTCGGTTCAGACCATAAAGTATTAATTCCATTTTCTGCTCTTGCAGGGGCGTTATTAATTTTGACGGCAGATACGATTGGAAGGTTAATTGTGCCACCTAACGAAATTCCAGCAGCAACAATTATGGCGGTTATTGGTGGTCCATTCTTAATATTCTTGCTTAGAAAGAGTGATAAAGTTCATGGAAATTAAAAATGTAACCTTTTCATACGATAACGTAACAAATCGATTAAAGTCTGTTAGTAGTGAAATAGAAATTGGGAAAATTACAACAATCATTGGACCGAATGGATGTGGGAAATCAACATTACTTAGTGTCATGTCTAGAAACCACGCTCCTAGCAGTGGAGAAGTAATACTTGATGGGAAAGCGATTAGTGAATATAAACCGAAAGAGTTTGCTAGAAAACTAGCGGTTGTCCATCAACAAAATGAGGCTCCAGCAGATATTACAGTGGAAAAGCTAATAAGCTTCGGGCGTATGCCATATAAAAATATATTCTCTCCGCAAACAGATGAAGATAGAGAAGCGATTGAGCGTGCGCTAGTATGTACGAATTTACAAAGTAAGCGTGATAAGCCAATTTATGCTTTATCTGGTGGAGAGAGGCAGCGAGTTTGGATCGCAATGACATTAGCTCAAAATACACCAATGCTCTTCTTAGATGAGCCGACCACATATTTAGATATTTACTATCAGCTAGAAATATTAGAGTTAGTGAAAGAGTTAAATGACGTGCATGGACTAACGATTGTAATGGTATTACATGATATTAATCAAGCCATTCGTTATAGCGACCATATTATCGTTATGAAAGATGGAGAAATCATTACGAAAGGTAATCCTAATGATGTAATAACAGAAGAAATGATTAAAGCAATATATGGTGTAGATGTCATTGTAAAGCAGGATGAAGATACCGGATTGTACATGGTACCTATGGGAATCTAAAGGCTGAGCATAATCCGTTTTGAGGTGATAATTTGAATAGTAAGAAAGGACGGAAAAAGAATTCTTTTTTTCAACGCATACTTACAATTGTGTTTTTAGGAATCTTTTTCTATTCAATGTATGAGTTGGGCGGGATTTTCATGGATTATTATGAAAATCGTAAAGTAATGGCTGAGGCACAACATATTTATAAAAGAAGTCCAATGGAAGAAAAATCAGAAGATGGAGAGGTACGTAAACAGTTTCAGGATCTCCAGAAAATTAATCCAGAGATAGTCGGATGGATTACGATGGATGATACACAAATTAATTATCCAATCGTTCAAGCAAAAGATAATGATTACTATTTATTTCGTAATTATAAAGGTGAAGATATGAGAGCGGGAAGCATTTTTATGGACCATCGTAATGATGTGAAATCTCAAAATCGAAATACGATTTTATATGGCCATCGTATGAAAGACGGTTCTATGTTTGGTAGTTTAAAAAAGATGTTGGAAGAAGACTTTTTTATGTCTCATCGTAAATTATATTACGATACATTATTTGAAGGATACGACGTGGAAGTTTTTTCAGTATACACGACAACAACGGACTTTTATTACATTGAAACGGATTTTGAAAATGATGCAGCATATACATCGTTCTTAAAGGAAATTCAAGAAAAATCACTGTACAAAACGGATACGGAATTGACGGCTAATGATGAAATCGTAACACTTTCTACTTGTGACTATGCGCTTGATCCAGAGGCTGGAAGGCTAGTTGTACACGCAAAATTAATAAAAAGAAATTAAAGAAAAAAGTATAGAATATGAGAAGTGATAGATAACGCTTCTCATATTCTATACTTTAAAAAAGGACTGTTTTTACTGTGCTGCAGCCATTGGCATACGTACAACTTTTACATCATAGTAAGCAATTTTATTATCAAGAATATATTCTGGCATTCCGCCTTGATGTGAGTGAGCATCTTTAAATGCAGCGCTCTTTGTCCAACCTTGGAAATCTTCTTTTGCATTCCAGCGAGTGCTAATTGTTACTTCATCATAATCAACTGTATTTTGCGTTAAAAGAACTTCTAGACCTAAAAAGCCTGGCATCGTTTCAACTTTACCTACTTTATTAAAACGCTCAATTAATTTATGTCCATTTCCCTTTGTAATTTTAGCTGTATTTGTAACGATAATCATGTTTATTCCTCCTATAAATATAGCCTTTATTTTCGAGAACTCATATACATTAAATGATAATGAAAATCATTATCATTGTCAATGCTAAATGTGAAATATAAAAGTTTTTTATATTATATTGGACAGTAAGATTTCCAGTTCAAAATGTAGTAAATATGTGGCAGTTAAGCGAGAGAATGAGCGAGTTGTACTAGCAAAGCAATAATATGGTATAGTGAAACGAGGCTGTTTTTTCAGTCTCGTTTTTTAAATGCTTCCTGTAGAGAAAGCATGCAAATGGAAAGGAAGTTATTATATGCGATCAGAAGTAACTGTAAAAATAAAACCGAAATTTATAAAAGAAATTAAAAGTGGATATCCGCTTATTTTAAAAGATGCGATTCAAAATTTAAATGATGTTCGTGAAGAAGGAACAATCATTAAAGTAGTAGATGAGAAGAACCAATTTATCGGAAAAGGCTATTATGGAAAACAAAATAAAGGGTACGGCTGGATTTTAACGAGAAAAGAGAGTGAACAAATTAATCAATCTTTCTTTGAAAGTAAAATCAAATCTGCCTTACATAAACGAAAGCAATTTTACAAATCAAGTGATACGACAGCATTCCGTGTGGTGAATGGTGAAGGTGATGGTCTTGGAGGACTAATTATCAATTATTATGATGGCTATTATGTAGTAAGTTGGTATAGTGAAGGGATTTATACTTTCAGAGATGAGATTATAGCCGCTCTTCAAAAAGTAGCAAACTTTAAAGGTATTTATGAGAAAAAGCGTTTTGATACGAAAGGGAAATATATTGAGGGGGATGATTTCGTAGCAGGAGAGCGCGGCGAGTTCCCACTTATCGTAAAAGAGAACGGTGTAAACTTTGCGGTTTATTTAAATGATGGGGCAATGGTTGGGGTATTTTTAGATCAACGTAACGTTCGAAAACAAATTCGTGATAAATATGCAAAAGGAAGAACAGTGTTAAATATGTTCTCTTATACAGGTGCTTTCTCTGTATTTGCAGCTCTTGGCGGAGCGAGTAAAACGACGAGTGTTGACCTTGCAAATCGTAGTTTAAGTAAAACGATTGAGCAGTTTAGTGTAAATGAAGTTGATTATGAAGCGCAAGATATTATTGTAGAAGATGTATTTCTTTACTTCAAATATGCAGCGAAGAAAAAAATGAAATTTGATATGGTCGTACTTGATCCTCCAAGCTTTGCACGCTCAAAAAAATATACATTTAGTGCAGCAAAAGATTATAAAAATTTATTAAAAGAAACAATTGCTATTACAGAAAATAACGGTATTATCGTTGCTTCTACAAACTGTAGCGCATTCGATATGAAAAAGTTTAAAGGCTTTATCGATACAGCCTTTAAAGAAATGAATGGCAAATATAAAATATTAGAAGAACATTCTTTACCAGGAGATTTCCGTACCATTGATCAATTTAAAGAAGGAGACTACTTAAAAGTAGTTTTCATCGAGAAAATTAAAGGTTAATAAAGAAAAGGAGCTCGAGTTTACTTGAGCTCCTTTTCTTATTGAACGATATTTTGTACTCTACCGACTTGTCCGTCCTGCAATCGCACTTTAATGCCATGCGGATGGGAAGGGGAGTTTGTTAAAATATCTTTTACAATTCCACGTGTTAATTTGCCTGTTCGTTGATCTTGTTTTAATACAATATCAACTTCAAGACCGGGGGCGATATTAGAACGTTTTTGTCCGTTCATTTATACACCTGTACGTCTACGTTGGTTGTTTGTTTTCTTTGTTTGTTGGTTTTGTAATTTTTTTGTTTCTTGGCTTTGATTTTTTGCATTTTGACCATTTCCATTTCCTTGCTTTTTCTTAGCAAGTTGTTCACGCATTAAATCAGCTAAGCTTACTTTTTTGTTTTCTGACATGATAAGTCTCCTTTATATAAAGTTAATTATGAACAATCGTAGTGAATTTCATCATATCATTGTTAAGGAAGGAAGGGAAGTTGGTTTGAAAATTCATATAATTGTTTCCAGTCTGTAGTAGTTACGATACAATTGGATTGTTAACGTTTGTAAAAAGGGGATAGACATATGTCACATCATATTTTATTAGTTGAAGATGATATCTCAATTCAAGAGATGGTGGAAAAGTATTTAATAAAGGAAGGCTTTCAAGTTACGATTGCGTCTGATGGAGAAGAAGGCGTGAACACATATTTAAAAGGTTCATTTGATTTGATTATCCTTGACATTATGATGCCAAAGCTAGATGGCTTAGAGGTTGTACGAATCATTCGAGAAAAAAGTGCAGTTCCGATTTTAATGATGTCGGCAAAAGATACAGATGTTGATAAAGCTGTTGGATTAGGACTTGGAGCAGATGATTACATTTGTAAGCCGTTTTCTATGATTGAATTGGCTGCACGTGTAAAAGCAGGTATTCGGAGGTCTACGAAATACTCGGCTACAGAAACAATAGAAAAAATGATTCAAATTGGTGATTTAACAATTGATCCAATTAATTTTACTGTAGAAAAAAACGGGAAGCTTCTCAAACTTACTTTAAAAGAATTTGAGATTTTAAAGCTATTCGTAAAGAACCAAAATCGTGTATTTACGAAAGCGCAAATATATACGTTAGTTTGGAATGAAGAGTATTACGGTGACGATAACGTTATTAATGTTCATATGAGAAGATTGCGTGAGAAAATCGAAAGTGATCCATCTAATCCAGAATATATTAAAACGCTATGGGGCATCGGCTATAAGCTGGAAGTGATGTAATATGATCAATTTGTTAATAGGTATTATTTTTATATTGTTATGTGTTATTTATATGCAATATAAAATGAGAAAAAATAGTAGTAAAAATTTACGATACACATATGAAAAGTTAGAAAGTATTGTAAATGAAAAAACAGGTGAGACGTTACTCGTTATGACAGATGATCTAGAATTGCAAAAATTATTAGTGGCGATTAATCAATTATTAGATGCAAAACAGAAAACGAATGCAGATCATGCAAAAGTAGAAATTTCGATGAGAAAAATGCTTTCAAATATTTCGCATGACTTGAAAACACCACTAACAGTTATTCTTGGATATACAGAAATGTTAAATAAGGATAAAACGATAAATAAAGAAGAACAACAAATATTACTTGAGAAAGTGCATACGAAAACACTAGAAGTGATGGAATTAATTCATAAGTTTTTTGATTTAGCGAAATTAGAATCTGGTGACAAAGCAATTGAAATGACAAAAATAAATATGAATGAAGTTTGCCGCGAGAAGATTTTATCATTTTATGATTTAGTGACGTCGAAAGGTTTTCAAGTTCATATTGATATACCAGAAAGAAATATATATGCACTTGGAAATGTAGAAGTATTAGGTAGGGTATTGAATAATTTAATATCAAATGCAATTACATATGGAGACGATGGAAAGGCACTCGGTATGACGTTAAGAGATGATGACACGGGCGTGTATATAGATGTATGGGATAAAGGAAAAGGGATTGATGAATCTCATATTGATAAAGTGTTTGAGCGTATGTACACACTTGAAGATTCAAGAAATAGATTGTACCAAGGAAGCGGTCTAGGATTAACGATTACGAAACGGCTTGTGGAAGCGATGGACGGAAAAATTCATCTTTCTAGTAAACCGTATGAAAAAACAATTTTTACAATTGCATTAACAAAGATACAGTTTTAGCTTGTAGAGCAGTAGATTCTACAAGCTTTTTTTCAGCGTAAGGAATTTGTAAGAAACGGGTAAGAAAAAAGAGATTTCCGTTGTCTATTATAGAAATATAGAGTATTGCGAAAGGGGAAAGTAACATGACATATATATTAAAAACAAACCAGTTAACGAAAGTGTTTAAAGGGAAAGAAGTTATTTCCGGTGTTAACATGCATGTGAAAAAAGGAGAAATTTACGGTTTTTTAGGACCAAACGGTGCTGGTAAAACAACGATTATGAAAATGATTACAAATTTAATAAAACCGACGAGTGGTGATATTGAAATCTTCGGTGAGAAATTAACAGATACATCTTATGAAGTATTAAAAAGAATGGGGACAATTATTGAATACCCAATCTTTTATGATAAATTAACGGCGAAAGAAAACTTAGACCTACATTGTGAATACATGGGCTACTACGATAAAAATGCAATTGACCATGCTTTACATTTAGTGAAACTACAAGGGGTAGATAATAAAAAAGTAAAAGATTTTTCATTAGGAATGAAACAACGACTCGGTATTGCAAGAGCAATCGTGACAAAGCCAGAATTGCTCATTTTAGATGAACCAATTAACGGTTTAGATCCAATTGGTATTAAAGAGTTACGAGACTTATTTAAAATGCTCTGCAAAGAATATGGCATTACATTATTAGTTTCTAGTCATATTTTAGGTGAAATGGAACTAATGGCCGATACAATTGGTGTGATTCAAAATGGAAAACTAATAAAAGAAGTTTCAATGAAGAGTATTAACGGAAAACAAACAGAGTACATTGAAATCACTGTTCCTGATGTGAAACGTGCAGCTTATATTTTAGAAGATAAACTTGGTATAAAAAACTACAAAATAATGAGTGGAACCATGATTCGTGTGTATGATACGTTAGCGTCTCAGCAGGCCATTTCAAAAGCACTTATTATGAACGATGTGGAAATTGAAAGTATTAATAAGAAACATAGTTCCTTAGAAGAATATTTCTTAAATGTAATGGATGGAGAGGGCATTCATGCTTAATGGATTGTTAGTGAATCTACTAAGTGGATTGATCGTAATGTTCATAAGTGGGATTTTATATTATAGAAAACCTGAGCGGAAATGGTTGTTAATTCTAATAGTAATAGGAATGTTAAGCTTCGTTACTGCTGGAATTAGAATGTTAGCAGCATAAAGACAGTTATATAAAGAATGGAGGAGTGGTTTGTATGCTTAGATTAATGAAGCTCGAATGGAAGAAACATAAATTATCTAGTTACTTTAAAGGGGTAGCAATTTGTATTATAGCAATTTTCGCTGCAGTAAGCCTTATGGCGTTGGGAATGAAAGCCGAGGGAGACGTGCTCTTCTTTGACTTCACGCAACAAATGGTTTTAATAAACACTTTTATTAGGATAACATTCATTATTTTTAGTTCGGTCATTTTATCACGTTTAGTAATTGATGAGTATAAGAACAAAACAATGCAACTACTATTTATGTACCCATTGCAACGAAAAATGCTAATGAGAGCGAAATTAACAATTGTTTTTTGTTTTTGTTTTGTGAGCACGATTATCGCTACTTTCAGTATCAGTTTGCTTGTATATTTTGTGAGTCCAATGATGGGACTGATTGAAACACCAGCTACGATAGGTGAAATAATATCTATCGTTCCAACTACTTTTATAAGTGCATTTATGATATCTGGTATAAGTTTAATTCCTTTATTTTTTGGGATGAGAAAGAAATCGACACCCACAACAATTACTTCTGCAGTAATAATCGGAATGCTAATTAGTAGTAACTTTGGTCCTGGAAACGGTCAAGTAAGTCTGTTTAATTTTATAGCTATCCCAATAGTGCTCTGTTTATTAGGAATTTTCATCAGTTATCTTTCATATCGTAAAATCGACAAGATCGATGTGGCGTGAAGCAAGCTTAAAACAAAAACGAACTGGGGTATGAATAGTGAAAAAAATGATAGTAATTGCAATATTATTCATTACAATTGCTAGTGTAGTTTTTGGTATTAAGGTATTTCAGGGGAAAGATTTTAAGAAAGAAAAGTCTTTTGAGATAAATAATATAAAAGAAATAGAAGTAGACAATGAAAACTGGAATCTTGAATTTAAAAATACAGACGCTAATAAAATAGTAATTTCCGCTCAAGGTGAACAAGCAGATAAAGAGATAGATCCCGTCAAAATAGAAAATGATGAAAATAAAATTGTGATTAAGCAAAAACAAAAGATGAACAGATTTTTTAATGGTTTCACGTTTAGGAAGAAAAATAGTATATCTATAGCTATTCCGAAGAAAGAAATAGATAAAATTGTAGTAAATAATAAATCGGGTGATGTGAAAATAAGAGATATAGTAGTAAAAAATATCATGACAAAAGGCAAGTCTGGAGATGAAATGATTACAGGACTATCAGCCGAGAAAGGTGAATTTATATCGCAAAGTGGAGAGTTAGTTTTAAAAGGTAGTTCAGTACAAGAATTAAATATAAAGTCTACGACTGGTGATAACTATATAACAAATGTAAGTAACTCAAATATGAACATCACATCAACATCTGGGGAAGTATTACTGAAAGATATGACAGAAGGAAAATCATTATTTATAGAAACAAAATCAGGTGATATTGGCGTACGGTATAAAGGTGTCCCTGCATCATTGAAGCTTATGGCTAAAAGTAATTCGGCTGACGTAATAGTGGATTTAAAAGGACTTAAGAAAGATAAAAATACAGACAAAATAAAAGTAGGAACGATTGGTGATGCAAAAAATGAAGCGAAGATTTTAAGTGAAACAGGAGTCATTTATATTGATTAAGTCCAAGGAGGAAGGAGGAATATCATGCTACGTCTTATGAAGTTAGAATTGAAGAAGTTTAAGTTTGGATGGTATGTGAGGGGAGCAGTTATTGCAAATATTATTATACTGGCATTATTAATCTTTGTTAGTTTCATTGCACAAATAGAAGGAGATCCAGAAATAAGAGATCCGCAGATGATTTTGTTAATGGCTAGTACAGTAGTAAGAGCAACATTTATTATTTTTGGTAGTGTATTAATAGCAAGGTTAATAATTGACGAATATAAAAATAAAACAATACTACTCATGTTTTCTTATCCCATTAATCGAAAGAAAATGATGGCTAGTAAGTTGGCTATTACAGCGATAGTAACATTTATAACAGTTATTGTATCTAACATTTTAGTAGTAGGAATTTTCTTTGGGATAGATAGTTGTTTTTCAATTATTCCTCATTCATTCACAGTAGATCAATTGGTGCAAGAAGGAATAAAACTAGTTCCTTTAGCCATTGCAACTGCGGGGATGAGTTTAATCCCATTATATTTCGGAATGCGTAAACGTTCAGTGCCAACTACAATTGTTTCATCTCTTATCGTTGTCTCAATTGCAATGAATACCAACCCAGAGTTTCCTACAGCAACTTTACTTCCCCTTCAACTAGCATTGGCGGCAATTGGAGTTGTGATTGCATATTACGGCATTAAAAATATAGAGAAGGAAGATATAACTGTATGAAAAGAATAAGAAAAAGAGTTGGCGTTACACCAACTCTTTTTTGTATATGTATGTTTCGGTACTACTCTGTAAATTTAGAGTGTGTGCTTAAATACTTTTGCACTCCTGGAGAAATGTTAAAGTTATTAGGACTTTTATATTCGATAGTAAACTCTCCGTCTCCACTTGTTTCAAAGGCGATTGCATAGCTATTCATTTTAGCATCGTAAGAAGTGTTTTTGACTTCTGCATCTAGATTAAAATATTTTGTAATATATTCTTTTGATTCCGTAATTGCTGCTTGTTTTCCCCAAGGGGTACCATAATAGGTGAAATAAAGAGATACACTAATAACTCCAATAATAGAAGTTAATAAAATAGTGCCCATAGCTATTTTTTTATTCTTTGTATTCAATTTGGTTACTCCTCTTCATAGTATGTATTCATTTTAACCTATCTTTTCCATAAAACAACTATTAAGAAAAAATAGTTTCACATGAAACAAGTTACAGAAAAAGACAAGATATGTAAACATCTTGTCTTTTTTGTCGTTACATTTTAGGAGCTTCCATTCCAGCCGCAGCCCATTCTTCTTTTGCGGGGCCATATACGCCAGGAACTGTTAAGCCAGCTTGTCGCATTAAAACCGTCATTTGTCCGCGGTGGTGATTTTGATGATTAATGAGTGTCATTAAAAATATAGAATTCGGCATAGGGCGACCAAAGAAGTCATTAATAGTAGCTAAGTCTTTATCAGTCCATTTACTTTGAAGTGTTTCAACAAAAGCCGCGTTTACTTTACGGTATTCATCTGCAATTGTTTTTGCAGAAGTTGGAACAGGATAATCTTTCGTTTCTCCTTCAAACTTTAGCCCTGTGCCAGATAGTATCACAGGAACTGCCGTCACGATGTGCCAAGCAATTCTTCCTAACGTCCAGTGCCCAGGTGCAATTTCCTGTGATAAAGATGCATCGGTTAATGAATCAAGCATTTTCTGAGTAGACTCAGCCTCGTATGTCCATGATTGTAAAAAGCCTTCAATTGTTTGGTACATAGTTATCCCTCCTATTTTTGTTCATAGATTAAATTCGTGAGAGATAATATAATCCCTGTTCCACAAGAAATAATTAATTAAGCATTGCTACAATATGAAAACAATTAGAAAATATTTGTAAAAGTGTCAGGAAACGAATGTGCTCATTCGTATATATAATGAATAAAGAATGGGATAAAGAGTGGTGATAAGGGTGAAGGATATAGAAATAGTAGAAGGTCTTCGAAAACAAGATATGTTAGCATTACATACAGCGATTGATCGATATGGAGATTTAATTTATAAGGTAGTTCATAGTATTTTAGATACGGCACATAGTAAGGTGTTAGTGGATGAATGTGTTGACGATATTTTATTAATCGTTTGGTACAACATTAGTAGTTATGATGAAAATCGTGGGAAGTTTAGAAACTGGCTTATATCTGTCGCTAAGTTTAAAGCCATTGATTATAAACGAAAAAGTAATAAGGCTTATCAATTACAAGAGTTTCAGCAAGAAAGATATGAAGATAGAAAAAATGTCAATTTAACAAAAGAAGAGAGAGATTATAATTTTTACGTTTTAATTAAAGAATTGAATGAAGAAGATAAGAAAATTTTTATAAAAAGGTATTTAGATGAATATAGCGTACAAGAAATAGCGCTTGAATTCGGTATGACACGAGATACGGTATATAGCAGGCTGTCAAGAGGGAGAAAGAAATTGAAGAAGCTGTTGGGGGGGAAAAGGAATGAATAAAGAAAAGTTACTTCAGGAATTAAATAACTTACAGTATAGCGATAATTTTGTAGATGATTATAGAAATGATGAGAAAATAGATAAAACGAAAATAGATCGTACAAAAGAAACTGTAACCAAAACAATTTTAATGAAACGTTGTTATGAGGTTGTACAAGAAGAGTTACAGGGAAGCGAAGAGATTTTATATAGTATGCTTGCCGAAAATCATCATGTGAAAAATTGGCAGACAGGCACAGCCATGACATTAGGGGTAGGCGTTCTTGCAATGAACTTCGGTATTAATAATGTGTTAATCGTTACAAATAAACGGTTGTATGTGTTTTTTATGGATCGTTATTATAATGAAGTTGATTTAAAGGTATGTGTATTGAATGAAGTAGCTTATATGAAAACAATATTAGACCGTAAAGGTGGAAGCGAGTTTCTGCATATAAAGTATAAAAATGATAAGGAATACGTATTATTGGGAAATGCTGATGATTACAGAGAGTTATTTCAAATAGTAGGTAGGTTGAAAATAGCAAATGGAATAGAATTGAGATTACAAGATAAGAAATTAAAGAGAAAGTTAACTTTAAAACGAAGTGTATTCAATATAATCATGTATTCACTTGTTATATATATTATGTACAAAGCCTATATTAATTTTCTGCCATAATAGGAAAAGACGGCTTCACATATATGAAGTCGTCTTTTAATTAACTTTCTTCCCACTTTTCCTCATCAACCATAAGAAATAAGGTGTTCCAAGTATAGCAACTTTTTTCGCCGGTTTATCTAATTTTGTTTCCCCTTCAGTATGTTTAATTGTTATAGTTTGCTTTTTATCTTCTATCGTTGTTACCTTTTTCTCCTCTTTTTTGCTGTCCGCATTCAACAGCGAATAGAAGAACAACCATGAAAATACTAAGAATTTTCTTCATCTTCTTTCCCAAAATAAGTTTTTTATTCGTAATTATATTTTTAAAATTTTGCTGAAAAATAACGAATTATACGAATATCGTTATGTAAGATTAAAATCCATATGTGTATGAAGAATTTAGAAAAGGAATTTCATTTAACTAGAGAGGCGAAAGTACAAGCAAAAGGAGATAGTATCGCATGTAATAATTATTAGAATGTACGGGATAAATCTATATTTATCTCCACTGAATAAAGCTTTCGGTCTGATTTGATAAATGTTTTTTAATTTCTTACTTGTACTTATAAGATTGAATTTGAAGGAAGGAATCAACATGTCTTCATGGCTCAATAATACAAATGGATATTGTAGTTGTAATAATCAAAATGGTGTACATGTTGATTCGTGTTGTTTTAGTTGTGATGGGACAGTCCCTAAGCTTGGTCCAACAGGTCCAACAGGTCCAATGGGTTCAACAGGTCCAACGGGAGCAACCGGTTCAACAGGATCAACGGGTTCAACAGGTCCAACCGGAGCGACAGGTTCAACAGGTCCGACGGGAGCAACAGGTCCAACGGGAGCAACGGGTTCAACGGGTTCAACAGGAGCAACAGGTCCGACGGGTTCAACAGGTCCGACGGGAGCAACAGGAGCAACAGGTCCAACAGGAGCAACGGGAGCAACAGGAGCAACAGGTCCAACAGGTCCAACGGGTTCAACAGGTCCAACGGGATCAACGGGTTCAACAGGATCAACGGGTTCAACAGGTCCAACCGGAGCGACAGGTTCAACAGGTCCGACGGGAGCGACAGGTTCAACAGGTTCAACAGGTCCAACAGGATCGACAGGATCAACAGGTCCGACGGGATCAACAGGTCCAACAGGATCGACGGGAGCAACAGGTCCAACGGGAGCGACAGGAATAACGGGAGTAACAGGAATAACGGGAGTAACAGGTCCAACGGGAGCAACAGGTCCGACGGGTTCAACCGGTCCGACGGGAGCAACAGGAGCAACAGGAGCAACAGGAGCAACAGGTCCAACGGGTTCAACCGGTCCGACGGGTTCAACCGGTTCAACAGGTCCAACAGGAGCGACAGGTTCAACAGGAGCAACAGGTTCAACCGGTCCGACGGGAGCGACAGGTTCAACAGGTTCAACAGGTCCAACAGGATCGACAGGATCAACAGGTCCGACGGGAGCAACAGGTCCAACAGGATCGACGGGAGCAACAGGTCCAACGGGTTCAACAGGATCAACAGGTCCAACAGGATCGACAGGATCAACAGGTCCGACGGGAGCAACAGGTCCAACGGGTTCAACAGGATCAACAGGTCCGACGGGAGCAACAGGATCAACGGGTTCAACAGGTCCAACCGGAGCAACAGGTACAAGTATCACGGCGACATATGCATTTGCAAATAATACGTCGGGAACAGCGATATCTGTAGTTCTTGGTGGAACGAATGTCCCGCTTCCAAATAATCAAAACATCGGTCCAGGAATTACTGTTTCTGGTGGAAACACAGTATTTACGGTTGCAAATGCTGGTAATTATTATATTTCATATACAATTAATATAACGGCTTCATTATTAGTCAGTTCACGGATTACAATTAATGGAGGGGCACTTGCTGGGACGATTAATGCTCCTGCGGTAGCAACCACATCATTTAGTGCAACAATCATTACAACTCTCGCAGCAGGAGATGCTATTAGCTTGCAATTATTTGGTTTGTTAGCTGTCGCAACATTATCAACAACTACTCCAGGAGCAGTGTTAACGATAATAAGATTAAGTTAAACTATAACTCTCTTACTCTTTTAAGATTAAGAGAGTTTCTACATATAATAAGAAGTTAATGAAGTAAAGCATAGTTATACAAAAGTCAGAATATTATGATTGTAACGCTATGGTGACTATAATATAATGAAAATAACCATCATGAATGAACATTCATTTATTTTTATGTATTTGAAGGGGGAATGAAGGTGGAAAAACCATGGTTGAAAAGTTATCCAGAGGAAATTCCGAGTACGATTTCTTATGATATTCAGCCGCTTCATAGATATGTAGAACAGATGGCTTCTCGCTACCCAGAAAAGAAAGCGCTTCACTTTTTAGGGAAGGATATTACGTTTTCGGACTTCCATGATAAGGTGAAGAGGTTTGCAAATTATCTTCAAAAGCTCGGTGTGGAAAAGGGTGATCGAGTTGCTATTATGTTGCCGAATTGTCCGCAAGCTGTAATTGGTTATTACGGCACATTACTTGCGGGAGGTATCGTAGTACAAACAAATCCACTGTATACAGAGAGAGAATTAGAATATCAGCTTCATGACTCGGGAGCAAAAGTAATTCTTTGTCTCGATTTAGTGTTTCCAAGAGTAACGAATGTTCAATCTGCTACAAAAATTGAGCATATTATCGTAACTCGTATTGCGGACTTTTTACCATTCCCTAAAAATCTATTGTATCCATTTGTGCAGAAAAAACAGTCAAATTTAGTTGTGAAAGTATCAGAGAGTGAAACGATTCATCTTTGGAATTCAGTAGAAAAAGAAGTGAATACGGATGTTGAGGAGCCTTGTGATCCTGAAAATGATCTAGCTCTTTTACAGTACACAGGAGGAACAACCGGATTTCCGAAAGGCGTTATGTTAACGCATAAAAACCTCGTCTCTAACACGTTAATGGGAGTTCAATGGTTATATAATTGCAAAGAAGGAGAAGAAGTCGTTCTTGGGGTTCTTCCATTTTTCCACGTGTACGGCATGACGGCTGTTATGAATTTGAGTGTTATGCAAGGATACAAAATGGTCCTTATTCCAAAGTTTGATATGAAAATGGTTTTTGAAGCGATTAAGAAGCATAAAGTGACACTATTTCCAGGGGCACCAACTATTTATATCGCTCTTTTAAATAGCCCACTTTTAAAAGAATACGATATTTCTTCTATTCGTGCTTGTATTAGTGGATCAGCACCACTGCCAGTAGAAGTACAGGAAAAGTTCGAAACAGTTACAGGTGGTAAACTAGTAGAGGGATATGGTTTAACAGAATCCTCTCCAGTTACACATAGTAATTTTTTATGGGAAAAGCGAGTGCCAGGTAGCATTGGAGTTCCGTGGCCAGATACAGAAGCAATCATTATGTCACTTGAGACTGGTGAGGCATTACCGCCAGGAGAAATAGGGGAAATTGTAGTGAAAGGTCCTCAAATTATGAAAGGATACTGGAATAAGCCAGAGGAAACAGCGGCTGTATTGCAAGATGGCTGGCTCCATACAGGTGATGTTGGCTACATGGATGAAGATGGATTTTTCTATGTAAAAGATCGCAAGAAAGATATGATTGTCGCGAGTGGATTTAATGTGTATCCTCGTGAAGTTGAAGAAGTATTATATGAGCATGAAAAAGTGCAAGAAGTAGTGACAATTGGAGTTCCAGATCCGTACCGAGGAGAGACAGTTAAAGCATTTGTTGTGTTAAAAGAAGGTACGGAGTGCTCTGAGGAAGAATTAAATCAGTTTGCACGTAAATATTTAGCGGCTTATAAAGTGCCGAAAGTATATGAGTTTAGAGATGAATTGCCGAAAACGACAGTAGGGAAAATTTTGCGCCGTGTTCTAATAGATGAAGAGAAGAGAAAGAATGAGGATGAGCAAACGGGCTAAGGCCCTTTCTTTTTGAAAAAATAGGATTGACACTTTTCTAAATAGTCAGTATTATAAGAATATGAATGACTATTCATTCAGTCATCTTCTTGAAGGGGACAGTAAAGTGAAGAAAAATAGACCGAAATACAATCAAATTATTGATGCGGCAGTCATTGTGATTGCGGAGAATGGGTACCACCAAGCGCAAGTTTCTAAAATCGCAAAGCAAGCTGGGGTAGCTGATGGCACGATTTATTTATATTTTAAAAATAAAGAAGATATATTAATATCCTTATTCCAAGAGAAGATGGGAGAATTTGTCGAAACAATTCGTCAAAAAACAGCAGGAATTGAAAGCGCTGTATCGAAGTTATTCATGTTGGTAGAAACGCACTTCTTGCTGTTGTCGCAAAATGATCCTCTTGCTATCGTTACACAATTAGAGCTGAGGCAGTCCAATCAAGACTTGCGCCTTAAAATAAATGAAGTATTAAAAGGCTACTTACAAGTTATGGATGAGATTTTAGAGACTGGTATAAAACAAGGTGAATTTCAAGCAGATTTAAATGTTCGCGTGGCAAGACAAATGATCTTTGGAACAGTGGATGAAGTTGTGACCAATTGGGTAATGAGCGATCATAAGTATGATCTGGTCGCACTTTCAAAAACGGTACACGGGCTACTTATTGCAGCTTGTGGTTATCGTCAATAATGGGAGGGATCATGTTGAAATTCCTATCTGTAAGAGTTGAAGATCATATCGCGGTGGCGACGTTAAATCACGCACCAGCGAATGCGATGTCTTCACAAGTTATGCATGACGTTACTGAATTAATTGATCAAGTGGAAAAGGATGATAACATTCGTGTTGTTGTTATTCATGGTGAAGGACGTTTCTTCTCAGCGGGAGCAGATATTAAAGAATTTACATCTGTTACTGAAGCGAAGCAAGCAACAGAATTAGCACAGCTTGGACAAGTTACGTTTGAGCGTGTTGAAAAATGTTCAAAACCAGTTATTGCGGCAATTCATGGAGCGGCACTGGGCGGCGGCCTTGAGTTTGCTATGTCTTGCCACATGCGCTTTGCAACTGAAAGTGCAAAACTTGGTTTACCTGAATTAACACTGGGATTAATTCCTGGCTTTGCAGGTACACAGCGCTTACCACGTTATGTTGGGAAAGCGAAAGCTTGTGAAATGATGTTAACAAGCACACCAATTACTGGTGCAGAAGCATTAAAGTGGGGACTTGTTAACGGATTGTTCTCTGAAGAATCTCTTTTAGATGATACGCTTAAAGTTGCAAAACAAATTGCTGGAAAAAGTCCAGCAACAACTCGTGCTGTACTAGAGTTATTGCAAACGACAAAATCGTCTCATTACTATGAAGGTGTACAACGTGAATCACAGATTTTTGGTGAAGTATTTACGAGTGAAGATGGAAGAGAAGGTGTAGCTGCATTTTTAGAAAAGCGTAAACCTTCATTTAGTGGCAGGTAGTTCAATTATTTTTTTAATATAAATTAACAGAAAATTAAAATTGATAGAATCTTTCTGAAAAACAAGGGGGTAAATGGAATGAACATCTACGTACTCATGAAACGAACATTTGATACAGAAGAAAAAATCGTAATTAAAAACGGTGCAATTTACGATGGCGAAGCGGAATTCATCATCAACCCTTACGATGAATATGCAATTGAAGAAGCAATTCAAGTAAGAGACGCACAAGGTGGAGAAGTTACAGTTGTAACAGTCGGTGGCGAAGATAGTGAGAAAGAACTTCGTACTGCATTAGCAATGGGCTGTGATAAAGCTGTATTAATTAATATTGAAGATGACGTAGAAAATGGTGACCAGTTCACGACAGCAAAAGTGCTTGCTGAATATTTAAAAGATAAAGATGCAGATTTAATTTTAGGCGGAAACGTTGCAATTGATGGTGCATCTGGACAAGTAGGACCACGCGTAGCTGAAGCGTTAAATATTCCGTATGTAACGACAATTACAAAACTTGAAATTGACGGTACAAATGTGAAGATTGAGCGTGATGTTGAAGGTGATACAGAAGTGATTGCAACTTCATTACCAGTTTTAGTAACAGCACAGCAAGGTTTAAATGAACCGCGTTACCCATCGCTTCCAGGTATTATGAAAGCGAAGAAAAAGCCGCTAGAAGAATTAGAATTAGATGATTTAGATTTAGAAGAAGATGATGTGGAAGCAAAGACAAAAACAATTGAAATCTATTTGCCTCCTAAGAAAGATGCAGGAAAAGTGTTACAAGGCGAGCTGCAAGATCAAGTAAAAGAACTTGTATCGTTGCTCCATACAGAAGCGAAAGTAATCTAATAAAATACGAAATTATATATGCAGGAGGGAAAATCTATGGCTCGTAAAGTATTAGTAATGGGTGAAGTTCGTGATGGATCGCTACGTAACGTTTCTTTTGAAGCGGTAGCAGCAGCAAAAACAATTGCAGAAGGCGGTGAAGTAGTAGGTCTTCTAATTGGAGACAGCGTTGCCTCTTTTGCAAATGAATTGATTCATTACGGTGCAGATCGCGTTGTGACAGTTGAAAATGATAAATTAAAATCATATACATCTGATGGTTATGCACAAGCGTTTTTAGCTGTACATGCTGAAGAAAATCCAGAAGGTATTGTCTTTGGACATACAGCACTTGGCAAAGATTTATCACCAAAATTAGCAGCGAAGCTTGAAGCTGGTTTAATTTCTGACGTAACTGCTTTAGAGGTTGAAGGTGGAAATGTTATCTTCACTCGTCCAATTTACTCTGGTAAAGCATTCGAGAAGAAGATTGTAACAGACGGCATGTTATTTGCGACAGTGCGTCCAAATAACATTGCAACTCTGGAAAAAGATGAGTCTCGCAGCGGTGACGTATCTTCTATTACAGTTGATGTGAAAGATTTACGTACAATCATTCAAGATGTTGTCCGTAAAACGGCAGAAGGTGTGGATCTTTCTGAAGCGAAAGTTATTATCGCTGGTGGACGCGGTGTGAAGAGTGAAGAAGGCTTTAAACCATTAAAAGAGTTAGCTGACGTACTAGGCGGCGCTGTTGGGGCATCTCGTGGTGCTTGTGACGCTGAATACTGTGATTACTCATTACAAATTGGTCAAACTGGTAAAGTTGTTACCCCAGACTTATACATTGCATGTGGTATTTCTGGTGCGATTCAGCATTTAGCAGGTATGTCTAACTCAAAAATAATCGTTGCGATTAATAAAGATCCAGAAGCAAGTATCTTTAAAGTAGCTGACTACGGTATTGTCGGTGACTTATTCGAAGTTGTACCTCTTTTAACAGAAGAGTTTAAAAAGTTAAAAGTACATTCATGATTTTAGTACCCTTGAGTTCCAAGTGAAGTACCCCTATATATAGAAAAAGGTGAGAGATCCCCTGTCTCTCATCTTTTTAGTATTTAATCCGTATTTTTATATAGTATAAAGGAACATTTTTTTGTTACAATACATAACGATACATATTATTCGCCACGTATATAAGTTAATGATATACTCTTGGTAGAATATACTTGAAGGAGGAAATAAAATGGCAATTGTAAACGCAAATGACCAAAGCTTCGCAGCTGAAACTAGCGAAGGTGTTGTATTATTAGATTTCTGGGCACCTTGGTGTGGACCTTGTAAAATGATCGCTCCTGTATTAGAGGAAATCGATGCAGAACTAGGCGAAAAAGTAAAAGTAGTAAAAGTAGACGTTGATGAAAACCAAGAAACTGCTCGTCAATTCGAAGTAATGAGCATTCCAGCTCTTTTCGTATTAAAAGACGGTAAAGTAGTTGATCAAGCGTTAGGTTACAAACCGAAAGAAGCGTTAGTAGAATTAGTTTCTAAACACTTCTAAAATAAAAAAAGCTACCATTTGGTAGCTTTTTTTATTTTCTTTTTTACAGTCTTTCCGTTACAATAAAAGAACGTATGTTGGGTGTTTGGGCATAGTATGTTTTCAAGGGAAAATAAAAATGCTAAGTATGTAGAAATGGAGGGAGACGAGTGCACGAACATTTGAAAGAGAAGTTGGCTATTTTACCAGATCAACCTGGTTGTTATTTGATGAAAGATAAGCAAGGAACGGTTATATATGTCGGAAAGGCAAAAGTGCTTAAAAATCGTGTGCGCTCGTACTTTACTGGTTCACATGATGGGAAAACACTGCGGCTTGTAGGAGAAATTGTTGATTTTGAATATATTGTAACTTCTTCGAATTTAGAAGCACTTATTTTAGAGTTAAATCTAATTAAAAAATATGATCCGAAATATAATATTCAATTAAAAGATGATAAAACATATCCTTTTATTAAAATTACAGCGGAGAAGCAACCTCGCTTACTCATTACTCGAAACGTAAAAAAAGATAAAGGGAAATATTTTGGTCCTTATCCAAATGCACAATCTGCTCATGAAACGAAAAAACTGCTAGATCGTATGTATCCACTTCGGAAATGCACGAATATGCCAGATAAAGTTTGTTTGTATTATCATATGGGTCAATGTTTAGCGCCTTGTGTGAAAGAAGTGACGGAAGAACAAAATAAAGAAATTGTAGATGAAATTATTAAGTTTTTAAATGGTGGACATAAAGAAGTTCGTTCAGAACTAGAAATAAAAATGTATGAGGCCTCAGAGAAACTAGAGTTTGAACGTGCAAAAGAGTTGCGTGATCAAATTGCTCATATTGATGCGATTATGGAAAAGCAAAAGATGATTATGAGTGACTTAGTGGATCGTGATGTGTTTGGATATGCAGTGGATAAAGGATGGATGTGTGTTCAAGTTTTCTTCGTTCGAAAAGGAAAGCTAATTGAACGTGATGTTTCTATGTTTCCAATTTACGATGAACCAGAAGAGGGTTTTTTAACGTTTATCGGCCAATTTTATGAAAACAGTAGTCATTTTAAGCCGAAGGAAATTGTCGTTCCAGGAAGTATAGACTCGGAATTAGTAGAGCGCTTTTTAGAAGTGGAAGCGACGCAGCCGAAACGTGGTAAGAAAAAAGACCTTGTAGAATTGGCAAATAAAAATGCGAAGATTGCTCTTGAAGAGAAGTTTTACTTAATTGAACGTGATGAAGAACGAACGATTAAAGCGGTAGATCATTTAGGGAAGCAGCTTGGGATTGAAACGCCATATCGTATTGAAGCGTTTGATAACTCAAATATTCAAGGAACAAATCCCGTTTCTGCAATGATTGCTTTTATCGATGGGAAACCGGCGAAGAAAGAGTATCGAAAATATAAAATTAAAACGGTTCAAGGACCAGATGATTATGAGTCTATGAGAGAAGTTGTGAGGCGCCGTTATACAAGGGCGCTTAAAGAAAATTCACCTTTACCTGATTTGATTATTATTGATGGAGGAAAAGGCCATCTAGCGGCTGCAAGTGATATTTTAGAGAATGAGCTCGGATTATATATTCCGATGGCAGGTCTTGTAAAAGATGATAAACATAAAACCTCCCATTTAATTATTGGGGATCCACCGGAACCTGTGATGCTTGAGAGAAATAGCCAAGAATTTTATTTATTGCAGCGTATTCAAGATGAGGTGCATCGATTTGCGATTACATTCCATCGTCAATTACACGGGAAATCTGTTATTCAATCAGCATTGGATGATATTCCAGGAATCGGTGATAAACGGAAAAAGGTATTGTTAAAACATTTTGGTTCATTAAAGAAGATGAAAGAAGCTTCTATAGAGGAATTTGTCGAAGCGGGTATGCCGAAAAATGTCGCGGAGACGATTTATACGTATTTAACAGATAAGAAGACGTTGTAGTTTACAACGTCTTCTGTTTTTTGGTATAATTTCTGAAGATTTAAAATAAATGCATCTGAATGAAAATACAAAAAAGTCAACTAAACTGATATGTCTAGTTGACTGTAGGTAATGCTTACACTTCAATGAGATCTTTTATATCCCATTTTACAAGAAATGTAATAGAGTCAGAACGTTTTTTCTTTTCTTCGTATGACTCTGCAACGACGTTCCGTTGCTTTTGGATTTGTTCAGCGATGAATCCGGCTTCTAGTTGATAAGAAGAATGTCGTTTTTGTTTTTGACGTTCTGCGATGAGTGTGCCTTTAAGTTGGAACTGCATTTCACGACGCTTATGTTCAACAATGCTTAAAGTGCCCCAGCCAGCCTTTTCAAAGAACTGAATGACTTCTTCAATTGTTTCTAGCGGATATTTTCTTGCAAGGTTTCTACCAGACCAGTATAAAATACCATCTAAATCGTTGCCGATTAAATCAGGTAGTAATTCTTCACGTAGCAATTCATAAGCGAAGGCGTTCAATGAAACATCTTCTAAAGATGTTGTATCGATTGTATTTTTACTCACAATATTCCCCTCTTTCTATAGGGATTATTATATAACATTTCACATTTATAAAAACAGATTTTTCTTTAGGAAAATCTGAATATATAAGAAGAAAAAAAGAATTGGCAAATTATATGCAAATTATGTATACGTTTTCTTGACGCTTCGACAAAAATAGGAGTAAAATGAACTTGGTATCAAATTATGCTGAAATATTTCGAATAATTTTTTCAGTTTTTCTTATGCCAATAGTGAAAAAACATTATTGTCATAAACTAATCTGAAAACAGCAGTCAAACATTCAAGGGGGGTAATGGGGACATGAAAGGCCGCGAGTATACGTTTCGTAAGTGGCACTCATTAATGGGGGTCATCCCGGTTGGTGTCTTTTTGACGCAACATTTAATTGTAAACAACTTTGCAACACGAGGAGCAGAGGCTTTTAACAAAGCTGCAGGCTTTATGGAGCTCCTTCCATTCCGGTATGCGCTAGAAATTTTCATCATCTTTTTACCGATACTGTACCATGCTATATATGGCTTATATATTGCATTTACAGCTAAGAACAATGCGGTTTCTTACGGTTATTTCCGTAATTGGATGTTCGTTTTCCAAAGAATTTCAGGTATCGTTACGCTGATCTTCATTTCTTGGCACGTCTGGGAAACTCGTATTCAAGCAATGTTAGGTAAAGAGGTAAACTATGATATGATGGCAGATATTTTAAACAATCCAGCTATGTTTGCATTCTACTTAGTTGGTGTTGTTTCAACAATTTTCCACTTTGCAAATGGACTATGGACATTCTGCATCAGCTGGGGAATTACAGTATCTCCACGTTCACAAAGAATCTCTACTTATGTAACATTAGCTATTTTCTTAGGTTTATCTTATGTAGGTGTGAGTGCATTATTAGCGTTCATCGATCCACAGCTAGCAAACCAGTAAGGAGTGGGAGAGCATGAAAGGGAAACTTATAGTAGTCGGCGGTGGCTTGGCTGGCTTAATGGCAACGATTAAAGCGGCAGAAGCAGGAGTAAATGTTGAACTGTTTTCTTTAGTACCAGTAAAACGTTCACATTCTGTATGTGCTCAGGGCGGAATTAACGGTGCCGTAAATACGAAAGGTGAAGGGGATTCTCCATGGATCCACTTTGACGATACAATTTATGGTGGGGACTTCTTAGCGAACCAACCACCAGTTAAAGCAATGTGTGAAGCAGCACCTGGTATCATTCATTTAATGGACCGTATGGGTGTTATGTTCAACCGTACGGAAGAAGGACTTCTTGATTTCCGTCGATTTGGTGGAACGCAACATCACCGTACAGCATTTGCTGGTGCAACAACTGGACAGCAATTACTTTACGCATTAGATGAGCAAGTACGTCGTCACGAAGTAGCAGGACTTGTAACGAAATATGAAGGTTGGGATTTCTTACGAGCTGTTGTTGATGATGAAGGTGTGTGCCGAGGAATCGTTGCACAAGACTTACAAACTATGGAGATTAGAAGTTTCGGAGCAGATGCCGTGATTATGGCAACAGGGGGCCCTGGTATCATTTTCGGAAAATCAACAAACTCCATTATCAATACAGGTACAGCAGCTTCTGCTGTATATCAACAAGGCGCATATTATGCAAACGGTGAGTTCATTCAAATTCACCCAACGGCAATTCCTGGAGACGATAAATTACGTCTTATGAGTGAATCTGCACGTGGTGAAGGTGGACGTGTTTGGACATATAAAGATGGTAAACCATGGTACTTCTTAGAAGAAAAATATCCGGCTTACGGAAACCTTGTACCTCGTGACATCGCAACGCGTGAAATCTTTGATGTTTGCGTAGAGCAAAAACTAGGTATTAACGGTGAAAACATGGTGTACTTAGATCTTTCTCATAAAGATCCAAAAGAACTAGATATTAAACTAGGTGGAATTATTGAAATCTATGAGAAATTTACAGGGGATGATCCTCGTAAACTACCGATGAAAATCTTCCCAGCTGTTCACTATTCAATGGGCGGACTATGGGTTGATTATAAACAGATGACAAATATTCCAGGTTTATTTGCAGCAGGTGAGTGTGATTATTCTATGCACGGTGGTAACCGTCTTGGTGCAAACTCACTATTATCAGCAATTTATGGTGGTATGGTAGCAGGACCAAACGCAATTGAGTATATGAAAGGTCTTTCTAAATCATCTGATGCTGTTTCATCTACTGTATATGAGCAAAATGAATTAATCGAAACAGAGAAATTTAACAATATTTTAACGATGGATGGTAACGAAAATGCGTATGTTCTTCATAAAGAGCTTGGAGAATGGATGACAGATAACGTTACAGTAGTTCGTGAAAATAAAAAATTATTAGAAACAGATGCGAAAATTGAAGAATTAATGGCTCGTTACAAACGTATTAACATTAACGATACAGCAAGATGGAGTAACCAAGGTGCTTCATTTACACGCCAACTTGCAAATATGTTTGAGTTAGCACGTGTTATTACAATTGGCGCATATAACCGTAATGAGAGCCGTGGGGCGCATTACAAACCTGAATTCCCAAATCGTGATGATGCAAACTTCTTAAAAACTACGATGGCAAAATTTGAGGGAGAAGGAAATGCACCAGCATTCCATTACGAGGACGTTGATATTTCGTTAATTAAACCACGTAAACGTGATTATTCTTCAAAACACGATGTAGCTGCTAAGGGTGAAGAGAAGGGGGATAAACAACATGTCTGAGAAAACAATCCGCCTCATCATTACGAGACAAGACGGGCCAGATGCGCAAGCGTTTGACCAAGAGTTTGAAATTCCATATCGTCCGAATATGAATATTATCTCAGCACTTATGGAAATCCGTCGTAATCCTGTTGATTCAAAAGGGAACCAAACAACTCCGATTGCATGGGATATGAACTGCTTAGAGGAAGTATGTGGTGCATGTTCGATGGTGATTAACGGAAAACCACGTCAATCATGTACGGCACTTATCGATCAATTAGAGCAACCAATTCGCTTAAAACCGATGAAGACATTCCCGGTTGTACGTGACTTGCAAGTTGATCGTAGTCGCATGTTTAATGCTCTAAAACGCGTTAAAGCGTGGATTCCAATTGATGGTACGTATGACCTAGGTCCAGGACCAAGAATGCCTGAGAAAAAGCGTCAATGGGCTTATGAGCTTTCAAAATGCATGACATGTGGTGTTTGCTTAGAATCATGTCCAAACGTAAACAGTAAGTCTGACTTTATTGGACCAGCACCGTTATCACAAGCTCGCTTATTCAACTCACATCCAACGGGTGAAATGCATAAAGCAGATCGCTTACGTGCAATTATGGGAGATGGAGGACTAGCAAACTGTGGTAACTCTCAAAACTGTGTGCAATCATGTCCGAAGGGTATTCCTTTAACAACTTCAATTGCGGCATTAAACCGTGATACAACAATTCAATCGTTCAAAGATTTCTTTGGTAGCGATAATAACTATTAATAAATATTGCCTCTTCATATCGAAGAGGCAATATTTATAACTTTATTTTTCTGTTTATTCTGTTTATTTAAAGGTGAAAAGGGGAGATAACAATGAAGAGGATTTCTTATATTGAAGACTTTGAGCAATGGGAAAGTGGTTTTTCGTTTTACAACCCTGTAAAGGTTCGTTTTGGTGAAGTAGATATGTTTGGACATGTAAATAATGTCGTTGCTTTTACTTATTTTGAAGAAGCTCGTATTGCGTTGTTTAAAGAACTTGGATTTATGCAAGAGTGGACACATGCATCATCAGAAACGATGATCGTTGTTGCGGATTTACAATGTAATTTTATTAAGCAAATATATTTTGATGAACAGCTGAAGGTGTATGTAAAGGCAGGATCGGTCGGGAATTCTTCTTTAGATTTACATTATATGGTGAAGAATGCAGCAGGAGAGGTTTGTTTAGTAGGTCGTGGAATGATGGTTCAAGCGTCGAAAAAAACAGGAAGAGGCGAACCATGGCCTGAAGAATGGAAGAAGAAATTACTACAATAATAGAGTGAAAGAAAAATAAGAGAGCAATTTGCTCTCTTATTTTTTGTCTTCCATCGCTTCTTCTAATGTTAAGTGATGTTTATATAGGTATGTAGCGTATGGATTACCAACGTAGCGTAAGTGCCATGGTTCATATGCATATTCTGTTGTATCTGTTTTATCTTCTAAGTAACGAATGACAAAGCCGAATTCATGAGCGTGTTCTGCGACCCATTTTCCTTCTGCTGTCTCCCCGAAGATAGGCTCTAATTGAAATTTAGCTGATTTTGAACTAATATCCATTGCTAAACCCGTTTGGTGTTCACTTGTACCAGGAATTGCGCTTACCGAATTAGCTTCGGCTTTTCCTTGGCGTCTAACGTATGTATCATGCAACGATTTTTGGCGTTTGTATGAACGATAACCAGATACAGCTGTAAGATCAAGCCCTTCTTTTTTCGCAGCTTTAAACATGTTTTCAAGTGCCTCTGCAGCATCTTTTCGCAGCAATGTTTTTTCTTTATCTTTTGGACTAATAAATGGTACATTTGGTCTCGTTAAGTCTTCAGGAATGTATCCATCTGGTAGTTTTCGATGTTTATTAATTAAGACAAGATTAGATTTGGGATTTGTTACCACTGAAAAGTCATTGTCTATTTTCTTTGCATTATGATCAGCTTTTGGAAAAGCAGGAATCTCTTCTTTTTTATGGTTATTATGCTTTTGACTTTCGACAGCTTTTGCTTCATTATGTAGTGGTGTTTTAGAACCAAAGTAAGCGAAAGATGTGATCCCGATTACAATAGTAGTGGCAGAAATAATTATTATCTTTTTCATGATGCCTTGTAATCACAGTCCCTTCTTAATAAAATGTGTAATGTTTTTTTTATTATAAATCTAGTTTGTTGGAAAAGGAATATAAGAGTCATAACGTAATAGAAATGCAAAGAAAATGTCAGAAAATGTGTGAATTTGTAGTATTTTTTTATATAATTCATTTCTTATCTTTCATGAAATGCATTTTTTATGTAATATATATACATAAGAAGATGTAGCGATTATCGAGAATAGAGAACTTCTTGTATAGACTGGGAGTGAATGGGAATGGATTTTGCAACAATTATTGGACTTATTTTAGGATTTGTAGCAGTGGTAGTAGGGATGGTCGTCAAGGGCGCTGACATAACAGCCTTATTAAATCCTGCCGCAGCATTAATTATTTTTATCGGTACATTTGCTGCAGTATGTATTGCATTTCCGATGAATCAACTAAAAAGGGTTCCAAAACTATTTAAAGTTCTTTTTGGTTCAAATAAAAAGGATTTAAGTTATGAACAGTTGCTAGAATTATTTGTTCATTGGACATCTGAAAGTAGAAAATACGGTATTTTGTCTTTAGAGCAACAATTAGACAAAATTCAAGATGAATTTCTTTTGCGCGGTATGAAATTTGTGATTGATGGCGTATCCGCAGAAGATTTGGAGCAGATTTTGGAATCTGAATTAGAGGCAATTGAAGAAAGACATGCAAAGGGAGCTGCTATTTTTTCACAAGCTGGTACGTATGCACCGACATTAGGAGTTTTAGGTGCTGTTATCGGTCTTGTAGCTGCGCTTGGTAACTTAACTGATATTGAAAAGTTAGGTCATGCTATTTCGGGTGCGTTTATTGCAACGATTTTTGGTATTTTTTCAGGTTATGTATTATGGCATCCATTTGCAAATAAGTTAAAGCAAAAATCTTCAGCTGAAATTGAGAAAAAACGTTTAATCATTGATTGTTTATTAATGTTACAAGAAGGTACATATCCGTTTATTATGAAGAACCGCATTTTAGGTGCACTTTCTGCAACTGAGCGTAAAAAGCTAGAAAAAGGAGCAGAAAAAAATGCGGAGTAAGAAAAATAGAAGAGGCAAAAAGAAAAAACATGATGAGCATATCGATGAAACATGGTTAATCCCATATTCTGATATGTTAACGTTGTTATTTGCATTGTTTATCGTTTTATTCGCAATGAGTAGTATAGATGCTGCGAAGTTTAAACAGATGGCAGTTGCTTTTCGAAGTGAATTAGCTGGGGGAACAGGTAACAAAGAATTTTTAAGTGATCAAAAGCCAAATGATGAAAAAGAATTATCAGCAAGTAGCCTTGAGGCAGAACAAACAAAAAAACAAGAAGAAGCTAGAGCTAAAGAAAAAAAAGAGATGGATGAATTGAAAGCATTACAAAAAAAGATTGATCAATATATTAATGAAAAACAATTATCCTCTTCTTTTCAAACTAAATTAACTGAAAAGGGATTAATGGTGACAATATTAGAAAATATACTGTTTGATTCGGGGAAAGCAGATGTGAAATTAGAATCTTTAGGGATTGCAAAAGAGATGTCTAGCTTACTTGTTTCAGCGTCACCTCGTGAAATTACAGTATCGGGTCATACGGATAATGTCCCTATTGCCAATGCGCAGTTTGCGTCGAATTGGGAATTAAGTACGCAGCGGGCAGTTAATTTTATGCAAGTATTACTGCAAAATAAAGAATTACAACCAGAAAAATTTAGTGCGATTGGATACGGAGAATACCGTTCAATTGCTCCAAACGATACACAAGAAGGAAAGGCGAAGAATAGACGTGTGGAAGTATTTATCTTGCCTTTAACAGAGAAAGTAAAATAAAAGAGGATGGCGAATGCCATCCTCTTTTATTTTACTTCAAATGATTTTAAGTTGTCGCGACGGATTTTATCTTTTTCTGCATCTGATTTTTTGAAATCATAATCATATAAAGCGCCTTCCCAATCGCCATACATTGGATTCGGGAAAATAATGAATTTCTCACCAAATTGTGCTTTTGAATCTGCTACTGTTTGGTTACGATCTTTTACAGATTTTCCATCAAAACCTGTGAAATCAGATAAGTTATCACCGAAGAATAAGACAATATCATGAGTTTGAGAAACGAGTTCACGGCGTTTTTCTTTTCCTTTTTCTTTCGGATCTTGTAGTAATATATGTTCTTTCGTTGCTTGAGGAGCACCTACACGCTCAAGATTTTTAATTGTCGCATCTAGTTGATTCGTTTTACGATTTGAGATGTAGTAAATATCTACACCTTTAGACTCTGTATATTTTAAGAAATCAATTGCGCCTGGAAGGGCTTCAGCCTCAGCTTTGTTAATCCAATCATCCCATTTGTAAGGATAGCCTTTGCCTGTTTTTACGCTCATTGCTTGATGAGGACTGTTATCTAAAACAGTTTCGTCTAAATCAAGCACGATAGCAGGTTTTTTCTCTGTCCCTTTTGCAAGAATTGCATCAAGCTTTAATTGACCAATGTTGTACCCTTGGTAGTAAAGTGCTTTCGTTTCACCGGCTGTTTGATACCATAAATCAGCCATTAATTGTTGTTCTGTTAATTTTACTTTCTCTTCTTTTGCCACTGTTTTCTCTGGTGTTCCTGAACATGCTACAAGTGATGTAGATAGAACCGCTACAGATAATAAAGTGGTAATGCCCCTCTTCATCTTCATATGTATCCTCCTTGATGTTAGAAAATCATTTTATATTATATATTAAAATATAATATTTTTATATGAACATTTGCATATTGTCTTTTGTATATATAGTAGTATGTCCTATATTAGAAAGATGAGCAAAATAATAATAGTTGTTTTGACAATTTTTATTGTCGTAATGACAATTATAATTGACAAAAAGAACTTTGTTATTTACAATTTTAACTAAATAGAACAAATGATGGATTAATGACGATGTTTACATATAAGAGGATGAAGCGTGGTGCTATATTTTGTCTTGAATAAACATAGTCTTTGAAAGAGAGTACGAATGATACTAAAGGGGAGGCTTTATACTTGAGTTTACAAATTCAAAACTTAACGAAACAATTTGGGGAATCAAAAGCAGTTAACGGTTTGCAAATTTTGTTACCAAAAGGTGAAGTACTAGGGTTACTTGGACGAAATGGTGCAGGGAAAACAACAACAATCAAAATGCTTCTCGGATTATTAACGCCTAATGAAGGTTCGATTACATGGGATGGAAAAGCATTTGGAAATAGTGGTGTAACAATTGGGTATTTACCAGAAGAAAGAGGTTTATATACAAAAAGTAGAGTAATAGATCAGCTGCGATATTTTGGTAGATTAGAAGGAATGTCGAAGAAAGAAGTAGATCATGCTATTGATCACTGGTTAGAGCGTTTAGCGATACCAGAATATAAATTTAAAACGGCTGGAGAGCTTTCAAAAGGGAATCAGCAAAAAATCCAATTAATTGCTGCTCTTCTTCATAATCCGGAACTTCTCATTTTAGATGAACCATTCAGCGGTCTTGATCCAGTTAATGCTGGGGTGTTAGCTAGTATTATTGAAGAACAAGTACAGAGCGGAAAGACGATTATTTTATCAAGTCATCGTATGGAACAAGTAGAGGCTTTTTGCCAACATGTATGTATTTTGAAAAAAGGTGAAGCAGTCGTAAAAGGACAGCTAAGTGATATTAAGAAAGAATACGGTTTCCGTAATTTAACGATTGAAGATACAGTAGAGAATGAAAAGGGATTAGAAGCTATACATGTATCGTATGAAAAACAACAAGGCCTTCTTTATGTGAAAGTACAAGACGATGCGGAAGCTCTCAAGATTTTGCAACAGTTGCAAGAGCAAGGTGTTAGCTTACGACAATTCAAAATGTTAGAGCCGACGTTAAACGAAATCTTTGTAGAGAGGGCGAAATAACGATGCGTAAATTTTCTCACGTATTTTCATTTTATTTTAGGGAAGCATTTTTATCTAAAAAATCATTAATTACGAGTGCGATTTTATTTTTAGTTGTGTTTGGGATTTTTGCATTTAATCATTTTACTTCAGGCGATGATAAAAATAAGGATAAAGATAAAATTGCAGTTGTAGTAGAGAGTTCCACATATAAAGTACAAAAAGATGAGCTAAATAAGCTATTGCCATCAGCAAAAATAACAATTGGTTCAAAGGATGATTTTGATAAACTGCATAAGCAAGTAGAAGAAGGCGATTTAGATGGTCTATTCCATGTGACGGAAAAGGATGGGGCTCCATCGATTACATATATGTATAATGGATTTCCAAGCCAAGCAACTTCTGCAATTATGGCAGGATATTTAAAGCAACAATATACGATGGTGACGATTGCCAAAAATAATGTTTCACCAGAAATTGCACAGCAATTACAAACAGAAATTCAAGTAAAGCAAGAAGCGATAAAAGATCGTACATCTTCTTTCGGAATTGCCTATTTCTTTACATTTGCTTTATATATGTTTATTGTAGCGTTCGGAAATACAATCGCAATGAATATTGCATCTGAAAAGGCGTCACGTGTAATGGAAGTAATGCTTCCGAAAGTGAAGCCTCTTACGATGATGTATGCGAAAATTTTAGCGGTTGTTTCAACGGCGTTATTGCAACTTGTCATATTGGCGTGTGGTTATCTTATTCCATATTTGTTAGGTTGGGTCGATTTAGAAAGTGCCTCACTATTTGGTATTCCAATTGACTTTACGAAATTAGATGCAAAGGTTATCAGCATGTTTCTTGTTTATTTCATTACGGGATATTTACTTTATGCGATGATGTATGCTGCTGCTGGAGCTGTCGTGTCTAAGACGGAGGATTTACAAGCTGTATCTTTCCCGGTAATGATTTTAATTATGGCTGCATTCTTTATTAGTATTAAATCATTAAGTGATCCGAATAGTACTATCGTCGTTGTAAGTTCTTACATTCCATTCTTTACACCGATGGTTACCTTCTCACGTATTGTAGCTGGTGAAGCAGGTATGCTAGAAATTACGATAACATTAGCAGTCTTATTGGCGACAATTGCGGTATTAAATGCTGTTACAAGCCGCATTTACGTAAACGGCGTAATGAATTACTCAGATAAAGTGAAATTTAAAGATTTAGCGAAATTTATAAAGCGTCAATAATGAGAGAAAAGCGTGATTTCTTATTGAAATCATGCTTTTTCTTTATGTATAAATTAAAAATAGTATATAATGATAAGAGTCGTCTTTTAATAGAATGAATAAAAAGGAGGGTGTGCAGATGGGGATTAGTAGTCGTTTTACAGTAGGTGTTCATATGCTGACATTACTTGCGATAGATCGAAACTCTCGCTGTACCTCTGAATGGATTGCCGGTAGTGTGAATACAAATCCAGTTGTGATTCGTCGCATTACAGGAATGTTGAAGAGAGCAGGACTTGTTGATGTACAAGCTGGTAAAGGTGGTACGACACTTGCTCGAGATTTAGAAGAAATTACATTACTTGATGTATATAAAGCAGTGGAAGTTGTAGAAGAAGGACAGCTATTTTCCTTCCATGAAAATCCCAACATTGAATGTCCAGTAGGAGCTAATATTCAATCAGTATTAGAAATTATTTTAATGCAAGCGCAAGAAGCGATGGAAAACGTACTTGCAAATGTAACGGTAGATCAATTAGTTACAAATTTAAAGTCTAAAATGAAAGAATAAAAAAAGCGAGCTTCCTCATAATGAGGGCTCGCCTTTTTTTATTCAGAAATATTGAAAATTCTATTTTTCAGTATTTAAAATGAATTTACCTACGATAGCTGCGAAGATACCACCAAGAATTGGTGCTACGATGAATACCCATAGTTGAGAAAGTGCTTCTCCACCAACAAATAAAGCTGGTGCGATACTACGAGCTGGGTTAACAGATGTTCCAGTTAACGGAATTCCTAATAAGTGAATTAAAACTAATGTGAAACCAATTACTAGTCCAGCTAAAGAAGAACTTCCTTTTTTACCTGTTACAGCAACGATAACTAAAATAAATACGAAAGTTAAAATGAACTCAACTAAAAATGCTCCAGATAAACCAAGAGTTCCGAAACCATTTTGTCCTAAATTATCTAAAGGTGTTTTAGCAGATTTTAAAATTGTTACTAACGTTGCAGTTCCTAATAAACCACCTAAAATTTGAGCTAATACATAATAACAAAGTTCCATAGCGTTCATTCGTTTGTTGATGAACATAGCTACTGATACTGCTGGGTTAATGTGACATCCAGAAATTGTTCCGATGCTATATGCCATAGCTACAATAGATAGACCGAAAGCCATAGCGATTCCTAATGTTCCAATTCCTTCAATTCCGCCGCCAGTGACAGCTACTCCAGTTCCGAATAATACAAGTACAAATGTACCAATAAATTCAGCGATTGCTTTTTTTAACATAATTTACCTCCTATTAATGCGCATGAAACGTATTATAACATAAGTTTTAGTATAAGCAGCCAATGAAATACTATTCTGATAAGGCGAAATAGGGGGACAATAAAAAAGAGTATGGTTCATCTCTATAGAACCATACCCTTTTTTTATGCTGATTTTTTCTGTTTAACGACTGGAACAGAACGGTTTAAAATACTATTTGCAACCATTCCTAACATGATAATAATCATTCCGATGAGAGAAAGTCCTCCAGGGAGTGAACCATTTAAGAAAATGATTTCTCCAAGTACGGTAAAGACCATCGTTCCAGCTTGTGTTGCTTCAACAGCTCCAAGTAGAGCGAGGTTATCTTTTGCTAAGTCAGTAGCAAAGAAAAATGTCATCGTTGCAATAACGCCGGAACATAATGCTAACAAAAATCCTTGAAGTATTTGGTGGGATGTTGGAATGCCAGTAGTAGAAAATCCGTATATACCAAGCAAGATTGTTATAGGAAGACTTCCAATTGCCATTCCTAATACACGTTGGAACGTATCAAGGCGTCCACCAACAAGCTCCATCATTTTTCGGTTACCGAACGGATATAAGAAAGCGGCTAATACGACAGGTAAAAAACCTGAAATGAACTGAGTCATTGTAATATGGCCTGCGGCAGTTGCTTGCATACAAATTACACCAAGTAAAATAAATAATGCAACATATAAGCTACGAAGTGGAATTTTTCCACGTACAAGTTTCGTACCTGATTTTGTTTCTATTTTCACGAAAAATAGTGGTGATAGTAGTAAACCAGCTAAAATCGTAACTTGCCAAGTTCCAGCAACGAGCCAAGCTGGAGAAAAGACAGCTGCGAAACTTAATAAAGAATAAAAACCAATACCGGCAACAGAACCCCATCCGATCCATGCCAATGGATGTTTTTTTAACTCTTCCCATAATCCCCTAAAGTTTTTGCGAAATAAAACGATAAGGAATAAAATAGGAAGAGCAAATAAAAAACGGAAGGAAGCTGTCCAAGCCCAGCTCGTTCCAGATACATTCATTGCTCTATTAATAATAAAGGTTGCAGAAAAAAAGGCCGATGATAAAAGACCTAATAAAATTGCGCGCATGAAGTATAACACTCCTTTCGAAAATAAATAATTATGTATAGTATGATATACTTTTAATCATTAAAAGTAAACTATTTTATACTTTAAGGTGGTTTTATATATGAAAGAAAATGAAGATATGCAAACGAAAGAAGTCATTCAACAAGTTGGACAGTTATTGAGACAAATTCGAAATGAACAGAAATTAAGTTTAGAAGAATTAGCTCATAAAACAGGAGTTAGTAAATTAACATTAGGAAAGATCGAAAGAGGGGAAACAAATCCGACACTAGCTGTCATTTGGAAAATAACGAAAGGGTTATCAATTCCTTTATCCAGATTAATGGTTGTTGGAGAAGCTGTAGCTGTTGCGCGCTGTGGAGAAGGATTTGCAGTAGATGAAGGACAAGCGTGGCATTTAGAAACGATGTTCCGTTATACGAAAGAAACAGGGATGGAAATGCACCGTGCTTGTTTACGATCAAATAGTATATATGAGCCAGAAGCTCATCATGAAGGTGCGATTGAGCTTGTAACGGTAATGAAAGGGAAAGTGTCTATTCAAGTGGAGAATGATGTATACGAATTAAATGAGTTTGATTCCATTCAATTTGAAGCGAATAAGAAGCATATTTATAAAAATGAAGAAGAAGAAGTAGCGGTATTACATTTAACGATGAAATATTCTTCATGAAAAAATCACCTATAGGATTCTATAGGTGATTTGCTCTTCTTAAGTATGTGAAATAATGCCGTTAGTACGAACGTGGCATAAGTAATAAACAAATGAAATAAACTAAAAATCCTGTCCCAAAACATAAAACAGCAATAACCCAAATGATACGAATAAGAGTAGAGCTAATATCAAAATATTCTCCTAAACCACCACATATACCAAATAGCATTTTATCAGTTTCGGATTTACATAACTTTTTTGACATATTCCAATCAACTCCTTTTTATATCAAACTGCATACTTTTATTCTATATGGAAATTTATGAGAAGACTATGGGGTTGTATTACATTTTTTTGTGAGAAGTGATCGTATTAATTGTCTTAATTTTCAGTGGATATTAAACTTGTAGTTATGAGGTGATTTTTAATAAAGGGTGGGGAAATAGAGATGACAGTATATTGGTTGACTAACGTAATGCTTGAATCAGGATATACATATGAAGAAGAGAGAATTTCACAAACAGAAACAGAATTATGCAGTTTACTTATTGAAGATAGTCGAATTAAAAAAATTATAAAAGGGATTGTTCAAGAGGAAGATATAGTAACTTTTGATGCTAAGAACTTATTAATGTTGCCAGCTTTCAAAGAGATGCACATTCACATTGATAAAACATATTATAGTGGCCCATGGAAAGCTTGTATGCCAGCAGAAAGTATTTTTACACGTTTTAATGAAGAAGAAAAAATTTTACCAAAGCAATTAGCGACTGCCCAAAATAGAGCGGAAAATATGCTAGAGTTACTACTGCAAAATGGTGCAACGAATATTAGAACGCATTGTAATGTTGATCCGATTATTGGGCTTGGTAATCTGGAGGCGACGTTAGCGGCATTAGAAACATATAAAAATCGAGTGTCTAGTAGAATTGTTGCGTTTCCGCAACATGGATTATTGCGCAGTGATTCTGTGCAACTCGTGAAAGATGCGATGCGTATGGGTGCTCATCTAGTCGGAGGAGTAGATCCAGCTACAGTAGATAATGACATTGAAAAGTCATTACATACAATTATGGATATCGCAGTAGAATTTAATGCGGATGTTGATATTCATTTGCACGATGCGAATAATCTTGGAACGTTTACGATGAAGAGATTGGCAAGTTTAACAGAAGAAGCAGGATGGCAAGGCCGTGTAACGATTAGTCATGCACTTGGACTTGGTGGTGTTACTGATAAAGAGGCTGAAGAAGTGGCAGAAAGACTCGCAAATGTAAATATTGATATTACTTCAACAGTGCCAATTGGTAAACAAGTAATCCCAATTCCGTTATTAGATAAAAAAGGTGTTAAGGTTTCATTAGGCAATGATAGCATTACAGATCATTGGTCACCGTTTGGAACAGGTGATATGCTTCAAAAGGTGAATCGATTAGCAGAGCGTTTTGGGTGGAGTGACGAAAGGTCTTTAGGAAAAGCACTCCGCTTTATTACAGGAGGAAAAGAAACGTTAAATAATGAAGGGAAGCGAGTATGGCCGAATATAGGGGATGAAGCGAACTTTGTTTTGACGAATGCGACATGCGCTGCTGAAGCAGTAGCGCGTCAAACAGAAAAACGTTTAGTCGTGTATAAAGGAAATATTGTTGTTGGAAGTTTAAATGAGGTGGAATTAAATAATCTTGTGTAGAAGAATCGTTTAAATATTTTGAGGAGGGTTCTAATGGTGAGTATAGAACTCTTCTTTTTTATTCTTACAATATATTTTTATAGGAAAGCTAGAAGGGATGAAAAAATTGGACAATCAACATAACCAAAATCATATTATGGGAACTTTGCAATGGTTTATATTTTTATTAGCAAATTCAATCGCACTACCAATTGTCGTTGGCGGATTATTTCATCTTACGACGGAAGAAATATTTTATTTAATGCAGCGTACGTTTTTTGTAGTTGGTATATCTTCTTTTTTACAAGGATGGCTTGGGCATAGACTGCCAATTGCGGATGGGCCGGCTGGATCTTGGGTTGGTGTATTTACCGTACTTGCTTATGCAACGGCCGGACAAGATCAATTACATAGTACACTGCAAATTTTAGAATTAGGAATGATAATCTCCGGTGTTATTTTAATAGGATTAGGAGTAACTGGTTTTATAGGACGTATTTTATTTTTATTTACGCCGCTTGTGACAGGGACGTTTTTACTTTTATTATGTTTACAATTAAGTGGTGTATTTTTAAAAGGAATGTTAGGAATTACAGCTACTATTTCTCAAATCGACGGATTTACAGCAATGATTGCGTTTAGTATATTTCTGTTCGTTATTATACTATCTAATTTTGGAAAAGGCTTTGTCAAAAGTTATGCAGTTTTAATAGGATTAATTAGTGGGTGGATTATTTTTCTCATTGCAGGAAAAGTGACAATCCCATCTCAAGTAACTCATTTTGTGCAACTTCCACATATATTTGCTTGGGGACTTCCAAAATGGAATACAGGTATGGCTGTATCAAGTTTCGTTATGGTATGTATTTTAGTTTCGAATACGGTGGCAGCTATTATAGCAATTAATCAAGCAACTATTCATAAAGCGACTATTGAACAAAAACAGTTGAAAGATGGAACATGGGTTGGGGGGATTTCACATCTCATCTCTTCTGTATTTTCAACTGTAGGTGTCGTTCCGTTACCAGCAACGGCAGGATTTATACGTTTAACAAAACAAAAGTATATACGATCGTTCTTAATGGCATGTGCGTTACTAGTCGTAATGTCTCTTTTTCCAAGTATTATTCGTTACTTAGCATCTTTACCATCAGCTGTCGCATCGGCTGTTTTAATGGCTTCGTTCGTACAGTTAATTGGAATTGGATTTAATAATATAAAACAAGTGCCGATGAGTGAAAGGAATGTAACGATTTTAGGCGTTGCAGTATTATTTGGCAGCGGCGTTATGTTTTTACCGTCTGGAGCACTCCAATCCTTGCCGTCTGTTATGCAATATATATTCGGTAATGGTTTATTTGTAGGTACGGTTGTAAGTATATTGCTAGAACAAATATGGCGCGTTGGAAAGTAAGTGGATAAAAAGAGTGTACGCACTGTATAAAAGTCTAAAATAACATAGGAAATAAAGCCCATTTTCATTCACCACCTGCACATTTCGTTCATACAATATCTTGACTAAATAAACACCCAACTTACACATACACAGCTCTGGCTTAAGCAAGGAGGGTTATACCAGTTGAAGGAAAAAGCGTATCAATCTAAACCTTTACTCACAAAGAGAGAGAGAGAAGTATTTGAATTGCTGGTTCAAGATAAAACAACGAAGGAAATTGCAGGTGAACTTTTTATAAGTGAAAAGACAGTTCGCAACCACATCTCAAACGCAATGCAAAAGCTAGGGGTTAAAGGACGTTCACAAGCAGTTGTGGAGCTTCTTCGTATGGGAGAGCTCGAATTATAAGAAAGCAGCCGACTTTTATATAAAAGTCGGCTATTTTTTGTTTGCTTCACTTGCTATATGAATGATAAGAACACTCCATACATAAATAGGTAATAAGGAGGGGATATGTTGAAAAGGATACTGTTAGTTTCAACAAGTGCTCATGATATGAATGGACACCCGACTGGTTTGTGGCTGGAAGAGCTCGCAGCTCCTTATCATGTATTTAAAAAGGCTAAGTTTGATGTTGATATTGTGTCAATAAAAGGTGGGAGAGTACCTATAGATAGAGTGTCTATTCCGAATGGTATACCTCGCGAATTCAAGCATGTAGCTTCTTTATTGCAAAATACGAGGCCGATTTCAAATGTTCATTTTTCGGATTATGATGCGGTTTTATTTGGTGGTGGGCACGGGGCGATTGTAGATTTTCCAGGTAATCCATATGTAGTAAATTTGATTGAGAATATGTATAACAATAACCGGATTGTAGCGGCTGTTTGTCACGGAGTAAGCTCCTTAGTCGGTGTGAAAAATCAGGATGGCTAGTTTTTTGTTGCGGGTAAGCGTATAACAGGTTATACAAACGATGAAGAAAGAGCTGTACATTTAGAAAAGCGCGTTCCGTTTTTGCTAGAAAGTAAGTTGAAAGAAGAAGGAGCTTTGTTTTATGTAGCCCCCAATTTTACGCCGCATGTAGTAGTAGATGGTCATTTAATTACAGGACAAAATCCACAGTCTAGCGTGGAAATAGGTAAGGCTATAAAAAGGGCTGTAAATAAATTATCGTCATTTTAATTTCTGCTCATTTCTTCTTATTAATGGGAATGTCTTCTTTTCAAAAAAAGATGGAGCAATGAATATGCACTTTATATAGAAGAAACCGACTTTCTTATAGAAGGTCGGTTATTTTTCTATCTTGCAAATTACGAAAAAAAGGAGCAAAATAAAAAAGGTCCTAGTCTATACATGGGAAAATGAAAATTTTCATACAGAAGCATTTGAAGTGAGCGAACTTAAAGTGTGTAAAATATAATGATAAGCATAAAAGATGATGAATGAGAAAACGGGTGATGAAGTTGAATAGAGCAATCGGTGTTATCGATTCAGGAGTTGGCGGTTTAACAGTAGCAAAGGAATTAATTCGTCAGTTGCCGAAAGAGCGTATCATATATTTAGGAGATACAGCACGTTGTCCTTATGGTCCACGTTCTCGAGAAGAAGTACGTCAATTTACGTGGGAAATGACGGAGCATTTACTAGATTTAAATATTAAAATGTTAGTTATTGCGTGTAATACAGCAACTGCAGTTGTATTAGAAGAGATGCAAAAACAATTACCAATTCCAGTAGTAGGAGTTATTCACCCAGGATCACGTACAGCTTTAAAAGTGACAAACACGTATCACGTTGGGATTATTGGAACGATTGGAACGGTGAAAAGTGGTGCATACGAAGAGGCGTTAAAGTCTATTAATAACCGTGTTATGGTAGAAAGTTTAGCTTGTCCACCTTTCGTTGAACTTGTAGAGAGTGGGAATTTCGAAAGTGAAATGGCGTATGAAGTTGTAAGAGAAACGCTGCAACCACTGAAAAGTACCGATATTGATACACTTATATTAGGGTGTACACATTATCCGATTTTAGGACCTGTTATTAAAAAAGTAATGGGAGATAAAGTACAACTAATTAGTTCTGGTGATGAAACAGCACGTGAAGTAAGTACAATCTTATATCATAGTAAAATGTTGAATGAAGGAGAAGAACAAAGCGATCATCTCTTCTTAACAACAGGAAAAATAGGCTTGTTTAAAGAAATTGCATCCAAATGGTTCGGTCAACCGATTGAAAATGTGAAGCATATTCATTTAGAAAAAGAATAATAGTAGAATTTATATAAGTGAGCTCCTGAGAAATCAGGAGTTTTTGTTTTATCTTGCTATTTGCTGGGTAGTAAGACCCCTGCTGATTAAAGTTTCAATTTATAAGAGGCACAGCTTGTTCTAAAACGTGAAACAGCTCGTATACATAATAGTACAAACTTAGATTTTAGGGGGGGAATGGCATGCCTAAATCCACTTTTAAATGGGTTGTTGGTGCTACTGTGAGCGCTGTTTTACTAACAGGGTGTGGCTTTATAAATCAAGAGAAAGCAACTGAACAAATTGATCCGCCAAAACAAGTTACGTATACAGAGGGTGGGAAGAAAGAAGTAGCTAAAAAAGATAAGCAAGGGCAAATGGTAAATAGAGAACTATACCTTGTTGATAAAAATGGTTATGTTGTACCACAAACGTTAGCTATACCTACTCCGAAAGCAAATGAGACTGTGAAGCAAACGTTAGAATACCTTGTGAAAGATGGACCGGTAACGAATTTATTACCGAATGGGTTTCGTGCAGTCATTCCGGCGAATACAACGATGACCTTAGATTTGAAAAAGGACGGAACGGCAGTTATTGATTTCTCTAAAGAAATGAAAAACTATGCGAAAGAAGAAGAGCGTCAAATCGTTGAATCTATAGCTTGGACGTTGACGCAATTTACAGAGATAAAACAAGTGCAGTTCCAAATAAATGGTGAGAAATTGGCAAAGATGCCGGTTGGTGGTACACCGCTTGGTGAAGGAGTGAGCCGTGCAAATGGTATTAACTTCGATGATGAACAAGTAGCAGATGTAACAAATACAAAACCAGTCACACTGTATTTTATGGCGCAAAATAATAATAAACAGCAATACTACGTACCAGTCACACGCCGCGTTGCAGAAGGTAAAGAAAATGACTATGCAGCAATTATAGATGAACTTGTAAAAGGTCCGATCCATCAATCGCTCCTGAATGATTTTAATCCAGGCGTTAAGCTTATTACGAATCCGAAATTACAAGACGGAAACCTTACATTAAACTTTAATGAAAATATATTTGTAAACCCAGATAAAAATATGATTTCAAATTACGTATTGAAGTCGTTAGTTTTATCTTTAACAGAAAAGAAAGGTGTGAAAAATATTTCTATTGAAGTAAATGGAAAAGCAAATCTTATAGATGAAAAGGGCGGAAAGTTAATAAAACCTGTAGATCGTCCAGAAAACGTGAATACAGGTAGTTTTTAATCGTCAATAATTTGATATACTTAAGTAAGAAAGAGGAATTGCTTTTTGGGTTCCTCTTCTTTTATTGTATACATATCATACATTTAAATTTGGCTATACTAACGAGTAGTAATTAAGAGGAGGTTATTTTTATGCGAGTAGATGGTAGAGAGAAAACAGAATTACGCCATATACATATTCATACGAATTATTTAAAACATCCAGAGGGATCTGTATTAATTGAAGTTGGGGATACAAAGGTGATTTGCTCAGCAACAATTGAAGAGCGTGTACCGCCATTTATGCGTGGAGAAGGAAAAGGATGGGTAACAGCTGAATACGCGATGATTCCACGTGCGACAGAACAACGTACAATTAGGGAGTCAAGTAAAGGGAAAGTAACAGGACGTACAATGGAAATCCAGCGCTTAATTGGACGAGCATTACGTGCGGTAGTTGACTTAGAAGCGCTTGGTGAGAGAACGGTTTGGATTGATTGTGATGTTATTCAAGCGGATGGTGGAACGAGAACAGCTTCTATTACAGGTGCATATGTAGCGATGGTATTAGCGTTTGAGAAGTTATTACAAGCAGAAAAAGTATCTAAAATTCCAGTAAAAGATTATTTAGCAGCAACGTCAGTAGGGATTGTTGAAGAACAAGGTGTTGTTTTAGATTTAAACTATGCAGAAGATTCTAAAGCAGACGTTGATATGAACGTGATTATGACTGGAAAAGGCCAGTTTGTTGAAGTGCAAGGAACTGGAGAAGAAGCGACGTTTAGTAGAGCGCAGTTAAATGAATTACTTGATGCAGCAGAACAAGGCATTTTCCAACTGATTGATATGCAAAAAGAAGCGTTAGGTGACATCGTATCTCATATAGAGTAGAGGTGGAAAAAATGAAACAAGTTGTTGTAGCGACAAAAAATATGGGGAAAGTACGTGAATTTGCTGAGTTATTTGAGCGATTTGATTTAGAAGTGAAATCATTACACGATTTTCCTCATATTGAAGAAGTCGAAGAAACTGGTGAAACATTTGAAGAAAATGCGATCTTAAAAGCGGATAGTTTGAGTAGACAGTTGAATGCAATTGTAATTGCGGATGATTCAGGTCTTATTGTAGATGCGTTAAACGGGAAACCAGGCGTGTATTCAGCTCGTTTTGCTGGAGAGCCGAAAGATGATCAAGCGAATATTGATAAAGTGTTACAAGAATTAAATGAAGTAGCGTTTGAAAAGCGTAAAGCTCGTTTCTATTGTGCATTAGCAGTTGCTTTCCCTGGAGGTGATAAAAAGCCTGTCATTGTAAACGGGACATGTGAAGGATTTATTTTAGAACAACGCCGCGGGGAAAACGGCTTTGGATATGATCCGATTTTTTATGTGGAAGAATATAAAAAAGCGATGGCGGAACTAAGTTCAGATGAGAAAAATGCTATTAGCCATCGTGGCCGTGCTCTTCGTAAATTAGAAGAAAAAATCCCGGAATGGTTTTTAGGAGAATAAGGGAGAGAGAATGATGAAAGCTTTAATCGTAAGTGATAGTCATAGCTCTGTGAAGGAATTACAGCAGTTGAAAGAGAAATATGAAGGGAAAGTAGATATCATGATTCATTGCGGTGATTCAGAGCTAACGCCTGCTCATGAAGAACTGCAAGGTTTCCGTGTTGTAAAAGGAAACTGTGATTATGCTAACTTTCAAGATGAAATTGTAACTGATGTAGATGGAATTCGCTTCTTAGTTGTGCATGGACATCGCCATAATGTGAAAATGACATTACAAACGCTAGCGTACCATGCTGAAGAAGTGGGAGCGCAAGTTGCATGCTTTGGACATTCTCACGTATTAGGTGCGGAATTAATCGAGGGCGTTTTATTTATTAATCCAGGCAGTATTTTATTACCACGTCAGCGTGTAGAAAAGACATTTGCTTTATTAGAAATGGATGGAAATCAAATGGAAGTTCGTTTTGAAACGTTAGACGGACAACTAGTTGAACAAGCAGTTTTTAAAAGAGGATAAGAAAATTTATCCTCTTTTAAAAAAGGTGTTGACTTTATGTGTGGTTATACATATAATAAATATTGTCGATAGGGCAACGGCGCTAACGAAGAAAAGAAAATAACATATGCGGGTGTAGTTTAGTGGTAAAACAAGAGCCTTCCAAGCTCTGGTCGAGAGTTCGATTCTCTTCACCCGCTCCATGTCCCAGTAGCTCAGCCGGATAGAGCATACGCCTTCTAAGCGTACGGTCGGGAGTTCGAATCTCTCCTGGGACGCTAAAAAAACCTTGTTATCTTTTGATAACAAGGTTTTTTGTTTGTCTAAAATTTGATGTTTGGGTTATAGGTGTAGTTCATTCTTGATATTTGCGACCTTTCCTTTGATATTAAGTAGTTGCATATGTACTTCTTTTTCTTAAATAAAAAGAGCGCCATTTATGCGCCCTATTCCTCGTATTTAATTTAAAGAATCAATAGGTTTATGATGGAACTCAAATCCATATCCAGATTCTCTTAATTGTTTACTTACAATATTATAAAACTCTTTACCATTCTAGTACAATTCAGCAGCAGTTATCGGAACTTATTCCCGGTAGTGTGTTACAATTAATAGAAGCGGAAAACGAGAATCTCCAATTGACTGGACCTGTGATTGGTTAGATGGTTTAAGAAGGTCGTATAAAAAAGGGAGATGGCGCAAAGATGGCGAGATCAAATGAGAATGATTTAACGGAGAAATTGGCGGAAGGTCACCGGAAATATGGTGATGGCAATTTTACAGTACAGAACATCGGTGATGAAACTAACCCGAATTGGACTGTCGTAAAAAATGTGAGGAAAGGATCGGCAGGCATTCGCGAAGGAGAAGATATATTAAGACTGCGATCAAAATATATAAAATAGTACGGAAATGGGCGGAGCGGGAGTTCGAATCTCTCCTGGGACGCTAAGAAAACCTTGTTATCTTTTGATAACAAGGTTTTTTGTTTGTTTTAAATTAGTTGTTAATAAACTTGTCAAAGACAAAACCATAATCTTTCACATTATATTGTTTCTTCGTATCAACGAGCCAGTTAAAAGCGATTTCGTTTATTTCTTTAAACTGTTCTGCTAAATTTACTTGTGCGTTTGAAATACGGCTGAAAGCGTTAGATGCCATATCTAAACTTTTATGTGCATATTGTAATGTAATATCGTTGTCGTATGAAATTTCTTCAATTTTAAGTAAAGCCTTATATAAATCTTTTAATTCTTCAATATGTTTTTTATGGACATCAATTGAATAGTGTTCATCGCCCATTTGGAACTTAATTTCTACATCTAAATCAATCGTTCCCGCAGTTTCAAGCGCTACGTTTTTAATTTGATATTTACTATAGCTAAAGCGGCGTAGTGTACGTTTTTTACTTGTTGCGCTTGTACCGTCTAAGTGAATTAACCCTTTGTTTGTGAAGCAATATTCATCTGATTTCGATTTAATTAGAAAGTAAATTTTCTCCCCATCTTCATGCATTACATAATCATCGGCATCGACCTTATCATAGTCTTTAGGTGTAATAACAGAACCTACATCGCTTAGTCCTAATACATCTGCGGCCATTTTTTTAAACATATATAATCCCCCTTGTAAATTAAAGTCTTAATTGTACAAAAATATATTAACATGATCTTCATCCTTTGTTTTCTTGTAATACGAAAATATCTGAAGGTAAGTTAAGAAAAGTAATGAATAATTATTTTGATCCTAAATTATTTAGTAAATCTATTAGTTTAAGAGTGGATTCTCCGAAAAATAACCAAGAGAAAAAAGTTAATTTTGCAAGTGATTATAAATAAATTCCGTGAAAGCACCTCAAGCGATATGAGGTGTTTTTCAATCTCTTTTTGAAATCTTACAATTCTGTAAGGTAACTGTAAGGTAGTTCGATGGTAAGAAATTGCTAATCTTTTATAATGAAGATAACAACGATAAAACGAGGAGGCAGAAATGATGAAAGGATTAGTTGTAACGGGCTTGACGGTTGCTTTTGGATTTGTAGCGTATGAGAAATTAACGTATGTAGTTGATGTTGTGAAACATTTGATTGCTTAGAGAAAACAGCCATGAGAGGGAAAGGGAATGAGTGAATGAATGGAATGGTTATTTGGAATTATAGGTACTTGTAGTGTAGTGTTATTGTTCTTTGTCCCAAGTGGTATACTTAGTTCGACAACAAGTTTGTTCTTCTTAAGTTTGTTTGCTTGTACGATGCTTATTATTATGTTTTTAATGAAGCGAAGTAAACCAATCTTCTATTTTAGCATGATTGTTATGGCAATTATTGTTCTCCAAATTATTACCCTTGTAATATACCCCACAATTATAAAAGCTTTCCATTAATGATGAATCCTCTGCGTTTGTTGCTGGGGATTTTTACTTGTACAATTTTAATTTTTAGTAGAGATTTATTTGTATTGGAATGTAAAAATTAAATATTTTCATATTTCAAACAAATAGTTTTGGGATGTTGTGTTCTCATTACGCATTTGATATATTTACTTTGAACATAATTAAAATCAAGAAAAAGAGGCGGACGTATGGATAAAAAAGAAAATACGGTCGTATTGTTTCCACAACTATCAGAGCGCTATATTGATGAAGGTTTTTTAGCGCTGAAAGAGCGGAAGTTCGAAGATGCATTGCGCTGCTTTGAAATATTACGTCAGTATAATGCGGAAACGGAACAAACGGAATTAGCTTCAGTTATTTGTTTACTCGAATTAAAACGTATGGAAGAAGCGAAAGACAAATGTGAACAGTTGCTTAAAACAGGAGTTGTCTTATTTGGTGATATTCTTGAAACGTACGTGACTATTTTAGTTCAAACAAATGATTATGAAGGTGTTATTGAAACTGTTGAAAAGGTTTTACAAACGAAAGATATAATGCCTGATCAAAAGGAAAAATTAGCGCAGCTTGCTTTATTTGCAGAAGGTATGCTAAATGAGGGAGACGCATCGCTAGTGGATTCAAATTTTGAGTTGGATGAGTTTACTAAAGAAATTTTTGGAGAAAACTTTGGACAGAAGCTAAGAGCGATTCAGCGACTTTCATTAAAAGACTTAGATCTTGCATTACCTGTTTTAAAGAAATTTTTAATAGACGAAGAGCAACACCCCTATTTGAAAACTTCTATTTTGTATAAAATGATAGAAAGTCAGGTAGAAGAGGAAATAGAGGTAGAAAAGTTTGGGAATACGATTAAGGTAATTCCAGCATTTACAGGTCATAATGAGGAGCAATCCAATAACATTATACATAAATTATCAAGTCGATTAGAGCAAAAATATCCCGATATATTTGAAGCGATGGTTACATATTGGAAAGAATTGCAAATTAGCGTTTTCCCATTCGCTCTATTAATGGATAAAGAAGAGATTTGGTCAGCTGTTTTAGAGAGAATTGGAAGAAAGCGTTTCGGATTGGCTATTGATGAAGAAGAGCTTATGGCAGCATACAATATCGAATTGGAAGAGTTTCATATTGCCTATCAATGGTTATTACGTGTTGAAAGAGAAGGATATTTGCCCGTATAATTATGAAAAAGAATCGTTCAGTTCTTGAAACGAGCATATTCTATGTTATAATGTAAGGGTTGCAAAAGGCAGAAAACTGCCTGTTTGTAAGAGAAGAGAAGTGTAATTCTCTTACTTAATATGTTTCATATTATTCTCGAACAAAATATACCGTAGTTGTCTTCTGGGCAATTAGTAGATTGGAACATTATATCTGAAAGCTTTTGCTAGAGGATTATTTGTGTATTTGTTATTTCAAAAAAGAGATAATGAAGATCTTAATCTATAGAGGTATGTGCATACATTATTATAGTTGGAGGGAAAGAATAAATGTCTACAAAATGGGAAAAATTAGAAGGTAACGTTGGCGTTTTAACAATCGAAGTTGATGCTAAAGAAGTAAACAACTCTATCGACGCTGCGTTCAAAAAAGTAGTAAAAACAATTAACGTACCAGGTTTCCGTAAAGGAAAAATGCCTCGTCCATTATTCGAACAACGCTTTGGTATTGAATCTTTATACCAAGATGCTTTAGATATCATTTTACCAAAAGCATACGGTGAAGCGATTGAAGAAGCTGGTATCTTCCCAGTTGATCATCCTGAAATCGACATCGAGAAGTTCGAAAAAAATGCTAACCTTATCTTCACTGCAAAAGTTACAGTAAAACCTGAAGTTAAATTAGGTGAGTACAAAGGTTTAGCAGTAGAAAAAGTTGAAACAACTGTAACTGACGAAGATGTAGAGAACGAATTAAAATCTTTACAAGAGCGTCAAGCTGAACTAGTTGTTAAAGAAGAAGGAACTGTTGAAAACGGTGATACAGCTGTAATCGACTTCGAAGGTTTCGTTGATGGCGAAGCATTTGAAGGTGGAAAAGGCGAAAACTACTCTCTAGCAATCGGTTCTGGTACATTCATCCCAGGTTTCGAAGAGCAAGTAATCGGTCTTAAATCTGGTGAGTCTAAAGACGTTGAAGTATCATTCCCAGAAGAGTACCATGCTGCTGAATTAGCTGGCAAACCAGCAACATTCAAAGTAACAATTCACGAAATCAAAACAAAAGAACTTCCTGAGTTAAACGACGAGTTCGCTAAAGAAGCAGACGAAGCGGTTGCAACTCTTGATGAATTAAAAGCAAAACTTCGCACAAACTTAGAAGAAGGCAAAAAGCACGAAGCTGAGCACAAAGTACGTGACGAAGTAGTAGAATTAGCTGCTGCTAACGCTGAAATCGAAATTCCAGAAGCTATGATCAACACTGAGTTAGATCGTATGGTTCGTGAATTCGAGCAACGTTTAAGCCAACAAGGTATGAACCTTGAGCTTTACTACCAATTCACAGGTACTGATGCTGACAAATTAAAAGAGCAAATGAAAGAAGATGCACAAAAACGTGTAAGAATCAATCTTGTTCTTGAAGCTATCATTGAAGCTGAAAACATCGAAGTTACTGAAGAAGAAGTAACTGCAGAAGTTGAAAAAATGGCTGAAATGTACGGTATGCCAGTAGACGCTATCAAGCAAGCTCTTGGAAGCGTAGACGCTTTAGCTGAAGATCTTAAAGTGCGTAAAGCTGTAGACTTCTTAGTAGAAAACGCTGCATAATAAAATAACAAGGCACGATTAAAATCGTGCCTTGTTTTATAAATATAGAAATATATTTATAAAACTTTTCGATGGAGAAGGAAAAGTTCCTTTACAAGTCGAATATACATATTTCAAAAGTTTTAAAAATTTTTTATTTGTACATAACTAGTCATATTATTTGTATTTCTCGCCACGTAGTGACATAATATGTATTTACATACGATACATTTATCGTGTACATACGAAGGCAAGAGGTTAGCACTTTGTAAGGGGTGTGAAAATATGTTTAAATTTAATGATGAAAAAGGGCAATTAAAATGTTCTTTCTGTGGTAAAACACAAACGCAAGTTCGAAAGTTAGTGGCAGGTCCAGGTGTTTACATTTGTGACGAGTGTATCGAACTTTGTACTGAAATTGTACAAGAGGAGCTTGCGAAGGACGAAGAAGTAGAATTCAAAGATGTACCGAAACCGGTAGAAATTCGTGAAATCTTAGATGAGTATGTCATCGGGCAAGATAGCGCGAAAAAAGCACTAGCGGTAGCGGTATATAACCATTACAAACGCATTAATTCTAACAGCAAAATTGATGATGTAGAATTAGCGAAGAGTAATATCGCACTTATCGGGCCAACAGGTAGTGGTAAAACATTACTTGCACAAACGTTAGCGCGTATTCTAAATGTTCCATTTGCAATCGCGGACGCAACATCTTTAACAGAAGCTGGATATGTTGGAGAAGATGTAGAAAATATCTTACTAAAATTAATTCAAGCAGCTGATTATGATGTAGAGAAAGCGGAAAAAGGAATCATTTATATTGATGAGATTGATAAAGTGGCACGTAAGTCCGAAAATCCATCAATTACACGTGATGTATCTGGTGAAGGTGTGCAGCAAGCACTTCTGAAAATTTTAGAAGGTACTGTAGCAAGCGTTCCACCTCAAGGTGGTCGTAAGCATCCGCACCAAGAGTTTATTCAAATTGATACAACGAACATCTTATTCATTTGTGGTGGAGCGTTTGATGGCATTGAGCCGATTATTAAACGTCGCCTTGGTGAAAAAGTAATTGGATTTGGTTCTGAGAAGAAAAATGCTGATGTAAATGAGAAGCATGTTTTATCTCACGTATTACCAGAGGATCTTTTAAGATTTGGTTTAATTCCAGAGTTTATCGGTCGTCTTCCAGTTATTGCGAACCTAGAGCCACTTGATGAAGATGCTCTTGTTGATATTTTAACGAAACCGAAAAATGCACTTGTTAAGCAATTCCAAAAACTATTGGAGCTTGACGATGTTGAGTTAGAGTTTGAAGAAGGTGCACTAATCGAAATTGCGAAAAAAGCAATTGAACGTAAAACGGGTGCTCGTGGACTTCGTTCTATTATTGAAGGCTTAATGCTTGATGTAATGTTCGAACTTCCATCTCGTAAAGATATCGAGAAGTGTATTCTTACAAAAGAAACAGTAGCTGATAATGAGCCGCCAAAATTGGTGTTACAAGACGGTACTGTACTTGATACAAAAACATCTGCATAATGCGAAAGGGAAACAGCAATTTTTATAATTGCTGTTTTTCTTTATGTTTAGCTACGTTCCTCCGCGGAAATACTAAGAGATAAAATATTGCGGGAGGAAATAAATAATGAGCTGGACAAATATATTTTTAGTTGTTCAACTTGTTTTTGGTGTAATTGTCGGATTGTATTTCTGGCATTTACTTCGAAATCAACGAACACAAAAAGTTTCAATTGATCGAGAATCGAAAAAAGAATTAGAACAGCTTCGTAAAATGCGTGAGATTTCTTTAACAGAGCCGCTAGCAGAAAAGGTGCGTCCTACAACCTTTTTAGATATTGTAGGGCAAGAGGACGGAATTAAGTCGTTAAAAGCGGCTCTTTGTGGTCCGAATCCGCAACATGTAATCATATATGGCCCACCAGGTGTTGGGAAAACAGCGGCAGCACGTCTTGTATTAGAAGAAGCGAAACGAAATCCTAAATCTCCATTTCGTACGAATGCAACATTTATTGAACTTGATGCGACAACAGCTCGGTTTGATGAACGTGGTATCGCAGACCCTTTAATTGGTTCGGTGCATGATCCGATTTATCAAGGTGCTGGGGCGATGGGGCAAGCAGGTATTCCGCAACCGAAAAAAGGTGCTGTAACAGATGCACATGGTGGTATTTTGTTTATTGATGAGATTGGCGAGCTCCATCCGATTCAAATGAACAAAATGTTAAAGGTGTTAGAAGATCGAAAAGTATTTTTAGAAAGTGCGTACTATAGTGAAGAAAATACAATGATCCCAACATATATACATGATATTTTCCAAAAAGGCTTACCGGCAGATTTTCGCTTAGTTGGAGCAACGACACGTTCGCCAGAGGAAATTCCTCCTGCTATTCGGTCACGTTGCTTAGAAGTATTTTTCCGTGAATTAGATACGGAAGAAATTCAAAAAGTAGCGAAAAATGCCGCGGAAAAAGTGGAAATGCAAATAGGTGAAAATGGTATTGAGATGATTGGGATGTATGCAAGGAATGGACGAGAAGCGATTAATCTCGTGCAAATCTCTGCGGGTATGGCGATAAATGAAGAACGTTCTTTCATTAAGGATGAAGATATAGAGTGGGTTGTTCACTCAAGTCAGCTTACACCGAAATATGAAAAGCGCATTTATCCGATTCCAAGGATCGGTCTTGTAAATGGTCTTGCTGTATACGGACCAAATACAGGTGCGTTATTAGAAATTGAAGTAACAGCAATTCCGGCGAAAGATAAAGGATCGGTAAATGTTACCGGAATTGTGGAAGAAGAAAGTATTGGTAGTCAAACGAAATCTATTCGTCGTAAAAGTATGGCGAAAGGCTCTGTTGATAATGTATTAACAGTACTTCGTTCTTTAGATGTGTTGCCAGAAGGATACGATATACATATTAATTTTCCAGGGGGTATCCCAATTGATGGCCCTTCTGCAGGAATCGCTATGGCAACAGGTGTATATTCTGCGGTGCATCGCACGTATGTAAATAATGAAGTAGCGATGACAGGTGAAATAAGTATACACGGAGAAGTAAAGCCTATTGGTGGTGTATACGCAAAAATAAAAGCTGCGAAAAAAGCGGGAGCTAAGAAAGTCATTATTCCTGCTGAAAATATGCAACCATTTTTGTATACGATCAAGGGAATTGAAATTATTCCTGTCCGTAAGTTAAAAGAAGTATTTGAGTTAACGTTTATGCAAGGAAATATGCATAGAGAGCTAGATGTACATACTAACGTAGACGAAACAGATGCACAATCTATGTAAAAATAAACAATAATAAAATTTGCCAGACTTCGTTTAAGTTTGTATGCTTAATCGGAGTCTTTTTCTTTTCGTGAGGTAGAAAAACAAGCTATTTACAATTGCGCGGAATCTCAGCAATTGCATCTAGGTGTATTGTAATATAAAATAGTTGAACAGGAGTTTAATTTATTATGGAGGTGCTATGTCTAGTATGAATACGAACGAAAGAATCGTGCCCCTCCTACCATTAAGAGGCGTTCTCGTATATCCAACGATGGTTTTGCATCTTGATGTAGGACGTGATAAATCGATACAAGCACTAGAGCAGGCGGCAATGGATGAAAATATCATCTTTTTAGCAATGCAAAAAGAAATGAATATCGATGATCCGAAAGAAGATGACATATATAGTGTAGGTACAGTGGCGAAAGTGAAGCAAATGTTAAAATTGCCGAACGGTACGCTTCGTGTCCTTGTGGAAGGTTTACATAGAGCAGAAGTAATAGAGTTTATCGAAGAAGAAAATGTAGTACAAGTGTCTATTAAAACGGTAACTGAAGAAGTAGAAGATGATTTAGAAGAGAAAGCTTTTATGCGTACGTTACTGGAGCATTTCGAACAATATATTAAAGTTTCGAAAAAAGTTTCAAATGAAACTTTTGCAACGGTAGCTGATGTGGAAGAACCAGGGAGATTAGCTGATTTAATTGCTTCTCACTTGCCGATTAAAACGAAGCAGAAACAAGAGATTTTAGAGATTGTATCTGTAAAAGAACGATTACAAACACTTATTTCAATTATTCAAGATGAACAAGAGTTACTTAGCCTAGAAAAGAAAATTGGGCAAAAAGTGAAACGTTCCATGGAGCGCACGCAAAAAGAATATTTCTTACGTGAGCAAATGAAGGCGATTCAAACTGAACTTGGCGACAAAGAAGGCAAGGGCGGAGAAGTAGAAGAACTTCGTGAGAAAATTGAACAGTCAGGAATGCCGGAAGAAACAATGAAGGCTGCCCTGAAAGAATTAGATCGTTATGAAAAGTTACCAGCAAGTTCTGCGGAGAGTGGTGTTATTCGCAATTATATTGATTGGTTATTAGCGCTTCCGTGGACAGAGGCAACAGAAGATATAATTGATCTTGCTCATTCGGAAGAGATTTTAAATAACGATCATTACGGTCTTGAAAAAGTGAAAGAGCGTGTACTTGAATATTTAGCTGTACAGAAGTTAACGAATTCATTAAAAGGACCTATCCTTTGTTTAGTAGGCCCTCCTGGGGTCGGCAAAACTTCATTAGCGCGTTCAATTGCAACATCATTGAATCGTAACTTCGTCCGTGTATCTCTTGGTGGTGTGCGTGATGAATCTGAAATTCGTGGTCACCGTCGTACATATGTTGGAGCAATGCCAGGACGCATTATTCAAGGTATGAAAAAGGCGAAAACAGTTAATCCAGTCTTCTTATTAGATGAGATTGATAAAATGTCTAACGATTTCCGTGGAGATCCATCAGCGGCATTACTTGAAGTATTAGATCCAGAACAAAACCATAACTTCAGTGATCATTACATTGAAGAACCATATGATCTATCAAAAGTTATGTTTGTAGCAACTGCTAATACACTTTCAAGTATTCCAGGTCCATTACTTGACCGCATGGAAATCATTTCGATTGCTGGCTATACAGAACTTGAAAAAGTACACATTGCTCGTGAGCATTTATTGCCGAAACAATTAAAAGAACATGGCTTACGAAAAGGTAATTTACAAGTGCGTGATGAAGCGCTTCTTGAGATTATTCGTTATTATACACGTGAGGCTGGTGTTCGTACGCTAGAGCGCCAAATTGCAAAAGTTTGCCGTAAAGTAGCGAAGATTATCGTTACAGCAGAACGTAAACGTATCGTTGTGACAGAGAAAAAGATTGTTGATTTACTTGGTAAACACATATTCCGTTATGGGCAAGCTGAAAAAACAGACCAAGTTGGTATGGCAACAGGTCTAGCTTACACAGCAGCAGGCGGCGATACACTTGCCATTGAAGTTTCTGTAGCGCCAGGAAAAGGGAAACTAATTTTAACAGGGAAACTTGGGGATGTTATGAAAGAATCAGCACAAGCTGCGTTTAGTTATATACGTTCTCGTGCAGAAGAGCTTCAGATCGATCCGAATTTCCATGAGAAAAATGATATTCATATTCACGTTCCAGAAGGAGCAGTTCCAAAAGACGGACCGTCAGCAGGTATTACGATGGCAACGGCACTTATTTCTGCGCTAACAGGTATTCCTGTAAGTAAAGAAGTGGGTATGACAGGTGAAATTACACTTCGTGGTCGTGTATTACCAATTGGTGGTTTAAAAGAAAAAACATTAAGTGCTCACCGCGCAGGCTTAACAAAAATTATTTTGCCAGCAGAAAACGAGAAAGATTTAGATGATATTCCAGAGAGCGTAAAAGAAAACCTTACGTTTGTGCTTGCATCTCATTTAGATGAAGTATTGGAGCACGCATTAGTAGGAGTGAAACAATGAAAGTAACAAAAGCAGATATTGTAATTAGTGCTGTTAAACCAGAACAATATCCAGACAGTGATTTACCAGAAATTGCATTAGCAGGTCGTTCAAATGTGGGGAAGTCTTCCTTTATTAATAAAATTTTAAATCGTAAAAAGTTAGTGCGTATTTCTTCTAAACCAGGAAAAACGCAAACGCTGAACTTTTTCTTAATCAATGAGATGATGCACTTTGTTGACGTTCCAGGTTATGGATATGCAAAAGTATCTAAATCGGAGCGCGCTGCATGGGGGAAAATGATTGAAACGTACTTTACAACCCGTGAGCAATTAGACGCAGCTGTATTAGTAGTTGATTTACGTCACCAACCAACAAGTGATGACGTGATGATGTATGATTTCTTAAAGCATTATGAAATCCCAACAATTATTATTGCGACGAAAGCCGATAAAATTCCGAAAGGGAAATGGCAAAAGCATTTAAAAGTTGTAAAAGAAACGCTTGCTGTTGAAATTGGCGATGAAATTGTTCTATTCTCTTCTGAAACAGGACTTGGAAAAGAAGAAGCGTGGAAAGCAATTCATAAATTTACAAAAACAAAAAACGCGTGACGAATGTCGCGCGTTTTTGTTTTGCTAAATTTTTTAGCGTACGTTTAATGTAACTTCAATATTTCCTCGTGTTGCTTTCGAGTAAGGACATACACCGTGAGCCGCTTCTACAAGTTCTTGTGCTTCGCTATGTGAAACGCCAGCCACATGTACATCAAGTACAGCAGATAGACCGAAACCACCATCTGTATCTTTTCCGATAGAAACGTGAGCAGTTACTTCTGTACTTTCTACTTTCACACGTTTTGTACGAATGACAAGTTGTAATGCACTATCGAAACAAGCTGCATAACCAGCTGCAAATAGTTGTTCTGGATTTGTTGCTTCTCCGCCTGCACCACCTAGTGCTTTCGGCATTTTTACATCAAGATTTAATATGCCATCATCTGAAACTACTTTCCCATTTCTTCCACCTGTTGCTGTTACTGAAGCAGTATATAATTTATCCATATTTATTCCCCTTTTCCATCATTAATTGTTTTCATTGTGTCAATTAGTTTATTTAGTTGAATTAATAAAGAGCGATATTCTTGCTCTGTAATTCCTAAGTTTGTAGCCATCGTTGTCGGTAATGAACAAGCCTTTTCCTTTAAATCTTTGCCTTGTTCTGTTAATTCAATACAAACTTTTCGCTCGTCTTCTTTGGAACGAACACGTTTTACAAGTTTTAATGATTCCATGCGTTTTAACATAGGTGTTAACGTACCAGAATCTAAAAATAGACGTTCTCCAATTTCTTTTACTGTTAGTCCATCTTGCTCCCATAGTACGAGTAAAGTAATGTACTGGGGATACGTAATACCCATTTCTTCTAAATAAGGTCGATAAAAACGAGTAACCTCTCTAGAGCAGGCGTAAATAGAAAAACAAAGTTGGTTATCTAGATGCAAAGAGTCCTCTGTCATAAATAACTCCCTTCTAATTAAGTTGTGCACAATTTAATTTTGTAAAACCAATATAACGAAAAAGAAATACAATGTCAAATACATTGTATTGAGAAAGTCTTTGTTGCATTTTGGAACAATCATACATATTTTCCTTCATGATGAAAGAAGATAGGGAAGATGATGTTATAATTTATATGGAATAGTTTCCATCACTTGATTATGAGGGCTTTTTTTGGTAACGTACAAATAGAGTTATTAATTTATAATCATTATAAAGTAGAAGTTTTTTTATTAGTGTTACTGAATCTCCTTTATTACATACGGAGAATAATTAAAAAATAATCGGTTGTTCACACGATTGTCAGATTCATAAGAGGAAAGTTGTATTATGATAGTAGATAAAGTGATAAAACGGGTGAAGGGGGACATGCTGCGTGCATATTCTTGTTGTTAGTGTAAATTATCGAACAGCCCCTGTAGAATTTCGTGAGAAACTCACATTTCAGGCAGCAGAACTAGAGCGAGCGATGACTACATTACAAAATCAAAAGAGCGTGTTAGAGAATGTCATTGTATCAACTTGTAATCGCACTGAGATTTATGCTGTTGTCGATCAATTACACACGGGACGGTATTATATTAAGAAGTTTTTAGCTGATTGGTTTCAGCTTGAAATAGAAGAAGTCGCGCCATATTTAACTATTTTTGAACAAGATGGTGCAATAGATCATTTATTCCGCGTAACGTGCGGTTTAGATTCTATGGTAGTCGGAGAAACGCAGATTTTAGGTCAAATAAAAGATAGCTTTTTAGAAGCGCAACAAGTTAAAGCAACAGGCACAATTTTTAATGAATTGTTTAAGCAAGTCATTACATTAGCAAAACGTGCCCACTCAGAAACAACAATCGGGGAAAGTGCGATGTCTGTTAGTTATGCTGCTGTTGAGCTTGGAAAGAAAATATTTGGCGAGTTAACAGATTGTCATGTGCTTATTCTTGGTGCTGGTAAAATGGGCGAACTTGCACTGCAAAACTTATATGGAAGTGGTGCTCGTAAAGTAACAGTTATGAATAGGACGCTTTCGAAAGCAGAAGTAATGGCTGAGAAATATATGGGACATGCAAAATCGTTAAGCGAATTACAATGTGCATTATTAGAAGCAGATATTTTAATTAGTTCAACTGGTGCATCGGAGTATGTCATTACGAAAGAGATGATGACGAAGGTAGAGAAAATGCGCTCTGGTCGCCCTTTGTTTATGGTTGACATTGCAGTGCCACGTGATATTGATCCAGCGATTGATGAGCTAGAAGGTTCTTTCTTGTATGATATTGATGATTTACAAGGAGTAGTGGAGGCAAACCGTGCTGAGCGTTTGAAAGAAGCAGAGAAAATTCAATTTATGATTGAAGAGGAAATTGTTCTATTTAAAACGTGGTTAAGTACACTTGGTGTTGTTCCATTAATATCAGCTCTTCGTGATAAGGCACTTGCAATCCAAAGTGAAACGATGGTAAGCCTAGAGCGAAAAATACCAAACCTTAGTGATCGTGAGAAAAAAGTCATTAGTAAGCATACGAAAAGTATTATTAATCAATTATTAAAAGACCCAATTTTAGTAGCGAAAGAAATAGCTGCTGAAGAGGGAGCGAGCGAAAAATTAGCGTTATTTGCGAAGATTTTCGATTTAGAAACGGAAGACGTAGAGAGTTGTGCGGAAGAAGTAGAACATAAAAAAGTGTGGACACCATCCGTTCCATCTTTATAATTTGGAAGGATGATCGGATGAGTTTTTTAAATAACAGTATTATTTATCATATTGCAATTATTTTATATGCTTGTAGCATTAGTTTATATTTTATAGATTATTTCCAAAGTAACCGAAAGGCGAACCGATTTGCTTTTTGGTTACTTGCGATTGTATGGGTCCTGCAGTCTATTTTTATGTTGCTTAGGGCTACAGATTCAGAAACGAATCCTATTTTAACTTTATTATCAGGGATTTATTTTTATGTTTGGTTATTGATTACGATGTCGTTAGTCATTAATCGATTTATGAGAATCGACTTTTTAGTCTTTTTTACAAATGTTGTTGCATTTGGCGTAAGCGCTTTTTCTATTTTTACACCGCTCGGAAAGATGTCGCCAGTACTTGCGGAACAATTAGTTTCAGAACTTGTATACGTGCATGTCGGTATGGCAATTATTTCTTACGCAACGTTTACTGTATCGTTCATTTTTTCTATTATGTACTTATTACAATATCGCCTATTAAAAAAGAAAAAATGGAATGCGAGATTAAGAAGGTTAGGGAATTTACCGAAGCTAGAATCTATGTCTTACGGATTAAATTTATTTTCTGTTCCATTTTTCTTACTAGCAATTTTATTAGGATGTATATGGGGATATACAAAATTGGATAATTTCCATTGGTATGATACGAAAGTAATCGGATCTTTTGTCGTTCTATTTGTGTATTGCACAGGTTTATATTTACGAGCGGCAGATGTGTTGCAAGGTAAGAAAATTGTACAGTGGAATATCGGATCGTTTCTCGTAATGCTAGTAAACATTTTTCTATTAAGCAGTTTATCCAATTTCCACTTTTGGTATTTATAATGAGGAGAGAGAATTATGCGCAAAATTATTGTAGGATCACGAAAGAGTAAACTAGCATTAACGCAAACAAACTGGTTTATTGATCAGTTAAAAGCCCTAGGTCTACCATATGAATTTGAAGTGAAAGAAATTGTCACAAAAGGTGATGTTATTTTAGATGTTACTCTTTCAAAAGTAGGCGGCAAAGGCTTGTTTGTAAAAGAGATTGAACACGCGCTACTTACGAAAGAAATCGATATGGCTGTACATAGTATGAAAGATATGCCAGCCGTACTTCCAGAAGGTTTAATGATTGGCTGTACACCAAAGCGTGTTGACCCTCGTGATGCTTTTATCTCAAAAAATGGAGCATCGTTTAAAGAGTTAGCGGAAGGTGCTATTTTAGGTACGAGTAGTTTAAGACGTAGTGCACAGCTACTCGCTGCGAGACCAGATTTACAAGTTAAGTGGATTCGCGGGAATATCGATACACGTTTACGTAAATTAAAAGAAGAAGATTACGATGCGATTATTTTAGCGACAGCTGGATTACAAAGAATGGGCTGGGATGATGAAGTTATTACAGAACATTTAGATGAAGCGTTATGTGTACCTGCTGTAGGACAAGGTGCATTAGCGATTGAGTGTCGTGAGGATGATAAGGATTTATTGCAATTGTTAGCGCATATTAATGATACGATAACAGAAAGAACAGTGGCAGCGGAGCGAGTATTTCTTCATAAACTTGAAGGTGGATGCCAAGTTCCAATTGCTGGATATGCAACCCTTACAGAAAACGATGCAATCGAATTAACAGCTCTTGTCGGCTCTATGGATGGCTCTGTTTTATTAAAAGAGACAGTAGTGGGTACTAATCCTGAGGAAGTAGGATTAGAGGCCGCGGACCGTTTAATTAAGCAAGGCGCCAAAGAACTCATTCTTGCTGCAAATAAGGAGCAACAATAAATATGAACGCTCTCGCTGGAAAAACGGTATTGATTACACGTGCCCAGCATCAAGCGAAACAAATGAGTGTAGCAGTGAAAGAAAAGAGCGGAATTCCATTGGAAATTCCGCTTTTGCGTATGGAAGGTATGTCTCATAGGCAAATTCAACATATTGAAGAGCAGCTACATTCATACGACTGGGTTATTTTTACGAGCAGAAATGGTGTAGCTTTTTTTCTGGATAGTTTAAAAAAGAAACTACCACTAACCATTAAAATCGCTGCGGTAGGTGTGAAAACAAAATTAGAGTTAGAAAAAAGGGGCTATCAAGTTCATTTTGTTCCGACTTTATTTGTTGCAGAAGCATTTGCAGAAGAGTTTCTAAAAGAATTAAGTGGAAATGAACGTATTTTATTTCCGAAAGGGAATTTAGCAAGAGAGGTAATTCCGGTTGCACTTCGGGAAATTGGTATTTCTCTAGATGAGCTAACCGTATACGGTACGAAAGTGAATATAGAAAAAAAGCAAGAGCTTATAGCGGCATTGAAGTTAGGGAAAGTAGACATTATTACATTTACGAGCCCTTCAACTGTTACTAGTTTTGTTCGTTTACTTGAGGGTACAAACTGGAGAGAATGGACAAAAAAATGTACAATTGTTTGTATAGGACCTATTACGGAAAAAGAGGCAAGTCTTTATTTTCCGTCTGTTATTGTGCCGAAAGAGTACACTGTAGAAGCATTACTACAATGTGTTTGTGAATCTATAAAATGAAAGAATGGGGATAGAAATCTATGAACTCTTTACAATTTAATCGTCATCGTCGTTTAAGACAAAGCGGGGGCATGCGTGCGCTTGTGCGTGAAACGTTTTTACATACGGAAGATTTTATTTACCCTATTTTTGTATTAGAAGGTGAAAATGTTCGTAATGAAGTTCCTTCTATGCCAGGCGTATATCAAATGTCTTTAGATTTATTGCAAGCTGAAATGCAAGAAGTTGTTGATTTAGGTATTCGTTCTGTTATTGTATTTGGTTTACCTGCTGAAAAGGATGAAGTTGGATCATCAGCATATTGTGATCATGGAATTGTACAACGTGCTATTCAGCAAATTAAAGGTGATTTCCCTGAGCTAGTAGTAGTTGCAGACACATGTTTATGTCAATTTACAAGCCATGGTCATTGCGGTGTAATTGAAGATGGTATTATTTTAAATGACGAGTCTCTTGCAGTTCTTGCGAAAACAGCTGTAAGTCAAGCGAAAGCAGGAGCGGACATTATTGCGCCATCAAACATGATGGATGGCTTCGTAACAGCAATTCGCCATGCATTAGACGAAAATGGTTTTGGACACGTGCCAGTTATGTCGTACGCTGTGAAATATTCATCAGCATTTTATGGACCATTCCGTGATGCTGCGCACGGTGCACCGCAATTTGGTGACCGTAAAACATATCAAATGGATCCGGCAAACCGTATGGAAGCATTCCGTGAAGCAGAATCGGATGTAATGGAAGGTGCAGATTTCTTAATCGTAAAACCAGCTCTTTCTTACTTAGATATCGTTCGTGATGTGAAAAATAACTTTAATTTACCAGTTGTCGCTTATAATGTAAGTGGTGAATATTCGATGATTAAAGCGGCAGCGCAAAATGGTTGGATTAATGAAAAAGAAGTTGTTCTTGAAAAATTAATTAGTATGAAACGTGCAGGAGCAGATTTAATTATTACGTATCATGCAAAAGATGCAGCAAGATGGTTACAAGAAGGAGGCGCTAAATAATGAAAAAGTTTGATAAGTCAATTGCAGCGTTTGAAGAGGCGCAAGACTTAATGCCTGGTGGCGTAAATAGCCCGGTTCGTGCCTTTAAGTCTGTTGGGATGAATCCGTTGTTTATGGAGCGTGGAAAAGGCTCTAAAGTATATGATATCGATGGGAATGAATATATCGACTACGTATTATCATGGGGTCCTTTAATTCATGGTCATGCAAATGATCGTGTTGTAGAAGCGTTAAAATCTGTTGCTGAAAGAGGTACAAGCTTCGGTGCACCAACAGAAATTGAAAATAAATTAGCAAAACTTGTTATTGAGCGCGTGCCATCAATTGAGATTGTGCGTATGGTTAACTCTGGAACGGAAGCAACAATGAGTGCACTACGTTTAGCTCGTGGTTATACAGGTCGTAATAAAATCTTGAAATTTATCGGTTGTTACCACGGTCATGGTGATTCGCTATTAATTAAAGCTGGTTCTGGTGTGGCGACTTTAGGTTTACCAGATAGTCCTGGTGTACCAGAAGGTGTAGCGAAAAATACGATTACAGTAGCTTATAACGATTTAGAAAGCGTAAAATACGCGTTTGAACAATTCGGTGATGATATTGCTTGTGTAATTGTAGAACCAGTAGCAGGAAATATGGGGGTTGTTCCTCCACAGCCTGGATTTTTAGAAGGTCTTCGTGAAGTAACAGAACAAAACGGTGCATTGCTTATTTTTGATGAAGTAATGACAGGGTTCCGAGTAGCTTATAATTGTGGCCAAGGTTATTATGGCGTAACGCCTGATTTAACATGCTTAGGTAAAGTAATCGGTGGTGGTTTACCAGTAGGAGCATACGGTGGTAAAGCGGAAATTATGCGCCAAGTTGCGCCAAGCGGACCGATTTACCAAGCTGGTACTTTATCAGGTAACCCACTTGCAATGGCGGCAGGTTATGAAACGTTAGTACAGTTAACGCCAGAATCATATGTAGAATTTGAGCGTAAAGCTGAAATGTTAGAAGCTGGATTACGTAAAGCAGCTGAAAAACATGGCATTCCTCACCATATTAACCGTGCAGGCTCTATGATTGGTATTTTCTTTACAGATGAACCCGTTATTAATTACGATGCAGCAAAATCTTCAAACTTAGAATTCTTTGCGGCTTACTATCGTGAAATGGTAGAACAAGGTGTATTCTTACCGCCATCTCAATTCGAAGGTTTATTCTTATCGACAGCACATAGTGATGCAGATATTGAAGCGACGATTGCAGCAGCTGAAATTGCAATGTCAAAATTAAAAGCGTAATGTATTAGAGAAAATCGCTCTCCGTAAGGGGAGCGATTTTTTTTATTCATAAAGTAAGCTTTCCGCACATAAATCTGTAATGACATATAGTTTGGGAGGGGGAAAAGAAGTGGCTGCAGATCATTCATTACGATTTTCATTAAAAGAATCTGTGTGGTTCCAAAAAGGACAGGAAGTCGAAGAACTTTTGTCAATTTCGTTAGATCCAGACGTTGAGATAGAAGAGCTTGATCATGAAGTAATCGTGAGAGGACAATTAGATTTAACGGGAGAGTATGTTGCACGAAAAGATGATTCGGCGTATTCATTAAGAGAACTATCGCCAGCAAAGTCAATTGATTATGTAGAAACAAGAGAAGATGGGGTTAATGAACTTGTTCATTCCTTTCCACTTGAAATATCAATTCCGAGAAATCGAGTGAAAGTAATTGAAGAGCTATATGTATCAATCGAGGAATTTGATTATGAATTAAAGGAAAATGGTTGCTTACAATTATTAGCGGATATATCTATTACCGGTTTGTGTGATGAAGAGAGAAGCGAGGATGAAGTTGAAGAGGAAGAGGAAGAAACGGTGTATGCTGAGTTAGAAGAAGATTCAGCGCAAGAGGATGAAAATAGACCGGCGCCGCATGTAGAAGAACCAGCATATAAGGAATCAGATGAGTGGGAAGATTACGCATTTGAACCGTTCCAATTAGAGGAAAGAAAAGAGCAGGAATTAGAAGAAGAGAAAATAGAAGAACATGAATTTGTGGAACGTGAAGAGGAGCAAGAAACAACGCCACAATTTGAACTGTTCGGACGAAAAGATTTCAAGAAAGAAAAAGCGAAAAAGCAGGAAGAACAAGAAGAAGAGTACTCACAGCGAGATGAAAATGCGCTTTATTTAACAAAACTATTTACGAAAGAACCGGAAGAAGAATTTACAAAGTTAAGAATGTATTTCGTGCAAGAAGGGGATACAATTGAATCTATTGCAGACCGTTATGAAACGTCTGTACAAAATTTACACCGTGTCAATCAAACAGAAGATATATTTTTAAATACGGGGCAAATTATTTATATTCCCGTTTCAAGGGTAAAGACGAAATAAGGAAGTGAGTGTTTTCACTCACTTCCTTTCTTAGAGGCTATGTTTTGAATAGAAAGGGTTATTCGTATGGATATTGAGTTGCGAAATCACTATGAACCTATTGTGAGGCAATATAGATTGGATACGCAGCATATGGAAGAGCACGGAAATGTAATGAAAATTTATACGAATCAAGGTCCATATGCACTCAAGAAAATAGAAGGCAGAAAGTTAGAGCGGAATAACTTTCTGCATCATATTCAATATTTGAAGGAGAAAGGTTTTTCAAATTATGTACCTATATATCATGCGACGGATGGAAGTTATATTTTAAGTGACGGGACGTATAATTATTATTTAATGCCTTGGTTAGAACGTGCAGAAGGAAACGGTGAGGACAATGATCAATACCATAAAATGTTTCAGACACTTGGAACGTTGCATCAAAAAACTGTGAAGGAAGAAACGTATACGGAAGAAGATTTAGAAAAACATTATACAAGTATATCCGATCGTTGGGAAAATGATGGTGAGATGTTAGAAGAGTTTCTCGTAGAATCTGAATCAAAATGGTATATGTCCCCGTTTGAATTGCAATATTGTACGTACTATCATCATGTAATGAGAGCGCGTGAATTTGCAACGAAGCAATTAAATGAGTGGAACGATGCGATGAAAGAAAAAGAGAAAACGCGTATTACTTTTGTGCATGGTAATGTGTCACTTAATCATTTTTTATTTGACTATGAGCGGAATGGCTATTTTATTAGTTTAGAAAAATCGAAGTTTGCAACGCCTGTGCAAGATATAGTAGGTTTTTATTCACGGTCTTTAAACACATATCCAATCGCAAGAAGTGATCGGTTTGAATGGTTTCAAATGTATCAAAAAAATTTCCCTTTTACGAAAGAAGAGCAACTACTTATGTTTGCGTATATGACGTATCCATCGCAATTTATTCGGCAAATCCAGTCTTATAAGAAAAGAAGAGATAATCGCAACGAGGAAAATGAACTGCGCGGAGTAAAGAGTTTGCAACAATCGCATTGGCTCGTTAGCAATATAGAATATTTCCTGTCGCAATTACAAGCTGCCCAGCAAGGGAACGGATAAAGTAAAGGCATTCTCCGCTGATGATTAGCCTTCACCAATTGGGCGTTTACGGGCAGCAGGGCTCCCATCTAACTTCTTTGCTTCAGCTGAGTTTTGAGGTGGAGGTCTTACTGCCCGCAAATAGCGGGGGAAAGAAGATAAGTAGAGGATTCTACTTATCTTCTTTTTTTGCACGAAAAGCTGTAGTTTTAAATTTATCTTGACGAATAAGGTTTCGTTTTTTACACTATTGTATATAATAATTAACAATCATATAAATGCCTTGAAGGGGAAGAGTATAACATGAAACGTCTTCAGAGAGGAGAATCATTAGCTGAGAGATTCTCTAGATAGTTATGTTAGAAGGTAGCCCTGGAGCATCTTTTCTGAACGGAATAGTTCTTATTAGGAAAAGACGGATTTGTCCGTTATCAAATTAAGAGTATAAGCAAATTATGAATTTGTTTGTAAATAAAGGTGGTACCGCGATGTCCCTCGTCCTTTTTGGATGAGGGACATTTTTTATTTTAAGGAGGGAAAATAATGTCAAACACGGAAAAGAATTTACCAACTAAATATGATCATATGTCCGTTGAAGAAGGCCTTTATCAATGGTGGCTTGAAGGCAAATATTTTGAAGCAACAGGAGACGAGAAGAAACAACCGTATACAATTGTAATTCCACCTCCGAACGTAACTGGTAAGTTACACCTAGGTCATGCTTGGGATACAACTCTTCAAGATATTTTAACTCGTACGAAGCGTATGCAAGGATACGATGTACTATGGCTTCCAGGAATGGACCATGCTGGTATCGCAACACAAGCGAAAGTAGAAGGAAAACTTCGTGAAGAAGGTATTTCACGTTACGATCTTGGCCGTGAAAAATTCCTTGAAAAAGCTTGGGAGTGGAAAGAAGAGTACGCTTCTCACATTCGTCAACAATGGGGGAAAGTTGGTTTAGGACTAGACTATTCTCGTGAACGCTTCACATTAGACAAAGGTTTATCAGATGCGGTTAATAAAGTATTCGTTCAATTATACGAAAAAGGCTTAATTTACCGTGGTGAATATATCATCAACTGGGATCCAGCAACACGTACAGCTCTTTCTGATATTGAAGTAATTCATAAAGAAGTTCAAGGTGCATTCTATCATATGAACTATCCGTTAACAGATGGTTCTGGTCACATTCGTCTTGCGACAACTCGTCCAGAAACGATGCTTGGTGATACAGCAGTAGCAGTTCATCCAGAAGACGATCGTTACAAACATTTAATCGGAAAAACAGTTACACTTCCAATCGTAGGCCGTGAGATTCCGATTATTGCTGATGAGTACGTAGAAAAAGATTTCGGAACGGGCGTTGTAAAAATTACACCAGCTCATGACCCGAATGACTTTGAAGTAGGTAACCGTCATGACTTACCACGCATATTAGTAATGAACGAAGATGGAACAATGAACGAAAAAGCTGGTAAGTATAACGGTATGGATCGTTTCGAATGCCGTAAAGAATTAGTAAAAGACTTACAAGAAGCTGGCGTATTAGTAGAAATCGAGCCACATATGCATTCAGTAGGTCATAGTGAGCGTAGCGGTGCAGTTGTTGAGCCTTATTTATCAACACAGTGGTTCGTAAAAATGGCTCCACTTGCTGAAAAAGCAGTAGCGCTTCAACAAAAAGAAGAAGAAAAAGTAACGTTCGTACCAGAGCGTTTTGAAAACACATATTTACGTTGGATGGAAAATATTCATGACTGGTGTATTTCTCGTCAATTATGGTGGGGACACCGTATTCCAGCTTGGTACCATAAAGAAACTGGTGAAGTATACGTAGGTACAGAAGCACCAGCAGATATTGAAAACTGGAATCAAGATAACGACGTACTTGATACATGGTTCAGTTCAGCGTTATGGCCATTCTCAACACTTGGTTGGCCAAATGAAGATTCAGCAGATTTCAAACGTTACTATTCAACAGATGCACTAGTAACGGGTTATGATATCATCTTCTTCTGGGTATCTCGTATGATTTTCCAAGGTTTAGAGTTTACAGGAGAGCGTCCATTTAAAGATGTATTAATTCACGGTTTAGTTCGTGACGAGCAAGGTCGTAAGATGAGTAAATCTCTTGGTAACGGTATTGACCCAATGGATGTTATCGAGAAGTACGGTGCAGATGCAATGCGTTTCTTCTTATCAACAGGAAGTGCACCAGGTCAAGATTTACGTTTCAGCATGGAAAAAGTAGAATCTACTTGGAACTTCATTAATAAAATTTGGAACGCATCACGTTTCGTATTAATGAACATGGATGATATGAAGTATGAAGAAATCGATTTAACTGGTGAAAAATCAGTAGCAGATAAGTGGATCTTAACGCGCTTAAACGAAACAATCGAAAGCGTAACACGTAACATGGATAAATATGAGTTCGGTGAAGCTGGTCGTTCATTATACAACTTCATTTGGGACGATTTCTGTGATTGGTATATTGAAATGGCGAAACTTCCACTATACGGTGAAGATGAAGCAGCTAAGAAAACAACTCGTTCTATTTTAGCTTACGTATTAGATCAAACAATGCGTCTATTACACCCATTCATGCCATTCGTAACAGAGAAAATTTGGCAACATTTACCGCATGAAGGCGAGTCTATTACAGTAGCTGCGTGGCCAACAGTTCGCGAAGATTTACAAGATACGGAAGCTGCGGCAGAAATGCACCTTCTAGTTGATATCATTCGCTCTGTTCGTAACATCCGTGCAGAAGTAAATACGCCAATGAGCAAAAAAGTTCAAATGCAAATTAAAGCAAAAGATGAGGCTGTACTTGCTCAACTTACGAAAAACAGCTCTTACATTGAGCGTTTCTGTAACCCAAGCGAATTAACAATTCAAACGGACTTACAAGCGCCAGAAAAAGCAATGACTGCAATCGTATCAGGTGCAGAGTTATTCTTACCGTTAGCTGATCTTATCAATCTTGATGAAGAGAGAGCTCGTCTTGAGAAAGAACTTGAGAAGTTCGATAAAGAAGTAGAACGTGTACAGAAGAAACTTTCTAACCAAGGTTTCGTAGCGAAAGCTCCTGCAGCGGTTATTGAAGGAGAGCGTGCGAAAGAGCAAGATTACCTAGAAAAACGCGAAGCAGTTCGTCAACGTCTAGCAGATCTTGAAAAGTAAAAATGTTTTTAGAGACTCACTATATTGGTGAGTCTCTTTTCTTTGCGTATAATAGAACTATGAAAGTTGTCTTTTGAAAGGGGAAAAACATACGTGATACATACATACGAAGAAGCGATAGGGTGGATTCATAGCCGATTGAAATTTGGAATTAAGCCAGGATTAGAAAGAATGAAATGGATGCTAGCAGAACTTGGAAATCCAGAGCGTCATATAAAATGTGTTCATCTTGCTGGTACAAATGGAAAAGGTTCAACATTAACATATATGCGTTACATGTTAGAAGGCGCGAAATATAAGGTAGGAACGTTTACCTCTCCTTACATCGAAACATTTAATGAGCGCATTAGTGTGAATGGAACACCAATTGCAGACGAAGAGATTACTGAACTTGTAAAGATGGTAAAACCAGTCGTGGAAAAACTAGATGAAACGGATTTAGGGGAAGCGACAGAGTTTGAAATTATTACTGTTATGGCGATTTACTATTTCGGTAAAGTCAATTTCTGTGATGTTGTTTTATTTGAAACAGGGCTTGGTGGACGTTTTGACTCTACTAATGTCATACACCCTGTTCTCACGATTATTACGAATATCGGTCACGATCATATGCATATTTTAGGAAATACACTAGGGGAAATTGCATATGAAAAGGCGGGGATTATTAAGTCTGGCGTGCCGGTAATTACTGGTGTACAAGATGAAGAAGCTTTGCAAGTCATTCAAAATGTTGCAAAGGAAAATCATGCAAACTTATACGAACTTAGCAAGCATTTTACAGCGTTACATAAACAGTCTAATGAAGATGGGGAACAGTTTGATTTTACTTGTCCTTTTTCCGCATTTGAAGATTTGCAAATCTCAATGAAAGGCATTCATCAAGTAGGAAATGCAGCGTTAGCACTTATGGCAGTAATGTATGTAAAAACATATTTATCATTTTTAATTGAGGAAGAGGAAATAAGAACGGGATTACTGGAAGCATATTGGATTGGGCGCTTTGAAAAGCTGCAAAGTAACCCGGATATTATTATAGATGGTGCTCATAATCCAGAAGGTATCGAAAGCCTTGTGAAAACAGTAGAAGCGCATTACAAAGATAAAAATGTAATAGTGTTATTTACTGCCCTTGGTGATAAACAATTACATAACATGGTAGGCCAATTAGAAACCATTGCAGATGAAATTATTTTTACAACATTCGCCTTTGATCGTGCTATTTCTGCTGACAAGCTTGCATCATATTCACAGAAAGAATCAAAATTAGTTTTTGAAAATTGGAAAGAGGCAATTGATACAAAAGTTGAAAAGATAGCAGAAAATGATGTTTTTATCATAACGGGTTCTCTTTATTTCATTTCTGAAGTACGAAAATATATTCGCGAGAAAAACTAGATAGTCTTTGCTATCTAGTTTTTTTGTTCTACAAATGAAGTCAAATGCATACATATAAGATAAATATATAGGGTTATTTGGCGAATTCCTCTGACAAATATCTCGTTTTTTTATGAAATGAATATGATATGATGCGGACAACGATAAGAGGTGAGGTGTGAGTGTATGGACAAGCAATCACGAACGATCTCAGTGAAAGTGAATGGAACAGAAGCGAAGTATGAGGAAAAAAAGAAAGATGAATTTGAATGGATGGTAGTAGAAAGTGAACGACCGAAAAATGTTGTTCCGTTTCAAAAAGCGAAATCAATGTCTGTGGAAAAATACCGAAAGAAGTGGAGTAATACATTAATTGTAATCGTTGCAACTGCAATCATTATCGGTACGGCGTTTGGAATGGGGATGCTTCATTTACTTACTGGACAAGGAACGACAGGAGGAAGTGAAGTGACAGCTTCAAGGCCGACTGGAAATGGAGAATCAAGGGTGGGTGGAACGGCAGAACAAACACCAGCACCGAAAGAAGAAAAACAAAAAGCACAGGCAGGAACGTCATTGGATCCGATGAAATTATTTTTTGTTCAAGGGGGGCTTTATTCTTCTGAAGAAAAGGGACAGGCAGCTCTTGAAGAATGGAAAGGCAATGGGGGCATTGGTGCTTTGAGACCGAGCGGTGATAAGTATGCAATAGTTGTTGGTATTGCTAGCGATGAACAGTCTATAAATCAATTAATGACTAAGTATAAAAATGATGGTGTCTCCGTTTTAAAAAAGAGCTGGGATATAACAGATAAAGCATTGCTGAAAGATGATAAAGAAGTAGGGACATTTTTAACAAAAGTGCAGCCATTATACACTCATTTAGCAAAATATGCTTCTAGCGTACAAGTTGGTGGAAAAAGCAGCCCAAAAGATATAGAAGCAATTGAAAAAGAATGGAAAAAGGTTGAAAAAGAAGGGGAAAGTATGAAACGAGAAGAAGCAAAGAAACTGTATATGTATACGTCGGTAGCTGTACAAACAGTAAAAGATGGGAAGATGGATAAGGAATCTTTGGCGAAATTAAATCAAGTTATTATTGATGGTTTACTCTCGTATGAAAAAATTGTTTCGTAGAAAGTGAAATGATAGGATAATAAAATGAGTAAGAAAGAAGTACATGTACTTCTTTCTTTTCTTTTGAATTTAGAGCAAAGTGCTTTCTCTATGATGGGAATATAATCGTATGCAATAAAGAAGTGTTATTTTAGTTAGAGAAATTAATATTTCTTTCATTTGTGGGCAAACTATTCCTTTGATACGATTAATATAAATTGTTCTGCTTCATGTGAGAAAGGAAGGAGAAAATATGAGAAAAATAATTTTAGCTTCAGGATCACCTCGGAGGAAGGAATTGCTTGAGTTAGCTAGTGTGCCATTTGAAATCGTTGTAAGTGAAGTAGAGGAAACAATTGGTGCATATTCATCGCCTTCGGATATTGTAATGTCGCTTGCCTTGCAAAAAGCATCAGCGGTGGCAGAAAATAATAGTGATCACATTGTGTTAGGTGCAGATACAATTGTTACATATGAGTCGCGTATTCTTGGTAAGCCTTCTAATGAGGATGAGGCGAAAGAGATGTTACAATTACTATCAGGGAAAACACATGAAGTGTATACAGGTGTTGCGATTATAGCAAAAGAAAAAACGGTTACTTTTTATGAGCGTACAGAAGTTACATTTTGGGAGTTAACAGAAGAGGAAATTGATACATACGTCGCGTCGAAAGAACCTCTTGATAAAGCCGGTAGTTATGGGATTCAAGGTAAAGGATCTATTTTCGTTCAAAATATTCAAGGGGACTACTATAGTGTAGTTGGCTTACCAATCGCACGCCTCGTTCGGGAATTAAAACAATTTGATATTGATGTAACCCATGCGTAAAATTGCATGGGGTTTTCTTTGAGAGAACAAATAAAGGGGTGGAGAGATGAACGGTATTCGTGATGTTGTAAGAGAAGAACAGCCACGGGAGCGTTTATTGTTAGAAGGTGCTGGAAGTTTATCAAATCGAGAGCTTCTCGCAGTGTTACTCAGAACAGGTTCTAAAGAAGAAACAGTTTTAAAGTTGTCAGATAAAATTTTACACCAATTTGATGGCTTACGTATGTTGAAAGATGCAACATTAGAGGAGCTAATTAGTATACATGGTATTGGGATTTCAAAGGCATCGCAACTTATGGCAGCCTTTGAACTAGGCAGAAGAATGGTACGTTTAGAATATCAAAATAGATATAGTATTCGAAGTCCAGAAGATTGTGCGAAATACATGATGGAAGAAATGCGTTTTTTACAACAAGAGCATTTTGTTTGTTTATATTTAAATACAAAAAATCAAGTTATACATAGGCAAACGATCTTTATTGGAAGTTTAAACACGTCAATTGTACACCCGAGGGAGGTTTTTAAAGAAGCCTTCCGTCGTGCAGCAGCCTCTATCATATGTCTTCATAACCATCCCTCAGGAGATCCCACGCCGAGCCGTGAAGATATTGAAGTAACAAAACGCTTAGTAGAATGCGGCCAGATTATCGGAATTGAAGTGCTTGATCATATTATAATAGGTGACCATAAATTCGTGAGTTTAAAGGAAAAAGGTCATATTTAAGACTATGCTTTTTACTTATTTTGTTTTATAATGTGATTTATGAGTTTTTTGTAGAAATTTATCTACAAAAAGGATAAAGATATAAAAAACGTACTGTTTTTATAATATAAATTAAGAAAAAATGAGTCCGTGAAAACAAGAAAGGAAGATAAATAATATGTTTGGATTTGGTGGATTTACTCGCGATCTTGGAATAGACTTAGGAACTGCGAACACGCTTGTATATGTAAAAGGAAAAGGTGTAGTTTTACGTGAACCTTCAGTAGTGGCGTTACAAACTGATACGAAACAAATCGTTGCTGTAGGTAGCGACGCAAAACAAATGATTGGTCGTACACCAGGGAACGTTGTGGCACTTCGCCCGATGAAAGACGGTGTAATTGCTGATTACGAAACAACTGCAACAATGATGAAATATTACATTCAACAAGCTCAAAAATCAAACGGTTTCTTCTCACGTAAGCCGTATGTAATGGTATGTGTACCATCTGGTATTACAGCTGTAGAAAGACGTGCAGTAATCGATGCGACTCGTCAAGCGGGTGCTCGTGATGCTTATCCTATCGAAGAGCCATTTGCAGCAGCGATTGGTGCAAACTTACCTGTTTGGGAACCAACTGGTAGTATGGTTGTTGATATCGGTGGTGGTACAACAGAAGTTGCAATTATTTCTCTAGGTGGTATTGTAACAAGCCAGTCAGTCCGTGTTGCTGGTGATGATATGGACGATTCAATCATTCAGTACATTAAGAAAAGCTATAACTTAATGATCGGTGAAAGAACAGCTGAAGCATTAAAATTAGAAATTGGTTCTGCAGGCGAGCCAGAAGGTATCGAGCCTATGGAAATTCGCGGTCGTGATTTAGTAAGTGGTTTACCAAAAACAGTACTAATTCAGCCAGAAGAAATTGCAGATGCATTAAAAGATACAGTAGATGCGATTGTAGAATCAGTTAAAAATACGTTAGAAAAAACTCCACCTGAATTAGCGGCTGATATTATGGACCGCGGTATCGTATTAACAGGTGGCGGGGCATTACTACGTAATTTAGATAAAGTAATTAGTGAAGAAACGAAAATGCCAGTTCTTGTTGCAGAAGATCCATTAGATTGCGTAGCAATTGGAACAGGTAAAGCATTAGACAATATCGATCTTTTCAAAACTGCTGCTCGATAATATTGCAAAATAAAAATCAGTGAAATTAAGAGGGTGTGAACGTGCCACAGTTTTTCTTAAACAAAAGATTAATTGTTTTGTTGGTTAGTATTATTCTTCTCGTGGCATTGATTGGAATCTCATTGAAAGAACGGAACAGTTTAACATGGCCAGAGCAGTTTGTTAAAGATACTGTCGGTGTTGTAGAACGTGTATTCCAAAAGCCAGCGAAATACGTAGCTGGATTCTTCGAAAATGTAGAGGATGTAAAGCGCACGTATGAAGAGAATAAAGAATTAAAAGCAAAATTAGATAATTATGCAGGTCTATCAGGGAAAGTAAAACAATTAGAAGATGATAACAAGAAGCTACAAGAGCTAACTGGTAAAAAAGAGTTAAATAGCGGGTATACTGAAATTCCAGCTACTGTTGTTTCTCGTAATCCAGATAAATGGTACGATTTAATTGGAATTGATAAAGGGGCACAGCAAGGAATTAAAAAAGATATGGCTGTAGTAACTTCACAAGGGTTAGTTGGAAGAGTGAAAAGTGTATCTCAGTTTACATCATCAGTAGAATTACTAAGTTCTATGAGCCGAACAAATCGTGTTTCTGCTATTGTACAAGGGCAAGAGAAAATCTTTGGATTGATTGAAGGTTATGACAAAGAAAAGCAATTACTTCTTTTCACAAAGATTGGCTCTGATGCACCGGTAGTGAAAGATCAACTAGTTGTAACATCTGGACTGGGTGATATTTTCCCGAAAGGTCTTGTAATTGGAAAAATCGTTGAAGTTCAGCCGGATGCATATGGCTTAACAAAAACAGCTTATGTAAAACCTGCCGCTGATTTAAATGACGTAGAGCATATTACGGTTGCTAAACGTGCAACACCTTCAGCGCCATTAGAATAGGAGGAGAAGAAGAGATGATGAAGATATTAAAAAGAGCAGCTCTTCCTCTTTTGCTCCTTTTTGTGTTTCTATTTGAAAATATGTTTGCTACTGTTGTTCCAACGGATGTGTTTTGGAAAGACAGCATAGCAGCACCGCATTTCTTTATAATCGTCTTATGTTTTATTACAGTGTATTATAGTCCGGTCCAAGGGATTTATTACGGACTATTATTTGGCTTCTTATTTGATACCGTATACACAGAACTTGTCGGGATATATATTTTTGCTTATCCGATTTTAGCTTATTTAGTATATAGTGTGATGAAAGTACTACAATTGAATTTATTTATTGTTGTTTCTATCATATTAGCTAGCGTTGTAGCACTAGAGTATTATGTGTATGGATTCTTAACTTTATTAGGACGTACTCATATGCCAGCGTATGTCTTTTTCACAGATCGTCTCCTTTCTACTTTATTGTTAAATGCTATTTTCTTATTGATAGTTTGTTTCCCACTGAGACGATATATAGTGCGTCTTTCAAAAGCGATGGAAGAAAAAGAAAAAAGGATTTTCTAATTTTATGTCGAATTGAATCGGTGGGGTGAACTTTAGTGGAAGAAAAAAAGCAACAAAATGTAACGATAAAAGGGACAAAAGATGGGATAACGCTTCATTTAGATGATTGTTGTTCATTCTCAGAATTATTGGTGGAATTAGACGAAAAACTTTCTACACATTACTACGATGGTGATGGGCGCTCTTTAATTGAAGTGCATGTGAAAGTAGGAAATCGTTATTTAACAGAAGTCCAACAAGAAGAGATTCGTACGTTAATTCGTAATAAAAAGAATCTTGTTGTGGATTCAATTGAAAGTGATGTTATCACTAAAGCAGAAGCAATAGCTTGGAAAGAAGAAACAGAAATTGTCCCTATTTCCAAAATTGTTCGCTCTGGACAAGTTTTACATGTAAAAGGAAATTTGTTGTTAATTGGAGATGTTAATCCAGGCGGAACGGTTATCGCTGGGGGGAATATTTTTGTCGTAGGATCATTAAGAGGAATTGCACATGCTGGGTATTATGGGGATTCGGATGCTGTAATCGCTGCATCTGTTATGAACCCGATGCAACTTCGAATTAGTGATGTGGCAATGCGGGCTCCGGAAGAGAAAGAAGACGGAGCGGAGGCGGCAGAATGTGCGTATATTAATGAGAACAATCACATTGTTGTCGATCGCCTGCAACTTCTCACTCATCTTAGACCTAATTTAACAAAGTTAGAAAGGGGAATTGTATAGCTGTGGGAGAGGCAATAGTAATTACATCTGGAAAAGGCGGAGTAGGTAAAACTACTACATCTGCGAACATTGGTACGGCCCTAGCGTTATCTGGAAAGAAAGTGTGCTTAATTGACACAGATATCGGTCTTCGAAATTTAGACGTAGTAATGGGGCTGGAAAATCGTATTGTATTTGATCTTGTTGATGTCGTTGAAGGGCGTTGCCGTTTACCTCAGGCTCTTATTAAAGACAAACGTTTTGATGATCTTTATTTATTACCTGCAGCACAAACGAGTGATAAATCAGCGGTAACACCTGAACAAATGGATGAATTAATACAAGTATTACGTCAAGATTATGATTACATATTAATCGATTGTCCTGCGGGGATTGAGCAGGGATTTAAAAATGCGGTAGCTGGTGCGGATAAAGCAATCGTTGTTACGACTCCAGAAGTATCCTCAATGCGCGATGCGGATCGTATTATTGGGCTTTTAGAAAAAGAGGATATTGAACCACCGAAACTTGTTATTAACCGTGTACGTAGTCATATGCTTCATGAACAGGATATGTTAGATGTTGATGAAATTGTACGTACATTGTCAATCGAGCTTCTTGGTGTTGTCGAAGATGACGATGAAGTTATTCGAGCTACAAATACAGGTGAACCTGTGGCGTTGCAACCAAGCGGAAAAGCAGCGTTGGCTTATCGTAATATTGCAAGACGCTTGTTAGGTGAGAATGTACCATTACAAGCATTTGAACAAGAAAAGGTATCGGTATTTGCAAAGGTGAAAAACTTCTTTGGAATCCGTTAAGAGCACTTCGCACATATGCGAGGTGCTTTCTTTTTTCTTCACACGAATATCTTTCTTTCTTAGCTCATACATATGTACAAACTGTATACAACTGTTTCTAATGAAATTAGCTTAACGAAAGAAAGGAGACAGTATGAAGAATAGACGCGTAGAAGAAATTAAAAAGCGGATTGCAAAAAGGAAGGCCGAGCAAGAAAGGATGGAGGAAGAGCAGTATTTTAACGGAGGGAATTTCGATAGTGAAGCGGTATTTATTGAAGATGGAGAAAAGGAAATGCATCCTTTATTTCGAAAGGAAGTCTTTTTCTTCAAAGTTTTATTATCAGCAATATTAGTTCTTTCGGTTGCTATTTTATATAAGAATGCTCCTTCTTCATTCAATGGAGCTAAAGCTGTTACAGAAAAAGTGATGAAAGAGGAATTTCAGTTTGCTACTGTAGCGAAATGGTATGAAAAGCAATTTGGAAAACCGCTCGTATTCTATTCGCCGAACGAGAAAAAAGAAGGAAGTATTCAGCAAAAGGATTATGCAATTCCTGCTTCTGGAAAGGTAATGCAAGGGTTTCAAAAAAATGGCCAAGGTGTATTTGTCCAAACAGCTACAAATGCAAAAGTGGAGTCAGTAAATGAAGGGTTAGTTGTTTTTGCAGGCAAGAAAGAGGAACTTGGAAATACAGTTCAAATTCAACATGCAGATGGTACGGAGTCATGGTATGCAAACTTAAACGATATGTCAGTGAAATTATATGATTACGTTTCAAAGAAACAAAAAATTGGAACGGTGAGTAATGATACAAATGATAAAAATGGAAAGTTTTATTTCGCGATAAAAAAGAATGAAAAATTTATTGATCCGATCCAGGTGATATCATTTGATTAAATATAGGGACGTTTTAACGAAAATTTCCGTGCATCCATTATTTTGGGTTATTATTGTCATTGGTATTTTTACTGCGCGTTTTAAAGAGTTACTACTGTTATTTTGTATTGTTCTTATTCATGAACTTGGGCATGCTTTTGCAGCAGCACACTATAATTGGCGTATAAAAAGAATTCAACTTTTGCCGTTTGGTGGCGTGGCCGAGCTTGAGGAACATGGTAATAAGTCATTGAAAGAGGAACTTGTTGTCGTAATTGCAGGACCGATTCAACATGTTTGGATGATGCTGGTAGGTTATATGTTGTTCGAAGTCGGTTGGCTGAATACAGATTTATATTATTTCTTTATGTGGAATAATATAATTATTTTAGCATTTAATTTACTCCCTATTTGGCCGTTAGATGGCGGGAAAGTATTGTTTAATGTATTATCATATCGTTTCCCTTATTTACAAGCACATGAAAAGATGATGCAATTGTCATGTGTTTTTTTTGGTGTAATATTAGGATGGCAGTTACTCTGGAATAGTAACAATATTATGATGTGGGTACTACTCATATTTTTAGCAGTGTCATTATATCAAGAGTGGAAACAAAGACGGTATGCATTTATGCGTTTTTTATTAGAACGTTATTATGGAAACAAAAGAGGAATCGAAAAGATTGCACCTATTGAAGTGCAAACGGAAGATCGTTTATATACGATCTTCACAAAATTTCGTAGAGGATATAAGCATTCAATTATCGTCCGTGGAAAATATAAAGAGCATTACACATTGGATGAAAATGAATTGCTCTATGCATATTTTACTGAAAAACGAACAACTTCATCAGTTGAAGAATTAATCGGTTAGTGTTGACGATAGCACTAACCTTTTATTATTGTAAAAGCAAAGAAGATTATAAAGTGAGGAAATAATTTTGAAAACGTTATATGTGAATTACGCTGGTTCGGAAAAGCGCGTTGCAATTGAAGAGAAGAAAAAAATTGTTGAGTTTTTATGGAAACGTAATGAAGAGCAAGAGATTGTTGGGCATATTTATGTTGGACGTGTCGTAAGAACAATTGCTGGAATGAATGCAGCTTTTGTAAACATCGGTTTAGAAAAACATGCTTACCTTTCATACGATGATGTACCATCTTCTTATCGTATACATGAAGGGCAAGCGATACTCGTACAAGTTGTGAAAGAGGCAATTGATACGAAAGGGCCTAAATTGACAGCGAATATAGAATTTACCGGGAAATATGTCGTTTATATGCCGTTTGATGAGATGCGCGCTGTTTCTCGAAAAATAAAAAATAATAAAAGAAGACAACAGCTACTCCAAATTGAAATAGAGGGAACGGGGGGATACATTTTCCGCTCTGCTTCTGAAAAAGGAGCAATTGAAGAAATACAAGCTGAAATGCAAGGGTTACAACAGTTGTATGAAGAGTTAAAAAGAAAAGAGGGCCAAGGAAAGGCGCCGTTATTACTTCATCGACCGGCGACCTTTTTAGATCGTGTATTTCAAGAGAATCCAATTGAAACCATTGAAAAAGTAGTTGTAGATACAAGAAGTATAGTAAAAGAATTAGAAGACAAAGTTGGAAAAGAAAAAGTATCTTTTTATAATGAAAAGTCTTCGATGTTTAACCATTTTGGAATAGAGCGTGAAATTGAGAAAGCACTCCAAAAAATTGTGTGGCTTCCAAATGGTGCTTATTTAATTGTAGAACAAATGGAGACGATGACTGTAATTGATGTGAATACGGGCAAGTTTACGGGAAAACAAAATTTACAAGATACAGTACTTCGCACAAATGAGATGGCAGCTGAAGAAATTGCACGCCAATTAAGACTTCGTGATATTGGTGGTATGATATTAATTGATTTTATTAATATGAAAAAAAGAGAAGATAAAGAAAAGGTAAGAGAATGTCTTATAGCTGCTATGCAAGATGACCGCACATATACAAGGGTGCTCGGCTTTACGGAGCTAGGGATTTTGGAAATGACACGTAAACGTAAAAAGCATTCTTTACGGGACGTATTATTAAAAGAGTGTGTACCTTGCAAAGCGACGGGTTATGTGATGTCGCATGAAACAATTGCGTATGAGTTAGAGAGAGAACTAATCACATATGGCAATATAGAAGATGAAGCGGTATTAATCGCTGCGCCTAAAGAACTGCAAAAACAGTTTTTGCAAAAAGAATTACAAAAAAATATTCCATTTGAAATTTATTTCAAAGATGATAATATCGAAAAGTATGCTATCGTTCGTTTTGGAAGTAAAAAAGAAATTGTAGAGCGGAAAAAATAGTTAGCAGAACATTTATTGACAACCGTCTATGATTCATGATAACATCTTTATGTTATAGTTTATAGCACCTAAACGGCTATATGCTACAACCGCACAAGACAGGTTCCCTAAAGGCATTTATGTCTACCTCGTTTTTGGCGAGTCTTAGTAATTAAGAGGAGGTGCAAGTATGTACGCAATTATCGAAACAGGTGGAAAACAAATTAAAGTTGAAGCTGGTCAAGCAATCTACATTGAAAAATTAGATGTTGAAGCTGGTGAAACTGTTACTTTTGACAAAGTTCTTTTCGTTGGTGGCGAAAACGTTAAAGTTGGTAGCCCAGTTGTAGAAGGTGCAACAGTTACTGCGAAAGTTGAAAAACAAGGTCGCGCTAAGAAAATTATCGTTTTCAAATACAAAGCGAAAAAGAACAATCGTAAGAAACAAGGTCATCGTCAACCTTACACTAAGCTAGTTGTTGAAGCTATCAACGCTTAATTCTGGTTAACATGATTAAAATTACGATAAGTCGCACGAAATTAGGAAGTATCCAATCATTTAAAATGACTGGACATGCCGATTATGCGCCACATGGACAAGACCTTGTCTGTGCTGGAACTACAGCGGTTGTGTTTGGTTCTATAAATGCAGTGGAAGAACTTTGTAATGTGCAAGCAACTATTGAACTCGGAAGTGATGGCGGATTCTTAACGTATGAATTGCCTAATGATTTAGACGTTCATACAGCAGAAAAAGCACAAACGCTTTTAGAAGGATTAGTTGTTTCGCTTAAGACGATCGAACTTGATTACGGAAAGTATATCCGTTTAATAGAAAAAGTGCAGGAGGTGTAACGTATGTTAAGATTAGATCTTCAGTTTTTCGCATCTAAGAAAGGTGTAGGTAGTACAAAGAACGGTCGTGACTCTCAGTCAAAACGTCTTGGTGCTAAACGCGCAGATGGTCAAACGGTTACAGGTGGTTCAATTCTTTACCGTCAACGCGGTACAAAAATTTATCCAGGTGTTAACGTTGGTCGTGGTGGCGATGACACTTTATACGCGAAAGTTGACGGCGTAGTACGCTTTGAGCGTCTTGGTCGTGACCGCAAACAAGTGAGCGTATATCCTGTTGCTCAAGAAGCATAAGAACTCACGGAAAACTCTAACCTGAGTGCAGGTTAGAGTTTTTCTATATTAAGGGGTATCTAAATGAATGAAAAATGGACAATTATAGATGCATTGCGCCATTCAAGACATGATTGGCTCAATCGTATGCAGATGGTGAAAGGAAACCTTTCCCTTGGAAAAGTGGAAGAAATTCATAGTCTCATCGATCGTTTTGTCCAAGAAGCGAGACAAGAATCCAATCTGATGGGGCTATCAATGCCTTTATTTTCAGAGTGGATTTTAACATATAATTGGAAACAGCAGCCGTGCTTATTGGAGTACGAAGTATTAGGGAAATTACATAACTTATCTCACTTAGATGAGACTGTATGTACATGGACGAATCAATTTTTCTCGATGCTTCAGCATAGTTTAGACGTATATGTTGAAAATTATGTTTGTATCACAATTGAATGTGACGCGGATAATGCTCGTTTCTTTTTTGATTTTCGTGGTAAGCTAACGAGTGTAGAAGAACTACAGAATTGGCTTGCGACCCAAAACAATAAATGGTATTCCATTTCTTATACAGTGCGAGACGAAGAAGTCTCAGTTATATTACAACCAATTGAAAAAAGTGTGGTGAAATAATGTTTGTAGATCAGGTCAAGATATATGTAAAAGGCGGCGACGGTGGTAACGGTATGGTTGCGTATCGTCGTGAGAAGTATGTACCAAAAGGTGGCCCAGCAGGTGGCGACGGCGGTAAAGGTGCAGATGTTGTTTTCGTAGTTGAGGAAGGCTTACGTACATTAATGGACTTCCGCTACCAACGTCATTTCAAAGCTGATCGCGGTCAGCACGGAATGAGTAAAGGTCAGCACGGACGTAAATCTGAAGATTTACTTGTAAAGGTTCCACCAGGAACAGTAGTAAAAGATGAAAAAACTGGTCAAATTCTTGCCGATTTAGTAACGCATGGACAAACTGCTGTAATTGCAAAAGGTGGCCGCGGTGGCCGTGGTAACTCACGTTTTGCAACAGCTACGAACCCAGCGCCAGAAATCGCTGAGAACGGGGAACCAGGTCAAGAGCGTGATGTTATTCTAGAACTTAAAGTACTAGCAGACGTTGGACTTGTTGGATTCCCAAGTGTAGGTAAATCTACATTATTATCTGTTGTATCATCAGCGCGTCCGAAAATTGCAGAGTATCACTTCACAACAATCGTTCCAAATCTTGGTGTTGTTGAAACTGGTGATAACCGCAGCTTCGTTATGGCTGACCTTCCAGGACTAATTGAAGGCGCACATGCTGGCGTCGGACTTGGACACCAATTCTTACGTCATATTGAGCGTACACGTGTAATCGTGCATGTTATTGATATGTCTGGTTTAGAAGGCCGTGATCCATATGAAGATTACGTAACGATTAATAATGAATTAAAAGAATACAATCTTCGCTTAACTGAGCGTCCACAAGTTGTTGTTGCAAACAAAATGGATATGCCAGATGCAGAAGAAAATTTACAAGCATTTAAAGAGAAAGTGGGAGACGAAGTAAAAATCTTCCCAATCTCAGCTGTAACAAGACAAGGGGTTCGTGACTTACTGTTTGAAGTAGCGAACTTAATAGAAACAACACCAGAATTCCCAATACATGAAGTTGCGGATGAGTCTGATACAAGTGTAATGTACAAATTTGATACTGAAGGTGTTAAATTTGAAATTACACGTGAAAGTGATGGCACGTTTGTTATCTCTGGTTACGATATCGAGAAAACATTCAAGATGACAGACTTCTCACGTGATGAATCTGTACGTCGTTTCGCTCGTCAAATGCGCGGAATGGGTATTGATGAAGCGCTTCGTGCACGTGGTGCAAAAGACGGAGATATTGTAAAAATTCTTGAATATGAATTTGAATTTATCGATTAAGACTGCCGAAATACGGCAGTCTTTTTTTATATCGTAAAAATAGGATTTATATAGGAAAAAATCCCCACTAATTAAATTTTCAATTTATAATAAAAAGGGGAGTGGTTTTAGAAGAATTTTTTTATGGGGAGAAAACGAACATGTATAAAATATTAATTGTAGAAGATGATGAGAAAATCGCGGGAATATTAGAAGAGCATTTAGAAAGGTATGGCTATCAATCATTTAGAGCAAGTGATTTACGTCAAATAAAAGATGAGTTTGTAAAAGTGAATCCTCATCTTGTGTTACTTGATATTAATTTACCGTACTTTGACGGTTTTTATTGGTGTCGTCAAATTCGTACTGTATCGAATGCACCAATTATTTTTGTTTCTGCAAGAACAGGAGAAATGGATCAAGTAATGGCGATTGAAAATGGCGGCGATGATTATATTACGAAGCCATTCCATTTAGATATCGTAATGGCAAAGGTGAAGAGTGCACTTCGCCGTGGTTACGGAGAGTATGCTTCTGCCGCTGAGAGTGATTGTTTAGGTGTAAATGGACTGTTGTTATTCCCGTCTCAGCATATTGTTGAGTGGCAAGGACAACAAACTGAACTGACAAAAAATGAGTTTTACTTATTAGAGTGTTTAATGAAACAGGTGAATCAATATGTAACGCGCGAAGAACTGTTAGAAGCTCTATGGGATGAAGTAGCATTTGTGGATGATAATACATTAACCGTAAATGTAAAACGTGTAAGGAAGAAACTAGAGGAGTTAGGCATTAAAAATGCAATTGTAACGAAACGTGGATATGGTTATGCGCTTTTTACGGAGTGGGGCGAAGGGCATGAAGGTTAAAAATTACCTTATGGACCGCTTTTCTTTAATTCTTTCTTATATTGTTAGCCTTTGTTTATTTGGGCTCGTTTTACAGCTGCAAAGTCTTTTAGAAAAGAAATCCATTGATTGGAGTACGTGGTTATATGGACTTTTATTAGGAACAGTTGTGTTTACTGTATACCTCATTTACGATTACCGAAAACGGAGTGTGTTTTTAAAGAGGATCGAAAAGTATGTTACTGATGGAAATACATTACATGACTCTTTACTTATTGATGAATCTTATACATCAGAGCAAGAAATGGTCGTTGAATCTTTTACGTTATTAAGACAGCAATATATGAATGAAGTTCATAAACAGCATGCGAAAGAGCAACAGCAAATGATATTTATGAACCAATGGATTCACCAAATGAAAACACCAGTATCTGTTATTGAATTATTGCTGCAAAAGTTTGGCAAAGAGCATCGTGAGGCAAGAGCAACAGTTGAAAGTATTCGTGAAGAAAATAACCGTATACTAAATGGTTTAGATTTAGCGTTACATATGGCAAGACTAGAGCAGTTTGCGAAAGATTATAAGATAGAAGTAGTAAATGTTATAGATGTCGTGCGAGGTATTATTAATGAAAATCGGAAATCCTTTATTCAATCGTCTGTATTTCCGAAAGTGATGTTTGAAGAAGATACTTGTATGGTTGCATCTGATAGAAAATGGCTGAGTATTGCTATAGGTCAAATTGTTGTAAACGCAATCAAGTATACAAAAATTTCAGCGGCAGAGAAAAAAGAAATTCAATTTCAAATTGAAGAGAAAAATCAAAAGGTGTTATTACATATTAAGGACAATGGAATTGGTATTCCAGAGCAAGACGTAAAGCGCATATTTGATCCATTTTTTACGGGAATAAATGGACGTAAAACGAGAGAAGCGACTGGGATGGGCTTATATATTACGAAGGAAATTTGCGATAATTTACATCATGGAATGTATGTCCAATCGGCTGAAGGAGAAGGGACAACATTCACGTTCCAATTTGCAAAAGATGAAGAATATCATACATTGATGAGAAAAATGACAAAACTGTAAGATAACAAAACGTTTTGTAAGGGAAATCACTCGTTTCTTTTTCTTATTTTTCTTATAGTAAATGTAAGAAGAAAACACGTAGGGGGATTAGAAATGAGTGTTCTTGAAGTAAAAGGATTAACGAAGGTGTACCAATCAAAAGGTTCAGTAGCGACGACTGCTTTAAACGATATAAATTTTAAAATAGAAGAAGGCGAATTTGTAGGGATTATGGGTCCTTCAGGAAGTGGGAAAACGACGCTTTTAAATTTATTAGCAACAATTGATAAGCAAACTTCAGGTCATGTGCTTGTAAATGGTGAAGAAATTAATCAAATGCGTGCTGCAAAATTAGCGGAGTTTCGCCGTACACATTTAGGGTTCATCTTCCAAGATTTTAATTTACTTGATACGTTATCCATTAAAGAAAACATTATTTTACCACTTGTAATGGCGAAGAAATCTGTAAATGAAATTGATGCGAAAGTACTGGAAATTGCGAAGTTTTTAAACATCGAAGAAATTTTAAATAAAAAAGTATACGAAGTATCTGGGGGACAACAACAACGTGCAGCAGCAGCGAGAGCAATCATTCATGAACCGACGTTAATTTTAGCAGATGAGCCAACTGGAAACTTAGACTCGAAGTCAGCAAAATCGCTAATGGGCGCTCTGCAAGATTTACACGAGCAAAAGAAAGCAACGATTGCAATGGTTACGCACGATCCAGTAGCGGCTAGTTATTGTGAACGTATCCTTTTCATACGCGATGGAGAAATTTTCTCGGAAATACATAAAGGAAGAACGAAACAAGCCTTTTTCCAAGAAATCCTGGACGTACTTGCGATGCTAGGAGGAGAATATCATGAACTTTCGCCAGCTCGCGCTTAATAACGTAAAAGGAAATTGGCGTAACTATAAAGCGTTTCTTATAAGTAGTTGTTTATCGATTGTCGTATTTTTCATGTATGCTTCTTTTATTTATCATCCAGATGTCGTAAGCGGTAATATTAGTATGAGAAAGATGATCACAAAAGGATTAGAATCGATGAATTATATTGTGGTCATCTTCTCGGCACTCTTTATTTTATATGCAAATTCAACGTTTTTACGAGCAAGAAAAAAAGAGTTTGGTCTACTAACATTAATAGGCGGAACGAAATCGCAGCTCGGCCGAATGATTATATTAGAGCAACTGATGTTAGGTAGTATTGCAATTGTAGTTGGTATTGGGGTTGGGATGCTTTGTTCAAAATTATTTTTCCAAGCGTTAAGCGTATTATTAAAAATAGATAAGACACTTCCACTTGTTTGGAATAGTAAAGCAGTTCTTATTACAGCTGGTGTATACTTTATTCTATTTTTAATCCTATCATTGTTTAGTGTTTGGACAGTAGGACGCTTGCAAATTATTGATTTATTAAGAGAGGCAAGAAAGCAAAAAGTAGAGCCGTTTGCATTTACATGGTTATGTGTAGTTGGTATAGGATGTATTATTGTTGCATATGTACTTAGCTTCCAAGTAACGTTTCTGAATTTCCTCATCCTTTTTTTACCGGTGGTGGGACTGACAATTGGCGGAACGTATTTACTATTTACACAAGGTAGTACAGTTGTATTAAAAGCATTACAAAAAAGAAAGCAATCTTTTTATACGTACCCAAATATGTTCGTCCTTAGCAACCTTATTTATAAAATGAAAGATAATGCTCGTTTTCTATTTGTAATTTCTATCATTACGGCGGTAGTATCTTCAGCGGTGGGTACACTGTACGTATATTTTGAAAATATGAGTGCGAAAACGGTAGAACTTACACCACATGCTATTTCATATGAGGAAAAGGGGTTAAATACGCATAACCTTATTAATGAAGAAAAGGTACAGGAGCTTGTGAAGAGACACGGGTTTGAAGATGCGCGAAAAGTAACATACGTTAAACTACCGGCAACACAGAAAATAACGTTGTTTAATAGTGAACATGAAGTACCGATGACGATTATTTCAGAAAAAGAATATAATGCAGAAGTGCGCAAACAAAAGAGAGAGCAACCTACAGAAGTTCATAATGCACCAGGTAGTGCAACGATGGTTATGGTTGATATGTCAAATGAACTGATGAAGATAGATCGTACGAAATCGTATGAATTTACAATTAATGGACAAAAGCAGTCTGTTCAATTAAATAATCCAACGCAGTATTCTGTTTTTAATGATAGTGAATATCTCATTGTAAATGATCAAGATTTTGAGAAATATGCAACACTCGTACCAGATGAAGAAAAGACAAAATATTACGGTTATTATATTGAGGATTGGAAAAGTACAGAAAACCTTGTATTAGATTTGAAAAATGAAATTGTACCAGAAAAGCAAGGGGAATTGAGAAATTCAGTGTTTGCGTATAAGGATATAAGAGAAGGTGGAGCAATTACAATGTTCATCGGTTTCTTCGTAGCGGTACTGTTCTTCTTCTTCGCTTGTAGTATGACATACTTTAAATGGTTTAACGATAAAGAACAAGATCGTATTCAATTTAAATCGTTAAAGAGAATTGGTATGACAGATAAAGAAATTCGCAAAATTGCGATTCGACAAATGGGAGTTATCTTCTTTATCCCAATTTTAATCGGTTCCATTCATAGTGGATTTGCTCTTCATACGTTAGGAAAAATGCTTTATATTAATTTGTGGAAATCAGGTGCGCTTGTAATTGGAGCATACATTTTAGCTTCTGCCATTTACTTTATGATCGCGCAAAGAGGATATTTAAAACACGTAAAAAGCTAGGGGAACCTCTAGCTTTTTGCCTATGTAGTAAGTTACAGGAGGACGATAGATGAACATTCGGCAACTAGCGCTGCAAAATATAAAAGGAAATTGGCGTAATTATAAAGTGTTTTTCTTAAGTAGTTGTTTTGCAATATTTGCTTCTTACGCATATATGTCTGTCATTGTGCATCCATATATGCAAGAGACGATGTGGTATCAAAACGTACGCTGGGGACTTATCATATGTAATGTTATAATCATTTCTTTTTTCGTCATATTTATTTTGTACTCTACTTCTATTTTCATAGAAGCACGTAAGAAAGAATTAGGGTTATATATGTTAATGGGAGCAACGAAGTCTAACGTAATAGGAGTGATTATGACCGAGCAAATTTTAATCGGGGTCTTCGCGAATATTTTCGGTATTGGGCTTGGTATGATATTTTTAAAGCTCTTTTTTATGGTATTTAGTATGTTACTGGGGCTTCCGAAAGAACTCCCTGTCATATTTGACGTAAGGGCGATTGGTGTAACATTTATTACATATATGGTCGTTTTTATTTTGTTATCTTTTATAAGTGCTTTACGTATATGGAATATAAAAATCATTCGGTTATTGAAAGAATTTCGAACAGATAAAAAAGAGAAGAAAACATCAAAGTGGCTCTGTTTATTCGGTTTTGCTTGTTTAGTGGGCGGGTATGCATTGGCGCTACAAGTGACGATGGCTACGATAGCGATATACTTTTTCCCTGTGTCTATACTTGTCTTTTTTGGAACGTACTTTTCTTTTACACATGGAGCTACCCAAGTGTTAGAAATAATAAAGAGAAATAAAAAGATTATGTATACATATCCTTATTTATTTATAGTGAATCAATTGTCACATCGAATGAAGGAAAATGGTCGCTTTTTCTTTCTGATGTCTATGGCAACGACGTTTGTAGTTACAGCAACAGGTACGGTGTTCTTATATTTTTCTAGCATGCAAGATATGTGGCGAACTGGAGGGGTACACTCGTTTTCGTACATAGAAAAAGGTATTTCTACTCATGAAGTCTTTGAGGAAGGTGCGGTTGAAAAATTACTGCATCAATATGGGTATGACGATTTTCAATATATGAGTTTTGTTGGAGTGTATGCATCCTTTCAGTCTAGTAAAGGAGAAACAACAATAGTACCGCTTATAAAAGAAAGTGAACATAACCAAGAAGCAAGGAAACAAAAACAGAAAACGTATCGTCCTAAAAAAGGTACAGTGACACTCGTTTATTATAATAAATACAATAATTCGAATGTATATAATCAAAAAGAGATTCAATTGCAAGTAATGAATCAACCATATCAATTCGTATTTAACGGTCAGAAAGAAGGGGTTCAATTTAACCATCACCCTTCGTACATTAATGGTCTGTTCTTCGTTATGAATGATGAAGATTTTGATAGTATAGCAAATCAGGTTCCTGATTCTGAAAAAATGATATATAGAGGCTACACATTACCAAATATCGAAAAGACGAAGAAATTAAATGAAGATTTACGGAAACATATGAAACAAGATAATAATAATGCATTTCGAAGCAATATGGAGTTGTATGTAAATATGAAAGAAGGCGGCGATATTACTCTATTTGTAGGCTCATTTATTAGTATATTATTCTTTCTTACTTCATGTAGTATCGTTTATTTTAAATGGTTCCATAATATTGCATCGGACCGAAAGCAGTATGGTGCACTCTCTAAACTTGGAATGACGAAGGAAGAAGTATGGAAAATTTCTCGTTGGCAATTATGTATGCTATTTTTTGCGCCAATTATAGTAGGGAGTATGCATAGTGCAGTTGCGTTATATACGTTTCATAATACGCTTTTTATGGATGGATCATTAAGAAAAGTAGGTTTGTTCATTCTGTTTTATATCGCAGCATGTATCATTTATTTCTTCTTCGCTCAAAGAGAATATAAGAAACATTTAGACTAGCGAACGCTAGTCTTTTTTTTAATATTCGAAATTTACATAGAAGAATATAAAAAAGTATGGTATAACAGTAAGAAAACGAAAAAGAGGGGAAAAGACGATGATTCGAGTAGGATATTTAGGACCAGAAGCAACATTTACAAATATGGCGGTGAGTCGTTTTTTTCCGGAAGCAGAGCATGTACCATATCGAACGATTCCAGATTGTATAGATGCAGCTGCAAATGAAAATGTAGACTTCGCAGTTGTACCGTTAGAAAATGCAATAGAAGGTTCAGTGAATATAACGGTTGATTACCTTGTACATGAGCAGCCGCTTTCCATTGTAGGAGAAATTACAGTACCAATTCAGCAGCATTTACTTGTACATCCGCAGTATGCAGAAGTGTGGGATGAAGTATATGCAGTGCATTCTCATCCGCATGCCATTGCACAGTGCCATAAATTTTTAAATGAAGAATTAAAAGGAGTAACTGTTCGAGATATGACATCTACAAGTGCTGCTGCGCAATATGTGAAAGAACATCCTGAAGAGAAAATTGCCGCTATTGCAAATGAAGCGGCTGCAGAAAAATACGGATTAACAATTGTGAGACGTAGTATTCATACGCATAAAAATAATCACACACGTTTCTTGGTACTCCATAAGAAAAAGAAAGCAGTACTCCCGAATAACGGAGAGAATCGCGGAGAGAAAACGACGCTTATGATAACGTTACCTGCAGATTATGCAGGTGCCCTATATCAAGTGTTATCAGCTTTCGCATGGAGAAAATTAAACTTATCAAAAATCGAATCGCGTCCGATGAAAACAGGTCTTGGAAATTACTTTTTCTTAATCGATGTTGATAAAGCATACGATGACGTATTATTGCCAGGCGTAACGATGGAACTTGAAGCACTCGGTTTTTCTGTTACTGTGCTGGGGAGTTATTCTTCTTATTGGTTGTAAGATGTAGATGGAATGTTGGTATTTGTCTAATCGTCAATATCATTTCATTGCCTAGTATATTTTTTAATAGATTAATAAAATCCCACCTGCAGAAGGTGGGATTCTTTATTTTAACTTCGCAAGACGATCTTCTAACTGACCACGCCAAATATCAGCTAGTTCTGAAACAGCAAGAATTTTTTCAATACCATCTTTATCTTTTCTATTATGAAAATAAATTTCGTTAGAGAACAAGACAGAAACATTGCTCGGTTGACGTTCTAGTAATGTAATTTTAGAATCTTTACGTACAGTACCTTCTTGAAGAACGCGGCATAGGTAGCCTGTAAATCCAGTTGCTACAATGCGTGGCAGTATGCCAGGGATGCCAAGGCGTTTTGAAATAGTGCTACAAGGAACGCGAGCTTGTGTCACTTGAATGATTGCTCCACCTAGTTGATATGTATCTCCAATGCAAACATCACGCTCTAACATATTTGTTACGGTAATGTTTTCGCCAAATGTGGAAGCTGGTAGCGTAGTTTGAAATTCCTCTTCCCATAGTGCGTAATGCTCGTGTGGGTATACACAAACAGCTCGATCAGGACCGCCGTGATGTTTTAAATCCGCTACGTCATCACCACGAAATCCGTCTTTTGAGAGAAAGGCCTCTTCTGTAGGATCTTTACATATACCTGTTATCATTTCTTTATCTTCGCCATATTTCATTTGTTTCGGTTTACCAGTACTAAAGTGAACGAGTTCAATTCCCATATTTGATCTCCTTTACGATTGATTACAATATTATAGCATTAAAAAAGCACAGAGAATGATAAAAACTCTGTGCTTTACATTAATAAACGAGAAATCCTGCTTTATCTAACGCCTCACAAGCAGCATCTAACTTCTCTTTAGAATCTGCTTCAATTGTATGTAAGTGAATACCGTCTGTTAGTTGCGATAGATAGGAAGCATTTGTGTTTTCGATTTTTTGTAAATATTGCTCTACATCAAATCGATTACTTACCATAATTGATGCTGTTAAGTCGCCGTATACAGGATGCTCAACTTTTACGTCTTTAATCGTAACGCCATGGTCAACAAGCATTGTAAGTTCTTGACGTACTTCTGCTGGTTTGTGCTGGCATACGATTACGCGTTCGAAAGCTTGTTGTTTTTCTTGTGGCTTTAAATATAAATAGCCTTGAGCAGTCGCGATAATTGGTTCGTTTCGTGCTTTAAGCAAGGAAATATCTTGTACGATAACTTGTCTACTTACGTTTGTCTTCTTCGATAGTTCATTCCCAGATAACGGCTCATTTGCAGCGAGAAGCCACTGAAGGATAAGCTGTCGTCTTTCTTCGCCTAAAATCTTTTTTTGGTCATTTTGTTTCATTATGATTTAACACCTCTATAAAATTGATTTCCAATTGTGTGTAGTGCATGAATAGTAGTATCAATTTGATCTTTCGTTGTTTGTTGTCCGAAAGAGAAGCGGACATATTGTTTGGCCTCTTCATACGTTTTTCCAATTGCAAGCATAGTTTTCGAAGGTTCTTGTTTACCGACTTGGCAAGCACTTCCGGTGGAAATGGCGATACCATGGCGATTACATTCTAGCATAGTATATTGACCTTCTATTCCTTTTATTGTAACCCCAACAATATGTGGTAAACAAGAAGTAGAATGACCTTCTACTTCAATTTCTAGCGGAAGTGTTTGTATTTGCCCTAAAAAGTAGGAGCGTAACTCTTTAAAACGTAAACTTTCTTCCCATTGAGTTTTTAATATATTTTCAGCAGCTGTTAAAAAAGATGCGATGCCGGGAACGTTCACTGTACCTGGGCGAAATCCCTTTTCGTGAGAAGTTCCCGGGAATACTTGCTCCCAGCGAGATTGCGGATTTATGTAGCAAGCGCCGACACCTTTTGGTCCGTATATTTTATGTGCTGAAACAGAAAGACTATCAATCCCCATCTCAAAAACATGGATAGGCAGTTTACCAAACGTTTGCACACAATCCGTATGAAATAAAACATTATATTTTTTTAAAAGTGCCCCGATTTCTGTAATGTTTTGAACGGTTCCGATTTCAGAGTTTCCATGCTGTATACTTGCTAGCACAGTATCTTCTGTAATAGCTGCCTCTAAATCTACTAAACAAATGAGTCCATTTTTATCAACAGGAATTTCAGTGATCGTATAGCCTTTTGATTTTAGAGATTGAAAATAACTTCGAATGGATGCATGTTCCATAGGTGTCGTAATAATATGCTTCTTAGTTCGGGGATTTAGAAGTGATTGGATCGCAAGATAGTTTGATTCCGATCCGCCACTTGTGAAAAATACTCCTTGTTCTTTTCCTCCAATCATTTCCGCAAATGTTTTTCGGCAAACTTGTAATAAAGAAGCAGCTGTTCCTCCAATATCATGTAAACTTTGTTCATTTCCGAAGTATTGCGACGCTGCTTTCATATATGTTTGTAACGCTTCCTCGCTCATAGGTGTAGTAGCTGCATAGTCAAGATATATCATCATATAAGTTCCTCTCTCTAGTAAGAGTTACATTTCTTTTATTTTTTAAATGGTAGTGAAAATAAGAATTATAAAAAAACTCTTGTCATTATTTTAAAACTATGTAAATATAGGTGTCAAGACAGTTGAAAAGTGTAAAGTAGGAGGCAACAATTATGCCAAGCGCAGATGTCTTAATTATTGGAAGTGGCGTTGCGGCACTTCGTGTTGCAAAAGAGATTTGTCACGAAAAGAATGTGATTATTATCACAAAGGAGACGAAACGTAATAATAATACACATTTAGCTCAAGGTGGAATTGCCGCAGCGGTAGCTACCTATGACAATCCTAATGATCATTTTGAAGATACATTAGTAGCAGGTTGTCATTATAACAATGAAGAAGTGGTCCGTTATTTAGTCGAGGAGGGACCGAAAGAAATTAATAACCTTATTGAAAGAGGAATGAAATTTGATGGGGATGAAACAGGTCCTCATCTTGGAAAAGAAGGAGCGCATCGAAAACGTCGTATTTTACATGCAGGTGGCGATGCAACAGGAAAGAATTTATTAGAGCATCTTATTCAAGAAGTAGCTCCATACGTTACGGTAGTGGAACAGGAAATGGTGCTCGATTTTATTATAGAAAAAGATAAATGTGTTGGGGCTTTAACTCGCAACAATAAAGGAGAATTGAAACGTTACAATGCAGATTATACGGTGTTAGCTTCAGGCGGTATTGGCGGTTTATACGCCTTTACTTCTAATGATGAGACGATTACAGGCGATGGACTTGCAATGGTGTACCGTGCAGGCGGAGAGCTTGTAGATTTAGAGTTTATACAATTTCATCCGACGATGTTATACGCGGGTGGGCGTTGTTCCGGCCTCGTGTCCGAAGCTGTTCGCGGAGAAGGAGCTGTCCTTATAAATGGAAAAGGGCAGCGTTTTATGATGGATATACATTCCGAACAGGATCTAGCACCTCGTGATGTAGTCGCACGGGCTATTCATGAACAGCTACTTGCGGGTGAAAAAGTGTACTTAAACATCGAAATGATTCAAAACTTTGAACAACGCTTTCCGACCGTGTCATCGATATGTAAAACAAATGGAGTCGATATAAATAAAAAACTTATTCCAGTCGTGCCTGGTACTCATTTTCACATGGGCGGCGTGAAAACGAACTGTGATGGAGAGACGTCTATTCCGAACTTATACGCAGTCGGTGAAGTAGCTTGTAACGGAGTTCATGGTGCAAATAGATTAGCGAGTAATTCATTATTAGAAGGTCTTGTGTTTGGAAAAAGAATCGGACGACACATTTTATCTAGAGAGACAAAAGAAAAGGTGAACATGCTAGCTGAAAAGGAAGCAAAGTTCATCGTTCTGAATCATTTACCGACGAAAGAAGAAATACAAAAATGCATGATGAAATATGTTGGGATTGTGCGAACAGAGCAAAGTTTATCTTATGCGAAGAGATGGTTTAGTAAGTATGGTGTTCGAAATATGATATTACAACATGATGTTCTTACGAATGAAGAGATAACACTTATTAATATGTTAACGGCTTGTGAGCTTATAGTTGTGTCAGCCTTGCAAAGAGAAGAAAGTATTGGCGGGCATTACCGGAGTGATTATCCAGATAGAAATATAGGAAAGAAAGAGATTGTTCGAGTAAAGAGAAAACTACAACTTGTGTGATGAGGGGAAGAGAGGCTTTATGAACACGATAAAAGTTAAAGAAGCATTAAACCGATTTTTTTTAGAAGATATAGGAGAAAGAGATGTAACATCTCAGCTTATTTTTCCAGATAACTTGCTTTCGAAAGGAACGTTTCTTGCGAAGGATACAGGGGTCTTTGCAGGATGTTTAGTAATTGAATCAGGATTTAAATTAATTGATGAGAGAATTGAAATAGAGCTTCATAAAAAAGATGGGGATCTTGTAGAAAAAGGAGAAATTATTGCAACAGTGCAAGGTCCAATCGCATCGTTATTAACAGCAGAGCGCGTTATATTAAACGTTATTCAGCGTATGAGTGGAATAGCGACGATGACGCGTAAAGCGGTTCTTGCTTTAGATAGTAGCTATACTCGTATTTGTGATACGCGAAAAACGATGCCAGGACTGCGTATGTTTGATAAGTATGCAGTCGTGTGCGGCGGTGGATTTAATCATCGCTTCGGTTTATATGATGGTGTCATGATTAAAGACAATCATATTGCTTTTGCTGGTTCTATTACAAAAGCTGTTACATCAGTGAAAGAAAAGTTAGGACATATGGTGAAAGTAGAAGTGGAAACAGAAACTGAGGAACAGGTGAGAGAGGCTGTCGCTGCTGGTGCGGATATTATTATGTTCGATAATCGTACGCCAGATGAAATCCGGGAGTTTTCAAAGATTGTACCAAGTGCCATCGTTACGGAAGCTTCAGGAGGCATCACAATTGAAGATTTATCGAAATACGGAAAAACAGGGGTAGATTATATTTCACTTGGAGCGTTAACACATTCAGTGAAAGCACTTGATATTAGTTTCAATATTGAAGAGTAAGGAAAGTGGCTTAGAGGGGGAGAAACGTATATGAGTATTTTAGAACAAGTACAGCCAATTGAAACGATGTTACCAGAGCGTTATTACACAATGTCAACGGAAGATATGGAAAAGCGTGTTCGTGAAATTAAAGAGAAAATGGGGAAAATGTTATTCATTCCAGGGCATCATTATCAAAAAGATGAAGTGGTACAATTTTCAGATGCAGCAGGGGATTCACTTCAGCTTGCGCAAGTTGCAGCGAGCAATAAAGATGCAAAATATATTGTGTTTTGCGGGGTGCACTTTATGGCGGAAACAGCAGATATGTTAACTACAGATGATCAAGTTGTCATCTTACCAGATATGCGTGCAGGTTGTTCGATGGCGGATATGGCAGATATTGAACAAACAGAAAGAGCATGGAAAGAGCTCACGAAATTATTTGGAGATACGATGATTCCGTTAACATATGTGAACTCTACAGCTGCAATTAAAGCGTTTTGTGGTCGTAACGGAGGAGCAACAGTAACTTCTTCTAATGCAAAGCAAATGGTATCTTGGGCGTTTACTCAAAAAGAACGTCTCGTCTTTTTACCAGACCAACATTTAGGGAGAAATACAGCGCACGATTTAGGTATCCCGTTAGATAAAATGGCAGTATGGGACCCACACACAGATTCATTAGAGTACGATGGGGATATAGAAGAAATTCAAGTGATTTTATGGAAAGGACATTGTTCTGTTCATCAAAATTTTACAATGAAGAATATTGAGAGTGTACGAAAAAATCATCCGGATATGAATATTATTGTACATCCAGAATGTTGCTATGAAGTTGTAGCTGCTTCAGATTATGCAGGCTCAACGAAATATATTATTGATATGATTGAATCAGCGCCATCTGGTAGCAAATGGGCGATTGGTACAGAAATGAATTTAGTAAATCGAATTATTAAGCAACATCCAGATAAAGAAATTGTTTCGCTTAATCCATTTATGTGTCCGTGCTTAACGATGAATCGAATTGATCTGCCTCACTTATTATGGACACTTGAAACGATAGAAAGAGGAGAAGAAATTAACGTTATTAGCGTAGACAAACAAGTAACGGCAGAAGCAGTTCTTGCATTAAATCGTATGTTAGAGCGTGTGTAAAGCAACGGTATTCCCGTTGCTTTTTTTCATACATATAATCATAACGAGAACGAAATGGGCATACATTGTTTTGAAGAAATCATTGTGGTTCTTTATGCTTATTCCACTTCGAATGATATTGAAAATCGAAGAAGTGATAAAAGTGAAAAGAAGTTAATGTTATTTAGAAAGAGTTACTTCAAGAGATTTGTTACTTATAGATAAGTTATACAGGAGGGGGAAAATTTGAAAATTCATATCGTGCAAAAAGGGGATACCCTTTGGAAAATTGCGAAAAAGTACGGAGTGGATTTTGACACGTTGAAAAAAACAAATACACAACTTAGTAATCCAGATTTAATCATGCCAGGTATGAAAATTAAAGTGCCATCAAAGAGTGTTCACATGAAACAACAGGCTGGAGCAGGTTCAGCGCCTCCAAAGCAATACGTAAAAGAAGTGCAGCAAAAAGAATTTGCAGCAACACCAACTCCGCTTGGAATAGAAGATGAGGAAGAAGTTACGTATCAATCAGCACCAATTACACAGCAGCCAGCTATGCAACAAACACAAAAAGAAGTGCAAGTAAAACCGCAGAAAGAGATGCAAGTAAAGCCACAAAAAGAAGTACAGGTGAAACCACAGAAGGAGATGCAGGTAAAGCCGCAAAAAGAAGTACAGGTGAAACCGCAAAAAGAGGTGCAAAAAGAACAGCCAATTCAAAAAGAAAAACCGTCTGTTATTCAAAAACCACCTGTGATAGAAAAACAAAAACCGGCGGAAAAAGAAAACACGAAGTTTTCGGTAAATGTATTACCGCAGCCGCCACAACCACCAATAAAACCGAAAAAAGAATATAAAATTTCAGATGTAATAAAAAAAGGAAGCGAGTTAATTGCTCCTCAAATTAGTAAAATGAAACCTAACAATATCATTTCTCCGCAAACGAAAAAAAATAATATAATATCGCCGCAAGTGAAAAAAGAAAATGTAGGGAATATAGTGTCGCCGCAAGTGAAAAAAGAAAATGTAGGGAATATAGTGTCACCACAAGTGAAAAAAGAAAATGTAGGGAATATAGTGTCGCCGCAAGTGAAAAAAGAAAATGTAGGAAATATAGTATCGCCGCAAGTGAAAAAAGAAAATGTAGGGAATATAGTGTCACCACAAGTGAAGAAAGAGAATGTAGGAAATATAGTGTCACCACAAGTGAAGAAAGAGAATGTAGGAAATATAGTATCGCCAAATGTATCGAAAGAAAATGTAGTTATTCCACAAGTCATACCGCCAAATATTCAAATGCCAAATATAATGCCGATCATGGATAACAACCAACCACCGAATATAATGCCAATTATGGATAACAATCAAATGCCGAATATGATGCCAATTATGGATAACAATCAACCACCGAATATGATGCCAATTATGGATAACAATCAAATGCCGAATATGATGCCAATTATGGATAACAATCAAATGCCGAATATAATGCCAATTATGGATAATAACCAAATGCCGAATATGATGCCAATCATGGATAACAATCAAATGCCGAATATGATGCCAATTATGGATAACAATCAAATGCCGAATATGATGCCAATTATGGATAACAATCAAATGCCGAATATAATGCCAATTATGGATAATAACCAAATGCCGAATATGATGCCAATCATGGATAACAATCAAATGCCGAATATGATGCCAATTATGGATAACAATCAAATGCCGAATATGATGCCAATTATGGATAACAATCAAATGCCGAATATGATGCCAATCATGGATAACAATCAAATGCCGAATATAATGCCAATTATGGATAACAATCAAATGCCGAATATGATGCCGAGTATGGATAACAATCAACCACCAAATATGATGCCCTATCAAATGCCCATGATGCCGCCGAATCCGTATTATCAACAACCAAATCCATATCAAATGCCATATCAGCAAGGAGCGCCGTTTGGACCGCAACATACGTCTATGCAAAACCCGAATATGATGCCAATGGATAATAACATGCCGCCGCTTGTGCAGGGTGAGGAAGATTGTGGATGCGGAGGAGAAAGTAGACTATATAGTCCACAACCAGGCGGTCCGCAATATGCGAATCCTTTATATTATCAACCAACTCAGTCTGCATATGCACCACAGCCAGGAACGATGTATTATCAACCAGATCCACCAAATGTATTTGGAGAGCCCGTTTCAGAAGAAGAGGACGAAGAAGAAGTTTAAAAAGGCGGGAGTATTCCCGCCTTTTTTGCATTCCTGTTAATTAAGAAAAGGCAGTTTTTTTATGAAGTGCTAGAAAATTCCCAGTGAAATATTAACAGTGTAAAAACCTTCTCTGTTACTCATCATAAGAGGGAGCTTTTCAGTAGAGAAGCTCATTCTAACAGAGGGGGTTTTTGTATTGAATACGAAAGTAAAAGTGATTGCTGCTTCTTTGTTAGTTACTAGTGCATTAGCTGCATGTGGTACACCAAAAAACAATGCAATGGATGGACGTAACTACAATTACGAGCGTACATCTTATAATGATACACACCAGTATCGTGATAATGTGACGCGTAATGATCGTTATACAGATTATGTAACATATAGAAATGGTCGTAACGATACAGGATACAATTATTACCGTGATGTAAATTACAATGGACAAATTGCTAATCCGCATCCAACTCGTAATATTACAATGAACAATTCATACATTAACAATGATGGTAAAACAGCTGAAAGAATAACAAATCGTGTGAAACGTATGAATAACGTAGACCGTGTGTCTACAGTTGTATATGGAAACGATGTAGCGATTGCGGTAAAACCACGTAACACAGTGACAAATGAAACGGCGATGGCGAACGAAATTCGTCAAGCTGTTGCAAATGAAGTTGGAAACAGAAACGTATATGTTTCTGTAAGAAATGATATGTTTACTCGTGTCGATGCAATGAGTACGCGTCTACGTAACGGTACAGTTACAAACGATTTTAATCGTGATATAGGAAATATGTTCAGAGACATTCGTTACGGTTTAACTGGTACAGTGCGATAGCAAAACAAAAGAGGAAGGGGGAGCCCTTCCTCTTTATTCATCTTCGTCTTGTAAACGACGTTTTTTAATAAAATAACTAACGGAATAAGAACCTAAAAAGCATATGAAGAGAATACCACCTGTTAAAATAGCTTCAAATAGGGGGCTTTCTGGACTGAAAATGATATAAATAATAGCCATAACGATTCCTACAATAAGAGACCGTAAAACAATTTTGTAATAAGGAGTTAATTTTATCTCCTTTTCACTTTCTTCTACATCAATTGAAACACTTAACTGTAAATAACTAAGGATCATACTCGTAAGAATAAATACTAGCCATAATGGAGATTTCGTAATTTGATCTATTCCTTCAGTAAATCCGATATAGCCTAAAATACCGATTATACCAAGTGATTGAAAAAGAAAGACAATACGTATGTTTTTTAACGTTTGCAGAATGAGACGTTCATCCTTTATTTGTTTCATAATATCTATCTCCCGTTTATGATGATTTCGCTATTATGTTTATTGTAATATATATATTGCATTTATCAATTTATAATTTGCGTTTGATTTATTTGGATGAAAGAGGAAATAAAATATTTTTATAAACATGTTGCACTTATACTTTATTAATGTTATATTAGCAAAGCGATGAGCTAATTTACGTAAGACGAGAGATATGCTTAAGTGCTAAACACGCGAATGTGGTCGCCTGGTCTCTCGCCGTAAACGCATCAAGACGCCTGCTTTGCAGGCGTCTTTCATTTTATATGAATGTAATGGGAAGAATGGAGGAATCCAATCTTCCTTTTTTGATTAGAATTAAAGTCAGAAAATAAAGTTATTTACAATTGTATATGAAAGAGTTACTATTTAATGGTAATATATTACATGTTTTTTAGACATAAAAGGTTGGGATGAATAGGATATGGAGAATTTTGAATGTAGAAATACAGAAGTTGTATTAGAGAAATTTCAGGTTGTAACACCTATATTTCAGGCGTTAGGAGATGAGAATCGCCAGCAAATTATTATGCTATTATTAGAAAGCAAACAGATGAATGTAACACAAATAACAGATGAAATGGGAATTTCTAGACCGGCTGTTTCGCATCATTTAAAAATTTTAAAACAAGCAGAACTAGTTGAAGCCGATCGAAATGGAAAAGAAATTTTTTATTCTATAGTGGCTGGAGAGTTTTTAAAACAGGTAAAAGATTTAATTCAAGCGATAGAGTCAAATTATTAATTTTTTTTGATTGATAAGTAAACAAGTTTAAACTTATAAACGCGTTTTGTGGAAAAGGGGTAATAAAAATGAATAGTATAAATCGAATGTACGTAATTATGTTACTTGTTCCGTTGTTTTGGGGTGGCTCTTTTGCGACAGCGGAGCATATTATTACGGAGATTCCACCAATTACTGCAGCAACAATTCGTTTTGGTTTAGCTGGTTTTATTTTAATAGGCATAGTTTTTATGAAATCTGAGTGGGATACAAGTTTGTTATTAAAGAATTGGAAAGGGCTGTTATTTGTATCGTTAACAGGTATTTTTGGCTACAATGTTTTTTTCTTCATGGGACTTAACTATACTTCCACTCTGAATGGCTCACTTATCATTGCTACAATGCCCGTTTTTGTAACATTGGGAGCAATATTGTTTTTTAAAGAGCCTTGGAGTATAAAAGTCGGAATAAGTTTAACTTTGTCCCTTGTCGGTGTAATAGTTGTTATTACGGGTGGTTCAATGCATATACTTATGTCTTTGGCATTTAATAAGGGAGATCTTTTATTTATAGCTGCTTTAACCTGTGGGGTTTTATATAGCTTAACAGGAAAAAAAGTTATGAGTGGTGTCTCCCCTTTGTTAACTACAATGAGTATGACGGTATTGGGTACTGTGTTTTTAGCAGGCCTTTCTCTATATGAAGATGGATGGGGAAAGGTTGTAACATTTTCTTTACAGGGATGGATAGAAATGTTGTATATGGTCATATGCGGGACATTAATTGGATATATCGTGTTTAATAAAGGAGTAGAAGAGCTAGGTGCAAGCAAAGCGAGTGTGTATTTAAATCTAACACCTATTGTAGCTACTGGTATATCAGTTGTCTTATATGGAGCAGCTGTTACGTGGCAACAAATAGTTGGAATGATAATTGTACTAATGGGGGTTTATATTGTAACAGTACAATCAAATAAAGATATAAAGAAGCTTTCGCATAATCAATGTGTTTCCAAATAGATAAAAGTAATTGAACACTATAATTCTTAATGATGGCATTCTATGAATTAGGGATAAAACCCCCATTTCCGGAAAAACTACTAATGAAAGTATGATCTTGCCTAAAAGAGGTGAACGGAAATGAAATGGATACTGATTGCGATGCAAGCTTTCGTTATGATGTTTTGTTTCGTTTATGAAACGAATGTGAAGGCGGAAGGGCCAGTACCAGAAGTAACGAAAAAAGAACCTGAGGTTACAATTTTATTAGAGCGTATGTATGTTGATGGCGAAGTAAGCGAAGAAATACTTACAGAAAAAGTGACGGATTTAGAAAAGTTTTTACAGCAGTATAAAGAATGGCAGCTCGTTGATCGTGATGATGTACAAATTGTATTGCAAAAGAAAGTTGATGATATTTCTCCGTTATTGAAAACGAGCGGGTATTTTGGTGTTTCAGAGGAAGGGATATTACAAATTTTCAAAGGTGTGCCAAAAAATGATAATGCGATCCATTCTTTCTTTCAAATTGATATGAAAAAGCTTGAGAGCTATGAACGTGCGAAATTGAAACGTGGCATTCGTATTAAATCAAAAGAAGGTTTTGTGAAGACGATTGAAAAAATGAAGCAATACGCAGTTCAAAGTAAGAAAAAAAGCAGCTCATGGTGAGCTGCTTTTTTTCTTATTTATTTTTAGCTAAAATTTCTTTTGCGATTTCATCAATTAGCATATCTTTTCCGATTGGATTGAATGTTTTCGTATTGAAGACTTCATTTGATACTTCATATACGTGATTATTTTTAACTGCTTTATTGTCTTTCCAAACGGCACTGTTTTTGTAGTCTTCGTAAACTTTATCAGCTTCGCCGCCGAAGTTTACAATAAACATTTGGTCAGGCTGGAATGCAACTAGACCTTCTAGTGATACTTGCGCCATCGTTTGTTTTAAATCCGTACCTTTTGTTGCTGGAAGTTTTAAGTCATTAAAGATGATGTCACCGTATCCGAAGCTACCGTATACACGGAAGTTTTGTGGTGTAACTGCAACGAACATAAAGTTCTCATCTTTTGTTTTCTCTTTAATTTTTTTAGATAAAGAGTCTGCTTTCTTATCGTAGTCTGCAATCCATTTGTCTGCTTTCTTCTCTTCGTCAAATAGCTTACCTACTTCTTTAAACTTACCACGCCAGTCTTCTAAGTTTGTTTCTAGAACAACTGTAGGTGCAACCTTTTCTAGTTGATCATAAATTTTTAATTGACGGTTGTTTAAAATAATTAAGTCTGGTTTTAAAGCAGTAACAGCTTCTAAATCAACTTTAGGTGCCCAGTACCAACCTACTGCTTTTACTCCATCTAACTTGTCTGTTAAGTGATTTTGGATTTTATCTTTATATGTATTTGCTGTACCAACAGGTTTATGTCCAAGAAGTAATAGTTCTTCTGTTGATCCAGATAAGTCAACAATTCTCTTTGGATTTACTGGAATTGTAGCTTCACCTTTAGCATGTTTTACAACTTTTGTTTTCGGTTGTTCTTTTGCTTTCGATTCTTCTTTTTGAGAAGAACAGCCAACGATAGAAAGAACAACAAGCATAATAGTAAATAAAATAAATAGCTTACGTTTCATCCTGATGTAACCCCTTTAATTAGTATTGATAATCATTATCGACTTCTGTATATTAAGGTGCTTTAACCTTTCTGTCAATGGAAAACAACAGAAGTTTCAAGTGGAGAACATTTGTTGGGGCAGTCTCGCTTTTCTATCATTAAATATGTTAAAATGGAATACATGATTTAAGAGGGAGAGATCGTATTTTGTTTGAATATGTTACAGGTTACGTGGAGTATGTAGGGCCGGAATATGTCGTAATTGATCATAATGGAATTGGTTATCAAATTTTCACACCAAATCCGTATGTATTTCAAAGAAGTAAGCAAGAAATCCGTGTCTATACATATCATTATGTGAGAGAAGATATTATGGCACTTTACGGTTTTAAAACACGTGAAGAGCGTTTATTATTTACAAAGTTGTTAGGCGTGTCTGGCATTGGGCCAAAAGGCGCTCTTGCAATTTTAGCTTCTGGTCAAACAGGACAGGTCGTTCAAGCGATTGAGCATGAAGATGAGAAGTTTTTAGTGAAATTCCCAGGCGTCGGAAAGAAAACAGCACGCCAAATGATTTTAGATTTAAAAGGAAAACTAGCAGATGTCGTACCAGATGCATTTGTTGATTTATTCTCAGACACAGAACGTTTTGATGAGAAGAAAGGTTCATCAGCTGAGCTTGATGAGGCACTGGAAGCTCTGCGCGCACTTGGATACGCAGAACGCGAAGTTTCTCGTGTTGTACCAGAGTTATTAAAAGAAGCATTAACGACGGATCAGTATATTAAAAAGGCACTTAGTCTTTTACTAAATGGTAAGAGGTGAGTATAATGGACGAACGTCTCCTTTCAGGGGAATCTGCATATGAAGATGCGGATTTAGAATATTCATTACGGCCACAGACGCTCCGTCAGTATATTGGCCAAGATAAAGCGAAACATAATTTAGAAGTATTTATTGAAGCGGCGAAAATGCGTGAAGAAACGTTAGATCACGTGCTTTTATATGGACCACCAGGTCTTGGTAAAACGACGCTTGCGAATATTATTGCCAATGAGATGGGCGTTAATGTTAGAACAACTTCAGGTCCCGCAATTGAAAGACCAGGAGATTTAGCTGCTGTATTAACAGCGCTTCAGCCAGGTGATGTATTATTTATTGATGAAATTCATCGTTTGCATAGATCAATTGAAGAAGTATTGTATCCTGCGATGGAAGACTTTTGCCTTGATATTGTAATTGGAAAAGGGCCTTCAGCACGTTCTGTACGCCTAGATTTACCGCCATTTACATTAGTTGGAGCAACAACACGTGCTGGAGCATTATCGGCACCGCTTCGTGACCGCTTCGGTGTACTTTCAAGGTTAGAGTACTACACAGTAGATCAGCTTTCTGCGATTGTTGAACGTACAGCAGAAGTATTTGAAGTTGAAATCGATTCGTTAGCTGCATTAGAAATTGCAAGACGTGCTCGTGGTACACCTCGTATTGCGAATCGTCTTTTAAGACGTGTACGTGATTTCGCACAAGTTCGTGGTAATGGAACGGTTACGATGGAAATTACACAAATGGCATTAGAGCTACTGCAAGTAGATAAATTAGGTCTAGATCATATTGATCATAAATTACTGCTTGGTATTATTGAGAAATTCCGTGGCGGTCCAGTTGGATTAGAAACGGTTTCAGCAACAATTGGAGAAGAATCTCATACGATTGAAGATGTGTATGAGCCGTATTTATTACAAATTGGCTTTTTACAACGAACGCCGAGGGGCCGAATTGTAACGCCGCTTGCGTATGAACATTTCGGAATGGAGATACCAAAAGTATGACGGAGATGCCAAAGCTGCTTATTACAGCCGGGATCTTACTCATCGTTGTTGGATTAGCTTGGAAGTTCATTGGAAGGCTTCCAGGCGATATTTTTGTGAAAAAAGGAAACGTTACCTTTTATTTTCCTATCATTACATGTATTGTGTTAAGTATTGTATTATCTTTTATTATGTATATAATAAATCGATTTAAATAAGAAATAGGTGGATATAGCTATGGATATAAATCTGTTTGATTTTCATTTACCAGAAGAACTTATTGCACAAGTCCCGTTAGAAGAGCGTGAAACATCAAGATTAATGGTGTTAGACCGTGAAACAGGTGATATTGAGCATAAACATTTTACGGATATTCTTTCTTACTTACATGAGGGGGATTGCTTAGTTTTAAATGAAACGAAAGTTATGCCTGCTCGTTTGCACGGTGTGAAAGAAGATACAGGCGCGCACATTGAAGTACTTCTTTTAAAACAAGAAGAAGGTGATAAGTGGGAAACGCTTGTAAAGCCAGCGAAACGTGTAAAAGAAGGAACTGTTATCTCTTTTGGCGAAGGGAAATTAAAAGCAACTTGCACAGGAACTGCAGATCAAGGTGGACGTCAGCTTGAATTTTCATATGACGGCATCTTCTATGAAATTTTAGATGAACTTGGGGAAATGCCACTTCCTCCATATATTAAAGAGACGCTAGAAGATCGCGATCGCTATCAAACAGTATATGCGAAAGAAATCGGTTCAGCAGCAGCGCCGACTGCGGGACTTCACTTTACAGAAGAGTTACTTGAGAAGTTAAAGCAAAAAGGCGTTCAGTTAGCATTCATTACACTTCACGTAGGACTTGGAACATTTAGACCAGTTTCTGCAGACACGATTGAAGAACACCATATGCACGCAGAATATTATCATATGTCTGAAGAGACAGCGGCATTATTAAATCGTGTGAAAGAGAATGGTGGACGTATTATTACTGTAGGTACGACATCAACTCGTACGTTAGAAACAATTGCAACAGATCATGAAGGTAAGCTTTGCGCCGCTTCTGGATGGACAGATATTTTCATGTATCCGGGATATGAATTTAAAGCAATTGATGGTTTAATTACAAACTTCCATTTACCGAAATCAACATTAATTATGCTTGTAAGTGCATTTGCAAATAGAGATAATGTACTTCATGCTTATAATGAAGCAGTAAAAGAAAAATATCGTTTCTTTAGCTTCGGTGATGCAATGTTCGTTGCATCTCACGCTAAAATGAGAAACAAATAAAAGGAGTAAGTTATGACAGCAATTCGTTATGAATTTATTAAGACATGTAAACAAACGGGTGCCCGTTTAGGTCGTGTGCATACGCCGCACGGTTCATTTGATACACCAACATTTATGCCAGTTGGTACACTTGCAACAGTTAAGACAATGTCACCAGAAGAATTAAAAGCAATGGATTCTGGCATTATTTTAAGTAATACGTATCATTTATGGCTACGTCCAGGTCATGAAATTATTCGTGAAGCAGGCGGTTTGCATAAATTTATGAACTGGGATCGTGCAATCTTAACAGACTCTGGTGGTTTCCAAGTATTCAGTTTAAGTGACTTCCGTCGTATTGAAGAGGAAGGCGTTCACTTCCGTAATCACTTAAATGGAGATAAATTATTCTTATCACCAGAAAAAGCGATGGAAATCCAAAATGCATTAGGTTCAGATATTATGATGGCATTTGATGAGTGTCCACCATTCCCAGCTACTTTTGAATATATGAAGAAATCTGTAGAGCGTACGAGCCGCTGGGCAGAACGTTGCTTAAAAGCGCATGAACGTCCGCAAGATCAAGGTTTATTCGGTATTGTACAGGGGGGAGAGTACGAAGAGCTTCGTCGTCAAAGTGCGAAAGATCTTGTTTCAATGGACTTCCCTGGTTACGCTGTAGGTGGTTTATCTGTAGGCGAACCGAAAGATATTATGAACCGTGTACTTGAGTTTACAACACCACTTCTTCCAGATAATAAGCCTCGTTACTTAATGGGTGTAGGTTCTCCTGACTCGTTAATCGATGGCGCAATTCGTGGTATTGATATGTTTGACTGCGTACTTCCAACTCGTATCGCTCGAAATGGTACATGTATGACAAGTGAAGGTCGCCTCGTTGTAAAAAATGCGAAATTCGCAAGAGACTTCGGTCCGCTTGATCCAAACTGTGATTGCTACACATGTAAAAACTACTCTCGTGCGTACATTCGTCACTTAATGAAATGTGATGAAACGTTCGGAATTCGTTTAACGTCTTATCACAACCTTCATTTTCTGTTAAACTTAATGGAGCAGGTGAGACAAGCTATTCGTGAAGACCGTCTTGGCGATTTCCGCGAAGAGTTCTTTGAACAGTATGGCTTTAATAAACCGAATGCTAAAAACTTCTAATACATAATTTAAAAGGAGGAACAAAAGATGAATGCAGGTATGATGAATATCGTTATGATCGTTGCGATGTTTGCGATTTTCTATTTCTTATTAATTCGCCCGCAACAAAAACGTCAAAAAGCAGTTGCTCAAATGCAAAGTGAGTTAGCAAAAGGTGATGCTATCGTAACAATCGGTGGTTTACACGGTACAATCGAATCAGTAGATGAGACGAAAATTGTTATTAAATCTGGTGGTTCACACTTAACGTTCGATCGCAATGCGATTCGTGAAGTTGTGAAAAACTAATTTGGAAGGCCCTGCATGAAATATGCAGGGCCTTTTTTAGTTACTTTGCTTTGACATATTTACACCGAAAATACCACCGAGTGTACTCGCCCCCATTAATGCTAATTGATAAAGTAATTGTGAGTTCGATAAAGTTTGAGAAAAGCCTAAATAGTTAACTAGAAAAACGAGTATAGTGAACGTGAGACCTGTTGTGAGACCTACTAGCCAACCTTTTCCTTGAGCCTTTTTGCCGGCAGTAAATCCAGACATAAGCATAGATAAAAGAGCGAGTATAAAAATAGTAACGGTTAATGTCCCTTCGTTTATATTCGTAAACTTTAATAAAAGAGCCATAATCATGCTAGTAATAGATGCGAGAATTAGTAGTGTAATAATACCGAAGCCAATTGCAGTTGATAATTTTTTCGTTCTATCCATTTATGCATTCCCCCTTTTTAATACAAGCATATTTTCCTTTTGTCTAAGTTAGACTAGTTTCTTTTTTATAGGGGAGTCTATACGTAAAAAAGGAGATGTAGAAATGGAATGGATATCAATAATTGGACGGACAATGCTTTTGTATATCATCATCTTAATTATTTTTCGTCTTATGGGTAAACGTGAGATAGGAGAGCTAAGTGTATTAGATTTAGTCGTATTTATTATGCTTGGAGAAATGGCTGTAGTGGCAATTGAAAATACCGATAAATCACTTTGGCATCAATTAGTTCCGATGACTTTTCTTATGTGCATCCAAATTATTTTGTCAGTCATTTCCCTAAAGTATCAACGCTTTCGGCATTTAATAGAAGGTGAGCCGGCTATTCTTGTAAACGCGGGAAAGATTGATGAAAAGAAGATGAGAAAGCAACGTTATAATATAGATGATTTAATGATGCAATTAAGGGAACAAGGAGTTGGAGATATTCGGGATGTAGAATATGCTATTTTGGAACCGTCTGGGAAGTTATCTGTCTTTCAAAAACAAAAAAATAAACAAGATACATTGCAGTTTACGCTTCCTCTTATTATTGATGGAGAAATTCAATCTAGTCATTTACAAATGATTGAACATACAGATGCATGGCTTATTGAGAAATTAAAAAACTTAGGTTATAACGATGTAACACAAATTTTATACTGTAGTTTTCAAAACGGAAAATTTTTTGTTGATTTAAAAGAAGATTAGAGATTTATCCTTTGAAAGAGTAAGAATGATTAGTTTAACTAATAATCAGTGGAGATTACCCCACTGATTAAAGTTTCAACTTATTTCAAAAATGAAAGTTTACGAATGATAGGGAGACGACTTAACTCTTCTTTTCGAATGAGTTTGAAAGTGAAGAGAAGTACGATATAAACAATTGTTGTTAAAGTGATTTCCCATAATGTTTGTATGCCAAGGGCATGAGAGAAAATAATATATTTATGAAGATAAAAACCGAAGGCGCCCGCGATACCGATGGCGAGTCCACCGAAAATATAGTCTTTTGCGTAAATGGTAAATGTAATCTTTTTTAAAACAGTAGCGTAGTGAAGAAATGTTACTGTTACAATATTTGCAGCAATAGCGAGAGCAACCCCCATCATTTGAAATTCTGGCCTTGATGCTAGTACAAAAATAACGATTAATTTCACGATGGCACCAATAAATGTATTCATCATTGCAGCTCTTGCTAAGTTTAAAGCTTGCAAAACAGAGGTAAGTGGACTTTGGAAATAATGAAATAAAAAGCAAGGCGCAAGAAGTTGAATGAATGCTGTTGCACTGTCTGACCCATACATAAGAGTTAAAACAGGAGAAGCGAATACGTATAATATAACGACAGACCATCCGCCGGTAATTAATGAAATTCGAAGTGCTTGTTGTAAACGGTGCTCCACTAATTTATGTTGTCTTTTTGCCATTGCTTCACTAATAGAAGGGACGAGCGCTGTAGAGAGAGCGTATGTAATAAAGGCGGGTAGTGATAGAAGCGGGAATGCATAACCGTTTAATATACCGTATTGCTGAGTTGCAACAGAAGCAGCGACACCAGCAATTGCTAAGCTTTGCATAACGACAATAGGTTCAAAAAAATATGAAACGGAGCCGATTAAACGACTTCCTGTAGTTGGAAGGGCAATATCCATCAGAGAATAAAATGTCCCTTTGCTTTCCTTTACAGTAGTAAAAAATCCAGAGCGTATTGATAAATGTTTTTCTCGCTGAAATAACGTGAGTAAAAATAATAACGATGCAACTTCACCGAGAACAGCTGATAACATAGCGCCGGCTGCAGCGTATTCTATGCCGTAAGGTAAAAATAATTGAATGCATATAGCAATAATGGTAATGCGGACGACTTGTTCTAGAACTTGCGCATAAGCGCTAGGTTTCATGTTTTGTTTCCCTTGAAAATAACCACGCAAAACAGAAGAAACAGCAATAACAGGAACAACGGGCAAAATGGCCATTAATGGATAGTACGTTCTTTCGTCGGTTAATAATGTTTTTGCTAAAATAGGTGTGAGGAACATAATTCCGATTGTTAAAATGATACTAATAACGGATGTAACAGCTAGTGATACGGTTAATATTTTTTTAACTCTTTGTTTATCGTTCACAGCTTCCGCTTCTGCTACAAATTTTGCGATTGCGACAGGAAGACCAATTTGTGTCAATGTAATTGCTAAAATGAATGTAGGAACGGCCATCATATAAAGACCAACGCCTTCTTCTCCCAAAATACGTGCCATTACTATGCGGTTGATAAAGCCGAGTATTTTTGTAATAAAGCCGGCTATCATTAAAATAAATGCGCCTTTTAAAAAGCTTTGTCTCGTCATGTTCTTCTCCTACCTTCTCAAAATCAATGGAATGATTTACAATAATTTATATGCACGTACGAGACAAGAATGACAAGCATTTAAGAGAGTGAAATATGATAGTGCTCTTGAAAGTAGTTATTGCTGTCCATTAGAGCGGGAATAAAAGCGACTTTTCGTGCGAAATAAGAAGGAGATGTTATAGATGTTAGATAGAGAGGCTTTGGTAGAATCATACCGCGGACAGTTACAAGTCGTTTTAGAAAGTAAAGTAGAAGAGTTTCAAATGTTCGGCTACGACAGAGTGACAGATGATGACATTTGGAAGTTTCTTAAAGTAAAAAAGTGGAAGAAGATAGACAGCGATGTTAGATTGTATGAATTAGTTAATGACGTATTAACAGTAAGTGCTAATGAATATATGACATATTTAACTGTTGAAGCATATCAAGCGCCACTTTGGTCATTTGATGAATATGAAAATAAATAACCGACTGCAATTGGTTTGTTCTTCCTTTTGCAGTATAATGATAGGTATTGATAATCAGGAAATAATTATGTCTAAGATCATATATAAAGGAGGTAGTGAAGAGAGAAAACAAATAATGAAAGTGCAGGTATCGTGAAAACGTACCGGCACAGCTAGTGATGAGCTAGCAAAATTATAGAAAGGAAGTCTACTAACTAGACGTATGCACACGTGTAAAAGTGAATCGTAAGAGATTTATTTAAAGTGTTAGTAGCGGAAAGAGGGTACATATGGCAAAGCGTGGTACGAGAATTGCCGCCTTTTTCCTCATCGTTTTATTAATCGGTGGAGTAATTGGTGCGGCAGGAAAAGACATAGCAAAAGGAATTAGTCTAGGACTAGACCTTCGCGGTGGTTTTGAAATTCTGTATGAAGTAAAACCAGCCAAAAAAGGTGACAAAATCGATCGAGACGTACTTGTAAGTACAGTAGGTGCTCTTGAGAATCGTGTCAATGTTCTCGGTGTAAGTGAGCCGAACATTCAAATCGAAGGGCAAGATCGAATTCGTGTACAGCTTGCTGGTGTACAAGATCAGCAAAAAGCACGTGAAATGTTATCAACACAAGCGAAATTAACATTCCGTGATGTAGATGATAATCTTCTTATGGACGGAACGGATTTAAAAGGCGGCGGAGCGAAGCAAACATTTGATGAGCAAGGCCGTGCGAGCGTAGGTCTTACACTAAAGAGCGCTGAAAAATTCCGTGAAGTAACTGAAAAAATTTCAAAAATGCCACCACCAACGAATTTAATGGTAATTTGGCTTGATTTTGAAGAAGGAAAAGATTCGTACAAAGCAGAATCTGCAAAACCGAATCCGAAGTTCTTATCAGCAGCAACAGTAAACCAAGTATTTAACCAAGCTGAAGTATCTATCGTAGGTGGAAACTTCACAGTTGAAAGTGCGAAACAACTTTCATCTTTATTAAATGCAGGTGCACTTCCTGTTGATTTAAAAGAAATGTATTCAACATCTGTTGGAGCGAAGTTTGGTCAACAAGCGTTAGAGCAAACGATTTTCGCTAGTGCGATTGGTATCGCTCTTATTTTCTTATTTATGCTTGTATTCTACCGTTTACCAGGACTTGTAGCGGTTATTATGTTAGGTTTATACATTTTCGTTACATTACTTGTCTTTAACTGGATGCATGCAGTTCTTACGTTGCCAGGTATTGCGGCGTTAGTGCTCGGAGTAGGTATCGCAGTTGATGCGAATATTATTACGTACGAGAGACTGAAAGAAGAGTTGAAAATTGGTAAGTCCATGATGTCGGCATTCCGCGCTGGTAACCATCGTTCATTAGCAACAATTCTAGATGCAAACGTTACAACTCTTGCGGCAGCTGGTGTGTTATTCGTTTATGGTAATAGCTCTGTAAAAGGATTCGCAACAAGTTTAATCGTAAGTATTTTAGTTGGTTTTATTACGAACGTATTCGGTACTCGTTTCTTACTAGGTTTACTTGTAAAGAGCCGTTACTTTGATAAAAAACCAGGATATTTTGGTGTGAAACAAAAGGATATTATTCCATTAACAAAAGGTGTAGTACATCCGCCAACGAGATTTGATCGTATTAACTTCGTAAATATCGGTCATAAATTCCTTATCTTCTCGATTGTAGTTGTAATTGCGGGTGCAATTATCTTACCAATTTTCAAATTGAATCTTGGTATTGACTTTGCAAGTGGTACACGTATTGACTTGCAATCAAAACAAGCCGTTACGGTGTCTGATGTTCATAAAGATTTTAAAGAATTGAACATTGATGTGAAGGAAGAAAATATTGTACCGACTGGAGATGACAATAAAGGTTTCGCAGTTCGTACATTAGGTGTTTTATCAAAAGATGAAATTGCGAAAACAAAAACATTCTTCCACGATAAATATGGTACAGATCCAAACATAAGTACAGTTTCACCGACAATCGGTAAAGAAATTGCACGAAATGCATTTATCGCTGTACTGATTGCTTCTGCGGTTATCATTTTATACGTAAGTATTCGATTCCGATTTACGTATGCGTTATCTGCAGTACTTGCATTATTACATGACGCTTTCGTTATGGTTGTTATGTTTAGTATTTTCCAACTAGAGGTAGACTTAACGTTTATCGCTGCAGTGTTAACAATCATCGGTTATTCTATTAATGACTCGATTGTTACATTTGATAGAAACCGTGAATTATACAAACAGAAAAAACGAGTGCGCGATATAAAAGATCTAGAAGAAATCGTAAATGCAAGTATTCGCCAAACGCTTGGTCGCTCGATTAACACCGTATTAACAGTGTTATTCCCAGTAATTGCACTGCTTATCTTCGGTAGTGAGTCACTACGTAACTTCTCGTTTGCGTTACTTGTTGGATTAATTGTAGGTACGTACTCTTCTGTTTTCGTTGCCTCTCAAATTTGGTTAATGCTTGAAAACCGTCGTTTGAAAAAGGGAAAAAACAAGAAGAAGGTTGAGAAAGTAGAATCTGAACCGCAAGTATAGAAAAGATGATGTCTCTTTATGAGGCATCTCTTTTTTCGTTTGTGGATACAATAAGATAGCAACTTTTTAACAGAAAGAAGATGGAAGAAAGTGGTGGTGTTATCGCTGTTTTTGTTAAAATAAAAAGATAGGTTAAGAAAAGAAGGGATTTTAATTATGGAAAAAGATGAACGTTTTAAACAGGCCGAGTTTGGTGCTATTGTCGGGATCGTTGGTAATATTATATTAGCGATTGTAAAGGCGGTAATTGGTTATATTGGGAACAGTAAAGCGTTATTAGCGGATGCCGTGCATTCTGCATCAGATGTAATAGGTTCGCTAGCTGTACTTTTTGGACTGCGAGCGGCAAAGCAGCCACCTGATGAGGATCATCCGTATGGTCATGGTAAAGCGGAATCGATTTCAGCGATTATTGTTGCGGTATTATTATTTATTGTGGGACTTGAAATCGCGATTTCGTCTATAAAAGCTTTTTCGCAAGAACTAGAACCGCCGAAAGGAATTACGATATTTGCTGTTGTTCTTTCAATCGTCGTGAAAGAAGGAATGTTTCAATATAAATTCCGATTAGGGAAAAGAGTAAACAGTGATGCAATTATTGCAAATGCATATGAGCACCGTTCTGATGTATTTTCTTCAATTGCAGCTTTAATCGGTATTTGTGCAGCTATAATCGGTGGTAAGTTTGGTATAGACTGGCTCGTATATGCTGATCCGATTGCAGGATTAGTTGTTTCACTTCTTGTTGTAAAAATGGCATGGAGCATTGGAGCGGAAGCAATTCATGCAACGCTTGACCATGTTCTTCATGAGGAGGATGTTATTCCGCTTAGAGAGGCCGTTCTTCAAGTAGATGGTGTGAAAAAAATTGGTTCTTTATATGCACGGGAGCATGGTCATTATGTTATTGTCGATATTAAAGTGTCTGTAGATCCATACATTACCGTAGAAGAAGGACACCGTATTGGAAAACATGTGAAAGAAATACTTATGAAACAAGATAATGTACAAAATGTATTCGTACATATAAATCCGTATTCTCCAAATTAAACATCATTAACATTTTAGTATATAGATATTGCATCGTAGTTTGCATTATATTGTCACCCCTTAATCTGTCTTGTATAATGAACAGGTTAAGGGGTGATTTCGTGTTACAACCGAAGACGCGTTGGAAAGAAAAAGAATATAATGACGAGCGAGTGAGTGAATTAGCAAGTAAATTACAGTTATCGCCACTTGTCGTTTCATTATTCCTCGGTAGAGGACTAGATACAGAAGATAAGATTTTAGATTTTTTAAATACAGAAAATCAAGAATTTCATGATCCATTTTTATTAGAAGGAATGGATAGAACGGTAGAACGTGTAAATAAGGCGATTCAAAATGGAGAGCAAATATTAATATTTGGTGATTATGATGCGGACGGAGTAAGTAGTACGACGGTTTTATATCTTGCTCTTCAAGAATTAGGTGCAGAAGTAGAATTTTACATTCCAAATCGTTTTACAGAAGGGTATGGACCGAACGAAGAAGCATTTCGTTGGGCGCATAGTGCAGGTTTCTCACTGATTATTACTGTCGACACTGGCATCGCAGCAGTACATGAAGCGAATGTAGCGAAAGAGCTTGGAATAGATCTAATTATTACAGATCACCATGAGCCACCGCCAGAATTGCCAGAAGCGCTTGCGATTATACATCCGAAATTAGAAGGTGGCGTATATCCGTTTCACTATTTAGCTGGTGTAGGTGTTGCGTTTAAAGTTGCGCATGCACTATTAGGCCGTGTACCAGAACATTTATTAGAGATTGCAGTAATCGGTACAGTAGCCGATTTAGTATCACTTCATGGTGAAAATAGGTTGCTAGTGAAACGCGGTTTAAAACATATGCGTATGACGAGAAATATTGGTTTGAAGGCATTGTTTAAAGTTGCTAACGTTTCGCAAAGTGAAATTACAGAAGAGAGTATTGGCTTCTCAATTGCACCTCGTATTAATGCGGTTGGGCGTTTAGAAGATGCTGCGCCGGCTGTACACCTTTTATTATCAGATGATCCAGAGGAAGCGAAAGAGTTGGCCGAAGAAATTGATGAGCTGAACAAACTGCGAAAAGATATTGTAAAGCAAATTACAGAAGAAGCTATCGCTGAAGTTGAAAATAAATTCCCGCCAGAAGAAAACAAAGTATTAGTACTTGCAAAAGAAGGCTGGAACCCAGGGGTAATTGGAATTGTTGCTTCTAAATTAGTTGAACGTTTTTATCGTCCGACGATTGTATTAAGCATCGATCCTATAAAAGAAACAGCAAAAGGCTCAGCACGTAGTATTGCAGGATTTGATTTGTTTGCAAACTTATCAGATTGTAGAGAGTTATTGCCACACTTCGGAGGGCATCCGATGGCAGCGGGAATGACGCTACATATGAATGATGTAGATGAATTACGTCGCCGATTAAATGAACAAGCAGATGCGATTTTAACAGAAGAAGATTTTATTCCAATTACAGCAGTTGATGTTTTTTGCAAAGTAGAGGATGTAACGCTAGCGGCAATTGAAGATATGCAAAAACTAGCCCCGTTTGGTATTGGAAATCCGAAACCACGTATTGCAGTAAAAGATGCAGAGTTAGAAAGCATTCGCGCAATCGGATCAGATGGTTCTCATTTAAAAATGGCTCTTCGTGATGGACAAGCAACACTGGATACAATTGGATTTGGTTTTGGTGCATATGCTAAAGAAATCTCTCCAGTTGCAAAAGTATCTGTAATAGGAGAAGCATCCATCAATGAATGGAATAATTTTAAGAAGCCACAACTAATGGTACAAGATATTGCTGTAGAGGCGTGGCAATTATTTGATTGGCGTAGTATGCGTAATGCAGAAGCAAATTTAGCAGAACTTCCGAAAGAAAAAATAACAATGGTGTATTTTTCTGAAGAGGTATTGAATAAATTCTCTTTAGAGAGCTATAAAGAAAAGCTCATGCATGCTTCAGAAGTAACGCATTTAGATGATCAATATATCGTGTTACTTGATTTACCAAAAGGAACCGATGAATTACGTGAGTTATTTAAGGCAGGATTCCCAGCGCGAATTTATACGCTATTTTATCAAGAGAATAACCACTTATTTAGTACAGTTCCTACGAGAGAACACTTTAAATGGTATTATTCTTTCTTAAACCAAAAAACACCATTTTCTTTAAGACAATATGGAGAACAACTATGTCGTCATAAAGGTTGGTCAAAAGATACAGTAAATTTTATGACACAGGTGTTTTTTGAGTTAGAATTTGTTACAATAAAAGATGGCGTCATTTTTATGGCAGACAAAAAACAAAAGCGTGATTTAATTGAATCGAACACATATCGTGAGAAAATGAACCACTTACAATTAGAAAAAGAATTGGTTTATAGCACATATCAGCAACTATATACATGGTTTGAAACGATTCGTAATCATAAAGAAGTAGAACAGTTAGGGTAAAGGATTTGTATTTACAAACCTTTTAGATCTGAGGAGGATTCAGAAATATGGATTTCAAGCAACATATCGCAATTGTACCGGATTATCCGAAAGAAGGTATTGTGTTTAAAGACATTACACCTTTAATGAATGACGGTAAAGCATACAAAGCAGCAACAGATGCAATCGTTGAATACGCAAAAGAAAGAGATATCGATGTTGTAGTAGGACCAGAAGCTCGTGGTTTCATTATCGGTTGCCCAGTTTCTTATGCGTTAGAAGTAGGATTTGCGCCAGTTCGTAAATTAGGAAAATTACCACGTGAAGTAATTACAGTTGACTACGGTAAAGAATATGGTAAAGATGTTTTAACAATCCATAAAGATGCAATTAAGCCAGGTCAACGCGTATTAATTACAGATGACCTATTAGCTACAGGTGGAACTATCGAAGCGACAATTAAGCTAGTTGAAGAACTTGGCGGAGTTGTAGCAGGGATTGCATTCTTAGTAGAGCTTACTTACTTAGATGGTCGTAAAATGTTAGATGGTTACGATGTATTAGTATTAGAAAAATACTAATCACTATATAGGTAAAACTACGGTGATAAAAAGTACCCGTGAATCTCTTGGAGAGGAGCGGGTACTTTTGTATAATTGAACAAAAAATCATGGTGAAATGTCAGTAAAATCTTTTCCTTTTCACAATTCACAATCATTGGGTTATAATGATAGAATATAATTTATTCTATTAAATAAAGATAAAGTCAATTTTCAATAAAAGGTGATTCGATGGCAAATGAGCAGGTACTAACAGCTGAACAGGTACTCGAGAAAGCAAGTCAATATTTAGTGGATGAAGATATTGAGCTAGTAGCACGTGCCTATGAATATGCACGCGATGCGCATAGCGAACAATACAGAAAATCGGGTGAACCGTATATTATTCATCCAATTCAAGTTGCAGGTATTTTAGTTGATTTACACATGGATCCAGCTACGGTATCAGCAGGTTTCTTACATGATGTAGTGGAAGATACAGAGATTACGTTAGAAGATATTGAACGGGAATTTAACAAAGAAATTGCTATGCTTGTTGATGGTGTTACGAAGCTTGGGAAGATCAAATATAAATCTCACGAACAACAACAAGCAGAAAACCATCGCAAAATGTTTATTGCAATGGCTCAAGATATTCGAGTTATTTTAATTAAACTAGCTGATCGTCTTCATAACATGCGTACATTGAAACATTTGCCTCAAGAGAAGCAGCGTCGCATAGCGAATGAAACGCTAGAAATCTTTGCACCTTTAGCACATAGACTCGGAATTAGTACTATTAAATGGGAGCTAGAGGATACGTCACTTCGCTATTTAAATCCACAACAATATTATCGTATTGTAAATTTAATGAAGCGTAAACGTGCAGAACGTGAAGAATACTTAGACGAAGTAATGACTGGTATTCGTGAGAAATTAAAAGAAGTTGCAATTCAACCTGAGATCTCTGGAAGACCGAAACATATTTACAGTATTTATCGTAAAATGGCACTGCAAAATAAACAGTTCAATGAAATTTACGATTTATTAGCTGTACGTGTCGTTGTAAATAGTATTAAAGATTGTTATGCAGTGCTTGGAATTATTCATACGTGCTGGAAGCCGATGCCAGGTCGTTTTAAAGATTATATTGCAATGCCAAAAGCAAATCTATATCAATCTCTTCATACGACTGTAATTGGACCGAAAGGTGATCCACTTGAAGTGCAAATTCGTACGAAAGAAATGCACGAAATTGCAGAATTCGGGATCGCGGCACACTGGGCATACAAAGAAGGAAAAACAGCAGAAACAACAGGTACATTAGAGAAGAAACTCACGTGGTTCCGTCAAATATTAGAATGGCAAAATGAAGCTTCTAATGCAGAAGAATTTATGGAGTCATTAAAAATTGATTTATTCTCTGACATGGTATTCGTCTTTACACCGAAAGGCGATGTAATGGAATTACCACTTGGATCGGTTCCAATTGATTTCGCGTATCGTGTCCATTCGGAAATTGGGAATAAAACAATTGGTGCAAAAGTAAACGGGAAAATGGTAACGCTGGATTATAAATTAAAAACCGGCGATATCATTGAAATTTTAACGTCGAAACATTCATATGGCCCAAGTCAAGATTGGGTAAAACTTGCTCAAACATCTCATGCGAAAAATAAAATTCGTCAATTCTTTAAGAAACAACGTAGAGACGAAAATATTGAAAAAGGCCGTGAACTTGTTGAAAAGGAAGTACGTGGTCTAGAGTATGAGATGAAAGAAGTATTAGCGCCTGATAACTTAAAACGCGTCGCTGAGAAATTTAACTTTGCAAATGAAGAAGATATGTTTGCGGCAGTTGGATATAGCGGAATTACAGCTTCGCAAATTGTTACGCGACTAACGGACAAGTTCCGCAAGCAACGCGAAGAAGAAGAAATTGTTGAAGTCAAAGAAGTTCGTAAACCGATGAAAATTCGAAAATGGGATTCTGGTGTAAAGGTAAGCGGTGCTGATAATTTATTAATCCGTTTATCGAAATGCTGTAACCCAGTTCCGGGTGATGATATCGTTGGGTATATTACGAAAGGCCGAGGTGTATCGATTCACCGCCGTGATTGTGTAAATGTTCATACAGAAGAAGCGATAGAACGTTTATTAGAAGTTGAGTGGGAAGGTAGCCCTGAAAAAGAAATAGAGTATAACGTTGATATTGAAATTTCAGGTTACGATCGCCGCGGTTTATTAAATGAAGTACTGCAAGCTGTTACAGAGACGAAAACATACATTTCAGCTGTTTCTGGTAGAAGTGACCGTAATAAGATGGCAACAATTAATATGTCAATCTCGATTCGTAACTTACAACACTTGAAAAAAGTAGTAGAACGCATTAAACGCGTTCCAGAAATTTATGCAGTACGACGCATGATGCATTAATAGGGAGTGTAGAAAGATGAGAGTTGTTTTACAACGATCAAAGAAAGCGTCTGTCACAGTAGACGGTGAGATCGTAGGACAAATTCCGTTCGGTTTAACATTACTAGTTGGCATTACGCACGAAGATACAGAAAAAGATGCAACTTACATTGCGGAAAAAATTGCAAACTTACGTATTTTTGAAGATGAGAGCGGAAAGATGAATCATTCTGTACTTGATGTAGAAGGACAAGTTCTATCTATTTCGCAATTCACATTATACGGAGATTGCCGCAAGGGAAGACGTCCAAACTTTATGGATGCTGCGAAACCTGATTATGCAGAGCGTTTATACGATTTCTTTAATGAAGAAGTTCGTAAACAAGGATTACATGTGGAAACAGGGAAGTTCGGAGCAATGATGGATGTTTCTTTAATCAATGATGGTCCGGTGACCTTAATTGTAGAAAGTAAATAGTGTTGATAAAAAAGAGAGGGTTATATAATCCTCTCTTTTTTATACATTGTTGTATGTTTTGTTCATTTATTTGGAATTAATAGCAGTTTCGGTTATGTATAACTCTCCCATCAATATGGAACAATAAAAAGTAAAACATCCATATTGAATGTGAGGGATATACGTATGCGTATGAATGAAAAAGGGCATTCTGTTACAAATGGTGCAAATCAACTATTTAACGTGAATTTTCATGATTTTATTTCAAAAGAGCAAAACAATACTTCAATGGAGCTTGCTTCCGAGTTTGGGATTTCTCTTCAAGATGTAAAGCGTTTAAAGAAGCAGATTGAACGTTCTTAGAGCACTTGACAATCCTACTTAACAAACGTATAGTAATTTTATATTTACATATGAATATAACCGTTGATAGAGAAGAGTAAATGAGACACACATGGAAAGAGAAGAAATGTCTTAGGCTGAAAACATTTCTACATGATGACTGATTGAATGACACTCTAGAGGTTTCAACTTGAACGGCATATACGCTTAGTAGGGATGAACGCATATTTAAGCGTTATTAAAAAAGTGGAAGCATAAGTGCTTCAATTAGGGTGGCACCACGGGTATAATACTCTCGTCCCTACTGTTCAAACAGTAGAGGCGGGAGTTTTTTTATTTTTATTAAGATTAAAACAATTTGAGGAGGAACTGAATATGTCTATTCAAATCCCACGCGGAACGCAAGATATTCTTCCAGGCACTGTTGAGTTATGGCAGTATATCGAAGGGCAAGCACGCGAAATTTGCCGTCGTTACAATTATAAAGAAATTCGTACACCAATTTTTGAGCACACTGAGCTATTTTTACGCGGTGTTGGTGATACGACAGATATCGTACAAAAAGAAATGTACTCATTCCAAGATCGTGGAGAGCGCAGCTTAACATTACGTCCAGAAGGTACTGCACCTGTTGTACGTTCTTATGTTGAAAATAAAATGTTTGGTGATGCAACACAACCAACGAAATTATACTATATCGGTCAAATGTTCCGTTATGAAAGACCACAAGCAGGTCGCTATCGTCAATTCGTACAATTCGGTATCGAAGCAATCGGCAGTAATGACCCTGCAATTGATGCAGAAGTAATTGCACTTGCTGTTGAATTTTACCGCGGCATGGGCTTGAAAAATATTAAAGTTGTATTAAACAGCTTAGGTGATGCGGCGAGCCGTCAAGCACACCGTGATGCGTTAATCGCACACTTTGAGCCACGTATCGGTGAGTTCTGTTCTGACTGTCAATCTCGTTTAGAAAAGAACCCTCTTCGTATTTTAGATTGTAAGAAGGACCGTAACCATGAATTAATGGGAACAGCACCATCTATTACAGAATACTTAAATGAAGATTCAGCAGTATACTACGACAAAGTTCAAGAGCTATTAACGATGATGGATGTTCCGTTTGAAAAAGATCCGAACTTAGTGCGTGGTTTAGACTACTACCAACACACTGTTTTTGAAATTATGAGTGAGGCAGAAGGTTTCGGTGCGATCACTACATTAAGCGGTGGTGGCCGTTATAACGGACTTGTACAAGAAATCGGTGGACCAGAAATGCCAGGTATCGGTTTTGCAATGAGTATTGAACGTTTAATTATGGCGCTAAAAGCTGAAAACATTGAATTACCACTTGAACATAGCATTGATTGTTACGTTGTGGCGCTTGGCGAAAAAGCGAAAGACCATGCTGCAAAAGTTGCGTTCGATCTTCGTAAAGCTGGATTGTCAGTTGAAAAAGATTATTTAGATCGCAAAATGAAAGCACAATTTAAATCAGCAGATCGTCTAAAGGCGAAATTTGTAGCTGTATTAGGAGAAGATGAGCTAGATAAAGGCATCATTAACTTAAAAGATATGGCAACAGGTGAACAAGAAGAAGTAGCGTTAGATGTATTTGCTTCATACGTAGCAGAGAAATTAATATAGGGGGAACTTACAGTGGCTGAAAGAACACATGCATGTGGAAAAGTAACAGTAGAAGCTGTTGGACAAACAGTTCAATTAAAAGGTTGGGTACAAAAACGCCGTGACTTAGGTGGATTAATCTTTATCGATTTACGTGACCGTACAGGTATCGTACAAGTTGTATTTAACCCAGAAACATCAAAAGAAGCGTTAGAAGTAGCAGAAACAATTCGTAGCGAGTACGTATTACACGTAGAAGGTACAGTTGTTGAACGTGGTGAAGGCGCAATTAATGACAATATGGCAACTGGTCGTATTGAAGTACAAGCAACGAAAGTAAATGTACTAAATGCAGCGAAAACAACGCCAATCATCATTGCTGATGATACAGATGCATCAGAAGATGTGCGTTTAAAATATCGTTATTTAGACTTACGTCGCCCAGTAATGTTTAACACATTCAAAATGCGTCATGACGTAACGAAAACAATTCGTAACTTCTTAGACACAGAAGAGTTCTTAGAAGTAGAAACACCAATTTTAACGAAAAGCACGCCAGAAGGAGCTCGTGACTATTTAGTACCAAGTCGTGTGCATGATGGTGAATTCTATGCACTACCACAGTCACCACAGTTATTTAAACAGCTTCTTATGGTCGGCGGATTTGAGCGTTACTATCAAGTAGCACGTTGTTTCCGTGATGAAGATTTACGTGCGGATCGTCAACCGGAATTCACGCAAATCGATATCGAAGCTTCATTCTTAACACAAGATGAAATTTTAGATATGATGGAGCGTATGATGACGAAAGTTATGAAGGATGCAAAAGGTGTAGAAGTTAGTGCACCATTCCCTCGTATGAAATATGCTGATGCAATGGCTCGCTACGGTTCTGATAAGCCAGATACACGCTTTGAAATGGAACTAACAGACTTATCTGAGTTTGCAGCAGGTTGTGGCTTTAAAGTGTTTACAAGTGCTGTAGAAAGCGGCGGACAAGTAAAAGCAATCAATGCAAAAGGTGCTGCAAGTAAATATTCTCGTAAAGACATCGATGCATTAACTGAATTCGTGAAAGTATACGGTGCAAAAGGTTTAGCTTGGCTTAAAGTTGAAGAAGACGGTTTAAAAGGACCGATTGCAAAATTCTTCGGTGAAGAAGATGCAAATGTGTTAATGAGCACATTAGAGGCTACTGCTGGCGACTTATTACTATTCGTAGCAGATAAGAAGAGCGTTGTTGCAGATAGCTTAGGTGCACTTCGCTTACGTCTAGGTAAAGAGCTTGAGTTAATTGACGAAAGTAAATATAATTTCCTATGGGTAACGGATTGGCCACTTCTTGAGTACGATGAAGATGCAGATCGTTACTTCGCAGCTCACCACCCATTCACAATGCCATTCCGTGAAGACGTTGAGTTACTAGAAACAGCACCAGAAAAAGCACGTGCACAAGCATATGACCTTGTATTAAACGGTTATGAGCTTGGTGGTGGATCACTTCGTATTTACGAGCGTGACGTACAAGAAAAAATGTTCAAAGCACTTGGATTCTCACAAGAAGAAGCGCAAGAGCAATTCGGGTTCTTACTAGAAGCATTCGAATACGGTACACCACCACACGGCGGAATCGCATTAGGTTTAGATCGTCTTGTTATGTTACTTGCAGGCCGTACGAATCTTCGTGATACAATTGCATTCCCAAAAACAGCAAGCGCAAGCTGCTTATTAACAGAAGCTCCAAGCCCAGTTGCAGAAGCACAGCTTGAAGAGTTAAACTTAAAATTAAGCTTAAAAGAAGAGAAGTAAGAATAGGGTCTAGATGGTTATACTATAACCGTCTAGACTTTTTTTGAGAGGTTGTTTAAAAAGTCCGGTTTAGATAACTGTCGCATCTCATCGTTGCTTCGCCAGTCCGGTGCTCGAGTAGTATTTTTCTACACTGCGCTCCTCCTGGCTTCAGCGCCTCGATCTGCTTGGTTCTCTAAATCCTCCTTTTTAAACGTGTATTGAAAGGAAGTTTAAAAAGTCCGGTTTAGATAACTGTCGTATCTCATCGTTGCTTCGCCAGTCCGGTGCTCGAGTAGTATTTTTCTACACTGCGCTCCTCCTGGCTTCAGCGCCTCGATCTGCTTGGTTCTCTAAATCCTCCTTTTTAAACGTGTATTGAAAGGAAGTTTAAAAAGTCCGGTTCAGATAACTGTCGCATCTCATCGTTGCTTCGCTAGTCCGGTGCTCGAGTAGTATTTCTACACTGCGCTCCTCCTGGCTTCAGCGCCTCGATCTCCTCGGTTCTCTGAATCCTCTTTTTTAAACGTGTATTTAGGAAGAAATGAAATTCTGGTCTATGTTTTCATTTTCGAAATATGTATTTTTAGGAATTCTATAACTTTTTCTATACAAATAGTCGGAAAAACGCTAGAATACATGGTAGACCATTTTTGTAATAGGAGTGTAGAGCTGAATGTTACATCAATTTTCACGTAATGAATTAGCCTTCGGTAAAGAAGGACTTGAAATATTAAAAAATAGTACAGTCGGTATTTTAGGAATTGGCGGCGTAGGTTCATTTTCAGCTGAAGCGTTAGCGCGTTCTGGAGTAGGACGTCTCGTATTAGTTGATAAAGACGTTGTAGATATTACAAACGTAAACCGTCAAATTCACGCTTTAGTATCTACTGTAGGACGTTCAAAAGTAGAATTAATGAAAGAGCGTATTGCAGACATTAATCCGGAATGTGAAGTAATTGGACTAGAAATGTTTTATACAGATGAAACATATGAAGAGTTTTTTAAACACGGTTTAGATTTCGTAGTGGATGCATCTGATACGATTACGTTCAAAATCCATTTAATTAAACAATGTTTACGTCGTAAAATTAAAATTATCTCATGTATGGGTGCAGCAAATAAAATGGACCCAACTCGTTTCCGTATTGCGGACATTTCTAAAACACACACAGATCCGATTGCGAAAGTCATTCGTACGAAGCTTCGTAAAGAGGGTATTAAAAAAGGTGTAAAAGTTGTCTTCTCTGACGAAAACCCAATCGTAATTCGTGAAGAAGTACGTAAAGAAATCGTACCAGACGAAAATGCAAAAATTCGTAAAGCGAAATTACCGCCTTCATCAAATGCATTCGTACCATCTGTGGCAGGCTTAATTATGGCAAGTCACGTTGTACGTGAACGTATTAAAAATGTAGAAGTGAAACGTGTAGGGCAAGAATAAAAGAAAAGCATATATCCATTTTGGATATATGCTTTTTTATATGTATTAAAGAAATATGGAAATTTGCATCACTACTAGTTCAAATGTAAGTAAGGTTAGTAAGTAAAAATCATATTTATCTGATTTATAGGCGGATGTCTTTTTTAGACTGTTAATGGTGAAAAGAGCTAAAGTCAGGACGAGAAGGCCAAGAGTTATTTTGAAGATTATTAATGAAATAGCAACCATCCCCCTTTAAAGGTATATGTTTATAATAACATTTTAGTAAAAAATATCTAATCCGTTTTAGGAGTTTCCTTGTATGACAAGGAGGAATGTTATTGTCAATCTTTGTCGTTAAATCGATATCCTTTATTGAATCGTTGATATATTGCAAATTGTGATAGATATATTCGAAAAATCGTTAATATAATTTCATTTACCGACATGTATATATATGATTTACCGAAAACAAACAAGGATGTCACTCAGTTAAAAAAGTGACATCCCTGTTTTTAATTCTCAGCAGAATAAATAATATCTAAATTCCCGTTTTGATCGGTTTTGAAAATCGGGGCAATTTGCTCTTCTTGCTCTTCGACCGAAACAAGTTTTCGAGCACGATCCATAATTCGAACAAGCATCGCGTAATCTTCTTCGATTGCTTGTTGTTTTTTTGTGAGTACCGCTAATTTCGTTTCAAGTTCATGATTCGTTTTTTGCAGAGAAGTGAGCTGAGCTTGTAATACATCATTTTCAGTTTGCAACTTTGCGAGTGAAGGGTTATTATGCTCCAAGTTTTGCAAAAATGAGATGACATTTTGCATCGTAAGTTCTTGTTTACTTGGCGTAATATCTTCAGAAAACTCAGCATCGATTACGAGTTGTTTCGTTTTCGTGAACTGATTTTTTTCTATTTTAGCTTCAGAGCGCTTTAATTCTTTACGTTGTTTCTTCGCAAGCTGCACAGCATCTTCGTAATTTGGTCTTACTTCAGCATTCCATCTAAAGCCGCAAGCTGCTGAAGTCCGGTTCAACGTATCGCCGACTTCATCAAATGCTTTTATTTGTGTACTTCCACTGCGAATATGTCGTAAAACAGTTTCTGCTAAAAGGAGATCATCTTCTTTTGTCCATGCATCTTGACGTGTTTTCATAAGCGAAGCCTCCATAATGGTGACGTTTTCGTTTATGTTACCCTTTATTTTTCGTTTTATTCGAAGTTTGTAATCTTTCATAAACAGTAGAAAGGGCTTGCTCAAATTTCCCTGTCGTTTTCGGTTTATAATATTGCTTGTTTTTTATTTTATCAGGTAAGTATTGTTGCCTGACCCAGCCGTTTGGATGGTCGTGTGGATATAAATATCCAATGCCTCTTCCAAGTGATTCTGCGCCTTTGTAATGACTATCTTTTAAATGGCTTGGAATGTCACCTGTTTGACCGTTGCGTAAATCGTGTAATGCAGCATCAAGTGCTTTATAAGCTGAATTTGATTTTGGTGATAAGCATAGCTCGATAACGGCATTTGCAAGTGGGATGCGTGCTTCTGGGAATCCAACTCGTTCAGCTGATTCAATTGCAGCTAGTGTACGTGGTCCAGCTTGTGGGCTAGCAAGTCCAATATCTTCATAAGCCATAATAAGAAGGCGTCTGCCAATACTTTGTAAATCACCTGCTTCAATAAGGCGTGCTAAATAATGGAGCGCTGCATTTACATCACTTCCGCGCACTGATTTTTGAAATGCTGATAATACGTCATAATGAGCATCGCCGCCTTTGTCGTGAACGAAGCTCTTCTTTTGTAAGCATTCTTCCGCAATCTCGAGTGTGATTTCAGCCGCTTGATCGTCTGTAGTAAAGCTAGATAATACAGCAAGCTCAAGTGCGTTATAAGCGGAACGCATATCACCACCAGAGGCGTTTGCAAAGTGATGTAGTGCTTCATCTGTTACCGTTACAGCATATTCTCCAAGGCCTTTTTCTTTATCTTCTAAAGCTCTTTTTAACCCAATTAAAATATCATCTTCTGTTAGTGCGTGTAATTCGAAAATTTGACACCTGCTTCGAATAGCGGAGTTTATTGCATGGAATGGATTACTTGTCGTTGCACCAATTAAAGTAAGAAGTCCGCTTTCTAAGTGAGGTAATAGAAAGTCTTGCTTTGCTTTATCTAGACGGTGAACTTCATCTAAAATTAAAACGAGGTGTCGATGCATCTTCGCTTCTTGTACGACAACTTCCATATCTTTTTTATTGTGAGTAACAGCATTCAATAGACGAAACGGGGTACCGGTACTTCCAGCAATTGCACTGGCAATGGATGTTTTTCCTGTACCTGGAGGACCGTATAAAATCATAGATTGAAAATGATTGGCTTGGACCATTCGCCATAAAATCTTTCCTTCACCAACTAAATGTTGTTGCCCAATAATTTCTTGAATATTTGTAGGGCGCATTCGATGTGCGAGTGGTTGTTTCATTTGGACCGTCTCCCTTAATATATAATCTCGTTCTATCGTATCATTTTTTTCTACGAAATTTGAAATAGGATGCTGTTTTATGGGGAAAATAAATGATAATATTTTCATTTTTCTTTCAATTGTAATAATTCCCGAGTTTTTCAATGTGATTTTATGTTATCATTTTGATACACAAGTTGAAATTTCTTATAATACTATATTATGCTATAATTTCATAGGATTTTAAATTGTGTTCTTTTTATAAATAAGATATAACCAATAGAAGTGAAAATTTGAAAAGAGGTGCAAAATAGATGAAAATTTCAACGAAAGGCCGCTATGGCTTAACAATTATGATTGATCTTGCAAAAAAGTTTGGTGAAGGTCCGATTTCATTAAAATCAATTGCGCAGGCACATGACTTATCGGAACATTACTTAGAGCAATTAATTTCACCACTTCGTAACGCGCGTCTAGTAAAGAGTACGCGGGGAGCATATGGCGGATATGTACTATCAGATCAGCCGGCTAACATTACAGCTGGAGATGTAATCCGTGTATTAGAGGGTCCGATTAGTGTTGTAGAAATGATAGAAGAAGAAGAACCAGCACAACGCCAATTATGGATGCGTGTTCGTGATGCGGTGCAAGAAGTGTTAGATAGTACAACGTTAGAAGATTTAGTACGTTATGAGGAAGAAAATCACGGGGGCTATATGTTTTACATTTAATTCCTTGTGAAACGATTTGGAAAGAAGGAGATTTAATGGAACGCATTTACTTAGATCATGCTGCGACATCTCCGACTCACCCAGAAGTGGTCGAAAAGATGATTCCATATATGACAGAAATATTCGGGAACCCGTCTAGTATTCACTTTTATGGACGTCAAACTCGTCACACAGTAGATGAGGCGAGAAGAGTGTGTGCACGCAGCATTCATGCGAATCCGAATGAAATTATATTTACGAGCGGTGGTACAGAAGCTGATAATTTAGCGCTTATCGGTGTAGCACGTGCGAACCGTCATAAAGGTAACCACATTATAACGACGCAAATTGAACATCATGCGATTTTGCATACGTGCGAATTGTTAGAGCGTGAAGGGTTTGAAGTGACATATTTACCTGTCGATGAAACAGGGCGCATTCAAGTTTCTGACATACAAAAGGCATTAACAGAAGAGACGATTCTTGTATCTGTTATGTTTGGGAATAATGAAGTAGGGACGATGCAACCGATTGTGGAAATAGGAAAGCTGTTAAAAGAGCATCAAGCGTATTTCCATACAGATGCGGTACAAGCTTACGGTTTAGTAGAAATTAATGTGAAAGAGTTTGGTATTGATTTATTATCAATTTCAGCTCATAAAATTAACGGGCCAAAAGGTGTAGGTTTCTTATACGCTGGTGCAAATGTGAAATTTGAACCGTTATTAATAGGCGGAGAGCAAGAAAGAAAACGCCGTGCTGGTACGGAAAATGTGCCTAGTATTGCTGGGCTTCAGCATGCAATTCTTATAGCTGAAAAAACTCGTGAGCAAAAAAATGCCCAATATGAAGAGTTTAAAGATATAATGGTATCTGTCTTCAAAAATGAAGGCATTACTTTCGAGGTAAACGGAAACTTAGAACATCGCTTACCGCATGTACTTAATGTAAGTTTTACAGGAATGAACATTGAACCGTTTCTTGTGAACTTAGACTTAGCTGGTATTGCAGTATCAAGTGGTTCTGCTTGTACAGCTGGTTCGATTGATCCATCACATGTATTAGTAGCGATGTTTGGAAAAGACTCCGATCAAATACGTTCATCCGTACGCTTTAGTTTTGGACTTGGAAATACGAAAGAGCAAATTGAAAAAGCGGCGTACGAAACAGTGAAAATCGTGAAGCGATTAACACAAAATTAGTATGGGAGGTGACATGATGAACAAACTACCTCACGAAACACGCGTTGTCATCGGAATGTCCGGTGGCGTCGATTCATCTGTAGCAGCACTTTTATTAAAAGAGCAAGGTTATGATGTAATCGGAATTTTTATGAAAAACTGGGATGATACAGATGAGAATGGTGTCTGCACAGCAACAGAAGATTACAATGATGTAATTGAAGTGTGTAACCAAATTGGTATTCCGTATTATGCAGTAAACTTTGAAAAACAATACTGGGATAAAGTATTTACGTACTTCTTAGATGAGTACCGAGCTGGTCGCACACCAAACCCAGATGTAATGTGTAATAAAGAAATTAAATTTAAAGCATTTTTAGAGCATGCAATTGCGCTTGGTGCGGATTATGTGGCAACAGGCCATTATGCACGCGTTGCTTATATGGACGGCGAATATAAAATGCTTCGCGGTGTTGATGACAATAAAGATCAAACATATTTCTTAAATCAATTAAGCCAAGAGCAATTATCAAAAACAATGTTCCCGTTAGGTGAATTAAAGAAACCGCAAATTCGTGAAATGGCGAAAGAAGCTGGCTTAGCGACAGCGGCGAAAAAAGATAGTACAGGTATTTGCTTCATTGGTGAGCGTAACTTTAAAGATTTCTTAAGTAACTACTTACCGGCACAACCAGGTGTAATGCAAACATTATCTGGTGAAGTGAAAGGGAAGCATGACGGTTTAATGTATTATACAATTGGACAACGTCATGGCCTTGGAATTGGTGGTAATGGTGATCCATGGTTTGCTGTTGGGAAAAATCTAAAAGAAAACATTTTATATGTTGATCAAGGATTCCATAACGAACTTCTATATGGTGATGAAGTTATTGCTACGAATGTAGGATGGGTAAGTAACAAAGAAAAAGAAACAGAATTTAAGTGCACGGCGAAATTCCGTTATCGTCAAGAAGACAATAAAGTAACGGTTCAAATCGTTGATGAAAATACAGTTCGTATTCTTTGTGATGAGCCAATTCGTGCAATTACACCAGGACAAGCAGTCGTTTTCTATGATGGAGATGAGTGCTTAGGCGGTGCTACAATTGATGAAGTATACCGTAGTGGTAAGAAATTGGATTATTTAGGATAAATGAGAAGCCTCTGCCGATTAGCGGTTAGAGGTTTCTTTTACATAAAGCGAATTTTCGTTCGCTTGGAAAATACATTCTTTGTTATAATTTGTTGTAGAGGTGAAGGACATGTCAAACAAACTTGAAACAGGTATTCAATATATGCAAGAAGGAAACTGGGAAGAAGCAGCTAAAAATTTTACAGAAGCAATCGAAGAAAATCCGAAAGATGCGCTTGGGTACATTAATTTTGCAAATTTATTAGACGTATTAGGTGATAGCGAGCGAGCGATTTTATTTTATAAACGTGCACTAGAGTTAGATGATAAATCTGCAGCAGCCTATTATGGTTTAGGAAATGTATATTATGGCCAAGAGCAATTTACTGAAGCGAAAGCTGTATTTGAACAAGCAATGCAAGCTGGATTACAATCAGCTGATGTAACATTTATGTTAGGTATCACACATGTACAGCTTGGAAATGATCGTCTTGCACTACCATTCTTACAAAGAGCAACAGAATTAGATGAAAACGATGTAGAAGCTGTATTCCAGTGCGGACTTTGCTTCGCGCGATTAGAACACGTTCAAGAGGCGAAACCTTATTTTGAAAAGGTATTAGAAATGGATGAGGAGCATGCAGATGCGTATTACAATTTAGGTGTTGCGTACGTATTTGAGGAAAATAATGAGAAGGCTCTCGCTTTATTTAAGAAAGCAACTGAAATTCAGCCAGATCACTTTTTAGCGGGTAATGGCGTTCGTTTATTAGAGCAAGAAGCTGAATAAGATAAAAATATAGTTTAATGGGTAGTTATCCCTCATCTAAAAAGGTGGGGGATGTACTGCTCATTAAAGTGAAAATACCGGAAAGGAGAGGAAAAATGGGAAATCAACATGCAATGGATTTGTTTGAGGAAGAGAAAAAGTTTATAAAAGCGCAAGTTCTTCATACCATTTTCCACAACGAAGAAAACCTCTATTCCGTTGTCAGTATGAAAGTCATTGAAACGAATGAAACGTATGACGAAAAGAAAGTAATGATAAACGGTCATTTTCCCCGCATGCATGAAGATGAAGTGTTTACATTGACAGGTCATTTTAAGGACCATCCAAAGTATGGAAAACAATATATGGTTGAAACATTTAAAAAAGAATTGCCGCAAACAAAAGCAGGTATGGTGCAATATTTAGCGAGTGATTTATTTAAAGGGATAGGAAAGCGTACAGCTGAAAAAATTGTGGACCATCTCGGAGAACATGCTATTTCTAAAATTATGGATGACCCTGAGGCATTAAATGGTGTCGTTAATAAACAAAAGGCTCAGGAAATATATGAGACAATTGTTGAACATCAAGGGCTAGAGAAAGTAATGAGCTTTTTAAATGGCTACGGTTTTGGAACGAAACTTTCTATTAAGATTTACCAGCAATATAAAGAGATGACATTAGAAGTGATTCGTAATAATCCGTATCAACTTATCGAAGAAGTGGACGGGATTGGTTTTGGAAGAGCGGATGATATAGGGCGTGCGTTAGGGATATCGGGTAATCATGACGACCGTGTACGCGCAGGATGTTTTTACACATTAGAGAATGTCTCATTACAACTTGGTCACGTTTATATGAGGAAAGATCAACTTGTAAGAGAAACGATGTCACTTTTAAACAATCAAGAAGGAAGAGTGACTGAGGAAGATATTATAGGTTGTATTGAAACGATGCAAAGTGAAGGGAAAGTCATCATAGAAGAAGAACGAGTGTATTTAGCAACGTTATTCTACTCTGAGAAAGGTGTTGTAAAGTCTATTCGCAGGCTTATGAATCAAGAAGAAACACCTTCATTTCCAGAAGCAGAAGTGTTAAAAACGTTAGGTGAAATTGAAGAACAACTGAACGTACAATATGCACCGTTTCAGCAAGAAGCAATTCAAACGGCACTTCATAAACCGATGATGTTATTGACAGGTGGACCAGGAACAGGGAAAACAACAGTTATTAAAGGGATTGTTGAAATGTATGCATCACTACACGGGTTATCGTTAAATCCGAATGAATACAGTGATGATAATCCATTTCCAATACTATTAACAGCTCCAACAGGAAGAGCAGCGAAGCGGATGAGTGAATCGACAGGACTTCCAGCTTGCACAATTCACCGTTTACTTGGTTGGACGCCAGAAGGATCTTTCCAGCGTAATGAAACGGATCCTGTCCAAGGTAAGCTCCTTATTATCGATGAATTTTCAATGGTTGATATTTGGCTTGCAAATCAGCTATTTAAGTCGTTGCCGACGAACATTCAAGTTATCGTTGTAGGTGACGAAGATCAGTTGCCATCTGTAGGACCTGGACAAGTATTAAAAGATTTATTAAATGCAGGCGCAGTTCCGACAGTGAAGCTTACTGAAATTTATCGTCAAGCGGAAGGCTCATCAGTGATTCAACTTGCCCATGCGATAAAAAATGGAACTCTACCACCAGATTTAGCACAAAATCAAAAAGATCGTTCATTTATCGGCTGTACAGGAGCTCAAATTGTTGAGGTTGTGAAAAAAGTTTGTGAAAATGCTAAAACAAAAGGCTTTAGCGCAAGAGATGTACAAGTATTAGCACCGATGTACCGCGGGCCTGCTGGTATTAATGTATTAAACGAAGCGCTGCAACAAGTATTTAATCCGAAGAGGGAAAAGAGTAAAGAAATTGCTTACGGTGATGTTGTGTACCGAAGAGGCGATAAAGTACTGCAACTCGTGAATCAGCCGGAGAGCCAAGTGTTTAATGGTGATATTGGAGAAATTGTTTCGGTGTTTTATGCGAAAGAAAACGTTGAGCAACAAGATATGATTATCGTTTCATTTGACGGAATTGAGGTAACGTATACGAAGCCCGATTTAAATCAAATTACGCATGCATATTGTTGTTCCATTCATAAATCACAAGGTAGTGAATTTCCGATTGTTATTATGCCAATCGTGAAAAGTTACAACCGTATGTTACGTCGTAATTTAATTTACACGGGCATTACAAGAAGTAAGAAGTTCCTTATTATTTGCGGAGAGGAAGCAGCTTTCCAATCTGGTGTAAATCGCCTTGATGATGCAATGCGTCAAACAACCTTAGCTAGTCGCTTGCAAGAATCACAAGGAGAAGTACAGATGGTCACAGTTAATGGCGAGGAAATGGACGTGGAAAACATTTCACCGTATGATTTCATGTAACAAGGTGAAATTATATAGTGAAACTTTCAAAAGCATAGCGTTGAAAGGCTCCAGTAAAATGTATAAATGAATGCAGTTTGGACATAATGGCGAATAGAATCTGGGAGACTGTAAGGAGATGAAAGCCATATGTTTATTTGTCCAAATTGCAAAGGGAAAGACATTGGAAAAATAGGTGTCAACCAATTTTATTGCTGGAATTGTTATATCGAATTATCGGTTTCAAAGGGGAAAATCCATACGCATCAAGTTGAGGAAGATGGTTCACTAAGCTCTCTTGATGATTTATTTGATGAGAATGAAAGAACGATCGGATAACGAAAAGGGGGATTTACTTTGAATCTACGCAATTCATTAATCGCATTAGGTGTTGGAGCTGCAGCATATCAATATGCTCGTAAGCAAGATGTATTTTCAAAACGCAATATGAAAAAAGCACGTAAGATGATTAAGTCTTACTTATAATCATTTCGATAAAGTGAAAAACTCCCTTGTAGACAAGGGAGTTTTTTTATGCACCCATATGTAAATAAAAAAGTCCGATCTCTGAGAAAAGATAAGATAGACCGTAGCAGCCAACGCCAAGTATTCCATACTGCCATAATTGCTTCGCTTTTTCTTTACGTGAGGAATGAATAAAGAACCCCTTCCAAATACCGAACCCGATACAAATCCATTCAAGAATCATAAAAAGTGCTGATAATCCAAGCATAAACAAAACCATAATTAGCCCTCCTGATTATATTAATTCATGCTGTATTCTCAGGGGTGGTTGTCCTTGTTATGTTATTTATATGTACGTCTTTAAAAAACAGTATGGTCCGTATGAAAAGATTTTAAAAGTTTCGCACATAACCTACCCCATTTATTTTCAAAATAAAGGTGGAGGAGGTTTTTCATGTGAAGAATCTTAAAATCATTTGGATATATCGTTTAGGATTATTGTTACTTGTTTTTCTTTGTCTGCTCGTCTTTTTAAAAATTAAGCCGCTATGGGCACCGATTATTTTTGTATTTAAAGTAGCAATCACGCCGTTTCTTATCGCGTGTTTTATTGCGTATTTATTGCACCCTTTAATTGAAAAAATTCATAAGGAAGGGATGCCCCGTACACTTGCCATTTTGCTCATTTATATCCTTTTCTTTGGCGGAATTGGTTATGGGATTTATAAAGGAACACCAGTCGTTATTAAACAGTTACAAGAGATTAATGAACAATTTCCGCAGTTTACAAAAATGTACGATTCGTGGATGGATGGCGTTACAGAACAAACGGCGAATTTCCCTTCGTTCATTCATGAAAAGGTGAAACAACTTTTTGTGGGTGTGGAAACGAAGATTCAAGCGCTTTTAAATAAAGTGATGAGTACAGCTCGTGGTGTACTCGATTCATTGCTCATTATTTTCTTAATACCGTTCATTGTATTTTACATATTAAAAGATTATGGTGAGTTTTATCATATCTTTTGGAAACTAGTCCCAAGTAAATGGCGAGGTACGGGGCAAATGCTTGCGAAAGAAATTGATAAATCACTTGGAAGTTATATTCGAGGACAGTTATTTGTTTGTTTAGTATTAGGGGGAGTATCAGCTCTTTCTTTTTGGTTTATCGGTATGAAATATCCATTATTGCTTGGCATTATTATTGGGGTAACGGATATAATCCCGTACTTCGGTCCTATTTTAGGAGCAATCCCGACGTTAATGATTGCAGCAACAGTATCAACGAGTTTACTTATTAAGGCGGGGATCACAATTGCGATTTTGCAATTTGTGGAGAGTAACATTTTATCGCCTTACATCGTTGGTAAGTCACTTCGTATGCATCCCGTTATTATTATGCTTGCCTTACTAGTTGGGGGAGAGGTAGCTGGGATTGTAGGATTGCTAATATCGGTTCCGATTTTAGCAGTTATTCGCACTGTCATTGTTCATGTGAGACCGCTCTTGAAAAAAGAAGATGTGTAAGTATAGAAGCCCTCTATGTAAGAAATAGAGGGCTAATCATATATTTATTTAGAAAGCTGCTCGTGTATCTTTTGAACGAGGGAGCTCACATCATTTGTTTGAATATGTTTTATTTTTTTCCATTCGTTATCATACATAAATACAATTTGATTGTTGAAAAGACGCTTTTGTTCTTTTAGATTAGAAATTTTTGCGAAAGAGTACTCTTCAAATATTGGATTCTTACTTACATCTGGCCCATAAAAAAATAGCCTTTTGTTCGTTAAAATTAGCATTCCTGGCCTTGCGACGGAACGATAAATAAATATGTCTAATGAACATGCTGCGTAAAATAATATCGTTTCGTCAGTCGCTAATATGTTTTTAGCTTTGCTAAGTAAGGTTGTCATTGTGATCGCTCCTTTATTTTATTAACAATAATTTAATTATAACAAAAAAAGTAATATTTAGAAATTTTTATAAATTATTCTTATAAGGAGATTCCGATTTATTAATAAATGCATACTATATGAAAAGGCTGTTAAGAATGAATAGTAGAATACTTATGATTAATAAGTAATTAATCCAATATAAATGATTATCTACATTGACAAACTTAAGAGAATTCTATTATATTTAGTCATATAATACATTAAATCAATGACGGAACAAGTACGTTACAGCCCATTTATAGAGAGAAGCTTCCATATGGCTGAAAGAAGCTTTAAATGAAGGGTAACAGAAAGCTAATCCTGAGAGCAGCTAATCACTGCCGTCTTGCCACGTTACGGCACCATGAGGTGATGGATTGATTGTTATTGTAATCAATTCATAATTAGGGTGGTATCGCGAGTTAACTCTCGTCCCTTTTATAGGGACGGGAGTTTTTTATATTTAAGGAGGAAAATACAATGAAACAACTAACAGGCGCACAAATTCGTCAAATGTTTTTAGACTTTTTCCAAGAAAAAGGACATGCAGTAGAACCTAGTGCATCACTAGTTCCGCATGAAGATCCATCTCTTCTATGGATTAATAGTGGTGTAGCTACATTAAAAAAATATTTTGATGGACGTGTAATCCCACAAAATCCACGTATTACAAATGCTCAAAAATCAATTCGTACAAACGATATTGAAAACGTAGGGAAAACAGCTCGTCACCATACATTCTTTGAAATGTTAGGAAACTTCTCAATTGGTGATTACTTCAAAGAAGAAGCAATTACATGGGCTTGGGAATTCTTAACGAGCGACAAATGGATCGGATTCGATAAAGAATTACTATCAGTTACAATCCATCCAGAAGATGAAGAAGCATTCACAATTTGGAATGAGAAAATGGGCGTTCCAAAAGAGCGTATTATTCGCTTAGAAGAAAACTTCTGGGATATCGGTGAAGGACCAAGTGGACCGAATACAGAGATTTTCTATGACCGCGGAGAAGCCTACGGTAATGACTTTAGTGACCCAGAATTATATCCAGGCGGAGAAAACGAGCGTTACTTAGAAGTATGGAACCTTGTATTCTCTCAATTTAACCATAATCCAGACGGTTCATATACACCACTTCCTAAGAAAAACATTGATACAGGGATGGGTCTAGAGCGTATGACATCTATCGTTCAAGATGTGCCTACAAACTTCGATACAGACCTATTCATGCCGATGATTGGTGCAACAGAAACAATTTCTGGTGAAAAATATCGTAATGGCGATTTAGAAAAAGATATGGCATTCAAAGTAATTGCTGACCATATCCGTACAGTAACATTCGCTGTTGGTGACGGTGCTCTTCCATCTAACGAAGGCCGTGGTTATGTATTACGTCGTTTATTACGCCGCGCTGTTCGTTATTCGAAGAAATTAAACATCAATCGTCCATTTATGTTTGAATTAGTACCGGTTGTTGGAGAAGTAATGAAAGACTTCTATCCAGAAGTACTTGAAAAGAAAGATTTCATTGCGAAAGTTGTGAAGAACGAAGAAGAGCGTTTCCATGAAACACTTCATGATGGTGAAGCGATTTTAGCTGAAGTAATTGCAAAAGCAAAAGAAGAAAAAACAACTGTTATTTCTGGAGTAGATGCGTTCCGTCTATATGACACATACGGTTTCCCAATTGAATTAACAGAAGAATATGCAGAAGAAGCTGGCATGACAGTTGATCATGAAGGTTTTGAAAATGAAATGGAAAAACAACGTGAGCGTGCACGTGCTGCTCGTCAAGACGTTGATTCTATGCAAGTTCAAGGTGGTGTCCTTGGAGAAATTAAAGTAGCGAGCGAATTCGTTGGTTACGGTACAGTTGCAACAGAAAGTAACGTTGTTGCACTTGTGAAAAACGGTGAATACACAGACAGCTTACAAGCTGGTGAAGAAGGGCAATTAATGCTTGATGTAACACCATTCTATGCTGAGAGCGGTGGACAAATTGCAGACCGTGGTTACCTTCTTGCGGATGGTGTGAAAGTTCTTGTAAAAGACGTACAAAAAGCACCAAACGGCCAAAACTTGCATAAAGTTGTTGTTGAAGAAGGTACATTAACGAAAGATGCGGCTGTAAAAGCTATTATCGATACAAAAAACCGTAGTAGCGTTGTAAAAAATCATACAGCAACTCATTTACTACACCAAGCATTAAAAGACGTACTTGGAACACACGTTAACCAAGCAGGTTCTCTTGTAACTTCTGAACGTCTACGCTTTGACTTCTCTCACTTCGGTCAAGTACAAGCTGACGAATTAGAAAAAATTGAGCGTATGGTAAACGAGAAAATTTGGGAAAGTATTGATGTTGAGATTTCTCAAAAAGCAATCGAAGAAGCGAAAGAAATGGGTGCAATGGCATTATTCGGTGAAAAATACGGTGATGTTGTACGCGTTGTACAAGTTGGCGATTACAGCTTAGAGCTTTGCGGCGGTTGTCACGTTGATAACACAGCTTCTATCGGTATTTTCAAAATCGTTGCTGAGTCTGGTATCGGTGCAGGAACTCGTCGTATTGAAGCAGTAACTGGTAAGTCTGCATACGAATTAATGAATGATCAAGTAGGTTTATTAAAAGAAGCAGCAGGAAAAATGAAAACAAATCCGAAAGATATTTTAACAAGAGTTGATGGTCTATTTGCTGAAGTGAAACAACTGCAAAAAGAAAATGAATCTCTTGCTGCGAAATTAAGCAATATCGAAGCTGGAAACTTAACTGATTCTGTAATGACAGTTGATGGTGTGAATGTATTAGCAGCGAAAGTAAATGTTGCAGATATGAATAACTTACGTACGATGATGGATGATCTGAAAAATAAATTAGAGTCAGCAGTTGTTGTATTAGCGTCTGTTAATGACGATAAAGTAAACATCCTAGCAGGTGTAACGAAAGACTTAATTAGCCAAGGTTACCATGCTGGTAAACTTGTGAAAGAAGTAGCTTCTCGTTGCGGCGGTGGCGGTGGCGGCCGTCCTGATATGGCACAAGCAGGCGGTAAAAACCCAGCTCAAGTCGAAGAAGCTTTAGCATTTGTACAAGAGTACGTTAAATCTGTTTCAAAATAAAGAGATAGTAGTGTACAATGGTAGGGAGAGGAGAAGTTCTTCTCCCTATACTTACTATATAAGTGAGGTGCTTGAAATGGACGGTTTTGATAAAACAATGAAGTTTAGCATTCAAGATGAAAAACAGAGTGTCCATGTAAATGATGTACTTTTAACTGTGTATGATGCACTTCAAGAAAAAGGCTATAATCCGATTAACCAAATCGTCGGTTATTTATTAAGTGGAGACCCAGCATACATACCTCGCCATAAAGATGCACGTAGCATCATTCGCAAGCTTGAACGTGATGAGTTAATTGAAGAGCTTGTGAAGTCTTACTTGAAACATCATCGTGAGGAGTAGTTTATGCGGATATTAGGTTTAGATGTAGGTACAAAAACAGTCGGAGTTGCAATTAGCGACGAAATGGGCTGGACAGCACAAGGATTAGAAACAATTAAGATTAACGAAGAACGAGGTCACTTTGGTTTTGATCGTATTTCTGAGTTAGTAAAGCAGTACAATGTGGACAAGATAGTAGTAGGTTTACCTAAAAATATGAATGGTACAATTGGCCCGCGTGGTGAAGCGTGCCAACAATTTGCAGAAAACCTACGAGAGCTGTTACAATTAGACGTTGTAATGTGGGACGAGCGTTTGTCAACAATGGCAGCGGAACGTCTGCTCATTTCAGCCGATGTAAGCCGTAAGAAGCGAAAGCAAGTAATTGATAAGATGGCTGCAGTCGTAATCTTACAAGGATTTTTAGATAGTAAATAAGAGGTGACCAAAATGGAAGAAAATCAAATTACAATTGTAGACGAAAAAGGTAACGAACATTTATGTGAAATTATTTTCACTTTTGACGCTGAAAAATTTGGAAAAAAATCATACGTAGTCTTCTCTCCAATCGGTGAAGTAGACGAAGATGGAGACCAAATTTATGATGCAATGGCTTATGAGCAAAATGAAGAAGAGGGCGGAACTTTACTTCCAATCGAATCTGAAGAAGAGTGGGAAATGGTACAAGAAATGTTCAACACTCTAGCTGATGAGCAAGAAGCTGAATAATAAGTACTGAAAAGATGGACGACATACAGTCCATCTTTTTTTGTATTTATATGTAAAATGAAAGATTTTTTGTCGAAACTGTGTAAGTCTTTGTAGTATAATGAGACGGATTGTAGAAAAATAAAGTGTCAATTAAAAAAGATAAGTGAATTTTTTGCGTTTTTACATCGTGCTGTATAGAAAGGTGTACATACGGTCTACAATTAAGTAAGGAGGAAATGTTTTGATAGAGAATCAAGTGAAAAAGAAGCGTAGACGTATCTTTTTATTTTCGATTATTGCACTGCTTTTAGTTTGTGGTTCAGTCTATGCGTATATTTCATCCGCATTAGGACCAGTTGATAGCGGGAATAAAAAAGAGATTGAAGTAGAAATTCCGAAAGGATCATCTACAAGTAAAATTGGAGAAATTTTAGAAGAAAAAGGCGCTGTAAAAAACGGTACAGTTTTTAGTTTTTATACAAAGGCTAAATCGAAAAGTTTACAAGCAGGTACATATTTATTAAATCCTTCAATGAATGCTGAAGATGTGATTGAACAAATGTCATCTGGCAACGTGCATCGTCCAGCTCTTTATAAAGTGACGATTAAAGAAGGGGCGCAAGTAACTGAAATTGCAGAAACGATTGCGACAGAACTAAAGTGGAATAAAGATGATGTTACGCGTCAATTAAACGATAAAGCATTTATTCAAAAAATGCAGCAAAAGTATCCGAAGTTATTAACGGATAAAATCTTTGATAGCAATATTAAATACCCATTAGAAGGTTATTTATATCCTGCAACGTATTCGTTTTATAAGAAAGATACGACGTTAGAAGAAATTGTAATTCCAATGCTTGAGAAAACAAATGCAATCATTGTTCAAAATGAGGCGAAAATGAAAGCGAAGAATTGGGATGTTCATCAGCTTTTAACATTATCTTCACTTATTGAAGAAGAGGCAACTGGTTTTACAGATCGTCAAAAGATCTCTAGTGTCTTTTATAATCGTTTAGCAAAAGGTATGCCGCTTCAAACGGATCCAACGGTATTATATGCACTTGGAAAGCATAAACAACGTGTATTATACGAAGATTTAAAGGTCAACTCACCGTACAATACGTATGTTGTAAAAGGATTACCGGTAGGGCCGATCGCAAACTCTGGTAAACATTCAGTAGAAGCTGCGTTAGAACCTGCGCAAACAGATTATTATTATTTCTTAGCTGCACCAAGTGGTGAAGTGTACTATGCGAAAACATTAGAAGAGCATAATGCATTAAAGCAAAAATACATTACGAAAAAATAGTGAAATGGGGAGGGATAGCGAAAAAAGTCGCACATCCCTCTTTTTTGTGGTAAAATATATCGGGTTAAAAACTGGCAGAAGAATCGTTTTTAATATCAAAACGGGACGTACAAGCTAAGGATAAAGCTGGCTTGTATTTTTATTGCATTCTATGTGTGAAAAGACGTCATAGAGGCACTTCTCCATGTAAATAAGGAGGACCATTTATGGAGGATGCAGTTAACGAGTACCTATTATCATTTATTGATCCGAAAGATAAATTAATTCTTGAAATGGAAGAATATGCAACAGAAAATCATGTGCCGATTATGGATCGACTTGGAATGGAATTTATGCTGCAATTTTTACGTTTAATTGGACCGAAAAGCATTTTAGAACTTGGAACAGCAATCGGTTATTCTAGTATTCGTATGATGCAAGCTATTCCAAATTCACGTATTGTGACAGTTGAGCGCAATCGTGAGCGATATGAAAAAGCACTTGAATATATAGAACGTTCCCCAGTAACAGATCGTATTTCAGTTATTTACGGTGATGCGTTAGAGACAGGTGAACAAGTAAAAGAACACGGGACATTTGACGTTATTTTTATTGATGCAGCAAAAGGACAGTATCGTCGCTTTTTTGACTTATATGAACCGTTATTAAATCCTGGTGGCGTAATTATTTCAGATAATGTTATGTACCACGGTCTTGTAACGACAAAAGAGAAAATTGAAAACAGACGTACACGTGGTTTAATCCGTCGTATTAAGACGTACAATGAGTGGCTTATGAACCATGAAGGATATGATACAACGATTTTCCCAATTGGTGATGGAGTAGCTGTTAGTAAAAAGAGAGGGTGACCAAGGTATGAAGAAACCTGAATTGTTAGTAACGCCAAGAGCGGTGGCGGATATCGAACAACTTGCAAAAGCAGGAGCAGATGCGGTAATGATCGGTGAGCAAAAGTTTGGTTTACGTTTAGCAGGGGAGTTTTCACGTGAAGATGTAAAACAAGCTGTGAAGATTGCACATGAAAATGGTGTGAAAGTATACGTAGCCATGAACGCTATGTTCCACAACGATAAAGTAGAAGAATTAACAGATTACGTTTCATTTTTAAACGAAGTAAATGTAGATGCAATTGTTTTCGGAGATCCAGCGGTATTAATGGCTGTTCGTGAAGTAGCACCAAATATGCAGTTGCACTGGAATACAGAAACGACAGCAACAAACTGGTTCACTTGTAATTACTGGGGACAAAGAGGATCAAAGCGTGCTGTATTAGCTCGTGAGCTTAGCTTAGATGAAATTGTTGATTTAAAAGAAAATGCTGAAGTGGAACTGGAAGTACAAATTCACGGTATGACTTGTATGTTCCAATCGAAGCGTTCATTAGTAGGAAACTACTTTGAGTATCAAGGACGTAATCTTGACATTGAAAAGAAAAAATATGAAGAGAATATGTTCTTATATGACCCAGAGCGTAACAATAAATATCCAATTTATGAAGATGAAAATGGTACTCACATTATGAGTCCGAACGACATTTGTTTCATCGATGAATTAGAGGAACTAATCGATGCTGAAGTTGATAGCTTAAAAATCGACGGTGTACTAAAAAGCTCTGAATACATTATTGAAGTAACGAAGAAATATCGTCAAGCGATTGATTTATGCGTAGAAGATCGTGATGCATATTATGACGTGAAAGATGATCTATATAAAGAAATAGAAGAAATGCAACCAGTAAATCGTCCGTTAGATACAGGATTCTTCTTTAAAGAAACGGTTTACTAAACGAGGAGGGTGTAGGAAATGACTGTACAAGAAATTTCACGAGTGATCGATGGCAAACGTGTTATTGTGAAGAAACCTGAACTGTTAATCCCTGCGGGTAACTTAGAAAAATTAAAAGTAGCTATCCATTACGGGGCAGATGCTGTATATTTAGGTGGACAAGAATTTGGTCTTCGTTCGAATGCAGGTAACTTTACGCTAGAAGAAATGGCAGAAGGCGTTGAGTTTGCAAAGAAGTATGGAGCGAAAATATACGTAACAACAAATATCTTTGCACATAATGAAAATATGGACGGGCTAGAGGAATATTTAAAAGGGATTGAAAAAGCTGGCGTAACGGGAATTATCGTTGCTGATCCGCTTATCATTGAGACTTGTAAACGCGTAGCGCCTTCTGTTGAGGTGCATTTAAGCACACAGCAATCACTATCCAACTGGAAAGCAGCACAGTATTGGAAAGAAGAAGGTTTACATCGTCTTGTATTAGCTCGTGAAGCAAGCTATGAAGAAATGAAAGAAATTAAAGAAAAAGTGGATATTGAAATTGAAGCGTTCGTCCATGGTGCAATGTGTATCGCATATTCAGGAAGATGTACATTAAGTAACCATATGACAGCGCGTGATTCTAATCGTGGTGGTTGTTGCCAATCTTGCCGCTGGGATTATGATTTAGTTCAAACAGTATCACAACATAAAGATGCAAAAGAGCTTCCTCTATTCCAAGAAGGAGATGCTCACTTTGCGATGAGTCCAAAAGATTTAAATTTAATTTTATCAATTCCAAAAATGATTGAAATCGGAATCGATAGCTTAAAGGTAGAAGGACGTATGAAATCAATCCATTACGTAGCGACTGTAGCAACTGTATATCGTAAAGTAATTGATGCGTATTGTGCGGATCCAGATAACTTTGAGTTTAAACAAGAATGGTTAGATGAGCTTGATAAATGTGCAAATCGTGATACAGCTCCTGCCTTCTTTGAAGGGGTTCCAGGACATCAAGAGCAAATGTTTGGAAATCATAGTAAGAAAACAACGTATGATTTTGCTGGTTTAGTGTTAGATTATAATGAAGAAACGGGCATCGTAACGATTGAGCAACGTAATCATTTCAAACCAGGACATGAAGTGGAGTTCTTTGGACCAGAAATAGAAAACTTTACGCAAACGGTGGAGAAAATTTGGGATGAGGATGGAAACGAATTAGATGCAGCGAGACATCCGTTGCAAATCGTGAAATTCAAAGTGGATCAACGAGTGTATGTGAATAATATGATGCGCAAAAGCATACTTCAATAAGAAAGAGTGATAGTCGAATGGGGACGAATAAGCCTGTTGTAATTGGAATTGCTGGTGGTTCGGGATCAGGTAAAACGAGTGTAACGAAAGCGATTTTTGACCATTTTAAAGGTCATTCTATTTTAATCTTAGAGCAAGATTATTATTACAAAGATCAAAGCCATTTACCAATGGAAGAGCGTTTAAAAACAAATTATGATCATCCGCTTGCGTTTGATAATGATCTGTTAATTGAACATTTGCAGCAGTTGCTTGCATATGAGCAAATTGATAAGCCTGTATATGACTATACATTGCATACGCGTTCAGAAGAAATTATTCCGGTTGAGCCGAAAGATGTAATTATTTTAGAAGGAATTCTTATTTTAGAAGACCCACGTCTTTGCGAGTTAATGGACATTAAATTATTCGTTGATACGGATGCTGACCTTCGTATTCTGCGCCGCATGCAACGTGATATTAAAGAGCGCGGTCGTACGATGGATTCAGTTATTGATCAGTACGTAAATGTTGTACGTCCAATGCACAATCAATTTATTGAGCCTTCTAAGAAATTTGCGGATATTATTATCCCTGAAGGTGGACAAAACCACGTTGCAATTGATATTATGGTGACAAAAATTGCAACAATTCTTGAACAAAAAGTAAATTTGTAATAGCATAGTAAAAGATATACGGTAGGAAGGGATTTTTTCCCTTCTTATCGAATACAATGAAACATGCAACCTCATCTATATATAGGTGAGGGCATATTTATATCAACTTTCCATACATATCTTCTTTATATAAAGAAGAATTGGAAATACGGGGTTGTATGTGACAACTCCGCTAGTGCAAGGGTACTAGAAACCTCCGCTAACAATGGAAGCGGAGGAGTTTTCATATGGAACTCCTCTTTTTTTTCGGGGGATTGGTATATAAAAGGAGTGGAAAATATGTCAACAGAAAAAACATACCCTATGACGCAAGAGGGTAAGCAAAAACTAGAGAACGAACTTGAGCAATTAAAAACAGTAAGACGTAAAGAAGTAGTAGAACGTATTAAAATCGCACGTAGCTTCGGGGATCTTTCTGAGAACTCTGAGTACGATGCAGCGAAAGATGAGCAAGCGTTCGTAGAAGGACGTATTACACAATTAGAAAATATGATTCGTAACGCAGTTATCATTAAAGATACTGGCGAAGTATCTACTGTTGTTACATTAGGTAAAACAGTAACATTTAAAGAATTACCAAACGGAGATGAAGAAGCGTATACAATCGTAGGTAGCGCGGAAGCTGATCCATTCGAAGGAAGAATTTCTAACGATTCTCCAATCGCAAAAAGCTTATTAGGTAAGCAAATTGGTGAGAAAGTAACAATCCAAACACCAGGCGGAGAAATGCAAGTAGAGATTGTCTCTGTAAAATAAAAAAAGATTCTCCTATCGGGAGAATCTTTTTTTTCTGTCGAATGAAAAAAATTGTGTAAACCTTAGAGTGATTCGACAAAAAATGTCAAAAAAACACTTTAAGCTTTGATATCATAATTAGAGACCATAGGTTTTAAAAGGGAAAAGGGGCTAATTATGAAACATAAAATCTTTACAGGATTGGTTTGTAGTATCTCCATATTAGGACTTGCTGCATGCGGAACGAATGAAGAAACTACATCATCAAAGGGAGAAAAAGTGAAGCAAGAAGAAAAAAAGGATATTAAAGCAACTGAGAGTTCAAAAGCCTTAGAAAATCCACAAGATAAAAAGGAATTTAATGATTTTGATGTAGCGTATCAATTAGCAATTGTCATGAAAATATTTCAAGATGTAACGATTAAGTATGATTACGCAATTGGGAATCCAGATTATTTATTGCGAGATTCGATGGATCAAAAAACAATAGATGATATGAAGAATATGTTACAAGAACAGGCGAAGAATAATGATAAAATTTTAAAAGATGAAGTGAATCAAGCATATACATATTTAAAACAATTGAAAGTAAGTAATAAAGATGATATTCAAAAAATAATAGATGCACAAAATAATTATTTACATATTGTAGATAAGATGATTACTTGTATTGATTCTGTAACAGTTGAGAATGCAAAAGAAAAAAGAAATGAAATGGATAATCTTAGTAAGGATTATTTAAAAATAGCGGCTAATGTAACAACCACTGTAATTGAAGTTGCTAAAAACACTGGAGTGAATGAAACTGAATTTAGATCGCTTCTTATGAAATTTTTAGAGAAGCCAAAGAAACAATAATAGCCTTATATAATATCTGTTTTTGTTTTGGAGATTGTATAAATAAAATAGTACCTCGTCTAAACTACAATAGACGAGGTGTTTTTTATGAAAATAAAACGGAGAATTACAATTGTTTTAATTTGTTTTATGAGCGTTATGTTTGTATTGCTTTGTCGTTTAATCCAAATTCAAATTATAGATACAGAATCATTTACTGATCGCAAAATAAATTTAATTGAAAAAAGTGTTACGCAACGTACACAATCCATTACAGTAGACGATGGACGTGGGCAGTTTATAGATCGTAATGGTAAAAAAATAGGTGAGGAAAAATATCCTGTTTTAATTATTTTTCCATTTTTACAAATAAAAAATGACATGTTAGAGAAAATCGCGCATATCATTGGTGTGTCGAGACAAGAGATTAGAAGACAAATGAAAAATAATAAAAATGCATTTACACTACAAGGAGAAACTGCTCCATTTCGAGTGACACGAGAGCAGATGGAGAAGGTAAATGAATTACATGTATTAGGTATTGTAGCAGCTGAAGTGCGATTAAAACAAACTGGAGAGATAAATCATTTAATTGGTGATGTAGGGGAGAACGAAAGGGAGTTTCAAAAGCGATATGGAGAATTGAAAAGAATCTCAAAACAAACGCCGATAGGTATTTCAGGATTACAGCAATCATTTGATGAATTTCTATTGACTGATGGAGAGGCAAAAGTATTATATCAAGTAGATCGGCAAGGAGAACCAATTTTCGGAAAGCAAGCGAAATACACTTCACCAGGAAATCCATTTTATCCAGTTAGGATTCAAACTACTTTACATAAAGAGTTGCAGCAAAAAGCAGAAGAAGTGATTGAAGCGAATGAAATAAAGAAGGGGGGACTAGTATTACTTGATGTAAAGACAAATGAAATATTAGCGATGGCTAGTAAGCCGTCTTTACAAGTAAGGGATGAGAATTTATATAAAACTACACTTGAAAATCAAATGTTAACGCCACATTTTCCAGGCTCTGTTTTTAAAACAGTAGTTGCAGCTGCAGTCATTGATCAAAAAGTAAATTTGTTTAATCGGACATTTAACTGTAATAAAGATTTATATGGTGAAAACGACCCGCAAGTTAGGATGGGTACACTTAACTTTAAAGAGAGCTTTGCTAGGAGCTGTAACAGGACATTTTCCGAGTTAGGTAACGAGCTATTACAAAAGGATAAGACGGTGCTAGAAACATACGTAGCAGCTTTAGGAGCAAATGAAAAGGTTGGATGGAAAGGTTCTGTATTTCATACACCTCATTTTGAGCAAATGCCAGAAGAAAAGGGTACTACTATTTGGGGGAATGAAGAAAATAAAAAGAGTAAAAAAGCGGTAGAACAAACAGCAATTGGACAGAAAGATGTACGTATATCACCTCTAGCAATTGCAAATATGATGGCGACGATTGCGAGGAATGGAGAAAAGATGGAAGTGAAAGCAGTTGAAAAAATAGTATATAAAAATGGAGCGGATTTTTTTACATTTGAGAGCCATACGTTAAATGGAAAACAGCTTTCGTATGAAACAGTGAAAACATTACAAGAGTTATTAAGAGGCGTTGTAACAAGGGAGAAAGGAACAGGAACGGCATTCCGTTCGTTGCCACTAAGTGTCGCTGGAAAATCCGGGACAGCGCAAACAGGGAAAGGGACGAGGGTGAATCGCTGGTTTGCAGGTTATTTTCCGTATGAGAATCCAAGATATGCTTTAGTTGTTGTTGATCTAGAGACTGATAGCAAAGTGAATAAAGTTACACCTATTTTTAAAGATATGGTAGGAGCAATCTATCAATTGGAGAATGAAAAGTAATCTTGCAATTTATAGTGAAATGTCTTCATTTCATGAAAATATCATTGTAAATGTTCAACCTTTCTAGATTTAATGTTACAATAGCAATTAGGAAAAACTGCATGGAGGTTTGGAGAATGGCAGGAGGATCAAGATTCCAACAGAAACAACAAAAACGTCGTCAAAACGGTGTTTTAAATATTGCAATCGCTATTGTATTACTATTAGTAGCTATTGTAGCATATCAATTGTTCGTTCCTAGTACGAAAGAGCAAGCATCTTCTACTGATAAGAAAGTCTCTCAACAAACAACAAAGAATGAGAAAGCTGGAAAATCAGAAGATAAAGAATCTGCTAAGAAAAAAGAAAAAGAACAAGAGCAAGCAGAAGCTAAGAAAAAAGCTGAAGAAGAGAAGCTAAAGGCTGAAGAAGAACAGAAAAAAGCTGAAGAAGAAGCGAAAGCTAACGAGAAAGTATCAGCTGAGAAAACTGTATCTAAGGCAAAAGAGGCGTATACAAAACCTTCTTGGAAAGCTGTAGGAACAGAACAAGGTTCATCACCAGCGATGACGTTTAAACAGGGTTCATCAGATTGGAATGAGATGCAAAGTGCAATTGCTGCAGGTGTTGAAGTACCAAAAGAGCAATTAGTATTCCATTTTGTTGGAAGAGACAAAACTGGAAAGAGCAAAGCTTATGGTGATGTTCAAGATAAGCAAAGTGGGAAAAGATATTATGTAAATATTGATTGGGTAGACAATGAGGGCTGGAAACCAGTACTTGTTCAAACTCTAAACTAAAAAAGAGAGGCTCCTTAGGAGCTTCTCTTTTTTGTTAACGCAATTTCTTTAATTTAAAATGAACAACCGCGCTATAATACGGTCTTTTACTTTCAGGATCCATAACCATTTGATGTGAGATGTGATGAACTTCAAGCATAAGTGCTTTATTATTATCAATTTGTTCACTAATTTTTCGTTCTAAAGAAGCTAAGTCTCCCGCTTCAAAAAACTCTACTTTATCTTCTAACATTTCAAAGGTAAATGACATGAAGACGGCCCCTCTCCTATGTAATCAACTATAGTGTAACAAAGAAAAGAAGGAAATACCATGTACATTTCAATTGACATTTTTAGAAAGAGGGAATATCATACTGATAAAACCGATAAGAAAAAGGGGAATTTTTATGGGTACAGAATTTAATGGTTTATTTGATGAGTGGGCTCATACGTACGACTCATTTGTACAAGGCGAAGATATACAATATAAAGAAGTTTTCGCCCATTATGAGGACATTCTAGAGGATGTAGTTAACAAGTCATTTGGTAATGTATTAGAATTTGGTGTCGGTACAGGTAATTTAACAAATAAATTATTACTTGCTGGCCGCACAGTTTACGGTATAGAACCGTCGCGTGAAATGCGCATGATTGCAAAAGAGAAATTGCCAAAAGAATTTTCAATTACAGACGGTGATTTTCTTTCGTTTGAAGTTCCAAATTCAATTGATACCATTGTAAGCACCTATGCATTTCATCATTTAACAGATGATGAAAAAAATGTAGCGATTGCGAAGTATAGTCAATTGCTAAACAAAGGTGGTAAAATAGTGTTTGCTGATACGATATTTGCAGATCAAGATGCATATGATAAAACTGTTGAAACAGCAAAACAAAGAGGTTTCCACCAGTTAGCAAACGATTTGCAAACGGAATACTATACACGTATTCCAGTTATGCAGACTATTTTTGAAAACAATGGCTTCCATGTAACGTTCACGAGATTAAATCATTTCGTTTGGGTAATGGAGGCAACTAAGCAATAGAAAGAGGGATTAGATTGAGAATTGCTGTAATTGGAGCAATGGAAGAAGAAGTACGTATTTTACGTGACAAATTAGAACAAGCAGAGACAGAAACGGTTGCAGGTTGTGAATTTACGAAAGGGCTATTAGCAGGGCATGAAGTAATCTTGTTAAAGTCTGGTATTGGTAAAGTAAACGCAGCGATGTCAACGACAATTTTATTAGAAAAATATAAGCCTGAAAAAGTAATTAATACTGGTTCAGCTGGTGGCTTCCATCATTCTCTAAACGTTGGTGATGTAGTTATTTCCACTGAAGTTCGTCACCATGACGTAGATGTAACAGCATTTAACTATGAATATGGTCAAGTACCAGGAATGCCGCCTGGATTTAAAGCTGATGAGGCGTTAGTTGCATTAGCTGAGAAATGTATGCAGGCTGAAGAAAATATTCAAGTTGTAAAAGGTATGATTGCAACAGGTGATTCATTTATGAGTGATCCGAACCGCGTTGCAGCCATCCGTGATAAATTTGAAAATCTTTATGCGGTAGAAATGGAAGCAGCAGCTGTTGCACAAGTATGCCACCAATATGAAATTCCGTTTGTTATCATTCGCGCACTTTCTGATATTGCTGGTAAAGAATCAAATGTTTCATTTGATCAGTTTTTAGATCAAGCAGCTCTTCATTCTACAAACTTTATCGTAAAAGTGTTAGAAGAGTTAAAGTAATGTAACAAAAAGGCAACTGTCTCATATAAAGAAAATACATACAGTTGCCTTTTCTTTATTGGCAAACAAGGGGGAGAACACGATGAATGTATATCGTGGAGTTCATGAGTTAATTGGTCATACACCAATTGTAGAAATTACTCGTTTTTCACTTCCGAAAGGAGTCCGTTTATTTGCAAAGCTTGAATTTTATAACCCAGGCGGAAGCGTTAAGGATCGTTTAGGAAGAGAATTAATCGAAGATGCGCTAGAAAAAGGGCTTGTGACCCAGGGTGGAACAATTATTGAACCGACTGCTGGGAATACTGGTATTGGACTGGCACTTGCAGCATTAGAACATGATTTACGTGTTATTGTTTGTGTACCAGAGAAATTTAGTATTGAAAAACAAGAATTAATGAAAGCACTAGGTGCAACGGTCGTGCATACACCGACTGAGCAAGGAATGACCGGTGCAATTGCTAAAGCAAAAGAGTTAGTAAATGAACTACCGAATTCATACTCTCCAAGTCAGTTCGCAAATGAGGCAAATCCTCGTGCATATTTTAAAACACTAGGACCTGAACTGTGGGACGCATTGAATGGAGAGATTAACATATTTGTTGCTGGAGCAGGAACTGGCGGTACGTTTATGGGGACTGCATCTTATTTGAAAGAAAAAAATATAGATATTAAAACAGTTATCGTAGAGCCAGAAGGATCTATTTTAAATGGTGGTAAGGCTGGTTCACATGAGACCGAAGGAATTGGACTGGAATTTATCCCGCCATTTTTGAAGACATCTTATTTTGATGAAATTCATACGATTTCTGATCGAAATGCATTTTTACGAGTGAAAGAATTAGCGCAAAAAGAAGGACTTCTCGTTGGGAGCTCTTCAGGAGCAGCATTTCATGCGAGCTTACTGGAGGCCGAGAAGGCAGCACCAGGTACAAATATTGTAACGATTTTTCCTGATAGTAGTGAGCGCTATTTAAGTAAAGACATATACAAAGGATGGGAATAAAAAATGAGAGCAAAGACAAAGTTAATTCATGGTATTCGCATAGGAGAACCTTCAACTGGATCTGTAAACGTACCGATTTATCAAACAAGTACGTACAAACAAGAAGCAGTTGGTAAGCATCAAGGATATGAATATTCACGTACAGGTAACCCAACACGTGCAGCTTTAGAAGAAATGATTGCTGTATTAGAAAATGGGCATGCTGGATTTGCATTTGGTTCAGGAATGGCTGCTATTACAGCGACAATTATGTTGTTCTCAAAAGGTGACCACGTTATTTTAACAGATGATGTTTATGGCGGAACATACCGCGTTATTACGAAAGTATTAAACCGTTTCGGTATTGAGCATACATTTGTAGATACAACAAACTTAGAGGAAGTTGAAGAAGCGATTCGTCCAAATACGAAAGCAATTTATGTGGAAACACCAACGAACCCACTACTAAAAATTACTGATATTAAGAAAATATCTACTCTTGCTAAAGAGAAAGACCTATTAACAATTATTGATAACACATTCATGACGCCATATTGGCAGTCGCCGATTTCTTTAGGAGCAGATATTGTGCTTCATAGTGCAACGAAATATTTAGGAGGTCATAGTGATGTAGTTGCAGGTTTAGTAGTTGTAAATAGCCCACAACTAGCAGAAGATCTTCACTTTGTACAAAACTCAACAGGAGGTATTCTTGGGCCACAAGATAGCTTCTTACTACTTCGCGGTTTAAAAACATTAGGAATTCGTATGGAAGAACATGAAACGAATTCACGTGCTATTGCTGAGTTCTTAAATAATCATCCAAAAGTAAATAAAGTATATTACCCAGGTCTTGAATCACATCAAAATCACGAATTAGCAACAGAACAAGCAAACGGGTTTGGTGCTATTATCTCATTTGATGTAGATAGTGAAGAAACATTAAATAAAGTACTTGAGAAACTACAATACTTTACACTTGCTGAAAGCTTAGGAGCGGTAGAAAGTTTAATTTCTATTCCATCTCAAATGACACATGCATCAATCCCAGCTGATCGCCGCAAAGAATTAGGAATTACAGATACATTAATTCGTATTTCTGTCGGTATTGAAGATGGTGAAGATTTAATTGAAGATTTAGCACAAGCGCTAGCATAATAAAAAATGCACTGCTCTATATTAGCAGTGCGTTTTTTTATTACGTCTATTTTGTGAAACATTTCACAAAATAGACATACACAAACGAAATGATTTCATGTATATTGAATTCAGGAAACGTTACTCACGAACAAACTTGTGAAACTTTTCACAAACAATGAAATTCATGTAGGAAAGCATCTCTATTTTTTTGTGTTAATTGGGACTTATTTTGACCTACAGGGACATATAAGGACCGTAATAGTAGAATAGGAGGAAATTCACATGGTAGTCAAAGAGAAAGTTGTAAATGAAATGCAGGAAGTAAAAAAGATGATTGATACGCTAGTAAATAATGGTCAACAAGCTTTACAAGCATTAGAAAGTTTTACACAAGAGGAAATTGACAACATTGTTCATGAAATGGCATTAGCAGGTGTTGATCAACATATGCCGCTAGCAAAATTGGCAGTTGAAGAAACTGGCCGTGGTGTATATGAAGACAAATGCATTAAAAATATTTTTGCCACTGAATATATTTGGCATAGTATAAAGCAAGATAAAACGGTAGGGATTATTCACGAAGATCCTCATGAAGAAATAATAGAAATCGCGGAACCTGTCGGTGTAGTAGCTGGAGTAACACCAGTAACGAATCCAACGTCGACAACAATGTTTAAAGCGTTAATTGCGATAAAAACAAGAAATCCAATTATTTTCGCATTTCATCCTTCCGCACAAAAATGTTCTGTGGCAGCAGCGAAAACCGTATATGATGCAGCGATGAAAGCTGGTGCACCAAAACACTGTATTCAATGGATTGAAAGACCGTCTGTTGAAGCGACGAAACAATTGATGAACCATGATGGTGTAGCACTCGTTCTAGCAACTGGAGGCGCTGGTATGGTGAAATCAGCTTACTCTACTGGAAAACCAGCGTTAGGCGTTGGTCCTGGTAATGTACCGTGTTATATAGAAAAATCAGCACATGTAAAACGAGCTGTTAATGATTTAATTTTATCAAAAACATTTGATAACGGTATGATTTGTGCATCGGAACAAGCAATCATTGTCGATAAAGAAATTTATGATGATGTTAAAACAGAAATGATTGAAAACAGTTGTTACTTTGTAACAGAAGAAGAAAGAAAAAAATTAGAAAAGCTCGTTATAAATGAAAATACATGTGCAGTAAATAGTGATATTGTAGGGAAATCCGCACAGTATATTGCCGATTTAGTTGGGATCACTGTTCCTGGACATACAAAAATGCTTGTAGCTGAAATTCAAGGTATCGGAGCAGCATATCCGTTATCCCGTGAGAAACTGAGTCCAGTATTAGCTTGTGTGAAGGCAAATTCATTAGAAGAAGGATTTACATATTGCGAAGAAATGTTGAACCTCGGTGGTTTAGGACATTCAGCAGTTATCCATTCTACAAATAAAGATGTGCAAAAGCAATTTGGGTTACGTATGAAAGCTTGCCGTCTCATTGTAAATGCACCTTCATCACAAGGTGGAATAGGGGATATATATAATGGATTTATTCCATCACTTACACTTGGTTGTGGTTCATACGGAAAGAATTCAGTTTCCCAAAATGTAACAGCGACTCATTTATTAAATATAAAAAGGCTGGCAAATAGAAAAAAGAATATGCAGTGGTTCAAACTGCCACCAAAAATTTATTTTGAAAAACATGCTACAGCTTATTTAGCAAATATGCCTAACATTTCACGTGCATTTATTGTAACGGACCCCGGAATGGTTGAACATGGCTATGTCGATACAGTCGCGCACTATTTAAACAAGAATGCAAATGATGTGAAAGTTGAAGTTTTCTTTGAGGTCGAACCAGATCCATCAGATGAAACTGTTTTCAAAGGTGCGGAAATGATGAAAAGCTTTAAGCCAGATGTAATTATCGCACTTGGTGGTGGTTCAGCTATGGATGCAGCAAAAGGAATGTGGTTATTCTATGAGCATCCAGAAACGACATTCTATGGTATTAAACAGAAATTTTTAGATATAAGAAAACGTACATGTAAATATCCGGAATTAGGAAATAAGGCGCAGTTTGTTGCGATTCCAACGACATCAGGAACGGGATCAGAAGTGACACCATTTGCGGTTATTACAGATAAGAAAAATAATATAAAGTATCCGCTCGCAGATTATGAATTAACACCAGATGTAGCAATTGTTGATCCACAATTTGTAATGACAGTACCACCACATGTAACAGCAGATACTGGTATGGATGTTTTAACACATGCAATTGAGGCGTATGTGTCTGTTATGGCAAATGACTATACAGATGGATTAGCATTAAAAGCTATTGATCTCGTATTCAAATATTTACCGAGAGCATATAAAGATGGAAATGATGAAGAAGCAAGAGAAAAAATGCATAACGCTTCTGCAATTGCAGGGATGGCATTTGCAAATGCTTTCCTCGGTATTAATCACAGCTTAGCACATAAGATTGGACCAGAATTCCATATTCCGCACGGACGCGCAAATGCCATTCTAATGCCGCACGTAGTCCGCTATAATGCTATTAAGCCAAGAAAACACGCATTGTTCCCAAAATATGAGCACTTTGTGGCAGATGAAAGATATGCACATATAGCGAGAATGCTCGGGCTTCCAGCAAGTTCGGCAGCAGAAGGGGTGGAATCACTCGTCCGAGCAATTATTGAGCTTGGAAAAAGCTTAAATATTAATATGAGTATTGCGGGACAAGGAGTCGATAAAGAGCAATTTGAAGAGGTTGTTGGAGTATTAGCAGAAAGAGCTTTTGAAGATCAATGTACAACTGCTAATCCAAAGTTACCGCTTATTTCAGAGCTGAAAGAAATTTATATGGAAGCATATAAAGGTGAATAATGATAAAAAAAGAGCCGCAGTAAAAGCGGCTCTTTTTTTATTGGAAAACATCTCCCAGAATGGCTGTATTTACTGGTCTTTCAGTTTCATAGAATATGATACAGTGAAATGGAGGAGTGAGAATATAATGAAAGAATTAAAAGGAAAAATAGAAGATTATACTCGGTTTGGACAAATGCTTCTCGCTGTAAGTACATTGTTAATGGTTGGCTTATTGATTCCGAGTGGAGCAAAAGAGACAATCCAATTTTTTGTTATGATGGGGAGCATCGTTATATTTTTAAGCTTATCGTTCTTTTTCTTTCAGCGTGTGAAAGTGATGCGTGACCAGCTAGAGGAAAATGAATGTGAATAATATTGTTAACTAGAGCGCAGCGAAAAGAAAAAATCTTTTTGTCGCGCTTTTTGTTTTTTTGTAGGAAAATATATGCGTTTCGTGTTGACAATGATAATCCTTATCAATTAAAGTAGAATAGTAGTTAATGATTATCATTATCAATTAGAGGTGAAGGAATGAAAAAATCTATTACGCTATTTACAGCGATTTTATCTATTTTTTTCTTGTTAATAGGTTGCAGTGCCAAAGGGGACGAAAAAGCGTCTGCAATCAAAACAGAAAAAGGAAAAGAGAAAATCGAAATTACCGACCTATCAGGAAGAAAGGTAACATTCGATAAAGTGCCAGAAAGTTTTGCAACATTAAGTATGGGGGACATGGATATTATTGATGTTTTAGGTGGAAAAATAGTAGGTCGCCCGGATACGAAATTAACTCTTCCAGATGAGCTAAAGAAAGCACAAGTAATTGGGAATGCACATCAACCGAATTTTGAGCAAATTGCTAGTTTAAAGCCCGATGTACTTGTTGCTAACAATGGATTCCAAAAGAATGTGCCAACGGTTGAAGGACAAGGAACGCAAGTTATCATTTCTTCTGCGAATTCTGTACAAGATATTCAAAAAAATATTGAATTATATGGAACGGTAATGAAGAAAGAAGATAAAGCAAAAGAAATTAATCAAAAAATGAATGATCAAATGAAGAAATATGAGAAAAAGAGCGATGTGAAAGCATTGCTAGTGTATGGCGCACCAGGAACTTATTTAGCGGCATTACCAACATCTTTATCAGGTGATATTTTAGAAAAAACAGGCGGAAAAAATATTGCTTCTGATTTTCCAGAAACGAAAGAATATCCGCAATATGCACAGCTAAGTGTAGAACGTATTATTGAGGCGAATCCAGATGTGATTTATTTAATTACACACGGAGATCCAAAAAGTGTGAAAAAAGCATTCGAAGGCGAAATGATGAAAAATGAAGCGTGGAAAAATTTAGAGGCAGTAAAACAAAACCGCGTAGTTATTTTGCCACCTGATTTATTTGGATCTAATCCTGGTACAAAAGTTACAGAAGCAATGGACTTTATGTATAAAAGTATACAAGATGTAAGGAAATGATACTATGGAAAGTAGTGAAGTAGTAAGAGAAAAGGAACATCCTTTTGCGAAAAAAAGATGGATAATAGCAGTTACTTTAGTTGTATTAACAATCCTAGGTCTCTTTTACGGTCTTTTCGCAGGAAGTTTATCCTTTTCTGTACGAGATATTCTAACGGGTATACAAGATGAAGGTTCGACAGTTCATCGAATTGTATGGGATCTTCGCATACCGAGAGTGCTCATTGGGTTTATAGTAGGAACATGTTTAGCTGCATCTGGTACACTGCTACAAGGAGTTATGAGAAACCCTCTTGCAGATCCTGGTATTATCGGAGTTTCATCTGGGGCAGGCCTTGTAGCAATTGTCATCATGATTTTATTCCCACAGCATCTAGCTTTTTTACCACTAGGGGCGTTTTTAGGATCTTTCATAACAGCGATGGTTATTTATGCTTTATCATGGCAAAAAGGGGCACCACCTTCAAAAATCGTCTTAGTAGGGGTGTCGATCAATGCATTAATTGGTGCAGCAACGTCAGCATTAATGTTATTACATAGTGACAAAGTACAATCGGTGTTACCGTGGCTAGCGGGTGGTATTGGTGGTGTAAGTTGGGCACATTTAAATATGATTATTTATTATGCAATATTCGCCATTATATTAGCTTTCTTTGGTATTAAGCATATTCGAGTGTTAATGCTTGGAGATGAAATGGCAAAGTTATTAGGACATAACGTGGAAAAAAGTCGGTTTTATTTAATCGTAGTAAGTACATTATTAGCTGGAATTGCAGTAAGTGTGTCTGGTCTTATTGGATTTGTCGGTCTTGTCGTACCACATATGCTACGTTTATTAGTTGGAAATGATTATAGATATTTGCTACCTTTATCATGCCTTGGCGGCGGGGTATTACTTGTTTTTGCGGATGCAATAGCTCGAAGTTGGTTTGACCCAATCGAATTGCCTGTTGGTATTTTACTGTCCTTCTTAGGTGGTCCGTTCTTCTTATATTTAATTCATAGAGGAGGAAAACAAAGTGATTTCCGTTAACAAAGTGTTTTACGCACACTCTGAAAGATTTCAAATGCAAAATATGAATGTACATATTAAGGCTGGAGAAATCGTTAGTTTAATTGGTCCGAATGGATCGGGAAAATCTACTTTGCTTCGTTTAATAGCAAGGCTACTGAAACAAAGCGAAGGGGACATCATTTTAGATGGGAAAAATATTCATATGATGAAGAGTGCTGATGTAGCGAAGCAATTAGCAATGTTACCACAAATGCATGATCATCAATTAGATTTAACAGTGAAAGAACTAATTGAGTTCGGAAGAGGTCCACATAAATCATGGAGTAGCCACTTAAATAAAGAAGATGAAGAAATTGTTGATTGGGCATTGTCTGTTACAAATCTTGAAGGGTATGAATATCGTCTTTTACATTCTTTATCAGGAGGGGAACGGCAACGTGCTTGGATTGCGATGACGCTAGCGCAACGTACAAATGTCTTATTATTGGATGAACCAACAACCTTTTTAGATATCGTTCACCAGTTGGAAGTAATGGAACTTGTGAAACGATTAAATGAGGAGTTTGGAATGACAATTATAATGGTTTTACATGACATTAACCAAGCTGCTCAATATAGCGATCGTTTACTTGTATTAAAGCGAGGAAAAATTCAGTATGATGGTATACCAGAAGAAGTACTATGCCATGAAATGTTTCAACATGTATTTGGCATAGATGTAGATATTTTTCAGGGAAGTGACAAGCCTTTTTTTACACCGAAACGAATTTCTAAAAGGGGAGAAGAGCGATGCAAACAGAAGAGCGTATTACCATTGAATTAGTAAGAGAATTTGTTATGGCAGCTCACGGGGATTTAGAGAAAGTACAAGAGCTATTGGTTGAATCACCAAGCTTACTTCACGCCTCTTATAATTGGGGTGGATCAGATTGGGAAAGTGCGTTAGGCGCATCGGCACATGTAGGTCGTAAAGATATTGCTCTTTATTTACTAGAAAAGGGTGCTCGGATGGATATTTTTGCAGCAGCTATGCTTGGTGAATTAGAAGTTGTACAAGCTATTTTAGTAGCTCAACCAGAAGCATTGCGCGCATCTGGTCCTCATGGTATTTCTCTTCTTCAACATGCACGAATGGGTGGAGAGAAATCTAAGCGTGTATATGATTATTTAGCAATACTATCTTAATGAACGAAGGAAGTTCTTATGTGCGGTAAACTTTTCACTTGAAACAATTGGAAAGTTTACCGCCCGTTAGAACGGGATAAGTATCTAGTATATTTGAAAATCCTACACCCCCCTCAATTGTAGTTTTCTTTATGCTAGTTATGATATGGATGCAGTGGACAATATTTGTCTACTGCTTTTTTGTTTCTATAAGATTGAATATTCTGTGTTATGTGGTTGATTCATTTATAATAAATGGTAACACTTATTGTGCATACAAAATATGATTGTGAAATTAAGAAGAAATTAGTAGAAAGGAGTGAAGGAATGTTTCATACAGACCGTTTACAAATTCGTAAATATACAATGGATGATTTACAGTTCTACGCTTCACTATGGGGAAACGAAAAAGTAATGCGCTATATTGGAAATGGGAATTTAAAAACATATATGCAATGTAAAAAAAGTTTGGAAGAGTGGGTAATTCCTAGCTATAAAAACGGCCTCGGTTTATTTGTATTAATTGAAAAGGAAACGGGGATACGGATTGGTCATGCAGGATTAGTAAAGCAGCAGATAGATGGAAAAGAGGAAATTGAAATTGGTTATTGGTTATTACCTCAGTATTGGGGAAAAGGCTATGCGAGAGAAGCAGCGGCAGCATTTCGAGACTATGGCTTCCAAGCGTTACGAATGAATAAATTGATTTCTCTTATTAATCCGGACCACCCCGCCTCAATCTTTGTTGCTAGAAAAACGGGGCTTAGTTATGAGAAAACAACTTCATTTCATGGGATGGATGTTCTCGTTTATTCCATTAGGCGCGTTGGATGAAAAAAGGTTAATTGCATTTTTTGAAGAATGGTATATAAAAATAAAGGGGGGATTACATGTACATTTATCATAATGGACTTATTATTCGTGAGGGGACGAATGGTGTACCTGCATATGCAATTAAGACTTTATTCGAAGATGCCGGTTGGAGCAATGATAATATCCCTTCTTGGCAAATTGAAAAATTCACGATAGCATTTGAAAATTCAACATGGGCATTCACAATTTGGGATGAAGAAGAGATGATTGCCATGGTTAGAGTCATTTCTGATGGAATCATGGTCGCGAACATAGTAAATTTAGTTGTGAAATGTGAATATAGAGGGAAGGGATTAGGTAAGAAACTTGTCGCTCTTTGTTTGCAAAAGCTACCACATGGTGACTGGTTTGCACATACTTCTGCGAACAATTTTGATTTTTATAGAAGCTGTGGATTTGAAGTTAGAGAGCTATCGAGAAATGGAACATGTGCGTATTATGGATATCAAGTCGCGAAAAGAGATGGTCACCGATAAATGAATGAAAAGTAAAAGTTTAGCGAGGTAATTTTGAGGATTTGATAATAGAGAATGGATTGAGGCACATTTTATGATAAAATAAAAGAAAATTCTGTTTATTATTAGGGGGATAAAAATGAGTATAAAAGTTGGGGATGTATTTAAATATGAAAGAAGATTTACTGAGGAAGAGGTGTTTGAATTTGCAAATATTACCGGAGATAAAGGTAGACACCATGTGGAATATGATGAAAATGGAAGATTAATGGTCCATGGTTTATTGACTGCTAGCATTGGAACGAAAGTAGGCGAAGAATTACATTACATAGCAAGAGAATTAGTAAGTGAGTTTATTAGACCAGTTTTCACAGGAGATACAATCACTTGTGAATTAACTTTAACAAATGTTGAGCAAATGGAAGGATATAAAAAAGTTTCAATCGAGTCAGTTTATCGCAATCAACACGAAAAGACTGTACTAGTGGGGACAAGTTATGGAATTATAAGGGGATAAAAAAGAAGCCTGTTTAGCAGGCTTCTTTTTTATTATTTAGTAAACACGTTTTCGATTTTCCGCATAACTAGAGATGAGTAGTAATGCAGTTTCTTCTCCTATATTACGAACAATATGAGGAACGCATGCATTCCATGAGAAAGAATCACCTTCTTCTACAATTGCAATATCTTCACCGTGCTGAACTTCTAGTTTTCCGCGTAATACAAGGTGACATTCTTCCCCTTCATGGGCATTTGGTGAGTTTTCTTTCGGGAATCCAGTAGGGATTTCTACTAAAGATAGGCGAAGGCCCCCTTGCTCCGCAACATGTTCAATTCTTTGCTCATCTTTGCCGTATACACTGTATTTCCGTTCTTCTTTTTTGACAATTTTTAATCGATCTTTTTGCTCTAACAATAAATAGGGAAGGGGAACGTTTAAAAAATTGGAGATCGTTTCTAAAGTTGAGATAGATGGTGATGTTTTATTATTTTCAACCTGACTCATAAATCCTTTAGAAAGACCTGTTCCCTCACAAATTTGTGCGATTGTTATGCCCCTACGTTGACGAATTTCACGTATTGCAGAACCAATATTCATAAAATCAAGCTCCTTTTTGTAAACAACTATTTGTATCATAGCAAAAAAAATATATTTTTTCCCAGTGAAAATGAATTGACGAATAAAAAAAATTAGTGTATGTTTTGTAATGTAAATAAAAGTTTTGTATAAGAAAACTATAAAGGAGAGAAAGAAATGAATCAACATATTGGTAACTTAATTATTCGTATCGTGTTAGGGGTAACATTCTTCATGCACGGTTTAACAAAATTCCAATCAGGAATTGACAATATTGCAGGGTGGTTTACAAGCATTGGTTTACCAGGAGGACTTGCATACGGTGTAGCAACATTTGAATTAGTTGGAGGCCTATTATTAATTCTAGGTTTAGGTGTAAGATATATTGGATTATTATTTGCACTTGTTATGGTTGGAGCAATCGTAAAAGTGAAATGGTCAGCTGGTTTATTGGGAGATGGAAAAAATCCTGGTTTCGAATTAGAACTTGCATTATTAGCAATGGGTGCATACTTATTTGTTGCAAAAGCTGATGGTTTTGTAGATAATTTCTTAAAAGAAAAAATGTCAAAGAAGAACTAATTTAAATGGGGGGCTAACAAGATGAGTTTTCAACTTCATCCCGATACAACACTGGATGTTGTTCATTTATACGTATCTAATGTAAAGAAATCACTAGAGTTTTATACGGAAGTACTAAGTATGAAGGTGCTAAAAGAAGAAAAAGCAGTCGTTACATTTGGGAATGAAAATGATGAACCACTTCTTATCATTGAAGAAAAAAAAGAAGCTTTTCCGAAGCAAAGAGGAAGAACAGGGTTATATCATTACGCAATTTTATTACCAAGTAGGCAGGATTTAGCGAATGTTCTTCGTCATCTTGTAGAAATGGTATATCCACTACATGGCGGGGCCGATCATTACTTTAGTGAAGCTCTTTATTTAGCTGATCCAGATGGAAACGGGATTGAAATTTATCATGATCGACAAAAAGAAGTTTGGCGTGATGAGAATGGAGAGCTCCCATTTGTTAGTAACCCGTTAGCTGGTGAAGAATTATTGCAGCAAGGAAGTACATGGAGTGGATTTCCAGCTGGTACTGTGATGGGGCATATTCATTTCCATGTAGCTGATTTAGAGGAAGCGAAACGTTTCTATGTTGATGGTCTTGGTTTTGAAGTAACAATCCCAGCTCGTAATGGAGCGTTGTTCGTATCAGCAGGTGGCTATCATCACCATATCGGTTTAAATACATGGCAAGGTGAAGGGGTACCACCGCAAATGCCAGGTTCTGTTGGTTTGAAATATTTCACAATTGTATTAGCGGATGAAAAACAAAAAGAGCAAGTATGTGAAAGCTTAAAAAATATTGGTAAGATTGCTACGTACAAAGATGGAATATTACAAGTCGAGGATCCATTTGGACATTGTATCCATTTCCAAATAAAAGGAGAAGCCTAAAAAGGCTTCTCTTTTTTATTTTCTTATAATTGCATTTTCGTTTTGTAAAAATAGTTCATCAAATTGTTTTGCAAGCTCAAAATCTAGTTTCGTTAAACCTTTTGCATTCCAAGATGACAAAGTAATAATAACTGCTTTATACTGGATAAGGATAAATGGATGGTGATTATGTTCTTCTGATAGTTTGGCGGCTTCAGAGACAAATTCGACTCCTTTTAAGTAGTCGGAAAACATATATTTTCGTTCAATCCATTTCTCATCTTTTACCATCCATTTATCTACCTTCAATAATTCCTCGTGAACTTCTTCTTCAGTTAATCTTAGCATCATTTTTCACATCCTTTATTGGAAGTAACGCAAGACCATTGTTAATAAGGCGTGTTACAGCTTCGTCAGTTGTGAAAGTAGAAAGTTGATGTAGTAATGCTGCAGATGTTTCATGCCCTTTGTTATGCTCTAAAAGTAACTCTAATACTTCAAGGCGCAGCAACCATTCTTTCGCATAAAATTTATTTAATACTTCTTGGATTGCTACTAATTGATCGATATGCGCGTCGTGTAAAATCCCCTCACTTCGAATATCTCGAACTGTTTGATACATACGCTCGAGTTCATTCAGTACAAGCGGAGCAGGAATTTCTTGAACTTCTTCATCCATTGGGAAAAATGCTGCTGCATCTGCGGCACCTGGGAATACTGAAGTGATTTGTGAGCCAACAGCCATATCAAATGCGCCCCATGAAGCATCAAATAAAACGCGGGCGTTATAAGTAACTGTGCAATCGATAAAGGAAATAAGAGCAATTTTCTTATCATTTTTCACAATATCTGTTACTGTTCCTTTTACATGAATACCACTTGCAAAAGTAAACTCAGCGATAGTTCCAATTGTAATTCCTAATGATTGTAGTTGTTCGTCTGTACAATTTTCTAATGCAATATTTTCAGTAAGTAATCCAATCGGTGTTCCAAATCCGTCACTGTGTACAGAAGTAGAATGATTCGCTAACTGTTTATTATGAAGCGCTAATGCCGTTGGCGAATTTGTTCGCATGTAAATTAATTCACCTGCATCGTTTTCAATTGTCTCGCTAAATGTACCTGTAATTTGTAATCCACTATTTAGCTCAGCTGTTGCATAGTTCTCAGAGCGAATTGCTTTTTCTAAACCTTCTTTTCCACCTGTTTTAAAGGCCATTGTTTTAGAAAATGTTTCAAGCGCATCTGTTAATTCTTCAAAGGATTCACAAACAAATAGTTGTGGTTGCATTTTTGTTACGTCATAAGTTGTCCCTGTACATGCTTCGATAGAAAATGGAACCTTTTCTACAGCGTCTGTTAAGCAATGTTTGCTTTCGCCAACAGAAGAAAGGAGACCAGCACCATATATCTTTGGATCATCTATATTTCCGATCAATCCATATTCTACTGTCCACCAGAAAAGACGTGAAATTTGTTCAGCTTCCGATAAACCAGAAACTAAGCTTTGTTTTTCAATTACAGCATTTTCAGCAGCCTTAACTTCATCAGGAGTAGAAGTAGGGCTTTCTTTTACTATCGTTAATGTACGAACAGCTTCAAATGCATCATGTTCTTCTTTTGTAGAGAAAGCTTTTGCACCAATTTGCCCAAAACGTTTCACATATTTTGCATATGTAGGATCAAGTAAAATCGGTGCGTGTCCTGCGGCTTCATGTACGATATCTGGAGCTGGTGTGTACTCGATATTTTCTACTTTCCGGATATCTGTTGCAATCGGTAGTAATCCGTGTCCTTGAAAATCGAAGAATGCTACGCCAGGAATAAGTCCGTCAATTGTTACAGCGCCCCAGCCGCTTGGTGCCAAACACTCATTCATTTCTTCTACTTTTGGAATTGCATCTATATTAATACCAGATGATTGTAGTCCGTTCACATAGGCTGGATGAGCAACGTCTTTTAAGAAGCTATGATTTTGTCTCATAATATAACGCCACACAGCGTGATTCACCGGTGTGTATTGATCATAATGTTGTGTGGATACAAATGGTTTTAAATGCGATGGAATTTCTGTTTTCTTTGTCATTTAGACATCCTCCTTTTTTTCAATAAAAATGAATATCGATTTCGTATAGCTTGTATCACCCCCTTTCATTTTTTGTAAGCGCTTATAAAATTTTATCATAAGATTCGGAATTATTTAACATATGTTTCTGTGATAAATAGAAAAAGCCCCTATCGGAAAATCCGATAGGGGCGAAAGAATCGCGGTACCACCCTATTTGTAAGTGAAAATATACTTACATCTCAATTAATGATAACGGAAAAATTCCGTCTTTTCCTTCATGCATAAAAGCACTACGAAAAAGAAGCTCCAGAATTGTAATTCATACTTATATATGTGCTAATTTCCACCGACCATTAGCTCTCTGTAACAGGGATATAAGATACTACTGCGATTCTTTCAACGCGTATATATGAAATTGTGTAAGAGGATGGATGCAAAAAAGTCCCTATCGGAAAATCCGATAGGGACGATAAAAATCGCGGTACCACCCTATTTGTAAACAACTAATTGTTTACCACTCACTTTACGATAACGGAAAGATCCGTCTTTCTCTTCATGCATAAAAAGCATTACGGGAAAGAAGCTCCAGAATTGTAATTCACGCTTGTATATGTACTGATTCGCACCAACCATCAGTTCTCTGGGACAGTGATATAAGTCGCTACTAGCATTCCTTCAAAGCCGATATATAATTCGTTCAACTAAACTATGTTTTGTATTATAAAACTATATTAAAAAAATTGTCAACAAAAATTTTTTATCCCGTGTTAATGAGCAGTAAAATTCCTACCTCAAAATTCAGTGGAAGTAAAGAAGTAAGGTGGGAACCTAACTGCTCGTGAACCCCCGATTGGTGAAGGCTAAAAATCAGTGGGGATGAACGAAATATCCATTGATTAACGTTTCACTTTATTTCACTTCTAAATTAACAGTTAAATTAGAGGTATTGCCAGCTGCATCAGTTGCTACAATGTGAATAGTATTTTTTTCTTCGTGTAATTGAGTGCGATCGAAATAAATGTCATAGCTTTTCTCCCAAGGGTTCAGGAATGCCTGTTCCCATACACCATTTCCGTTAATTTCATATTGCATTCTCACTGGAATACCAGGTGCTATCCAACCAGATTCTGACATCCAATCTAGTAGAATATCATCAACTTTTCCTCTAATTACGAGATTTTCTTGGTCAACTTCGTGTGTTAACTTAGGTGCAGTTCGATCAAGAAATACAGCAGCTGTTTGTTTTGTTTCCCCACCAGAATTAGAAGCAACTGCTTCGATTTGATATAGCCCGTCAGCTAAAGGAGTGCCATCTGCTTTTGTACCATTCCATTTGAAAGGTTTGCATCCAGGAGTTGCATTTTTAGCTTGATGGATAATCCCTTGATACGTTACACGTTCTTTCGTAACTAAATTTGCATGTAATGTTACATCATCCACAGGCGCAACTAAATAGTAGTTGATGAGATTATCATCTAGTACGTGGTCGCCATTTGGGCTAAAAGTAGAATTAATAATTTCAAGTCCATCGATACGTTTATAATCTTTAGGATCGATACTAAATGTGAATGGAATTCGAATTTCTTCTTTTGCCCCTTGTTCTTTTACATATACATTTCCAGTATACAAACCTTGTGGTAGTGAGCTATCTACCGTGATAGTAAATGGTTTTTCGGTACTACTATTCGGTTGTATGCTAATCGATGAAGGGACAGAAGCTTTTACTTTTGTTTTTGTGTTGGCATCTAGTAATTCCACACGAGTTGAAAAACTTTTCTTTTTACTAGAAAGGTTTTGTAATGTAACATTTTGCGTCAGTTTTACTTTTCCGCTATTTGGCTTAATAAGACCAAAGCTGACATTGTTAGGTTTTACTAATACATTTGTTTGAGCTGCTTTCGGAATGTTAATTAAACCAGATCCTTGTGCCATAACAGGGTATGTATTTTCATTGACATCATGTAATGTTTTTGCATTGTTAGCAAGAGCCGCTTTCAATTGTTCTGTCGTCCAATCCGGATGCATTTGACGCAAGAGGGCAACCGCTCCAGCTACTTGCGGAGCAGCCATACTTGTTCCGTTATGCGATTCATAGCCGCCTCGCGGTACTGTACTAGTAATTTGTACTCCAGGTGCAACAACATCAGGCTTTATTAGCCAACTTCCTTGTGATGGTCCTCTTGAACTAAAGTTACCGATAAGTTCTGTTTGCTTTGGTTGTCCAATTTTTATATTTTTCTTTCGTTTTGTGATTAAAGTTTTTAATTCTTCCCCATTTGTATTTGATAATTGCATTACTGGGATAGCCAGATGTTCACGTGAAAAATATTCCGGCATCATATTAATTTCTTTTTCGTTAGAGATTAATAACACACCAAGTGCCCCAGCTTGCTTCGCTTGTTCTGCTTTTACTAATGTACTAGAAGTACCTTGTAAAATAAGTGCGAATTTCCCTTTCACATCTTGTTTTGCATAATCACTTGGATTGCCATAACCAACATATACAAGAGGGGAATCATTTCCTATTGGAAAATCGGATTTTGATAACGGTAACCCTTGATATGTTTTGCTGGAACCAGCTACTTGGAATGTTGGAAACGGGATAGAAACCGTAGATGCTCCAACAGAAATGACACTACTTGCGTTACCGGGAGCATCAACAGACCAAGGTTTTGGTCCGTCATTTCCATTTGAAACGACAGTAGTAACACCAAGTTTCGCTGCTCGTTCTAACGTTAATGTTACAGGCTGATCAGGTACATTTAAATCTTGCCCAAGGGAGAGGTTTAACACATCCGCACCATCTTGAATCGCTCGCTCAATCCCTTGGATAATATCATCTGTTGTACCAGTTCCACCGTCATTCATTACACGATAGGCTAGAATAGAAGCGTTTGGAGCAACGCCTTTAATTTTTCCATTACCCGCAATAATTCCAGCTACATGAGTACCATGTACGTTACCATCCATTGGATCGCTATCTTCATCAACCGTGTCATATCCACCGATATAATTTGCCTTTAAGTCAGGGTGTGTATAGTCTACGCCAGAGTCGATAATGGCTACTTTCATGCCTTTTCCATCAAGCGGTTTGCCAGATGGATCTTTTAAATTCCACGCTTCAGGTGCACCAATTGTCGGTCCACCGATATTTGGTGCTTCTTCGTTAGTAGTACTTTTTGATGTTTCATGCAATTTATATGTTAAGTTCGGATAGACTGCTTTTACTTCAGGTAAAGAGGCAAGAGAGGTAATTTGATCTCCAGGAACTGAAATAGAGAATCCGGAAAATAACGTATTATACACTTCTTTAATTTTTGCACCAGGTGCTTTTTCTTTTATTTTCTTAGTCGTATCTTCTTGTGCTTTTTTTAGCTCAGCATGATAAGACTGAGCATTACTATTTTGTAAATCTGGAGCATGCTGAATATTACTTTGAGCAGCGAGAGGTGCATGTTGCAATTCTACAATTACTGATATTTCTTTTTTTGTTTTCGTTTCAACATTTTGAGCAATTTTATGTTCTCCCCACTGTTCAATCGTTGTTTTTAATTGTGGACTAAATTGCTTCTCCTTTTGTAGTGATTCAGCATGAGCGCTTAAAGCTCCAAAACTAGAAAAGACAAGCGCCATGCTTAATAGTGTAGAAGTAGTTTTTTTCATTGATACTCCCCCTAATAAAAAGTGCCAATATTCAGAAATGAAATCTTACATTTTAGTTATAACTTATAAATATAAATGTTGGCTAAACTATACTTTCGACATAATTCATACCAATCCTCTATGAATTGAAAATTTCTTGGGAAATTTTTTCTGATTATGTCGAATCGATATTTTTCACATATTGTAGGAAGAAAGTGAGGAATGCTATGAGGGAAATGGAGTGATGGTATGAAAAGGCTAATAGTAAGTGGTAGTGTAGTGTTGTTTATGTTTTTGTGTTCTATCACTATTACTAGCGCAGAAAATAATAGTGTGAAAGTTGCTTTTATTCGTCATCATAACCTTTGGATTAAAGTTGAGGGGAAAGAAAAACAACTTACAAAAGGAGAGAACATAACAGGGCCAAAGTGGTCACATGATGGAGAATGGCTGGCATATGTAAAAGGGAAGAAACAAAATATTCTTGAGTTATATCGGCTGAAAGATGGAAAGAAAGTTACGCCGTTTCACTCAGAAGCATCGAATTATCAATGGTCACCAACAGAAAATATAATTGCATTTATATTTACAGGTACATTAAATACATTTGATGTAGAAAAAAAGAATGCAGATTTTGAAAATGTATCGGCTGGTGTAGGGGATTATGCATGGTACCCCGATGGAAAGAACTTTCTTGTATCCTCTGAAGCGCACTTACTTCCAACAGGATGGACAGGGGCTCAGCTATATGAAGTGCAAAAAGATGCACATATGAATCCTCACAAAATGAAGCATTTGTATGCATTGCCAAATGAACATGATGATTTCCTAGCCCTAGTAGCAAGTGGCTTTAAGTGGTCACCAGATCAAAAGTGGATTTCATTTTTAGCAGTACCGACAGCTTCATGGTCAGCTGATAGTAATACGCTTTGCTTAGTTCGTGCAGATGGCAGTCGGTTTGAAAAAGTAGATCAAATGTTACTAAACGCACAATGGTTTCAATGGGCACCATCAAAAAATATATTAGCTTATATTGAAGGGAGCGGAAGAGTTGCATTAGAAAATAAGCATTTAAAAGTAAAGGAATTGCCAGCACTTCAGCAGAACATATTTACGCCGAAAGGATATGTTGATTGGGATTTTGTATGGAAGAACGATAGAGTAATTATCGTTTCACGAGCAAAGGAGGCAGGGATAGAAACTCCACCAGAAAAAAGGCCACTACCATCTTTGTATGAGGTCGATAGTACAAGTAATGCACAGCATCAAATCACAAAGAAAAAGAACAAGCAAGGGGATTACCACCCGATCTTCATGAAGAAGAGTAATCAATTAATTTGGATACGTTCAGACCGTAAGAAAGCGGATGTATGGCTTGCTCATAAAGATGGGAAACAGGAAAAGAAGTGGATTGAAAATATAGATGTACCAGCGTGGTATTATGAGAAATGGAATTGGGAAAATGTCATCTCGGTGAAATAACAATAAAAAACTGCCTAAAAGATCATTTTAGGCAGTTTTTTATTGTTATTTATGCGTTTTATTTGGCTTTTTTTTCGCTGGGTTTCCGTTCCCTTGGCGCTTTCTATTTTGTTCATCTTTTGCTTGTTTTTCATGTAGTGTATCTAAAAATTCATTCGAGTTACTCATTTTTCTATCGCTCCTTTCATTTCGTCCTAATTACTATAACCATTTAGGAGGATAATCATGAGTTAGAAGTTAGGCACTTAATTTTCTTCGATAATGTAAGTAAAATATTCCATACATAACAAATAGCATGAGTAAAACTTGTAACTCTACATTTTCCTTTAAAATAGCTGCGATAGGGTCTGGTAAGTACGGTGATTTATCGTTTGTGCTTAAACCTAACCATTTATTTAAGAGGCTAATGGTACAAAACATAAAAACACCGGACCAGCTTGCCGTAATTGCTTTTTGTTTAATTTTTGTTTCACGTTCATCATCTGTAATCCAGGGATTAGCAGTTTGATCACTACTAAAGAAGCCGTTTATATATCCCCATACAATCATTCCAATAAAGACAATTATCCATTTCATATATGTAATTCTCCTTTCGGTGTAAAAAGTATTTTACATGTAATATTGTAATATTTTACAAAGATTAGTGTCAAATGTTTTTTACATATCGGTTTTTATACAGCAGGAATAAAGAATGCAATAGGGAAGAAATATGTGTGAGGATTTTATAGTAAGAGGAGGCTGAATATGAAAATCGTTTTTGTTCGGCATGGTGAAGGTGAACATACAACGGATTTACCAGAAAGTTTACAAGTGTTTGACCCACCATTGACGAGAGTAGGAAAGGCTCAAGCTAAATTACTTCAACGTGATATATCATTACAAGAAGCGGATATATTAATTGTTAGTCCTACACTTAGAACTTTGCAAACGGCGACAATATGGAGTGCGAAAGTTGCTTGTCAAAAACTAGTCCATCCATATGTATCCCCACGTATTTTTCCTTATCGAGAAGGAGCGAAAACATTACCGTGCGATTATATAGTAGATCAGGGAATGATAACAAAGTTATTTCCGCATTTTTCGATAGAGAAAAGCTCAAATAATCAGTTATGGAAGGAAGGTATAAACACTATTTCAGAGAATAGTTTTCAGCAAATAGTAGATGAATTTCTTCTTTGGTGTTATGAACTGGGTGCTGAAAGAATTTGCATTGTATCTCACGATGGAACAATTACAGCATATAGGCAATATTTACAGAAAGTCGTTTTAACTAGATCAGATTTTTTGAAAGAAACGGGCATATATGAAATGGATTTATCCCATAAAATTCTGATTGATAAGGGCTGATTATAGGATGGGGGTTGTATGTTGAATATTGCATTAGTAGTTGGTTTTAATTCGGATTTAGAAGCGCAATCAATTCGAGCATCTCTTGAATATTTTGGTGCAAGGGTTGTGACATATTGGATTGGTAGACCGAAAGATTTTGTGGAAGTTCTTTCTGGAAAGAACTTATTTAACAATATTAATTATATTATTTTTTGCTTTCATGGTGAAGAAGGGAAGTTTGTCATGGAAGAGTTAGGCGAAGAAGTATATGAACAAGATGAACCGAGAGGGTATTTTGGTACAGAAGAAATTTATAAATATGCAAAATTGCATAATACACATATTGTAAATAGCGGGTGTACGTTAGGGGAGCAAAATCTAGCAAAATCTTTTTTACATAGTGGTGCGAAATCATATATTGGATCGATTGATTATGTAGATGGAAATGCAGCACTTATGTTTACTATACGCTTATTTTATGGGGTTATTAACCATGGGAAAACGTTAGAAGAAGCGTTTCAAGAAGCGAGTTTAATTGATGAGGAGACACATACATTTCGATTCTATAATTAGTGTGAAACACGTTTATTCTATATTCGAATAAACGTGTTTCACATTTAACTCACATTTTTTTTACATTTTTTTCAATGAAAATGGTTATCACTTGTGGTATGATATGTTCAAGTTTTTACAGGTAATAAAAGTTACTATATAAACGTTAGTTTTTAATGTTTCATACGCATGTCACAGATTATTCATAATTAACGTTTGAAAAATAAGTAACTAATGTTATTATATTATCTGTAACTAACTTAATTACAACTTTAGGAGGAAGATATGGTTATTCAATTTTTAAGAGAAAACAAAGCAGTTTCTTTTGCATTAGCAGTAATTCGAGTATATCTTGGTTACACATGGTTAATGGCTGGAATCGGTAAACTACAAGGAAAAGGATTCGATGCAACAGGTTATTTGCAAGGGGCAATTGAAAAATCTAAAGGTGCACAACCGGCTGTTCAATCTTGGTGGGCATCATTCTTACAAGAATTTGCAATTCCAAATGTAGATTTGTTTAATACACTTGTAACATGGGGAGAAATTTTAGTCGGAATTGGTTTAATTGTAGGCTGTTTAACAAAAACAGCGGTCTTTTTTGGTCTTGTAATGAACTTTTCCTATATGTTTAGTGGGTCAATTGGTGTGAACCCTGAGATGGTTATCTTATCTATGTTTGTTCTTGTTTCCGGTATGAACGCTGGGAAATTTGGAATGGATGGCTTCGTTATCCCGAAAGTATTAGGATCAAAAACTCCAAAACGCCAAAAGCAAGCTGCTTAATATATGAAAACGGGTATCTCATTTTGAGATACCCGTTTATGTTATTTTTCAACTTTAATCGGATTGTTCTTAAAGAAATCTTTTACATACCCGACAAATTCTTGTGGTTCTTGGCGAAATGGTGCATGATAACCTTTTTCAATAATATGTAAAGTGCTATTTTTTAAGAATTGATGATACGTTTCTCCTTCTTTCCAGGAAACGCTACTATCATTTCTGCCCCATATAATTAAAGTTGGCTGTTTTATTTCATTTGCATTAATTTTAAGACGTCTAGGCCATAATTTCATTTTATTATAATGCTCTTCATCATTACGTTTGAATTTCACTTTGCTTTCATCATAATCTGTAATAGAAGAAACGGCATTTAAATCAGTCGACAATTGTGGTTTTGGTGAGCCTTGTTTATTAACGAATGTATGAGGGCCACCTGTAGCATCAGTTAAAATAAGGTGAGTAACTGCTTCAGGATATAAATATGTTAAATTTAGAGAAATTTCTCCCCCCATGGAATGCCCCAGTATTGCGAATGAATCATACCCTAGTTTTTTCATTAATTTATAATACAAATTTGCATGAGTTGGAAAAGAATAATAAAAATCCATTGGCTTAGATGAGCGCCCGAATCCTAAAGCATCTACAGAAATAATTGTATGATCTTTTGCTAAATCGGAGTAAATCTTTTGAAAACCATCTGATGACCCTCCAAAGCCATGAATCATAAGTAAAGGTGGTTTTTCATTACCAATCTTTTTAAAGTAAATGGTTTGACCATCTATTTCTACCATTTTTTCCTCGGTAGCTAGTTTCGCTGTAATTGTATTTTTAACTTGTTTTACTTGTTCTACTGGCTTTTCTGCTGCACTACATCCTACTAATAGTGTAAGAGTAAGACAACCTACCATAAAATAGCTAAATCGCTTCAATTAGGTGTCTCCTTTCTAACATAACGCTGTATCTATCATAGCAAATAGCATATTACGATTTCCAGGAAGTTGGCTACCATTTTTTATCATAAGAGGTGAAAGGAGCGTTTCTTGGAAATTTTCTGTTTGAAGAAATTGACGAAATGTAAATTGTGAGTGTGGAACATCAATTCGTACTATACCATTCCAACATTCACATATCTTTTTTAATAATTGGATAGCATCTTCTTCTTGCTTGGCGATAAGTGGATTGATACATAATATATTGCCCTTTTGTATGCATAATGAAAAAGCTTCTATACAGTTATTTCTTTCAATTTTAAAAGAGTGTACGGCCCTTGGTAATAGCAAAGAGTAAAGTAGAGAACGATTCATACCAGTTGCAATTTGATCCAGAGAAGTAACAGATATAAGGTCTTCTTCTTGTACTTGTTGTAAGTGAGAAGGGTACGTCTTAATAGTTTGCTTTTCAAAACGATGAATCGTTGTTGCTGTTTGAAATCCGCATGATGTGTATAGAGGTTCGCCAGCTTTTGTCGCAATAAGTGCAATGGGTTGTTTTGGATGAATTTGTTCCAAGCAATGATTTAGCAACATGCGCCCTATTCCGCGTCCTTGAAAATTAGGGTGAACGATTAACATACCAATGGAAGCGAAGTTACTTGTAAAGGGAAATACTCCTCCAGTCGCAATGAGTTTGTTTTCATGAATGTAACCTACAAGTGTGCCGATAGAAAGATACATTTCGAATTGTTTTTTCATAAAAATTTCATCGTGTAACCATCCAACAGATTTGCAAAGATTAAGTAATTCAAAAATAAAAGATTCATTTAGCTTTACTATTTTCATAAAGGCTCACCGCATTTCTATTTATTTTCATAAACATAGAGTCAAAATGTAAAAAAAGAGATTTACGTTAAATGAAATCCAACTTGTTTATATTTAAATTGTAAAGGGCGGAATGATTGATACAAAAAGACAAACTTATACAAATTATAACTGATATTTACATAAGTTAACAAAAAATTTACATACAGCTAATTTTCTCTTAATAGTCTTCCATTAAATTTGATAGTGGGAAATGAATAACCTAATTAGGGGGACAAGACAGTGAAAAAGTTTGTGAAAAAAGCATGGCCATTTGCAGTTGTGGCATCATTAGCAGTTACTTCGGTAGCAACATGGAATTTTACTCGTTCTAGTGAGGTTAATGCAGATGAGAACGGAAGCAATGCAAAGATTAAAAATGTTATCGTATTAATTGGGGATGGTATGGGTCCTTCATATATGACGGCTCACCGTTATATGAAAGATAATCCAAAAACCTTTGAAATGGAATCTACAGAATTTGATAAGCATCTTGTAGGAACACAAAAAACATACCCAGAAGATGAACATGAAAATATTACAGACTCTGCATCGGCAGCAACAGCTATGTCAGCAGGAATTAAAACATATAATGCTGCAATTGCAGTTGATAATGATAAAGCGGAAGTGAAAACAGTTCTTGAGCAAGCGAAAGAAAAAGGGAAATCAACGGGACTCGTTGCAACTTCTGAAATTACACATGCAACACCAGCTGCTTTCGGTGCGCATGACATTAGCCGTAAAAATATGGATGCAATTGCAAATGATTATTTTGATGAGAAAATTAAAGGGAAGCATAAGGTAGATGTTATGCTTGGCGGCGGCGTAAAGAACTTTGTTAGAAAAGATCGTAATCTTACAGAAGAGTTTAAGAAATCTGGTTATAGCTATGTAACGGATCGAGATCAATTGTTAAATGATAAAAATGATCAAATTCTTGGTTTATTTGCACCAGGTGGATTAGATAAAATGATTGACCGCAATGAGAAAACACCTTCATTAGAAGAAATGACTAATGCAGCAATTGAGCGTTTGAACAAAAATAAAAATGGTTTCTTCTTAATGGTGGAAGGAAGTCAAATCGACTGGGCTGGACATGATAATGATATTGTTGGTGCAATGAGTGAAATGGAAGACTTCGAAAAAGCTTTCAAAGCAGCGATTGAGTTTGCGAAAAAAGATAAAAATACGTTAGTTGTTGCAACGGCAGATCACGCTACTGGTGGCTTATCTTTAGGTGCCAATGGCGAGTATAACTTTAAAGTAGATCCAATTAAAGCTGCAAAACGCACACCAGACTTTATGGCAAATGAGATTGCAAAAGGTGCAAATGTAGAAGAAACATTGAAAAAGTATATTGATTTACAATTAACTCCAGAAGAAATTCAAGCTGTAAATGATATAGCTCCGTCAAAAGATGTAACAAAGATTGATAATGCAATTGAAGATATTTTCAATAAGCGCTCGGTTACAGGCTGGACAACAGGTGGACATACAGGGGAAGATGTGAACGTGTATGCATTTGGTCCAGGTAAATACTTGTTCTCTGGCGTTCAAGAGAATACAAATATAGCGAAACGTGTCTTTGATATTGTTGGCGGTGGTGATCCGAATAAAGGAAGACGCTAATTAAGAGCGAAAGTGAGGCGAACTGCCTCGCTTTTCTTTTTAGGAGTTGGAAATATGAAAAAAATATTTGCGAAATTAAGATTCCTTCTAGCATTTGTAGTATTACTAGTTGGATGTCAACAAGAAGAGAATAATGTAGCACAAAAATCTACTACTAAAAAAACTGAGGAAAAGGTACAAATAACAAAAGAAGAAGAGAAATCTATTCAAGATATTATTCATACATTTGTGCGAACGACCAATGAAAAAAATCTTGCAGAACATATGGAGTTATTTTCAAAGAAGATGCCTAGTGCTGAAGACTTAAAAACACAAAAAGAAGCCGCATTTCAAAAGGGAAATAAGAAAATTGAATTGGAACATATAGATATGAATGTTAGTAAAGTAGGGTATGTTATTGTTGAAACGAAAGAAAAGGAAGTAGACGACAGTATTACTCTTCAAAAGAAAGTACAGTATGCCCTTGGAAAAGAAGAGGGTAAATGGAAGATTGAAGAGGTTCGAACAATAGAGAAAAAATAACGTGAAACTTTAATAAGTGTGGAGTCGTACTTCCCAAAAATGATAGAAAAAAGGTTCTCATTGGCGAGAACCTTTTTTTATAGTGGTAGCATAATTTGATTTGAACATGCCTCAATATCATCAATATCTTGACGAATTGTGGCCATTTTATTATCCAGATCTTCAGCTTTCATTGCTGCATCATGTAGTTCATCTTTTAAATACTCCGGTATTTTTCCTTCATATTTATAATAAAGTTTGTGTTCTAAACTTGCCCAAAAGTCCATTGCCAGTGTACGTAACTGAATTTCTGCAAATACATCTTTTGTACCAGAATTTAGTGATAAAGGGTATTTAATGATCATGTGTAAACTTTTATATCCGTTTCGTTTTGGGTTAGCGATATAATCTTTTACTTCTATGACTTCCATATCTTCGCGTTTTTGAATGACTTCTTTCAAATGATAGATATCTTCTACGAAGCAACATGTAATACGAATACCAATAATATCTTGTAAATGTGTTTGAGCATTTTCAACTGTTGGTAATAAGCTTTTGCGCTCTAGTTTTTTAATAATACTTTCAGGTTGTTTTAGTCTTGTTTTTATATGTTCAAACGGGTTGTAATCCTCTAGAAATTGAGCTTCCCGGTTCATAATTTCAAATTTAGTTTTTAACTCTTCTAAAGCAAATGTATATGGTAATACAAAAGCTTTCCAGTAGTTAACTGTTGATTGATTATATTCCATTTATATACACACCTTTTCCTATTTGCAAGTGAGGTCGTTATTATACTAAATACCAAATCATATAAGCGCAAGCAGCAAATGATGAGATCATAAAGCGATATTTAGTTTTCATACTTTCAACTCCTTTCGAGTAAGATTTTATATAAATAAACGTGATTGTTAATAAGTTCACTATGTACAGTTTCTATAGTAATAGATTCGTGTGAATTTCGTATGAACTAATTGTTTCAGCTTTTTGTCTTTTTTGCTGTTAATCATAATTATTATTCGGATTTAAAGTGTTTTTATTTGATTTATCTATTTGTATAAATTAATGTATATTTAAATTTACAGTTATCGAGGAGGATATATGGTGAACTTTGAAGAATTAGCAATTGCTAGACGTTCTGCAATGAAATTTATACAAGGTATAGAAATCCCTGATGAGGATTTTAAAAAAATATTTGAGTTAACTAAGCTTTCTCCATCTTGCTATAATTTGCAGCACACACATTATGTTGTAATTCGTGATCAAGAGCGAAAAGAAAGATTAAAAGAATTAGCTTTCGGTCAATATAAAGTATCGAGTGCATCAGCGGTAGTGCTCGTTTGTGGTGATAAAAAAGCATACCAAAATGTTGAAAATATTTACTTCGGTATGAAAGTTTTAAAAATGATTGATGAATGTGAATATGAAGATACAATTAGGCAAACGAAAGGTTTATATGAAGGAAAAGGAGAGCGTTTCATGGAGGATGAAGCGATTAGAAATGCTTCGTTAAGCGCGATGACTTTTATGTACGCAGCTAAATATTATGGCTATGATACATGTCCAATGATTGGTTTCGATGAAAAAGCAGTACAAAGTGAATTAAATATGCCGGAGCATATAGTACCTGTTTTAATGATTACGATAGGAAAAAGTGATACGACTAAAACTCGCCTACGAGGATATCGAAAGCCGATTAGTGAGTTTGTTACATACGAATCGTTTTAATAAAGTGAAACTTTTAATCAGTGGGGGTCTTACTGCCCGTTAATGCGGGAGAAAATTTATTTAACTATAAAAACAAGGGGATTCTAAATGGAATCTTCTTGTTTTTGCAATTGACAAATGGAATGAAGTTTTATAATATATAAATCGTAATCATTACGTTTTAGTTGCGATTTTTGAAAGAAAGGAGAATTAAATATGCGTGTAAATATTACATTAGCTTGTACGGAGTGCGGTGATCGTAATTACATTTCTAAAAAAAATAAACGAAACAATCCAGAACGCATCGAATTAAAAAAATATTGTCCACGATTAAAGCGAGTAACGTTACATCGTGAAACGAAGTAGAAGACTAGAGATATCTCTAGTCTTTTTTTATAGTTCTTTGGTTTTGTTTGTTATAATTACCTTAAATTGTAATAAAGGGAGCGGTATGATGAATCAAAAAGATAAAGAAAGAAAAGAGCAAGTGGCTCATATTATTAATATTCCAGATGAATATAGTCTTGTTGTAGATGATCAAGAAGGGGTTGATGACCCGTATCATCTATTATGGTGGGAGCATAAAGGGGATCAGGAGAGAACGATACAAATTACATTGAATAGACATACTGGTAATTTAATTGAATTTAGGATAGATGATGAAAATCCTTTTTCAAGTGGCAAGGAAGCGATAGAGGAGAAGAAGGCAAGAGAGATTGCAAATGCGTTCTTGAAAAAATATACAAAAGAAGGATATGAATTCTATACATATGTAACGGTTAAGGACGACAGGCGCGGTTGGAAAGAAGTAAATTATATGCAAGAAGTGAATAGCTATCCATTGCCGAATACAGGGTGCGTTGTGCGAGTGCACTCTTCAGGTAATGTTGTGCATTTTCATTACAATGGACAAAAAGCTATAGAGAAAAAACCGTTATGGCCAAGTGAAATTGTTGAGGAGAATATCGTTTTAGAAAATTTGAAAGCTAGACAAGATATGAGACTTGTATTTATAGATTTAACATACTCTTCATGTGAGTATGAAAACGGGGAAGAAGTAAAAGGGTACCATCTTGTATATGAACCAGAGCCTAGTCATGCGTTTATTGATGCAAGTACAGGTAAAGATTTATTTGGACCAGATCATTATAAATTGCCTTCGGCTGTAGCTGTTGAAAAATCGAAAAAAGGTAACGAACGAGGTGAAGTATTCGAATTATTTGACTGGAATAAAGAAGGTTTTACAAAAGTAGATGAGACAGAAAATGATGATGAAATAAGGATGAAATTTGTTCCGAAAGAGGAATTACAAAAACAGAAAGAAGAAAAGAATCCATATTTAATGAATGAATTCTTTAAAAAGCATTTACCGATGTTGAAATATAATAATTTAGTTAGCGTTACAATTGATAAATTAACCAATGAATTAACTGGTTTTATAAAACTGACAGATGATAAAGAAGTAAAGCAAATACTGTCTAGAGAGGAATGTTTACAAAGAGCACTTCAATTTTTAGAACGAGTTATTCCAGATATCACACAATATCTGCGTCTTTGGGAGGAACGTGAAGAAGCAGAAGATGGGATTGAAAGATTTATCTTTTCTGTATATATAAATGATATTCCGGCAGAGTATAACCAATTTATGATTAACATCAATGCAGAAAATGGTGCTGTTATGCACTACTCGGGGGAGTCTAGCAACTTTATAAAAGAATTGCTCACATATGAAATAACACCAAAAGTAACTAAAGAAAAAGCGTTAGAAATATACAGAGAGGCTATCCGAGTTAAATTAGAATGGTTTTTAGATCATGATGCAGAGGAAACGAAATACAAACTACTTTACAAACAAACGACAGATGAAAAACATAAAGAACCTTTTAATTGTAGGCGGGAAATTCGTTATATTGATGCCCAAGCGGGGAGAAAGATTTGGAGTAAGTAAAATAAAAGAGTTATTTTTCAAAGAAAATAACTCTTTTTATTTTTATACTTTGCCTGTTCGTTTTTCAAAAGTAAATGTGATAGGAAGATTGGAATAAGAACTATCACTTTTAAATATTACTTTCCATTCTTTAGTATGGGCTTTAATTTCAAAATTAAGAAGATTCATCGCTCTACGTTTATCTATTTCTAAAAACATATTATGAATCTCTGGTTCTTGCTGTAAATTAAGAGCCTTTAGTGTGACTGTAAATGTGAAAAAATTCTGTCCTTCATATACTATTTTTGATATTTTTGTTTTTTGTTTATTTAACAGCACATAAAAACGGTCTGATGGAGTTAATTGTACAGAGTCATCAGTAATTTCATTTTCGCTATTATGAAGTTCAACTAAGTAAGATGTACTATGGGAAGAATCTTTTTTGCTTGTAATCTGTAATTCAGTAGGAATCATCGGTATTTCATAAAAATCATTTCTTATTATGTTGTTGTAATCCTCTGAAAATTTACGAACTTCTTTTGGAAAAGAGTCATCTTGTGTACTTAAAAAAGTTTTGTTTTGCTTTGGAATTTTTTTACTAAAATTTAATGTTTCTTTAAAGTAATAATTGGATCCAGTTAAAAATAAACAACTACAGATTAATAAAAAAATTCGATACGGATTTTGAAAGTGAAAGAATAATAGTATACATGTAATAATTCCAATTACATAGAAAATAAAGATAAGTAGTTCTAGTTTTGAGTGAAAGGAGAAACCATAGTTATGAAAAAATTTTATTCCAGTTATAATTTGAGCTCCAAAAAATAAAGAAATTCCAAATTGAAAAAATAATAAATCAGGCCCTCTTTTAATAACAAAAGTAATGAACGAAATGAAAAGTAAAAATACCCCTAAATAAATTGTTACATTTAATAATCGTTCTAATGTAATCATGAATAGTGTCCCCTTTAATAGCATATTCATATATAAATAACAATTTTATTTAATTATAATATAACGATAAAATATTTTAAATGTTAGAAGTGTTGAGTTTTATAAATAAACTGTACAGACACAAACAACCTCACGCCCACATACACATAATAAAGACCACTATTTTGGCGGAGGTGAAAGGTTTGAGTCTATTCGCCGCAATTGGATATATGGTTCGAGAAGTGTTTGTCTTTGTTTCTTATGTGAAGAACAATGCGTTCCCGCAGCCGTTATCATCAGATGATGAGAGAAAGTACTTAGAGTTAATGGAGCAAGGTGATGCTCAAGCGAGAAATCTTTTAATTGAACATAATTTACGGCTTGTAGCTCATATCGTTAAAAAATTTGAGAACACAGGAGAAGATGCAGAAGATTTAATTTCAATTGGTACAATCGGGCTCATTAAAGCGATCGAGAGCTATTCTGCAGGAAAGGGAACGAAGCTTGCGACGTATGCAGCACGCTGTATTGAAAATGAAATTTTGATGCATTTACGTGTACTAAAGAAAACGAAAAAAGATGTTTCACTTCATGATCCGATCGGGCAAGATAAAGAGGGCAATGAAATATCGCTTATTGATATATTAAAATCAGAGTCTGAAGATGTAATTGATATGATTCAGCTTAGTATGGAGTTAGAAAAAATTAAAGAGTATATCGATATTTTAGACGAAAGAGAAAAAGAAGTGATTGTGAAACGTTTTGGACTTGGGCTAGATAAGGAGAAAACACAGCGGGAAATCGCTAAGGCGCTTGGTATTTCTAGAAGCTACGTATCACGGATTGAAAAGCGTGCTTTAATGAAAATGTTCCACGAGTTTGTAAGGGCAGAGAAAGAGAAAAAAGCGAAAGAGTAAAGTGTATTAGAAGCAGCCATATTTAAAATGGGCTGCTTTTTTTATTGTAAATAAGAAAAGAAAACGCGTTATGCTAAGAAGAAATACACGTTCACTGTTGAAAATGACGGATTCTATCTGTAATATTAGAAGGTGCTAAATAATTTAAGAATAATACCATACTTAGTTTTCTGTATATATAATAAGGCTGCTTTATATGATATGTGGGAATAAGAACCAATTTTACATATGATATAGAAAGAAAAGAAGGGAAAACTAAAGTTATAGACTGATTAGGGGGTTTCGCAATTTGCGACGTACATTATATCGACTTATGATAGAACTTACAAATGGTCGCTTTACTTCTTATATATTACGTAAATTTGCACAATCTCGTTTGAGCTCTATCATTATTCCATCGTACGCGAAAGTTTTTCAAATTAATCAAGATGAGATGGAAAAGGGTTTGAAGGAATATAGAACATTGCATGAATTATTTACGCGTAAGCTAAAAGAAGGAAAGCGTAGTATTGATACAGATGCATCGAGTATCGTTAGTCCTGTTGATGGTGTTTTTGCAGATCATGGTCCTATTGAGGATACAAAAACATTTGATATTAAAGGAAAGCGCTATTCAATCGTGGATATGCTAGGTAATGAAGAACGTGCAACGCGATATGCAGGCGGTACATATATGGTAATTTATTTGAGTCCAAGTCATTATCATCGCATTCATAGTCCGCTTTCTGGTTCTGTGACTGAAAGATTTGTACTCGGTAGAAAATCATATCCGGTAAATGCAGCTGGTATGGAATACGGGAAAGAACCACTGTCAAAAAATTATCGTTCTGTTACAGAAGTAAGCAGTGATGGCGAGCATATGGCTCTTGTAAAAGTAGGTGCTATGTTTGTTAATAGTATTGAGCTTTTGCATGAGAGAGACACTGTTCAAAAAGGTGAAGAAATGGCATACTTTACATTTGGTTCAACAGTTGTGTTATTGTTTGAAAAAGATATGATAGAAGTAGTGCAGGAATTAAAGAGTGGACAAGAGCTTCGTCTTGGTGAAAAAATAGCTACTCGCTTAGCTCATAAATAAAGAAAAGCTTTTATAACCGTAAGTAAGAGTTATGGGCAAAGATACTTAATGATGAAATCCCCTAGATGGGAGTACTTGTTTATTCGAGAGCCATCGTAGGATGGCTCTTTTTACAGGGCATCTAATAATTTATCCTTTAACTGTTTGATTGGTAAGGGCTGATTAAACTTTCACTTTATATGTAATCAAGATGATTTGACAAGCTTGTCCTCTAATGAGCGTCTAATGATTTCTTGTTTTATAAGTAAAATGAAGTCGGGATTTAATTTTAGTTCTTTTGCTTTATAATAAGACTCAGTGAGTAACTCAGTGGATAACTGTTCCATATGTTTTGTTTTCAAGGTGAGTCACCTCCTAATAATATAAGGATTGATTCGTTGATGCATTTAATGTACCAAAAAAATATGACAGTCACAAACGAGTGGTTATCCACATACCTAGGTGGATAAAGTGTGTATAGTTTGTTAGTAAATTCCAAATTAACTGCAAAATTAATGTGGAAAATGTGTACAATTTTATCCACAGGTTATATATCGAAAAATGTTGTCGAAAAATTTTATGAAAAATCCTCAAAGAGGTGAAAGAAATTGAAACTATTTTTACCAAATGAATATGTGAAAAATGTATATCATGTTCAACCAGAAGATTTAAAAAAACGTGGGATTAAAGGCGTTATTACTGACTTAGATAACACTTTAATTGAATGGGATCGTCCCAATGCAACGCCGCAACTTGAAAAATGGTTCTTGGAAATGAAAGAGCAAGGCATTCAAGTAACGGTCGTTTCAAATAATAATGAGCAACGTGTGAAAGATTTTGCTGATCCATTAGGTATTCCATTTATTCATAGTGCACGTAAACCATTTGTTCGCGCATTTAAGCGTGCGATACAAGAGATGCGTTTGCAGCCAGATGAAGTTGTAGTAATTGGAGATCAGTTACTGACTGACGTGCTTGGTGGAAACCGAGTAGGCCTTCATACAATTTTAGTTGTACCGGTAGCACAAACGGACGGATTAGTAACGCGCTTTAATCGAAAAATTGAACGAAGAATTATGAAAAATATGAAGAAAAAAGGTTTAATTAACTGGGAGGAATAAAGTTTGACTGAAACAATTAAATGTATTGGTTGCGGTGTAGAAATTCAAACAGAAAATAAAAACGAAGTGGGGTATGCTCCTGCCTCATCTTTAGAGAAAGAACAAGTCATTTGTCAACGTTGTTTTCGCTTGAAGCATTACAATGAAATTCAAGATGTATCGTTAACAGATGATGACTTCCTACGCATTTTAAATGGAATTGGAAAATCAGATGCATTAGTAGTCAAAATTGTAGATATTTTTGATTTTAATGGTAGCTGGTTACCTGGCTTACATCGTTTCGTAGGGAATAATAAAGTATTACTTGTTGGAAATAAAGCTGATTTAATTCCAAAGTCAGTAAAACATGATAAAGTAAAACATTGGATGCGCTATAGTGCAAAGCAGCTAGGATTAAAACCAGAAGATGTCTTTTTAATTAGTGCAGCGAAGGGACAAGGAATTGCTGAACTAGCAGATGCTATTGAGTATTATCGCGGCGGCAAAGATGTTTATGTTGTTGGATGTACGAATGTAGGAAAATCGACATTTATTAATCGTATGATTAAAGAATTTAGTGATGAGACTGAAAATGTAATTACAACATCTCATTTCCCAGGAACAACACTGGATTTAATTGATATTCCATTGGACGAAGAGTCTTCTTTATATGATACGCCAGGTATTATTAACCACCACCAAATGGCTCATTATGTTGGAAAGCAAAGCTTAAAGCTTATTACACCAACAAAAGAAATTAAGCCGATGGTATTCCAATTAAATGAAGAACAAACGTTATTCTTTAGTGGATTGGCACGTTTTGATTATGTAAGTGGTGGTCGTCGTGCATTTACTTGTCACTTCTCGAATCGCTTAACAATCCATCGTACAAAGCTTGAGAAAGCAGATGAATTATATAAAAATCATGCCGGGGATTTATTAAGCCCACCAACGCCAGAAGAATTAGCAAATATGCCTGAGCTAGTGAAATACGAATTTAATATTCGTGAACCTAAAACGGATGTTGTATTCTCTGGATTAGGATGGGTTACTGTGAACGAACCAGGAGCAAAAATTGTTGCACACGTACCAAAAGGAGTAAGTGTTTCACTACGTAAATCTTTAATTTAATATGGAGAGGGATTTATGAAACAATTATATGGTGTAATCGGAAATCCAATTGGACATTCATTATCACCCGTTATGCATAACGATGCATTTGAACACTTGAATATGGATGCCCATTATCATGCGTTCCTTGTTGAAGAGGAATTGCTAGGGGAAGCAGTAAGAGGTTTAAAAGCATTAGGTATTTCAGGATTTAATGTAACAACTCCGCACAAGGTTGCTATTATGGAGTATTTGGATGAGATTGACCCATTGGCAAGGAAAATCGGTGCAGTAAATACAGTGGTTCATAAGGATGGAAGATTAATTGGCTATAACACAGACGGGATTGGTTTTGTTCGAGCGCTGCAGTCAATTAGTAATGAACCACTTCAAGGGAAACGTATTTTGTTACTTGGTTCAGGTGGTGCTAGCCGAGCTATTTATTTTTCTCTTGCTGATGTAGGTGTAAAAGAGATTGATGTAGCCAATCGTACAGTAGATAAGGCGAAGGAACTTATTGCTGCACGTACGGCCGATGTTAATTCTGTTGCTTTGTCGTTAGAAAAAGCGACAGAAGAACAAGGAAATTATGATATTATCATTCAGACGACAACGATAGGTATGCATCCGCACGTAGAATATACGCCATTACAAATTTGTTCGTTAAAAAAAGGAACGATTGTATCAGATATAATTTATAATCCATTTGAAACGAAAATTTTATGTGAGGCAAAAGAGCAAGGTGCAATCATTCAAAATGGTATTGATATGTTTGTTTATCAAGGAGCACTTGCATTTGAAATGTGGACAGGACGCACCCCAAATATCGAGAGAATGAAACAATTAGTTATAGAAAAGCTTGGAGGCTAACATATATGTTAACAGGAAAACAAAAAAGATTTTTACGTGCACAAGCACATCATTTAACACCAATTTTTCAAGTAGGAAAAGGCGGAGTAAATGAAAATATGATTAAACAAATTGCAGATACTTTAGAAGCTCGTGAGTTATTTAAAGTAAGTGTATTACAAAACTGTGAATTTGATCGCCGTGAGGTTGCGGAAGAACTTGCAAAAGGTGCACGTGCTGAAATCGTTCAAGTAATTGGAAGCACAATCGTTTTATACAAAGAATCAAGAGAAAATAAACAAATTAAGCTTCCTCGATAAAAAGATTAGCATGGGCTATTTTTATCGCTGATGCGTAATGATGTAGAGAGCGAAACCAATTGAACTTTTATTAATAGCAACTCTCTTCATTTCTAACCGAGGAGAGTTGCTGTATATAAAAGGAAGGGGCGTTTCTTTTGAGGAAAATTGGCATCATTGGCGGTACATTTGATCCGCCTCACTATGGACATTTGCTAATTGCAAATGAAGTATATCACGCTTTGAACTTGGAAGAAGTATGGTTCTTGCCAAACCAGATTCCCCCACATAAACAAGGGCGGAATATTACAAGTGTAGAAAGTCGTTTACATATGTTAGAGCTCGCGACTGAGGCAGAAGAACACTTTTCTATTTGTTTAGAAGAGCTAAGTAGGAAGGGCCCATCTTATACGTATGACACTATGTTACAATTGACGAAGAAGTATCCGGATGTGCAGTTTCACTTTATTATTGGTGGGGATATGGTTGAATATTTACCGAAGTGGTATAACATTGAAGCTTTACTTAATCTTGTAACGTTTGTTGGAGTTGCAAGACCTGGGTATACATTGCATACACCATATAAGATTACTACAGTGGAAATTCCGGAATTTGCAGTTTCTTCATCCTTATTACGTGAGAGATATAAAGAGAAGAAAACGTGTAAATATTTACTTCCTGAAAAAGTACAGGTATATATCGAGAGGAATGGGTTGTATGAATCGTGAGAATGCACTGCATATTGTCAAACAACAAATGCATGAAAAACGTTATATACACACAATTGGTGTAATGGAGACAGCGATTGAGCTTGCTAAGTTATACGGTGTGGACGAGAAAAAAGCAGAGATGGCAGCTATATTCCATGATTATGCGAAATGTAGAGCAATTTCAGAAATGGAAGAGATTATTAAACGTGAAGATTTGCCGAAAGATTTACTTTGCTATAACAAAGAGTTATGGCATGCACCTGTTGGGGCATACTTAGTAGAAAAAGAAGTAGGCATTACGGATTCTGAAATTTTGCAAGCTATTACATATCATACAAGTGGTCATGAGAATATGACGATGTTAGATAAAGTGATTTATGTAGCTGATTACATTGAACCTGGGCGAAAGTTTCCAGGAGTGGAAGAGGCTCGTAAACTCGCATATACGGATATAAATCAAGCCCTATTATTTGCGTTAAAGAGAACAATTCAATTTTTAATGGAAAAAGATCAGACGATTTATCCATTAACATTCCAAACATACAATGCAGTTATCAAGGAGGAAATGAGTAAATGAACGATAAAGAATTATTAGTATTAGCGGCAAAAGCAGCTGATGATAAGAGAGCAGAAGATATGGTTGTCCTAAATATGCAAGGTATTTCACCAATTGCAGATTATTTCATTATTTGTCACGGAAATTCAGATAAACAAGTGCAAGCAATTGCACGTGAAATTAAATCAAAAGCACATGAGTTCCAAATCGACGTACAACGTATGGAAGGGTTTGACGAAGCACGTTGGGTATTAGTTGATCTTGGAGATGTAGTTGCTCATGTATTCCATAAAGATGAGCGTAATCACTATAATTTAGAGCGTCTATGGGGCGATGTGCCACGTGAAGATATTACAGAAGAGTTAGGCCAATGAAATACGAACAATTTGCATTGTTGTACGACGAACTAATGAATGATGTCCCTTATGATAAATGGGTGGAATTTACAGAGGGAAGTTTACAGCAGGCAGGTATGAAAGAGGCAAAAATTCTTGATGTAGCATGCGGTACAGGTAATGTAACCCTGCCGCTTGTGCAAAAGGGTTACGATTTAATAGGTGTCGATCTTTCAGAAGAAATGTTAACAGTCGCTCAGCAAAAACTAGGCGGAGAAGGGCATTTTATTCCTTTTTACCAACAAGATATGCGCGAGCTTGATGTTCCGGGTGAGTTTGACTGTGTAACGATTTTTTGTGATTCATTAAATTATGTATTGCAAGAAGATGGAGTACAAGAAACATTTAGAAGAGTATTTCACCATTTACGTCAAGATGGTTTGTTTTTATTTGATGTACACTCTTTATATAAAATACATCATGTATTTCAAAATGAAACGTATACAGTGAATGGAGAAGAAATATCTCTTATTTGGAATTGCTTCCCTGGTGAAGAATCAAATAGTGTAGAGCATGATTTAACATTCTTTGTTCAAGATCCAGAAGAAGATGTGTACCATCGGTTTGACGAAGGTCACGTGCAACGTGCATATCAAGTGGAAGAGTTAACGAAATGGCTTGAAGAAGCAGGTTTTACAGTGCTTCGTGTAACAGGTGATTTTGAGCGACTTGAAGTTACAGAACAAACAGAGCGTATTTTCTTCATGGCGAAGAAAAACGGATAAAAACAAAAGCAACCGAGAAGGTTGCTTTTGTTTTATAAAGAAGATGTATTTTTAGTTCTAGCATAATCTAAAGATCGTATGCGTAAAGTGTGGGAATAGTAGTTGAAGTGAAAATGTATTGTAAAAAAGTAAGTATTTATAAAAAGGATTTGGAATGAAAATGACGTATTTATTATGTGTGTTTATTGAATTGCTGATCAACGCATTCTAAATCTTCATCAAATTTTTCATGTGTTCGCTCGATTAACTTATGGAACATATCTCCAACGTGTTCTTCTAAAACCCGAATGCCTTCCCCAGTAACGCCGCCTTTCACGCAAACCTTTTCTTGTAAGGTAGGTAATGTGAAGATTTCTTTTTCAAGTAATTTCCCCATCCCCACGACCATTTCACTTACTAAAGTAGTAGCCTCTTCGTGTGTAATATTTGTTTTATCTACAGCAGCGTTAATGAAGCATTGTAGTAAATAACTAAAGAAAGCAGGACCGCAACTTGCTATATCAGATGAAACGCGCGTTATATCTTCTTTTATTACAAGAGGTGTAGAAATGTTTTTGAATAGACGAAGTAGTTTTTGTTGCCATTCTTCAGAGCAATTATCTCCAAATGTAAATAGTGAGGCGCCAGAGAGAGCGCGATTTGTGATACTTGGAATGATACGCGCGACGTGGCAAGGTACGAGAGTCTCTAATTGTGATGGAGATATTGGACTTGTAATAGAAACTAAGCACGTTTCATCAGAAAAATGTTCAGCGTATTTTTTTAGGATAGGGTATATATCTATCGGCTTAACACAAATAAAAATAAGTTGTGATTGTTCGATTACTTCCGGGATTGTTTTTGCTATCTGAACAGAAGGGTATTTTTCTTTTATATGATATGCTTTTGCGGGCGTCCGATTAATGATTGTAAGGCAAGAAGGTTTGACAGCACGGGTTTCTAAAAATGCATCGATTAGTATATTTCCCATGTTTCCTGTCCCTATAATTCCTATGTTCAAAGTTTCATCCCTCCTTCGTAACAGCTTTCTCCTAAACAATATGAATGATGTTATAAATTTATGATTAGAGGTGTAAAATGATGTGGGATTTTCCGAAAAAGTGGTTAGGTTTAGTAGCTATTATTGGAACTTTACTTTTTCTTGTTTTTTGGAAAACGAATCAGAATGTAGAACGAACGCCTATTACAATGAATGTACAAGAGAAGGAGATAGAAAAAAAGGGTAAACCGAAAATATCGGATACAAAGGAACAGAAAAGAACAATTATAATTGATGTGAAAGGAGCGGTTAGTAAAGAAGGGGTATATGAAATGAAGGAAGGAGATCGCGTAAAGGATGCGGTTCAAAAGGCTGGTGGTTTTTTATCAGAAGTAGATATGAAAAAAGTAAATTTAGCACAAATTGTACAAGATCAAATGCTTCTTTATATACCGAGTAAAAATGAGTCAGAACAAGGGGTGCTTACTTCTTCTAAGGAAGATGGCAAGATTCGAATAAATACAGCGGCGAAAGAACAACTAGAAAAAATTACAGGGATTGGCTCTCGAAAGGCAGAAAGTATTTTGAAATATCGAGAAGAACATGGTCCGTTTCAGAAAATAGAAGATTTATTAGAGATTGATGGGATTGGTGCGAAGTCTCTTGAAAAGATAAAAGGTCAAATTATTATTCCGTAAAAGATTGACGAAGTTTTTCTTCTTTCGCTACACTACAAGTAGACAAAAAAGTAGGTGAAAAATATGGAACGAATTTCATGGGATCAATATTTTATGACGCAAAGCCATCTACTATCTTTGCGTAGTACATGTACAAGGCTTGCGGTAGGAGCGACAATCGTTCGCGATAAACGAATTATTGCTGGTGGGTATAATGGTTCAATTAAAGGTGGCGTACATTGTATAGATGATGGTTGTTACGTAATCGATAATCATTGTGTTCGGACAATTCATGCCGAAATGAATGCTTTATTACAATGTGCCAAGTTTGGTGCGAAAACAGAGGAAGCAGAAATTTACGTTACGCATTTCCCTTGTTTACAATGTTGTAAGGCAATTATTCAAAGTGGTATTACAGCGGTTTATTATGCACAGGATTATAAAAATCATCCATACGCCATAGAGTTATTTGAACAAGCGAACGTAACAGTGAAGCACGTTCCGCTAGAATATGATATTGCTGCATTAGAGGAGCAAAAACGTTATACAGAGTTGAAAGAATTATTTGCGTCTTTAGAAAAAGATAATTTATCAATGGAAGAATTACAGCATGTATTCACGAAAGCAAAAATGATGCTATAAGGAGTGAGTATAAGTTGCAGGAACAATGGGGGTATGTTGCAATCTCATTTATAATAGGGATTGCAATTGCCTTTTCCTCGTCACTTTTATTGATAGTTTTTTGCCTCTTTTTAAATGTTTTCTTCTGTTTATATCGCACTTCGCGTAAAACCTTCATTTTTTGTATTGTAGCGTGCTTTAATAGCGCCATATACACTTCCTATGTTCAAACGTGGAATAAGCCTCTAGGGGAGTCCTATGGAGTTACAAGAGGGGTTATACAAAATACACCGCTTGTTAATGGGGATCGCCTATCTTTTCAATTTGAAGATCAGAATAAAAATATAGTGCAGTTAAGTTATAGAATCAAATCAGTCTTGGAAAAGAAAAAAATGCAACAATTATACGCAGGGATATCATGTGTATTCGAGGGTGAGAGGAAAGAACCGGAAACAGCTCGGAATTTTCATGGTTTTAATTACCGTGATTATTTATACAAACAACATATTCATTTCACATTTGAGGCTACATATATTTCTGAATGCTATAAAACATCACTGTCGCTCACGCAATGGATTCTTCTTTTGAGGCAACAAGTAATCTCGAAAGTTACAGAAATGTTTCCAGAGCAATCAGGTGCTTTTATGAATGCATTACTATTTGGTGATAGACAACAAATGACGTTTGAAGTGGAAGAGCAATATCAACAATTTGGTCTTGTACATTTGTTAGCAATTTCAGGTTCGCACATTGTACTGTTAATGGTGATAGTATATTTTATTTTGCTAAGAAGCGGTGTGACAAGGGAGGTAGCAACAATTTGCCTTATCGTTTGTATTCCTTTGTATATGGTTTTAGCAGGGGCGTCACCCTCTGTTATAAGAGCTTCTATAACAGGAGTTTTGATGTTAATTGCTTTTATGTGCTCGATTCGTTTATCTAGTTTAGATGCTTTAAGTGTAACAGCTATATGCATGCTTATATATGACCCTTATCTTGTTTTTAATATTGGATTTCAGTTTTCTTTTGTAGGTAGCTTCGCTTTACTTTTGTCTGCTCCGTTATTGTTAGAGAGTAGCAACGGAGTAATCCGAAATTCTATTTATATTTCTATCATTTCACAGCTCGTTAGTACTCCGATTTTGTTATACCACTTTGGTTATTTTTCTCCATATAGCATTCTCCTCAATCTCTTATACGTTCCGTTTTTATCTATCATTGTATTACCATGTAGCATTATTATTTTACTGTGTATGCCAATTGTCCCGTTTCTCGCAAAAGGATTTGCCGATGTATTATCAATAGGCTTGAGTATGTCTAATGATTTTCTAAGTTATTGTGAAAGTTTACCATTTACCCAGCTTATCTTCGGGGAAACGCCCTTCAATCTTGTAGCTGTATATTGCGCCAGTATTGTCAGCATATTGATGGTTTGGGAACGGAGAGCGCCGAAAAAAATAGTTTGTATAGTTGCGAGTGTATTTCTTTTTATTAGCACATGTCATTATACATATCCATATTTTAGAGGCGGCGGAAGTGTAACATTTATTGATGTTGGACAAGGTGATGCAATATTAATTCGCCTTCCGTATGATAAAGGGATTTATCTTATTGATACAGGTGGAACGCTTCGTGTGAATAAGGAAGAATGGCAACAAAAAAAGCATGAATTTTCTGTTGGAAATGATGTTTTAATACCCTTTTTACAAAAAGAAGGTATTAAAACAATTGATAAATTAATCGTAACGCATGGAGATGCAGATCATATAGGTGCTGCGCAAGAATTATTATCATATATACCTGTAAAAGAAGTGGTATTTGGCCGAAAGGGAAAAGATGCAGTATTAGAAAAAGTAGTAAAGAAACAGGCATTAGAAAAGGAAATGAAAATAACTGAAGTGGGGGAAGGGGAGAGTTGGAGTGTAAATGAAGCGGAATTTTTCGTTTTAGCTCCAAAAGGAAAAGAAAAAAGCGAAAATAACGTTTCAATTGTAATATGGGCAAAATTTGGAGGGTTGAAGTGGCTATTTACAGGCGATTTGGAAGAAGAAGGGGAAAAGATTTTAGTAGAGGCATATCCAGATTTACAAGTGGATGTTTTAAAAGTTGCTCATCATGGGAGTAATACGTCATCTATAGAGCCTTTTTTGAACGTCATACAGCCTCGTGTAGCGATTATATCTGTTGGTAAGCAGAATAGGTATGGACACCCGCATAAAGAAGTGATAGAACGTTTTGAGAAGATGGGGAGTGCGATATGGCGCACGGACAAGCAAGGTGCTATTTCCTATGTTTTTAAAGGGGAAAATGGAACCTTTAAAAGTAAAATCACATATGATAAAACACATAATAGATGAAAAAGAGAAGACTGCCATGAAGTGGCAGTCTTTAAGAACCGATAAATTTAATAACAGTTGCAATGATGAAAAGTGTTGCGAAAAAACCAAATGAGACGATAAATCCTACCCCTGAATCAATAGCGTCATTGCGTTTACTTTGAACGTTTTGTTCAAAATCATTCATTTAGAATCCCTCCCCAACATTCCACTTTAGTATAAAATATTGTCAGAAAAAAATCTACAATTTCCATATGAAGAGAAAACGAGCTTTTTTGTTACTTGTAAATCATGAAGTAATGTGAGTTTTTCGTTTCCAAGCATGTTAACAGTTGGCACTTATACTCAAATTTTTATTGTGAATAATAAAGGGAAGGTGATTACCGCACACCAATAAGAAACCCGGGGCTTATTGCGTGGCGTTTAATATAAATAAAGGGACGGGTTATAAAGCCTGTTCCTTTGTACTTGTAAAACAAAAGCTAGGGCATTAGTATAAATATATATTGCCAAGTTAGGGAGTAGGAAAAAGTATGAGTGATATACATAAAAAAATTAAAAAGAAACAGTTTGCTCCGTTATATTTAATATATGGAACGGAAGCTTTTTTTATAAATGAAACGATAAAGCTTATTACGACAGAAGCACTTGAAGAAGAAGATCGAGAGTTTAATGTTGTGACATACGATTTAGAAGAAGCGTATTTAGAAGATGTGGTTGAGGATGCGCGTACGCTTCCTTTCTTCGGAGAACGGAAAGTACTGTTAATAAAATCACCGCTATTTTTGACTTCGCAAAAAGAAAAGTTAGAGCAAAATATAAAAATTTTAGAAGAATACATTGGTGAACCTTCTCCATTTTCTATTCTTGTTTTTGTTGCGCCTTACGAAAAACTTGATGAGCGAAAAAAAATTACAAAACTATTAAAGAAAACAGCAGATGTAGTAGAAGCGAATGCGATGCAAGTACAGGATGTTCAGAAGTGGATTGTTGCTCGTGCAGATGAAGTGCATGTGCATATTGATAACGCGGCTGTTAGTTTGTTGCTAGAGCTTGTGGGAAGTAATGTAACGATGTTGGCGAAGGAAATGGACAAGTTAACGTTATACGTTGGTATGGGCGGAGAGATTACGACGAAACTTGTTGCAGAGCTTGTGCCAAAATCAGTTGAGCAAAATGTATTTGCTTTGACAGAAAAAGTGGTGAAAAAAGATATTGCAGGTGCAATGCAAATTTTGGATGGATTATTTACGCAGCAGGAAGAGCCGATTAAATTGCTTGCGTTATTAGTGAGTCAATTCCGCTTGTTGTATCAAGTGAAAGAGCTACAGCAACGTGGTTATGGACAAAATCAAATTGCGTCTCATATTGGTGTACATCCGTATCGTGTAAAGTTAGCAATGAATCAAACGAAGTTTTTTTCTTTTGAAGAGTTAAAAAAAGTGATTATAGAATTAGCGGAAGCTGATTATAGTATGAAGACGGGAAAGATGGATAAGAAGCTTGTGCTCGAATTTTTCTTAATGCGATTAAATCATATGTGATGACACAAAAAAGTTCATGCACTTAGTGCATGAACTTTTTTGTATATAAAAAAACGATCCAAATGGATCGTTTTTTAAACGCCTTACGCGTTTACTTGTTTCGCTAAGCGAGATTTTTGACGAGCTGCAGCGTTTTGGTGGATAAGACCTTTACGAGCTGCTTTGTCAAGTTTTTTAGAAGCAGTTTTGAAAGCTTCTTTAGCATTTTCAAGATCGTTATTAGTAACTAAAGCTTCTACAGTTTTAACAGCAGAACGCATGTCAGACTTGATAGAAGCGTTATGTGCACGACGCTCTTCGCTAAGTTTAGCGCGTTTGATAGCAGATTTGATGTTTGCCATACTTTTCACCTCCCTGGTGCAATCGAATGACTCGATTCTTACATAGAACAAGTGATATTCTATCAAACGGTGAAGAGAATTGCAATAGTATATCCATGAAATTTCACGTAAAGGAAAGAATGACCTTATATAACTTTGGGAAATCTAACGATATTTACTATGAATTACGGAGGAGATACGATGAAAGAACCATTAGATTTAAGTAAATATAGCATTAGAACTGACCTTGCTGTAGAAGCTCATCAAATGTTGCAAGAAAGCCAAGAAGAACAAAAAGGGATACAGGGAGTTATTGTAAAAGAGAGAGAAGAAGAAGGTACTATAATTACAAAAGTAACGATTGATGAAGCTGCCTCTGAAGCGATGGGGAAAAAACCTGGAAATTATTTAACACTTGAAGTACAAGGGATACGTCAGCAAGATACAGAACTTCAACAAAAAGTGGAGCGTATTTTTGCAAAAGAATTTTCTTGTTTCTTAGAAGAGGTTGGAGTTACAAAAGAAGCAAGCTGTTTAATTGTAGGTCTTGGGAATTGGAATGTAACACCAGATGCTCTTGGACCGATAGTTGTAGAAAATGTATTAGTAACGAGACATTTGTTTCAATTGCAGCCTGAAAGTGTAGAAGAAGGATTTAGGCCTGTTAGTGCAATTCGGCCGGGGGTAATGGGGATTACAGGAATCGAAACGAGCGATGTTATTTATGGAATTATTGAGAAGACGAACCCGGACTTTGTAATTGCAATTGATGCATTAGCTGCTCGTTCTATTGAACGAGTAAATAGCACGATACAAATTTCTGATACTGGAATCCATCCTGGATCGGGGGTTGGGAATAAACGTAAAGAACTAAGTAAAGACACATTAGGTATCCCTGTTATCGCAATTGGTGTTCCGACTGTGGTCGATGCTGTTTCGATTACGAGTGATACGATTGATTTTATTTTGAAACATTTTGGTCGAGAGATGAAAGAAGGAAATAAACCTTCACGATCTTTGTTACCAGCGGGATTTTCATTTGGAGAAAAGAAAAAATTAACAGAAGAAGATATGCCGGATGAAAAGAGCAGAAATATGTTTTTAGGTGCTGTTGGTACGTTGGAAGAAGAAGAAAAAAGAAGGCTGATTTATGAAGTGCTATCTCCTCTTGGTCATAATTTAATGGTAACCCCAAAAGAAGTAGATACTTTTATTGAGGATATGGCGAATGTAATAGCGAGTGGTTTAAATGCAGCGCTACATCATCAAATTGATCAAGATAATACGGGAGCATATACACATTGAGGGGAACAGATGATTATGGTTTGAGTCGCTTTGCGCTTTTGTGTATATGTAGTGTAGCTTTATGTTTACTTATGATGATAGCAGGAGTGGCACTTGCTAATCATGGTTTGAAAAGTATGAAAGGCTATCAGCAATTGTCATATGAACAAATAGCTCATATGACAGGGACAGAAAGTACAGGTGCTGAATCAGAAATTTTGGGTAGCTCGTTTTCGGCCTCAGAAAAACAACAGCAATTAGAACGTTTAAGAAGTTTTAATGTTGTAGAAGGAATTGGGATGGCGGTAGCAAGTGTAGCTTATGAAATGACGAAGTTCGGGACGGATATAGTTGTTGGGAAAATAAAAGGAATTTTTAGCTAAGAGTAACATGGGAGGCGGTTGTTTTACTGATTTGTAGGACAGCCGTTTTAAAATTTGAAAAGGGTTTGTCTCTTATGGTTTATTCGCATAAGATATAGATAGAATGATTTGTATCGTAAGCAGCACGAGTTTTCATTGAATCTTTGTTGCTCTATTGATATAATCAGTGCTAGTGTATATTGGCGAGACTATTAGGAGTTGAGAACATAGATGAATAAAGAAGAAAGAGCAAAAAGACAGTCCAAAATTCGTAATTTCTCTATTATTGCTCATATTGACCACGGAAAATCAACGTTAGCAGACCGTATTTTAGAGAAAACAAACGCGTTAACACAACGCGAAATGAAAGCTCAGTTGCTTGACTCTATGGATTTAGAGCGTGAGCGTGGTATTACAATCAAATTAAACGCAGTACAATTAAACTATAAAGCAAAAGATGGTGAAGAGTATATTCTTCATTTAATTGATACACCAGGACATGTCGACTTTACGTACGAAGTATCTCGTAGTTTAGCGGCTTGTGAAGGCGCGATTCTTGTAGTAGATGCAGCGCAAGGTATTGAAGCGCAAACGTTAGCAAACGTATACTTAGCGCTTGATAACAATTTAGAAATTTTACCAGTTATTAATAAAATCGACTTACCAAGTGCGGATCCAGAACGTGTACGTCAAGAGGTAGAAGATGTAATTGGTTTAGATGCATCAGAAGCGGTACTTGCTTCTGCGAAAGCTGGAATTGGTATTGAAGAAATTTTAGAACAAATTGTTGAAAAAGTACCAGCTCCGTCGGGTGATTCAGAAGAGCCATTACAATGTATGATTTTCGACTCTTTATATGATCCGTACCGCGGTGTAATTGCTTATATCCGTGTTGTAAATGGAACAGTAAAAGTTGGCGATAAAGTACGTATGATGGCAACGGGTAAAGAATTTGAAGTAACAGAAGTAGGTGTATTTACACCGAAAACTACGCAACGTGACGAGTTAACAGTAGGTGATGTAGGTTTCTTAGCAGCATCGATTAAAAATGTTGGTGACACACGTGTTGGTGATACGATTACACATGCGAAACGTCCAGCTGCAGAGCCGTTAGCAGGTTACCGTAAGTTAAATCCGATGGTATTCTGTGGTCTGTATCCAATTGACTCTGCTCGTTATAACGATTTACGTGATGCATTAGAAAAATTAGAGTTAAACGATTCTGCTCTTGAGTTTGAACCAGAAACATCTCAAGCGCTAGGATTTGGTTTCCGTTGTGGTTTCTTAGGGCTTCTTCACATGGAAATCATTCAAGAACGTATTGAACGTGAATTTAAGATTGACTTAATTACAACAGCGCCAAGCGTTATTTATAAAGTTTATTTAACTAACGGTGAAGATGTTATTGTTGATAACCCATCTAATATGCCAGATCCACAGTCTATCGATCGTGTAGAAGAGCCGTTTGTGAAGGCTTCAATTATGGTTCCGAATGACTATGTTGGAGCTGTAATGGAGATTTGCCAAGGTAAACGTGGAACGTTTATTGATATGCAATATTTAGATGAAACGCGTGTTACATTAACATATGAAATCCCGTTATCAGAAATCGTATATGACTTCTTCGATCAATTGAAATCAAATACGAAAGGGTATGCATCATTTGACTACGAGTTAATTGGCTATAAACCATCTAAACTTGTGAAAATGGATATTCTTTTAAATAATGAACAAGTGGATGCTTTATCATTTATCGTACACCGTGATTCAGCGTATGACCGTGGTAAAGTAATCGTAGAGAAATTAAAAGAATTAATTCCGAGACAACAGTTTGAAGTGCCAATTCAGGCGACTATCGGAAATAAAGTTGTAGCACGTTCTACAATTAAAGCGATGCGTAAAAACGTACTTGCAAAATGTTACGGCGGTGACATTTCTCGTAAGCGTAAACTTCTTGATAAGCAAAAAGAAGGTAAAAAACGTATGAAGTCTGTTGGTTCTGTAGAAGTACCGCAAGAGGCATTTATGGCTGTACTGAAAATGGATGACAACTAATATTTGAAATAAAAAAGAAGTCGTTTGTGCGGCTTCTTTTTTCTGTATAATTACTTTTTAGACATCTGAGCAGCTCTCATTTACAATAATGAGAGAGCTTTTTAGTTCATATAGAGTTAGGAGATTGTTAATGTCCGAAAATATTCGAAAAGATATTCAAGATAAAATACAAAATGGTAATTTTAATTGTGAAAAGGAATTGACGCTTTCTATTATTAGTGGAAAGTGGAAAGTTGTGATACTGTGGCATCTTGGTGTGGAAGGACCACATCGTTTCAGTGAATTACAACGGTTATTCCCAAGCATTTCTCATAAAGTTTTGTCGAACCAATTAAAAGAGTTAATGGAAGATGGAATTGTTGATCGGACAGTATATCCCGAAATTCCTCCTCGCGTTGAGTATTATATGACGGAACTAGGCATGTCACTTTTACCGATCGTTGAAATGATGTATGATTGGGGAAAAATGCGAATGGAACAAATTCGTAATACGTTAGAGAAGTAGAGAACCCTCCGGAGTGCGGAGGTTTTCTTTTTAGAAAGGTAGGAGTTATATTTGGTACAAGCTGCATATATTCATATTCCGTTTTGTCAGCACATTTGTCACTATTGTGATTTTAATAAAGTGTTTATTGAACGCCAACCGGTTGATCAATATTTAGATTATTTAGAGAAGGAAATAATAAATACGGTTCAAAAAGTTCCGTTTGATAGTATAAAAACGATTTTTGTGGGCGGGGGAACTCCGACAGCGTTAAATATGGAACAGACAAAAAAATTACTCGAGATTATTAATCGTCATTTGCGTCCGTTCGCCCCAAATTGTGAATTAACATTTGAAGCGAATCCAGGAGATCTGCCGAAAGAGAAGTTGAATGTACTGCTAGAAGGTGGAGTGAATCGAATTAGTTTTGGTGTGCAAACGTTCCGTGATGAACTGCTTGAGAAAATCGGGCGCAAGCATACGAGGGAAGATGCATTCCTCGCGATTCGAGAAGCGCAGGAAGTAGGATTTAAAAATATTAATGTAGATATTATTTATGCTTTGCCAGGACAGACGATAGAAGATGTAAAAGAAACATTAGATATTGCTTTTACGCTTGGTGTACAACATTTCTCTGCATATTCATTAATTGTGGAACCTAAAACAGTGTTTTATAACTTAATGAACAAAGGGAAATTGCGTCTTCCGGGTGAAGACCATGAAGCGAAAATGTATGAAATAGTAATGGATGAAATGGAGAAACACGGTTATAACCAGTATGAAATTAGTAATTTCTCAAAAGGTGACAATAAAAGTAGACATAATCTCACATACTGGAATAATGAAGAGTATTATGGATTTGGAGCTGGAGCTCATAGTTATGTGAACGGGGAACGTATTCAAAATGTAGGTCCGCTGAAGCAATATTTTAATAAAATTGATGAAACAGGATTTCCGTATTTAGATGTTCACAAAGTGACGGAGAAAGAAAGAATGGAAGAAGAGCTGTTCTTAGGGCTTCGAAAAACAAAAGGTGTTTCTAAAACGGCGTTCCGCAATAAATTTAATGTAGAGATGGATCAAGTTTTCGCGAAGCAGTTACAAAGCAACCAAGAGCAGGGATTGCTTGAAGAGGAAGATGGACATGTGCGTTTAACGCGAAAAGGAAAATTATTAGGGAATGAAGTATTCCAATCATTTTTGATTGACTAATTAAATGTTCCATAGGCGTGAAAAAGTTTCATTATTTCGTGACGTTTCCGTTGACAATTGAATGTCAATTTTGGTAAGTTATTAATAGATTTAGCACTCAAAGACAAAGAGTGCTAACAGAGGTGATGATGAGATGCTTACGGAACGTCAGCTCTTAATTTTACAAACAATTATTGATGACTTTATTGGATCAGCGCAGCCCGTTGGGTCTAGAACGTTGGCTAAAAAAGATGAAATTACATTTAGTTCAGCTACTATTCGAAATGAAATGGCGGACTTAGAAGAATTAGGTTTTATTGAAAAAACGCACAGTTCTTCTGGACGTGTTCCTTCTGAGAAAGGCTACCGATTTTATGTAGACCATCTTTTAGCACCGCAAAACTTACCGAACGCTGAAATTGTACAAATTAAAGATTTATTTGCTGAAAGAATTTTTGAAGCGGAAAAAATTGCACAACAATCTGCTCAAATTTTATCAGAACTTACGAATTATACGGCCATTGTTCTTGGACCGAAGTTAAGTACAAATAAACTTAAAAATGTACAAATTGTGCCGCTTGATCGTCAAACTGCTGTCGCTATTATTGTAACCGATACAGGGCATGTACAAAGTAAAACGATTACCGTTCCGGAATCTGTTGATTTATCAGATTTAGAAAAAATGGTTAATATTTTAAATGAAAAGCTATCTGGCGTACCGATGGAAGAACTTCATAATAAAATCTTTAAGGAGATTGTTACAGTTTTACGTGGGTATGTTCATAATTACGATAGTGCAATAAAAATGTTGGATGGTACATTTCAAGTTCCGTTATCGGAAAAGATATACTTTGGAGGAAAAGCAAATATGCTTTCACAGCCAGAGTTCCATGACATTCAAAAGGTTAGATCTTTACTTACCATGATTGATAATGAAGCCGAATTTTATGACATTTTGCGTCATAAACAAGTCGGGATTCAAGTGAAAATTGGTAGGGAAAACTCTTCGACGGCTATGGAGGATTGTAGTTTAATTTCTGCAACATATTCGATCGGCGAAGAGCAACTTGGAACAATTGCTATTTTAGGTCCTACGAGAATGCAATATTCTCGTGTAATTAGTTTGTTACAGTTATTTACGAGACAATTTACTGATGGACTTAAAAAGTAAATGAGAGTAATACATTCGCTCAAGTGATGAAATTTTCATTGCTGTGTGTAATATATAATGCTTAGGTAATCATGCTATGCATGATACCTAATACCTTTTAAGGAGGTGAATATTGTGGAAGAGCGTAACGAACAAGTGGTAGAAGAAGTAAAAGAAGCGCAAGTTGAAGAAGCTGTCACACCAGAAAACAGTGAAGAAACTGTAGAAGAAAAAAGTGAGGCTGCTCTTTTACAAGAAAAAGTAGATGAGCTACAAGCGAAACTAACGGAAACGGAAGGTCGCACATTACGTCTACAAGCTGATTTTGAAAATTATAAGCGCCGTGTCCAAATGGATAAACAGGCTGCTGAAAAATATAGAGCACAAAGTCTAGTTTCAGACATCTTGCCAGCTCTTGATAATTTTGAAAGAGCAATGCAAGTGGAAGCGACTGATGAGCAAACGAAATCCTTGTTACAAGGTATGGAAATGGTGCATCGTCAATTGTTAGAAGCGCTGACTAAAGAAGGTGTGGAAGTGATTGAAGCTGTTGGTAAACAGTTTGATCCTAATGAACACCAAGCTATTATGCAAGTGGAAGATAGTGAATTTGAATCAAACGCGGTTGTGGAAGAATTCCAAAAAGGTTATAAACTAAAAGACCGTGTGATTCGCCCATCAATGGTAAAAGTAAATCAATAATTTACATAAAACTAGGAGGATTCGCCATGAGTAAAATTATCGGTATTGACTTAGGTACAACAAACTCTTGTGTAGCTGTTATGGAAGGGGGAGAACCAAAGGTTATCCCAAATCCAGAAGGAAACCGTACAACACCTTCTGTTGTAGCTTTCAAAAATGAAGAACGTCAAGTTGGGGAAGTTGCAAAGCGCCAAGCAATTACAAACCCAAATACAATCATGTCTGTTAAACGTCATATGGGTACAGACTACAAAGTAGAAGTTGAAGGTAAAGATTATACACCTCAAGAAATTTCTGCAATCATTTTACAAAACTTAAAAGCTTCTGCTGAAGCATACTTAGGTGAAACAGTAACGAAAGCTGTTATTACAGTACCTGCATACTTCAACGATGCAGAGCGTCAAGCAACGAAAGATGCTGGTCGTATTGCTGGTTTAGAAGTTGAGCGTATCATTAATGAGCCAACAGCAGCAGCACTTGCTTACGGTTTAGAAAAACAAGACGAAGAACAAAAAATCTTAGTATATGACTTAGGTGGCGGTACATTTGACGTATCTATCCTTGAGTTAGCAGACGGCACATTCGAAGTTATTTCAACTGCTGGTGACAACCGTCTTGGTGGCGATGACTTTGACCAAGTTATCATCGATCACTTAGTAGCTGAGTTCAAAAAAGAAAATAACATTGATTTAAGCCAAGATAAAATGGCGCTTCAACGCTTGAAAGATGCAGCTGAAAAAGCGAAAAAAGATCTTTCTGGTGTAACACAAACTCAAATTTCATTACCATTCATTAGTGCTGGAGCTGCTGGTCCATTACACTTAGAATTAACGTTAACAAGAGCGAAATTCGAAGAGCTTTCAGCAGGTCTTGTTGAAAGAACATTAGAGCCAACTCGTCGTGCATTAAAAGACGCTGGTTTTGCTCCAAGCGAATTAGATAAAGTTATTCTTGTTGGTGGATCTACTCGTATCCCAGCTGTACAAGAAGCTATTAAACGTGAAACTGGTAAAGAGCCATATAAAGGTGTAAACCCTGATGAAGTTGTAGCATTAGGTGCTGCAGTTCAAGGTGGCGTACTTACTGGTGATGTAGAAGGCGTTCTATTATTAGACGTAACTCCACTTTCTTTAGGTATTGAAACTATGGGTGGCGTGTTCACGAAATTAATCGAGCGTAACACTACAATTCCAACAAGTAAGTCACAAGTATTCTCGACAGCTGCTGATAATCAACCAGCAGTAGACATTCACGTATTACAAGGTGAGCGTCCAATGTCGGCTGACAACAAAACGTTAGGTCGTTTCCAATTAACTGACCTTCCACCAGCACCACGTGGTATTCCACAAATCGAAGTAACATTCGATATTGATGCGAACGGTATCGTTAACGTACGTGCGAAAGACTTAGGAACAAGCAAAGAGCAAGCTATTACAATCCAATCTTCTTCAGGTCTTTCTGATGAAGAAGTAGAACGTATGGTACAAGAAGCGGAAGCAAATGCTGACGCTGACCAAAAACGTAAGGAAGAAGTTGAACTTCGTAACGAAGCTGACCAACTTGTATTCCAAACAGACAAAGTTGTAAAAGATTTAGAAGGTAAAGTAGATGCAGCTGAAGTTGCAAAAGCAACAGAAGCGAAAGAAGCATTACAAGCTGCAATTGAGAAAAACGAGCTTGAAGAAATTCGTGCGAAAAAAGATGCTTTACAAGAAATCGTACAACAATTAACTGTTAAATTATACGAGCAGGCTCAAGCAGCTGCTGGTCAAGCAGAAGGTGCGCAAGGTGCACAAGATGCTGGCGCAAAGAAAGACAATGTAGTTGACGCTGAGTTTGAAGAAGTAAAAGAAGACAAGTAATTCAATTGTAAACATAATAAGTAAGATGACAAAAAGTCAAAGTCAAGCGTGCCTTGACTTTGGCTTTTTTCACGAATGAGAAGCGATGTGTGAGGATCTTAAGTTTTTCGCTTTGCATACTGTAAGTGAGGAAACTTTGTTGCAAAGCACTTTCTTTCGGTGTTAAAATTACGTTTATGTGAAAGATTCGGGGGTTGTAAATTTATGAGTAAACGAGACTATTATGAGGTCCTTGGACTTAGCAAGGGCGCTTCAACAGATGAAATTAAAAAAGCGTATCGTCGTTTGGCTAAAAAATACCATCCAGACGTAAGCAAAGAAGAAAATGCAATTGAAAAGTTTAAAGAAGTACAAGAAGCATACGAAGTGTTAAGTGATGATCAAAAGCGTGCACAGTACGATCAATTTGGTCATGCTGGTGCAAATCAAGGATTCGGTGGATTTGGCGGCGGAGGAGACTTCGGCGGTGGCTTCGGTTTTGAAGATATATTTAGTTCTTTCTTTGGCGGTGGCGGCGGCAGACGTCGTGATCCAAATGCTCCGCGCCAAGGTGCTGACTTACAATATCAAGTCACTTTAGATTTTGAAGAAGCTATTTTTGGTAAGGAATTAAATGTGGAAATTCCAGTAGAAGATCCATGTGATACTTGTAAAGGTAGTGGAGCAAAACCAGGAACTTCAAAAGAAACATGTAAACATTGTTCAGGCTCTGGTCAAGTGAGTGTAGAACAAAACACACCGTTTGGTCGTATCGTAAATCGTCAAGCTTGTGGTCATTGTTCAGGAACTGGACAAATTATTAAAGAAAAATGTACAACATGTCACGGTTCAGGTAAAGTTCGTAAACGTAAAAAAATCAATGTTAAAATTCCAGCGGGTATCGATAATGGTCAACAAATTCGTGTGTCTGGAAAAGGTGAAGCCGGCGTAAATGGCGGACCAGCAGGAGACTTATATGTTGTCGTTCATGTAAGAAATCATGAATTCTTCGAGCGTGAAGGAGATCACATTATTTGCGAAATGCCATTAACATTTGCGCAAATGGCGCTTGGTGATGAAGTGGAAGTTCCTACTGTTCATGGTAAAGTGAAGCTGAAAATTCCAGCAGGAACACAAACTGGAACAGAATTCCGCTTAAAAGGAAAAGGTGCTCCGAACGTACGTGGATACGGCCAAGGAGATCAATATGTAGTCGTTCGTGTTGTTGTACCGACGAAATTGACTTCGCAGCAAAAAGATTTATTACGTGAATTTGCAGGACAAGAAGAGCAGGATGATAGTTTATTCGGAAAGCTTAAACGTGCTTTCAAAGGGGAATAATGGAAATAAAAAATGGAGTTGGTAAATTGTGAAATGGTCAGAAATTAGTATTCATACAACAGAAGAAGCAGTAGAAGCTGTCTCTCATATTTTACATGAAGCTGGTGCTAGTGGAGTTGCGATTGAGGATCCAGCGGAGTTAACGAAAGAGCGCGAGCAACAATATGGTGAAATTTATGCATTGAACCCAGATGAATATCCGGCGGAAGGTGTATTAATAAAAGCGTATTTCCCGCAAACGGATTCTTTACATGAAACGATTGCAGGTGTAAAATCATCTATTGATGTGCTTCCATCTTACGACATCGAAATTGGTACTGGAAATATTACCGTTAACGAAGTCAATGAAGAAGATTGGGCTACTGCTTGGAAAAAATATTACCATCCAGTACAAATTTCTGATACATTCACAATCGTACCGACTTGGGAAGAATATACACCATCTTCTCCTGATGAAAAAATCATTGAATTAGACCCGGGTATGGCGTTTGGTACAGGAACTCATCCAACAACAACGATGTGTATCCGTGCTTTAGAAAAAACAGTACAGCCAGGTGACACTATTATTGATGTAGGAACAGGTTCTGGTGTACTTAGTATTGCGGCTGCAAAATTAGGTGCGTCTTCTGTTCAAGCATATGATTTAGATCCGGTTGCGGTTGAAAGTGCAGAAATGAATGTACGTTTAAATAAAACAGATGATATCGTGTCTGTTGGACAAAATAGTCTTTTAGAAGGCATTGAAGGTCCTGTTGATTTAATCGTAGCTAACTTATTAGCAGAAATTATTCTATTATTCCCTGAAGATGCAGCAAGAGTTGTGAAGTCAGGTGGATTATTTATTACATCGGGTATTATTGCTGCGAAGGAAAAAGTAATTTCTGAGGCGTTAGAACAAGCTGGATTTACAATTGAAGAAGTGTTACGAATGGAAGATTGGGTAGCAATTATTGCACGAAATGCGTAATATAGATTTTAGTCTATAATGAAAAGGGGAGTCTCTCACTATAAGGTGAGAGACTTGCCGTTTGTTATATGAAAAATGATAACGTTTCGTTCTTTTCGTAAGTGTTGACTTACGAAAGGAACGAAACTCTACTAAGGTGATTATATGCAACGTTATTTTGTAGAAGAGAAATATGTAAATGAGACAAGTATTCGCATTGTAGGTGATGACGTACATCATATCGCAAGAGTGATGCGTATGTCAGCTGGTGATCATATTTATTGCTGTGTAAACGGAAAAACAGCAGTATGTTCAATTGATGAAATTACCAGTGAATTTATTAATACGGCTATTGTAGAATGGGTAGAGGCGTCAAGTGAACTTCCTGTTTTCGTGACGATTGCAAGTGGACTGCCAAAAGGAGACAAGCTAGAGTTAATTTTTCAAAAAGGAACTGAGCTTGGGGCAGCTGCATTCTTACCATTTCAAGCATCTCGCTCTATCGTAAAATGGGATGCGAAAAAAGCTGATAAAAAAGTTGAGCGTTTAAGAAAAATTGTGAAAGAAGCTGCGGAACAATCACATAGAAGTGAAATTCCAGAAGTACATGCTCCGGCATCATTTAAGCAATTGCTTTCAATGAGTGGTGAGTACGATGTTTGTCTTGTTGCTTACGAAGAGGAAGCAAAACAAGGTGAGAAATCTAATTTTGCGAAAGCTTTAACGACAATGAAACCAGGTCAAAAGCTATTGATTGTATTTGGCCCAGAAGGCGGTTTAGCTGAGGAAGAGATTACAGCGCTTCGTGAACATAAATTTGTACCATGTAGTTTAGGACCAAGAATTTTAAGAACAGAAACGGCGCCGTTATACGCGTTAAGTGCTGCTTCGTATCATTTTGAATTGATGGGGTGATGATCAATGTCAACTGTTGCGTTCCATACGTTAGGTTGTAAAGTAAACCACTATGAAACAGAAGCCATTTGGCAATTGTTTAAACAAGGTGGTTATGAAAGAACAGAATATGAAAAGAAAGCTGATGTATATGTTATTAACACATGTACAGTAACGAATACTGGGGACAAAAAAAGCCGTCAAGTAATCAGACGTGCTGTGCGTCAAAATCCAGATGCAGTTATTTGCGTAACGGGATGTTATGCACAAACATCTCCAGCTGAAATTATGGCGATTCCGGGTGTAGATATTGTAGTTGGTACACAGGATCGTGAAAAGATGTTAGGTTACATCGAAGAATTCCGTAAAGAGCGTCAACCAATTAATGCTGTCCGTAATATTATGAAAACACGTGTGTACGAAGAACTTGATGTACCTTATTTCACGGATCGTACACGTGCGTCTTTAAAAATACAAGAGGGTTGCAATAACTTCTGTACATTCTGTATCATTCCTTGGGCGCGTGGTTTAATGCGTTCTCGTGATGGAAAAGAAGTTATTAAACAAGCACAACAATTAGTGGATGCAGGCTATAAAGAAATCGTATTAACGGGTATTCATACAGGTGGATACGGCGAAGACATAAAAGATTATAACTTAGCTGGATTACTTCGTGATATGGAAGCGGAAGTAGGCGGATTAAAACGTCTTCGTATTTCTTCTATTGAAGCGAGTCAAATTTCAGATGAAGTAATTGAAGTGTTAGATAAATCTGAAGTAGTTGTACGCCACTTGCATATTCCGTTGCAATCTGGTTCTAATACTGTATTAAAACGTATGCGTCGTAAATATACGATGGAGTTCTTCCAAGAGCGTTTGGATCGTTTGAAAGAAGCGTTACCAGGCCTTGCGATTACATCTGACGTAATCGTTGGTTTCCCAGGTGAAACAGAAGAAGAATTCATGGAAACATACAATTTCATTAAAGAGAACCGCTTCTCTGAGTTACATGTGTTCCCTTACTCAAAACGTACAGGAACACCTGCAGCACGCATGGAAGATCAAGTTCCTGAAGATGTGAAGAATGATCGTGTTCATCGTTTAATTGAGCTATCTAATCAATTAGCGAAAGAATATGCATCAGCGTTTGAAGGTGAAGTGCTTGAAATCATTCCAGAAGAGCAATTTAAAGACGGCGACCGTGAAGGGTTATATGTAGGGTATACAGATAACTACTTGAAAATTGTATTTGAAGGATCAGAAGAATTAATTGGTAAGCTAGTGAAAGTGAAAATTACGAAAGCGGGTTATCCATATAACGAAGCGCAATTTGTTCGTGTTCTTGAAGATGATGTAAAAAAAGAATCAGCTAGCGCATAAAAAGAGCGTGCAACCGGAAACGGTTTGCATGCTTTCTTTATTTGAAGCGGTTAAGTACTATAAGGTGGGGAGGCGTTTCATGCATCCCTGTATGAAAAAAGATGAAATGATAAAAATATAGTTGTCTTCATCAGTAAAGGATACTAGCTATTTGCATAACTTTTGAAAAGGAAATGCTTCTATTCTTCTTTTATTCTGCCAAATAGTTGACCTGAAGTGATAAAATGTATTATAATCGTAAAAGACATGCTGAAGAAGTGTTTCTTTTTGCATGCTGAAGTTAGTATGTAAGTGTGATGTTTCGGAGGGAGGGAAAGAGAATGTCAAAAACAGTCGTTCGTAAAAACGAGTCTTTGGAGGATGCACTTCGCCGTTTTAAAAGATCGGTTTCTAAAACTGGTACACTTGCTGAAGCAAGAAAGCGCGAGTTTTATGAAAAACCAAGTGTAAAACGTAAGAAGAAATCTGAAGCGGCAAGAAAGCGTAAATTCTAAGAGAGGGTGTAAGTTATGAGTCTTCTCGGTCGTTTAAACGATGATATGAAACAAGCGATGAAGAATAAACAAAAAGAAAAATTAACCGTTATTCGTATGGTTAAGGCTGCTTTACAAAATGAAGGTATTAAACTGCAACATACTCTTACTGAAGAAGAGGAAATAACAGTTTTAGCTCGTGAAGTAAAACAGTATAAGGACTCCCTCCTTGAATTTAAAAAAGCTGGTCGTGAAGACCTTGTTAATAAACTGCAAAGTGAAATTCAGATTTTAAGCGCATATTTGCCAGAGCAATTAACTGAAGAAGAACTAGTTGATGTAATCAAGCAAGTTATTTCTGAAGTTGGTGCGACTTCTAAAGCAGATATGGGTAAGGTGATGACTGCTGTTATGCCGAAAGTAAAAGGTAAAACAGACGGATCACTTGTGAATAAGCTGGTTATCCAGCTATTAGCGTAAAAAAACGTCTCATTTCGTATGAGACGTTTTTTTATTGTTCTTATTAAGGAGAAACGCTATATTGCTTAAAAAGGGTTTCTATAAGTGATAGAACCCCCTCTAGTTAAAGTTTCAATTTATTATTTCCTTGTATAATTCCGATTCTACACCTATTCTTACTTCCTTGACTAAAACTTCTTTCGCAAATAAAAGCTAAGTACCGAACCTTCTGAAAATCAGATTGAAGTTTTATAGCTTGCTCTTCAGCATAATCCTCAAAGGTAACGAAAGAGATTCTAACTATTTTAGATTTTGCATCAGTTGCATAAAATGGCCGGATATTACTGTCGATAATTTGTTTTATGACATTCGAAATTTCTTGACTAAAGCCAATTTACTTTCGTATTTCCTCATTTATTAATTCATTTTTTAATGAACCCTAATATTTTTTGAAATTCATATAACAACCATCTATAAAATATTCTTACTTACAACGTAACATTCAGAGTGGAGAAATTTTCTTTTTTTTGATTTTATCCCTCATTAACGGGCAGCCCGATTGGTGAGGGGGGATTAAAGTTTCACTTTATCTCATTTGTCCAATAAATGACAACTACTTATTCTATGGTCAGTATGTCACATCCAGAACGAATTGTAACAGTTTTTTTCAAGTTTCTAACTTCTCGCTAGGCTCAATTTCTTAATGTAACTTGTACTGATATCCTGTAGGGGCGCATATTCTTGTATTAATACTTCTATTATTAAAGGTAACATCCTCTGATCCATCATTGTCCTGACAAATATGATTTCATATAGCGACTGTTTTAATTAACATGATATGAACTCTTACAGAATATAGTTATGTTAGTGAAGACGTTATAACACGATAGGCACTTGTGAAGAAATACATATATATGGGATGAGAGGGGGTCTTTCGAGATGAAGAAATTAGAACAAATGAAAAATTGGTTGACAAAACAAGTAGACCTACCAGTGGATGTATTAATGGATCTACCTCGGATTACTCTTGTTGGGCAAATACATATTTATATAGAAAATCATCGGGGGTTATTAGTGTTTTCAGATAAAGAAGTGCGATTACTTTTAAAACACGGTCAATTATTAATTAAAGGACAATCCTTTGTTATTAAAACGATTCTTCCAGAAGAGCTTTTGCTCGAAGGGATAATTGAGCAAGTAACATTTTTAGAAAATGAAAAAAAAGGTGATTGAAGTGAAACTTCCATTTGTGAAGTTTTTCTTCTTTATCCTGTAAAAGTTCCGTTGATAGAGACTGATTACAGTTTTACTCGGTTTCATTTTAGTACGAGCTATTTTAATGTTTCAAATAAAAAGTAGTATATCTACTTTTAGAAAGGTAGTGAAGGTGGTAAATGAAAAATAAATGGTTTATAAAGTGGCTTGGATATGTAAAAGTGCGAATTGAAGGTAGAGGAGCGGAACGGTTTGTTAATGAATGTGTACGGAGGAATTTATTAGTTTGGGATGTTAAAAAGATAGCTGATGAAACGTTAGTTTTTTGTATGTTGTTACGCGATGTGAAAAAAATAAAACCAATTTATAGAAAAAATGAATGTAAATTATATTTTATTGGACGTTATGGTTTTCCTTTTTGGAATAAGCGTTTAATTAAAAATAGTGGATTTTTAATTGGTTTTTTAATTTTCTTTTTTGGTGTAATTGCAATGTCAAATATGGTTTGGAAAATTGAAATTACAGGAGCAAAACCTGAAACGGAATATATATTGATGAAAGAATTGGATAAAATGGGTATTAAAAAAGGGAAACTACAATTTCAAATGCCGAATGTAGAAGATGTACAACGCCATTTGACAGATAATATTAATGCCATTACTTGGGCGGGACTAGAAGTAAGAGGAACGACGTATCATTTTAAAATTGTTGAAAAAAACGAACCGAAGAAAGAAAAGGAACAAAGGCCGCAAAATTTAGTAGCAAAAAAAGAAGCGATTATTACAAAGACGTTCGTAGAAGTTGGAAAGCCGGTTGTACTGAAAAATGATCATGTAGAAAAAGGGCAAATTCTCGTATCAGGAATATATGGTAATGAGGAAAGTCCGACGATTGTTTCAGCGAAAGGTATTGTGTATGGAGAAACGTGGTATACATCTAAGGTGGATGTCCCGTTAAAGACGCAATTCCAAGTGTATACTGGTAATGTATACAATGAACATTTTCTTAAATTTGGGGATACGAAAATAAAAATATGGGGATTTCAGCATGATAAGTATAAACGCTCTCGTACTGAAAGTGTAAAGCATGATGTGAAATTATTTGGTTTTACACTGCCGATTGCATATGAAAAAGATGTTGTGAGAGAAGAGGAAGAAGCGAATCGAGAATATACAGAAAAGCAAGCGCTGAAAGTAGCGAAAGAGATGGCCGAAAAAGAACTAAAGAAAAAATTGGATGAACATGCTATGATTGTAAGTGATAAGATTTTGAGTAAAGAGGTTGAGGCGGGTCAACTAAAGGTCACATTGCATTATACTGTGGTTGAAAATATTGCAGAGCCACAACCAATATCCGAATCCGATATTCAAGGAGACTGAGTAATGGCAGAACAATTAGTAGAAATGAACCAACAATTGGAAAATACTAACGAAGCAATCGCTCTTTTTGGAGTCAATGATGCACATTTAAAAGTAATTGAACGAGAACTGAATGTATCGATCGTAACTAGAGGAGAAACTGTTCATGTATCTGGGGCAGTTGAAACGGTGACACTCGTAGAAAAAATCTTACAGCAATTACTTGTTGTAATTCGTAAAAGTATATCAATTTCAGAGAGAGATGTTGCGTATGCAATTCAGCTTGCACAACAAGGGAAAATTGCTCAATTTGAAGAGTTATATGAAGAAGAAATTTTCAAGACTGCAAAAGGTAAATCCATTCGTGTAAAAACAATGGGGCAAAGACGATATATTCATGCGATGAAGAAGAATGATATTGTCTTTGGGATAGGGCCTGCAGGAACTGGAAAAACATACTTAGCTGTAGTAATGGCTGTGAGGGCTTTAAAACAAGGGTATGTAAAGAAAATTATTTTAACAAGACCTGCTGTAGAAGCTGGAGAAAATTTAGGTTTTTTACCAGGGGATTTGAAAGAGAAGGTAGATCCATACTTACGCCCATTATATGATGCCTTACATGATATTCTTGGACAAGAATATACGCAGCGTATGATGGAGCGAGGAGTAATTGAAATCGCGCCGCTTGCTTATATGAGGGGGCGTACGCTTGATGATTCATTTGTTATTTTAGATGAGGCTCAAAATACAACGGGTGCTCAAATAAAAATGTTTTTAACAAGATTAGGTTTTAGTTCTAAAATGGTTATTACAGGGGACCCTTCACAAGTAGACTTGCCAAAAGGGGTAAAATCAGGGCTATCTATAGCTGCTAATATTTTATCTGGTGTATCAGGTCTGTCATTTATTACATTAGAACAAACGGACGTTGTGAGACATCCATTGGTGCAACGTATTATTGAGGCATATGATAAAATGGAATGATCCTATTTGTCAGGATCATTTCTTTTTGTATGATAAGGTTGGCGAACGTCATATTTTTTACTATCATGAAAGATAAGGAAAATAAACTATAGGTACTAGTGTATAAAATGTTGCCTCAAAGTATCGTTTGGTAGAAGAAATGAAAGCTATAAATAGTTTCACTTTATTTCTGGAGAGGAGAAGGTATTGAAATCATGTCAAGATCTCAAGAAATTTCTAAGTGGTTTCGTAATTTACAACATTCGAAAAAACTAAGTTGGATTTCTTACGTTGTATTAGGAGCAGTGCTGTTTTTTGCGCTTATGAATAATGTAAAACCAGAGCAATTAGATGTTAATATGTATTCTATTGCGAAAAAGACAATCCATTCTCCTATAAAAATTGAAGATAAAGTTACAACGGATAAAAAGAAAAAAGAAGCCGCTACAAAAGTTGAAGATCAATATACATATAAAAGTGAGTATAAACAAAACAAAGTTGATATTGTGAATGACGTCTTTGCTAAAGTGGATGAAGTGGTGCAAGAGATTAAAGCTGTTGGACCGGATGATCAAAAAAAGATGACTGATGCTGAGAAAGTGGAGAAGTTAAAAAAGAAACTACCCGCTGACTTAACGAAAGAATTATCTGATTCAAACTTACTAAGTTTGATTAATGCAGATTCGAGCCAATTAGTATTAGCGAAAGATGCTGCGGTCACAGCGATTAATAGTATCATGACTGAGCATATTAAAATGGACGAATTGAAAGATGCGAAAGAACGATATGTAAGTGAGATGAATAGTGTTAATGTTGATAATGGTTTAAAAGAGTCAATTAAGGCGCTAGGAAGATATGCAATTTCAGCAAACTATTTTTATGACCCGATCTTAACGAAAGAGAAGAGAAAAGCAGAGGAAGATTTAGTTCCACCTGTTTATATTCTTCAAGGACAAGTTCTTGTTAGAGAAGGTGAAACAATTTCAAGTGATGTGTATAATCAGTTGAAATTAGTTGGTTTGTTAGAAAAAGGGAACGGCTTTCAACCTTATGTTGGATTAGCGGTACTCATTGGTGTGTTACTATACTTTATGCATAAACAATTTGAATTATTTTTAAAGAGAAAAAGAGAAGATAGACCGTATGTTTTAGCGTATATTACAATTTTGTCTATCACAATCGTCTTAATGAAAATCATTAGTTTGTTTCAAAAACTTGAATACGCGGGGATTGCATATGTTGTCCCAGTTGCGATGGGAACAATACTTGTAAAACTAATGATTGGTGATCGATTTGTCTTTTTAACGAGTATGATTTTTTCTGTATGCGGAAGTATTATGTTTAATGAAGGAGTAACGAGTACATTAAATTATAGTGTAGGGATTTACGTATTGTTAAGTTCATTATCGGTTAGTATTTTCTTGCGAGAAAAAAATCGTCGTACAATGATTTTACAAGCTGGTATACTCGTTTCTGTATTAAATGTAGTCGTATTGGCGGCGCTCTTATTATTACGTAATGGGAATTTTTCGCCTCTTGAAATTGGTACGCAATTATTAATGGCTTCACTTTCAGGGATTATATCATCCGTTTTGGCTATGGGGATTTTACCATATTTAGAAAGTGGACTTGGAATCGTATCAAGCATGAAGCTTATGGAACTATCAAGTCCAAACCATCCGCTTTTACGCAGAATTTTGTTAGAAGCGCCAGGGACATATCATCATAGTGTAATGGTAGCGAATCTTTCTGAGGCTGCTTGTGAAGCAGTCGGGGCAAATGGTGTATTAGCGCGTGTAGGGGCATATTATCATGATGTAGGAAAAACAGTACAACCGCAATTTTTTATTGAAAACCAAATGGGAATTGAAAACCCGCATGATAAATTAGATCCTGTAACGAGTAAAGATATTATAATTGCTCACGTAACGGATGGAGTAAGAATGCTCGAAGAATATCATATTCCACAAGAAATTATTGATATCGCTGGGCAACATCACGGTACAACGTTACTGAAATATTTTTATTATAAAGCTATTAAAGAAGATAAAGAAAAATATACAGAAGAGATGTTCCGTTATCCAGGTTCAAAAGCAACTTCGAAAGAATCGGCAATTGTTGGTATTGCTGATAGTGTAGAAGCTGCGGTACGTTCTATGAATCACCCAACGCCAGAACAAATTAATAATTTGGTGCAAAGTATTATTAAAGATCGACTACAAGACGGTCAATTTAGTGAATGTGATTTGACGTTTAAGGAACTACAAATCGTTGGAAAAACGTTGTGTGAAACGTTAAATGGTATTTTCCATTCGCGTATTACATATCCGGAACTTCCGGAAGAAAAGGAGAAAGAATGAGTTTGTTAATTGATTTTATTGATGAAACAGAAGAAGTAAAAGAAGCGTATATGAGTTTAATTCGTGAAGTGTTAGAAAAAGCAGCTCAAATGGAAAATATCGAGGATGGTGCGGAGGTATCGGTGACATTTGTAGATAATGAGCGCATTAGAGAAATTAATCGTGATTACCGAGATAAAGATCAACCTACAGATGTAATATCCTTTGCGATGGAAGAAATGGGAGAAGGAGAAATGGAGATTGTTGGTGCAGAGATGCCACGCATGTTAGGTGATCTTATTATCTCTATTCCAAGGGCGAAAGAGCAAGCTGAAGAGTACGGACATTCTTTCGATCGTGAACTTGGATTTTTGGCATTACATGGCTTTTTACATTTACTTGGTTATGATCACATGACAGAAGAAGATGAAAAAGAAATGTTCGGAAGACAAAAAGAAATTTTAGAAGCTTTTGGATTAGGACGATGAAAAAAGGAAAACTTATAGATAGTTTTGGATATGCTATAGCTGGTATATTCTTTTGTTTTCGTCATGAGCGAAATATGAAAATCCATTATTTAGCCGCAGTCATTGTTATATGCTGCGGCTTTTATTTCCATATTACGAGAACAGAGTGGATGATATTACTTATTGTAATAGGGAGTGTAATGAGTTTAGAAATGGTAAATACGGCTGTGGAAAAAACAGTAGATTTAGCGACTGCCGATATTCATCCATTTGCAAAAATTGCAAAGGATGTTGCGGCAGGAGCGGTTTTATTGTTTGCAATTATAGCTGTTATAATTGGTGCTATTATCTTTTTACCGTATATGGTATAGTTGCATTCCGAAGCTTTTATTAAGCTTTGGAAGTGCCGTAAGGGGCTTTAATGAGAGAGTGTACCTCTTCATAGCTGTGAACAGGAAGGATGCGGGAATATGAATAGTAAACAATTAATTCTAGAAGCAATCGAAGCGCGTAAACAAGCGTACGTACCATATTCTAAATTTCAAGTAGGTGCAGCACTATTAACGCGCGATGGAAAAGTATATCGTGGATGTAATGTTGAGAATGCATCATATGGCTTATGTAATTGTGCTGAAAGAACAGCTTTATTTAAGGCGGTTTCTGAAGGAGATAAAGAATTTGTAGCCATTGCGGTTGTAGCAGATACAAAGCGCCCAGTACCTCCTTGTGGAGCATGTCGACAAGTTATGGTAGAATTATGTAAACAGGATACGAAAGTATACTTAACAAATTTACATGGTGACGTTCAAGAGACGACAGTCGGAGAGTTGTTACCAGGAGCATTTTTAGCGGAGGATTTACATGAATAGAAAAGGTTATAAATCAGGTTTTGTCTCTATTATTGGCAGACCGAATGTTGGGAAATCTACATTTTTAAATCGTATTATCGGCCAGAAAATTGCTATTATGAGTGATAAGCCACAAACGACTCGTAATAAAATTCAAGGTGTATATACAGAAAATGATGCACAAGTTATTTTCATTGATACACCAGGAATACATAAACCTAAACATAAACTAGGCGACTTCATGGTGAAGATGGCGCAAACGACATTAAAAGAAGTTGATATCGTTCTGTTTATGGTTAATGCTGTCGAAGGCTTTGGTCGTGGTGAAGAATTCATCATCGAGAAGTTAAAAGAAACGAAACAACCAGTATTTTTAGTAATTAATAAAATTGACCAACTTCATCCAGAGCAATTACTAGAGTTAATTGATCAATATCGTAAACTACATGAGTTTGCAGAGATTGTACCAATTTCTGCGTTAGACGGTAATAATGTGGACGCTTTAATTGGAACAATTAAAAAGTATTTACCAGAAGGACCACAATACTATCCAGATAATCAAGTAACGGATCATCCGGAGAGATTTATTATTGCAGAGCTTATTCGTGAGAAAGTACTACATTTAACACGTGAAGAAGTGCCGCATTCTGTGGCTGTTGTTATCGATGCGATTCAAAAGCGTGAGGGCGGGGCAGTTTATATAAATGCAACGATTGTTGTTGAACGTGCATCACAAAAAGGAATCATCATCGGAAAACAAGGGAAAATGTTAAAAGAAGTTGGTAAGCGAGCTCGTTTTGATATTGAAGCGCTACTTGGTTCTAAAGTATTTTTAGAAGTATGGGTAAAAGTGCAAAAAGATTGGCGTAATAAAATGTCTCAGCTTCGTGACCTAGGTTTCCGCGAGGATGAGTACTAAAATAGAGTCAAGCTGTAATCAGTGGATGGTTGGTTCATCCACTGATTATTGGTTTTTATGAACTTTGATAAATTAGGAAAAATTTTTCTCACATGAAAATGGACAAAATGGGTCAATTTAATAACAACAAAGGAAATTGGTTTATAGGCTACGCTTATTGAGAAAGGTGGATTCTTATGCTAGATTTTACCTGGAAGTTTTTCTCCAAAACAGGAAGCATTGAAACGTACTTGCTTTTGAAAGAAATGGAAAAAGACGTAAACGATGAGATGGATCAACATGAAGAGGAGCTAGCGCATCTAGACTCTCCAATTTCTTGACCCGTTTTGTTCAAACCTTGGATGGTGACGAACATGTTTCAAAAAGTTGAAGGCATCGTTATCCGTACGACAGATTACGGAGAAACGAACAAGATTGTTACAATATTCTCAAGAGAACTTGGTAAGGTAAGTGCAATGGCAAGAGGGGCAAAAAAACCGAAAAGCCGATTAGCATCTGTGTCGCAATTAATGACACATGGCCAGTTTCTTATTCAAATGGGATCTGGGCTTGGAACATTGCAACAAGGCGAGATTATTTCAACTATGAAAGAAATTCGCGAGGATATATTTTTAACTGCTTATGCATCATTTATTGTTGAATTAACTGATAAAGCAACAGAAGATAAAAAACATAATCCGTATTTATTTGAAATGTTATATCAAACGTTGCATTATATGTGTGAGGGTGTTGATCCAGAAGTATTATCATTAATTTATCAAACGAAAATGCTTCCGGTATTAGGGATGCGCCCGTACTTTGATACATGTGCGATTTGTCATCAAGAAACAGACTTTGTCGCCTTCTCCGTTAGGGAAGGCGGTTTTCTGTGCTCACGTCATGCAGAGCAAGACCCGTATCGTATACCGGTAGGAGAAGCTGTTCATAAATTATTACGTCTTTTCTTCCATTTCGATTTACATAGGCTCGGAAATGTATCGGTAAAGGATAGCACAAAAAAACAAATGCGTTTAGTATTGAATACATATTATGATGAATATTGCGGAATTTATTTGAAATCAAGACGTTTTTTAGAACAACTTGATAAGTTTCAAATATAATTTTGGGCCGTATACGGTCCTTTTTACATACTTTCTTTTTCGAATAGCATATTTAGTATATAATATTTAAGAGATAGTATAACTTTTTTCGTTGTGCATTAAAGGTGGTGATTATCATAGAGCTGAATAAACGGCAAGAACATATCATTCAGATTGTAAAAGATCACGGTCCTATTACAGGGGAATCAATTGCAGCGCAATTGGGTCTAACACGTGCGACGCTAAGACCAGACTTAGCAATTTTAACGATGGCTGGTTATTTAGAAGCACGTCCACGCGTAGGTTATTTTTATACGGGTAAAACTGGGGGGCAGCTATTATCTGAAGCTGTTAAGAAAATTAAAGTACAAGATTATCAATCTAGACCGGTTGTAATTGATAAAAATGTTTCCGTATACGATGCAATTTGTACGATGTTTTTAGAGGACGTTGGTACATTGTTCGTTGTAGATCAGATGACTCTATTAGTTGGTGTTGTGTCTCGTAAAGATTTATTAAGAGCGAGCTTAGGAAAGCAGGATTTAACCTCTCTTCCGGTTAATATTATCATGACAAGGATGCCAAACATTGCGATGTGTCGTAGAGAGGATTCTTTATATGATATTGCGATGGAATTAATAGAAAGACAGATTGATGCAATGCCAGTTGTAAAAGATACGAAACAAGGTTTAGAAGTGATTGGGCGAATTACAAAAACAAATATTACACGTGCGTTTGTAAATTTAGTAAATAACGAATAAGTGTAATTTGTTTAAAGTGAGGTAATGTAATGGATAATAAAATCGTATATGTCGTATCTGACTCTGTAGGGGAAACGGCTGATTTGGTTGTTCGAGCAGCAATGGGGCAATTCCCGTTTGCTCCTGATATTAGACGTGTACCATATGTAGAAGATACAGGGACACTAAAAGAAGTGATTTCGATTGCTAAGAGTAATCAAGCACTTATATGTTTTACGTTAGTTAAGCCTGATATGCGCAAATATTTAGTAACAGAGGCTGCAAAAGAAGGGGTAGAGGCATACGATATTATCGGCCCTCTTATTGATCAAATAGAAGAAATTACGGGGCAAGTGCCGAGATATGAGCCAGGCGTTGTCCGTAGGTTAGATGAAGAATACTTTAAAAAGATTGAAGCGATTGAGTTTGCTGTGAAGTATGATGACGGCAGAGATGCACGAGGTATTTTAAAAGCGGATATCGTGTTGATTGGTGTTTCGCGTACATCAAAAACACCACTTTCCCAATATTTAGCTCATAACAAACGCTTGAAAGTTGCGAATGTACCACTCGTGCCAGAAGTTGACCCACCTGAAGAACTATATCAAGTGGCAAAAGAAAAATGTTTCGGTTTGAAAATTACGCCAGATAAGTTAAATCATATTCGAAAAGAACGATTAAAATCACTTGGATTAAGTGATGGAGCAACATATGCAAATATTAATCGTATTCAAGAAGAAATTAATCATTTTGAGGAAGTAATTAGTAAAATAAATTGCCAAGTAATCGATGTATCGAATAAAGCGATTGAAGAAACAGCAAATATTATTGTGAATGCAGTGCAAAACCAAAAAATGTTTTAGCACATTTACCAAAGGTGAATGTGCTTTTTTCGCTCGTGTGAAATATGATACCTATGGATTTTGTAATAGATTGTAGTGTAATGGTTATACTTATACTCCTTTGTCTTTTAGTATATTCAAGGTGTGAGTTTGTCATCCTGAAATGTAAGATGAAAAAATAAAGGGATATGTAGCGTAGTTGAAGAAAATATATTATAATAAAAAATTGTGATAAAAACCTATATTTTACGTTTAGACTTTAATTTTTCAGAATAAACTAGGGATAGGATTTACGAAAAAGACATGTAATTACGTTAAATCGACAAAATCTATACAAGAAAACGCACATTATGGAAGGATTCGCAGAAGGGATGTAGAATACAGAAATATGCAAAGCATCAACAACATATTAGTTGGTGTAGATGTATATCCCGTGAAGGCTGAAATTGTGCAAGTTGGAGCGGAATTTCATGTCGGAATTTTGTTTGTCGCATCATATGCTCATCCTTTAAGGAAATAGCAAGGCAATTGGATCTTTGTAGATACTGAACAAAATGGAGTTGATCGTTATATGGATCAACATGAAAAAGTTACAAATCTCAAGATCAAACAGTATATGTGGCTTGCTACTCTTCTTATAAAAAGGTGTATATGTATTGTTTCTAAGAGATACATTTGTAACAGATGAGCGAATGTATACAATTTTATATAGCAAGTATGTATATGCGATTTATGCAGATAAAGGACCTATAGGAAAGGTTCAAAATCGTTTATACAATGTAATCGGCAACACTTTCTAACAAGTTTAGAAAAATATTGTCGAATTATAAAGGAATTTTTTAATTTATATCGAATACAAAATACGACACGGAGATGGAGTTATGGGGAACAGAATTCCCGAAGAAGTTGTTGAACAGATTCGGACATCATCCGATATTGTAGAAGTCATTGGTGAATACGTTCAACTTAGAAAACAGGGGCGTAACTATTTCGGCCTTTGTCCATTTCATGGTGAGAATTCTCCTTCATTCTCTGTTTCATCTGATAAGCAAATTTTTCATTGCTTCGGATGTGGAGAAGGTGGAAATGTATTTTCCTTTCTAATGAAAATGGAAGGACTGGCTTTTACCGAGGCTGTTCAAAAGCTAGGCGAAAGAAATGGAATTGCGGTTGCAGAGTATACATCAGGGCAAGGACAACAAGAAGACATATCTGATGACACTGTCATCATGCAACAAGCTCATGAATTATTGAAAAAGTATTATCATCATTTATTAGTAAATACGGAAGAGGGAAATGAAGCACTTTCATATTTATTAAACCGTGGTATTACGAAAGAGATGATTGAGAAGTTTGAAATTGGTTATGCATCACCTGCTTGGGATGCAGCGACGAAAATTTTACAAAAAAGAGGTTTATCGCTGTCTAGTATGGAACAAGCTGGCCTTCTAATAAGAAGTGAGAAGGATGGTAGTCATTATGATCGCTTCCGTGGAAGAGTTATGTTCCCGATCTATACGTTACAAGGTAAGGTGATAGCGTTTAGTGGAAGGGCGTTAGGAGATGACACTCCGAAATATTTAAATAGCCCTGAAACACCGATTTTTCACAAAAGTAAATTGTTGTATAACTTCCACCAAGCAAGACCGTTTATTAGAAAGCGTGGGCAAGTGGTTCTTTTCGAAGGATATGCCGATGTACTAGCTGCGGTAAAAAGTGGTGTGGAAGAAGCTGTTGCGACAATGGGAACAGCTTTAACTGAAGAACAAGCAAAACTTCTGCGACGTAACGTTGAAACTGTTGTTCTTTGCTATGATGGTGATAAAGCAGGGCGAGAAGCGACGATGAAAGCAGGGCAATTATTGCTAAAAGTTGGTTGCCAAGTGAAAGTCACATCCTTGCCAGATAAGCTTGATCCTGATGAATATGTGCAACAATATGGGACTACTGCTTTTGAAAATCTTGTGAAATCAAGTGTGAGTTTTGTTGGTTTTAAAATAAATTATTTGCGTTTAGGGAAAAATTTGCAAGATGAGTCTGGCAAAGAAGAATATGTGAAGAGTGTTTTAAAAGAGTTATCGTTGTTACAAGATGCGATGCAGGCAGAGTCATATTTGAAGTCATTATCGCAAGAATTTTCGTATTCAATGGAAACACTTTTGAACCAATTGCACCAATATCGCAAAGAACAAAAGGTACAGCAAAAACAAATAAAGCAGGTTGCTAAACCGTCTCAAGTCGTTCAAACAAAACCGAAGTTAACAGGTTTTGAAAGAGCGGAAAGAGAAATTATTTACCATATGTTGCAAAGTGCAGAAGTAGCTGTTCGTATGGAATCCCATATAGAAGATTTTCATACAGAAGAACATAAAGGGATTTTATATGAACTATACGCATATTATGAAAAGGGAAATGAACCTTCAGTTGGAACATTTTTAAGTTGGCTCTCTGATGAAAAGTTGAAAAATATTATCACTGATATTTCGACGGATGAATTTATTAATCCAGAATACACAGAAGAAGTGTTGCAAGGCCATTTGGAGACGCTTAGACGGCATCAGGAAAAACTTGAAAAGATGGAAATTATCTTTAAAGTGAAACAAATGGAAAAAACAGATCCTGTAGAGGCTGCTAAATATTATGTAGCATATTTACAAAATCAAAAAGCGAGAAAATAGCTTTTTTGATAAAGTTTTAGTATAATGAATGTTTGTATCTCGCGTAAGGAGGGGAACAGATGGCTGACAAACCAGCTCGTTCTAAACAAATTGAAACTGAAATGACCCTTGAGCAAGTGAAAGAACAACTCACTGAGCTCGGAAAAAAACGTGGCGTTCTTACATATGAAGAGATTGCAGAACGCATGAATGGATTTGAAATTGAATCCGATCAAATGGATGAATACTATGAATATTTAGGTGAACAAGGCATTGATTTAGTTGGTGATAATGACAACGAAGAAGGCCCTAATAATCGCCAAATTACAAAAACAGAAGAAGAGTTTGACCTCAATGATTTAAGTGTACCACCTGGGGTTAAAATCAACGATCCTGTTCGTATGTATTTAAAAGAAATTGGTCGTGTAGACTTACTATCTGCAGAAGAAGAAATTCGACTTGCAACGCGTATTGAAGAAGGCGATGAAGAAGCGAAACGTCGTCTTGCAGAAGCAAACTTACGTCTTGTAGTAAGTATTGCAAAGCGCTATGTAGGCCGTGGTATGCTTTTCTTAGACTTAATTCAAGAAGGTAATATGGGTCTAATTAAAGCTGTTGAAAAGTTCGATTATCGTAAAGGTTTCAAATTTAGTACGTATGCAACTTGGTGGATTCGCCAAGCTATTACACGTGCCATTGCAGACCAAGCGCGAACAATTCGTATTCCAGTTCATATGGTTGAAACGATTAATAAGTTAATTCGTGTACAACGTCAATTATTACAAGATTTAGGTCGCGAACCATCTCCTGAAGAGATTGGTGAGGAAATGGATCTTGCTCCAGAAAAAGTACGTGAAATCTTAAAAATTGCACAGGAGCCAGTTTCTCTTGAAACACCAATTGGTGAAGAAGATGACTCCCATTTAGGTGACTTTATTGAAGACCAAGAAGCAACATCGCCTGCGGACCATGCAGCCTATGAATTGCTAAAAGAACAATTAGAAGATGTGTTAGATACACTAACAGATCGTGAAGAAAATGTTCTACGTCTTCGTTTCGGTTTAGATGATGGACGAACTCGTACGCTTGAAGAAGTTGGGAAAGTATTCGGCGTAACGAGAGAGCGTATTCGTCAAATTGAAGCAAAAGCACTTCGCAAATTAAGACATCCAAGCCGTAGTAAGCGTCTTAAGGATTTCTTAGAATAGGTTATTTTTTAAGTTTACTTCACTTTTGTGAAGTAAACTTTTTTATTTTGTTAATTTTTGTTAAAATTTAGCTATGGGCAACGATTACAATTTCTTGTAATTTATTTTACAGAATTGTCTTTTGATTTGCAAATGCTCATTTTTCGATTTTTCGATTAATTTTGTTTATTATATACAAAAATATATGTAGAAAAGCGAAAAATATGATGAGAAACGTTAATAATTATCGAAATAATAAGCGATATGACAATAAAAAACAATAAACTGAATTTATGGAATATTTTTAACAAGTAGTAGTTTGCTCTTTTCTGATAGAGCGTTTTCAAGTACAATATAAATGACTGAATCATCTAACTATTTAGGGGTATAGAGGGGGGAGAAGAGATATGAAACGTAATCCGCTGATTCCGTTCGCTCTTATTGCAGCATTGGGTATTATCGTTATGTTTGTATTTTCATTTCAGGGGCTAAATAAATCTAAAGAGTTAGCTGATGCAAAAAATGGCGGGAAGCCAGCACAAACGGCATCAAAACCAGAAGATATTGTGAAGCAAAGCTGTACGAGCTGCCATGGTGATCAGTTACAAGGGGCAGTTGGACCTAACTTACAAAAAATTGGTGGGAAACTTTCAAAGGATGAAATTAAAGAAATTCTTTCGAAAGGAAAAGGCAATATGCCTGCCAATATAGTTCCAGCTGATCAAGCCGCTAAAGTAGCTGATTGGTTATCGAAGAAAAAATAAAGTTCCGTATGACAAGCCTTTTGCTTATGCAAAGGGCTTGTTTTTCTATATTTTCTAAAATACGATGAATGATAGAGCGGTGAATTGTTGTTATGGGCTTGCAACAACTACTATAAATTCATTATCATGGAGACAGACTGACAAGAGAAGGAGTAATGGAAATACATGAATGAAGTAAAGCTTTCAAAACGATTAGAAGAAGTTGTACGTGAAATACCAGTAGGATCTACAGTTGCTGATATTGGATCGGATCATGCGTATTTACCGTGTTATACAATTATAAATAATATTGCTACAAAAGCAGTTGCAGGAGAGGTTGTAGATGGACCATTTCGCTCTGCGCAAGCAACTGTAGCTGAAAGTGGTTTACAAGATAAAGTAGATGTACGTAAAGGGAATGGATTAGCGGTTATCGCACCAGGAGAAGTAGATGTAATTACGGTTGCCGGAATGGGCGGAGCGTTAATTCGTGACATTTTAGAAAGTGGTAAAGAAAAATTAGAAGGTGTAACGCGTTTAATTTTACAGCCTAATATTGCAGCGCATCATATTCGTGAATGGTTTATTGAGAATGGTTGGGAGCTTATCCATGAAAAAATCGTAAAAGAAGATGGGAAAATTTACGAAATTTTAGTAGGGGAGCGCGGAAATGTTGCAGCGCCTTACTCTGAAAATAAACAAGCTGAATTGTTTATGGGACCATTTTTAATAACAGAAAAAAGTGAAGCTTTCGTAGAAAAATGGGAAGGAGAATTAAAAAACTTCCAAAATATTTTAAAACAGTTAGAACGTGCGGCTGATTCTGAAGAAACAAAAGCGAAGCGTGGGGAAGTAGAAGCGAAAATGAAAATGATAGGGGAGGTTTTATCATGAGTAAAATTCCAAATGGCCATGAAATTATTTCTTTATTTGAAAGTATGTATCCGAAGCATTTGGCGATGGAAGGAGATAAGATTGGTCTGCAGATTGGAGCGCTTAATAAACCCGTGCAGCACGTATTGATTGCGCTAGATGTAACGGAAGAAGTTGTGGATGAAGCAATTCAATTAGGGGCAAATGTCATTATTGCTCATCATCCTTTAATTTTTAACCCGTTAAAAGCGATTCATACAGATAAGGTGTATGGGAAAATTATTGAAAAGTGTATTAAAAATGATATTGCAATCTATGCAGCGCATACAAATGTGGATGTTGCTAAGGGCGGGGTAAACGATTTACTTGCTGAGGCGTTAGGATTGCAAAATACAGAAGTTCTAGCACCGACATATGCAGAAGAAATGAAAAAAGTTGTTGTGTTTGTGCCAGTCACTCATGCAGAAGAAGTAAGGAAAGCATTAGGAGACGCAGGTGCTGGTCATATCGGCAATTATAGCCACTGTACGTTTAGTAGCGAGGGTACAGGCACATTTGTACCTCAAGAGGGGACAAATCCTTATATCGGGGAAACTGGACAGTTAGAACGTGTAGAAGAAGTGCGAATCGAAACGATTATTCCAGCTTCCTTACAGCGGAAAGTGATTAAAGCAATGGTAACGGCGCACCCTTATGAAGAAGTAGCGTACGATGTGTATCCGCTTGATAATAAAGGTGAAACGTTAGGCCTAGGAAAAATAGGATACTTACAAGAAGAAATGACGCTTGGCCAATTTGCAGAACATGTGAAACAATCATTAGACGTGAAGGGCGCAAGAGTTGTCGGTAAGTTAGATGATAAAGTGCGTAAAGTAGCTGTACTTGGTGGAGATGGTAATAAATATATAAACCAAGCGAAATTTAAAGGAGCAGATGTATATGTAACTGGTGACATGTACTATCATGTTGCTCATGATGCGATGATGCTCGGTTTAAATATAGTTGACCCGGGACATAATGTTGAAAAAGTAATGAAACAAGGTGTGCAAAAGCAATTACAAGAAAAAGTGGATGCAAAGAAACTCAATGTACACATTCATGCTTCGCAGTTACATACAGATCCATTTATATTTGTATAAGAAAAATAAAAACCGTTGCTCATGTAAGCAACGGTTTTTATTATTGTTCTTTTTTCACTTTCACGCGAGGTAATATTTTTTGTAACGGTACTTTTCGAACTCTTTCCCATGTAGCGGGATTCATTGGGTCATATTGCTCTAAGAAAGCGATAACTTCTTTCGTAATTGGCGTTGGAGTAGAAGCACCTGCTGTAACAGCTACGTTTTCTACACCTTGTAGCCACTCTAATTGAATTTCGCTTACATCAGCAACTCGATATGCTTTTGTACCCGCGATTTCTTGTGATACTTGTGCTAAGCGATTTGAATTGTTACTTTTCGGATCACCAACAACAATTGTTAAGTCTGCAACATCAGCTTGTTTAGCGACAGCTTCTTGGCGAACTTGAGTAGCTAAACAAATTTCTTTATGGAATTCTGCTGTTGGGAATTTTTTTTGAATGTCCTCCATTAAATGTTGAACATCCCATTGACTCATCGTTGTTTGATTTGTTACTAAAATTTTATCTGTTGGGATTTCTAATGTTTTTAAATCATCGGCTCTTTCGATAAGGTGAACGATGTCAGGTGCAATACCAACTGCGCCTTCTGGCTCTGGATGATTTTTTTTACCGATATAAATGACATGATACCCTTCCGCTTTCTTAGCTTCGATAAGGTCATGCGTCTTGGTAACATCTGGGCAAGTGGCATCGATTGTTGTTAAACCTTTTTCTTTTGCGCGTTGTTTAACTTCTGGAGAAACACCGTGTGCTGTGAAAATAACAGTACCAGAATCAATTTTATCTAAAATTTCTAAGCGACTTGGACCGTCTAATGTGATGATTCCATCTTCTTCAAAAGCGTCTGTAACATGTTTATTGTGAACAATCATACCTAAAATATAAATGGGTCTCGGCAATGATTTATCTAATGCAGCATTACGTGCAATTACCATTGCATCGACAACACCGTAGCAATAACCACGAGGGGAAATTTTAACAATTTTCATATGAGTAATCCTCTCCTTCTAAACAAGGGATACTTTTGTGCATAGTCTTTTACATTATAAAGGAGGAGTGGATAGAAAACAAAGGATTGTTACACATATAGTTTTGGTTTTGTTGCTGTTTGTTGAACTGGTTCTTTCGGTAACTCTTTTTCTATTACAGGTTCAATCACTATTTTCTTTCGTTTTCGTTTCTTTTTTTGAGGTGCAGGAGGCGGACTTTCTACCTCAACTGGCTCTGTTACATTTTCCGTTTGATTTTCTTCCGTACTTTTTCCAGAGGTGAGGATTTTAACAATGCTTGGTAGACTACGCATAATAGGACCATACTGTTCGACGACAGGACCTACAGATTGAACGACTTGGGATACTTTTTCGATGTTGTTTATCATATTAGTGGGATTTGAAATTAAGTTCGAAAAGAAACTGCCGATGCCACTGCTTGCTGTTGCCGCAGCTGTAGTTGCGCCGCCGCGCGTTTCATTTGATTCATACATTTGAAGCGGTATCATTTGCTCAGGGTGTTGCTGCATGTATGGTTGATATTGTGGATGTTGCTGCTGATATTGTTGGTGGTATTGCTGCTGATATTGCTGTTGATATTGTGGCGGTGGTGGTTGCTGATGCATCATCGGTTGCCCTTCCATTTGTCGGTAAGGTGGAACCATTTGCATAAAAGGCTCGGTTGGATCGTGTTTTTTAAAAAGCTTAGCAAGAAAACCTTTCTTTTTTTGTGCCATTGGTGGTAGTTGTGGAATTGGATATGGTGTATAAGGTTGTTGCCCTGGATTCGGATACATTTGCCTTGTAGGGGATTTCGGAAACATGTGAGAAATCCTCCTTTCTTCAGTTAGGTATATACACATACAATATGCAATAAAAGGGAAGAAGGTTAGTTTTTGAAGTGAAAACCTAAACTAAAGATGGATTTTACTTGTAGATTTCGATATAATGTAGACTTGACTGATTTGTGCGCGCAGTAGAAATTTTAGAAAGAAGGTGTAACTTATGACACAACAAACTTTTACACAGTATGATTTTAAACCATTTTTAATAGATGCAGTTCGTGAACTACGCTTTACAGAGCCGACAGGAATTCAGCAGAAAATTTTCCCGGTCGTGAAAAAAGGTGTAAGTGTAATTGGACAATCCCAAACAGGTTCTGGGAAAACACATGCATACTTACTTCCTACATTAAACAGAATTAATGCAAGTCGTGAAGAAGTACAACTTGTTATTACAGCGCCTACTCGTGAGTTAGCACAACAAATTTACGAAGAAATCGTGAAATTAACAAAGTTTTGTGCGGAAGACCAAATGATTACAGCACGTTGTTTAATTGGTGGAACTGATAAACAACGCTCAATTGAAAAGTTGAAAAAACAACCTCATATCGTAGTTGGAACACCAGGACGTATTAAAGATTTAGTAGAAGAGCAAGCATTATTTGTTCATAAAGCAAATACGATTATTGTCGATGAAGCAGACTTAATGCTTGATATGGGATTCATTCATGATGTAGATAAAATTGCAGCACGCATGCCTAAAAACTTGCAAATGTTAGTTTTCTCTGCAACAATTCCTCAAAAACTAAAACCGTTTCTGAAGAAGTATATGGAGAATCCAGAGCATATTCATATCAATCCAAAACAAGTTGCAGCTGGAAACATTGAACACTATTTAGTGCCTTCTAAACATCGTAATAAAATTGATTTAGTGCATAAAATGCTACTTCAATTTAAACCGTATTTAGCAGTTGTTTTCACGAATACGAAAAAGATGGCAGACCAAGTTGCTGATGGATTAATGGAACGCGGCTTAAAAGTTGGACGAATTCACGGGGATTTATCACCACGTGATCGTAAAAAAATGATGAAACAAATTCGTGACCTTGAATTCCAATATATTGTTGCGACTGATTTAGCAGCACGTGGTATTGATATTGAAGGGATTAGCCATGTTATTAACTATGAGCTACCATCAGATTTAGATTTCTTCGTTCACCGCGTTGGAAGAACAGCACGTGCGGGGCATTCTGGTATTGCAGTGACGATATATGATCCAGCAAACGAAGAAGCGTTAGATAGTTTAGAAAAACAACGTCATATTGAGTTCAAGCATGTAGATTTACGCGGAGATGAGTGGGCCGATTTAGGTGAGCGTCGTCGTCGTAAGAGCCGTAAAAAACCAAATGACGAACTTGATGTTATGGCAACGAAAGTTATTAAAAAACCGAAAAAAGTAAAACCAAACTATAAACGTAAACTTGCAACAGAACGTGACAAAGTGAAGAAAAAATATGGCAATAAAAAAAGATAAGGGGTTTCCCTTATCTTTTTTTTATCCCGCTATTTGTGGGAGGTGTAATCAATATGGATAGAAAAGTATTGATTAAAGTTTCACTTAATCCAGCTAATTTAAATGAAAAGTATAGTCTGTATAAATAGTCATATAAATTTGTGTAGTGCATCTTTTGTGAACAAACAATTCACTACATATTTCTACAAATTATGCTATCATTATATCTATTGTATATTGAAGAGGTGATTGTATGTTAAAGATTGGATCTCATGTTTCCATGAGTGGTAAGAAAATGTTATTAGCAGCAAGTGAAGAGGCTGTTTCATACGGTGCAACAACGTTTATGATTTATACAGGTGCACCGCAAAATACACGAAGAAAACCAATTGAAGAATTGAACATAGAAGCAGGAAGAAAACATATGGAGCTGAACGGAATTGAGGAAATTATCGTCCATGCGCCGTATATTATTAATGTTGGGAATACGACGAAGCCAGAAACATTCCAATTAGGCGTAGACTTTCTTCGCATGGAAATTGAAAGAACATCGGCATTAGGTGTAGCGAAACAAATTGTTCTTCACCCAGGAGCGCACGTTGGTGCTGGAGCGGATGCTGGTATTCAACAAATTATTAAAGGGCTTAATGAAGTATTAACGCCAGAACAGACGGTTAACATTGCGTTAGAGACGATGGCAGGAAAGGGAACAGAATGCGGTCGTAGCTTTGAAGAAATTGCAAAAATTATTGATGGTGTAAAATATAATGAAAAGCTATCTGTATGCTTTGATACATGTCATACGCACGATGCAGGATATGATATTGTAAATGACTTTGACGGCGTATTAAACGAATTTGATAAGATCGTTGGTATAGATCGTTTACAAGTACTTCATATTAATGATAGTAAAAATATACGCGGAGCAGGAAAAGACCGTCATGAAAACATTGGATTTGGTCACATTGGGTATAAAGCATTGCATCACATTGTACATCATCCACAGTTAATGCATGTACCAAAAATTCTTGAAACACCGTATGTAGGGGAAGATAAAAAAGATAAGAAGCCGCCATACAAATTGGAAATCGAAATGCTGAAAAACGGCACTTTTGATGAAGGGCTTCTTGAAAAAATTAAAGCGCAATAAGGAGGGGGAAATCCCCTCCTTATTTTAGTAGTTGCTGAAATAATGTATTTACTTGTTGGGCAGTGGCAGGGGAAGTTACTTTTGCGATTTGTTTTAAGAGCTCTAGTCGCTCGTTGTTATCGTAAATATTAATATTTTTACCCTTCATAAGTAAAACGATTTGATCAGCTTGTGCGGCTGTAATGGGAACTTCATATTCTTTGCTATATTTTAATAACTCTTTTGTAGAAATATGATTTAATTTTTTATTAACAATTTGTTTAATGAGGTTCATCTTATTATCCTCCTTCACGCGTTCTTCTATCGAAATATATGAGCATATAGCTTGTACATATTCGTATGGAGTTTCTTTTTTCATGAGGAAAAGAAGCGTATGTTATAATATAAGGACAAAACTACAGAAAAAGAGTAAAGGGAGGACTTATGGAGCAAAAGCAACATCGAAAAGAAAGTGTTATTCATCTCATTTATCGTTTAGTTATGATTATTTTTGGAGCAGCATGCGCGGCGGTAGCAATTGAACTATTTTTAATGCCAAATAAAATTATTGATGGTGGAATTATTGGTATTTCTCTTATATTAGATTATCTTACTCCTAACATTTGGTGGTTAAGTTTTTCTACTTTAGTCGTTGTTCTCAATATCCCATTTATGTATTCCGGTTATAAGCAAATTGGAAAAACATTTATGTTATCTTCGACATTTGGTATTGTAGCATTAGCTTTCATTGAGTCAACGTTACATGCGGTACCACCATTTACAACAGAACCTATTTTAGCGACAGTGTTTGGTGGTCTTATTTTAGGTCTTGGTGTAGGACTTGTAATTCGTCATGGTGGATCGCTAGATGGAACTGAAATTATGGGGATTTTATTAACGAAGAAATTACCGTTCTCTGTTGGTGAATTCGTAATGTTTGTGAACTTATTTATTTTTGCATGGGCAGCATTTGTGTTTGGTGTGGAACAAGCGATGTATTCTGTTATGACGTACTATATCGCATTTAAAACGATCGATACAGTAATTCAAGGGCTAGATGAAACGAAGGCGGTTTTAATTGTATCTGATCAATATGAGGAAGTATCAAACGCGATTTTGCATCGTCTTGGCCGTGGAACTACAAAGCTTGTAGCGAAAGGTGGTTACACGGATAAAGAAAAAGAAGTTATTTATGCAGTTGTAACGCGTCTAGAAGTGACGAAGTTAAAATCAATTGTGCATGAAATTGATGAAAATGCGTTTGTTACGATTATGAGCACGCAAGAGACAAATGGTGGTAAGTTTAAATCGGCTATTCACTAAAAAGTTTATAGGAATATTTTTCGAAAGCAGAGAATTTTTCTCTGCTTTTTGTTATAATAGTAAGGTTTCTTGAAAAAATAGATATATTTTAGGCAGATTGGTTTACAACTATAATAAGCTGTACTATAATTCAAATAGATATAAATCGGAATCATTCTGAATTAAAATAGGTGAGATGCTATGAATAATATATTAGAAATTGAAGGTTTAACATTCCGATACGAAGATCGGAATGTGTTAGAAAATATTAATTTGCAAGTTCCGAAGGGAGCTTTTTTAGGTTTAGTGGGACCGAATGGTTCAGGTAAATCAACTTTACTTAAGTGTTTATTAGGTGTTTTAAAGCCAAAAGAAGGAAGCATTCGCGTGTTTGGCGTTGATAGTAAGAAGTTTAAGGAATGGAACAAAGTTGGTTATGTATCCCAAAAGGCAAATAGTTTCAATTCTGGTTTTCCAGCAACTGTTTCTGAAGTTGTGTCAATGGGACTTGTTTCGAAAAAAGGGCTTTTTCGCTTTTTCACAAAAGAGGATAAGAAAAAGGTAGAAAAAGCAATTGCTGATGTAGGGATGAGTGAGTTTCAAGGTCGTAACATTGGAGAGCTTTCTGGTGGACAGCAACAGCGTGTATTTATTGCTCGTGCGCTCGTTAGTGATCCTGAATTGCTTATTTTGGACGAGCCTACTGTTGGAATCGATGTGAAAAATGTGGAAAGTTTTTACGAAATATTAGAGGATTTAAACAAAAGGCTCGGGATCACATTAATTCTTGTTACTCATGATATGGGAGCTGTTACTGAAAAAGTAACACATGTTGCATGCCTAAACCAACATCTACATTTCCATGGAAATGTAGAGAAGTTCCGAGAGTTAGAAGATGCAGAAATGTCCGTCTTATATGGACATCATGTTCATCGTTTAGAACACGAACATGAGCATCACGGGAGGATATAATGATACAAGATTTTTTACAATATGACTTTTTACGTAATTCTTTATACGCAGGTATTTTAATTGGACTTGTTGCACCGCTAATTGGTGTGTTTGTTGTTATTCGTCGTTTATCTCTTATTGCGGATGCATTAAGTCACGTGACGTTATCGGGTATTGCAGCAAGTTTATTACTTGAAAAAACCATTTTTACAGGTGGGTTTTTAAACCCCTTATATATGGGGATGATTTTCTCGATTGGTGGAGCGCTACTAATCGAAAAGTTACGAACTGTATATAAGCACTATCAAGAATTAGCAATTCCAATTATCCTTTCGGCAGGTATGGGGGTTGGAGTTATTTTCATTTCACTTGCAAATGGATTTAACACAGACTTATTTAGTTATTTATTTGGTAGTGTCAGTGCTGTAACAAGTACAGATTTAATTATTATTGGGATTGTAGCAATTGTTGTTGTTGCGACAATTATTTTATTATATAAAGAGCTGTTTCTATTATCATTTGATGAGGAATACGCAGTATCAACTGGTTTAAGAGCGAAATGGATTCACTTTATTTTCATTATATTAGTTGCTCTTGTCATTGCAGTATCAATGCGTGTAGTGGGGGTTCTTCTTGTATCATCATTAATGACGTTACCAGTTGCAGCAAGTATTCGTATTGCTAAAGGATTTAAACAAACAATTTTCTTTTCCATTTTATTTGGTGAAATTGCAGTAATTGGTGGAATGTTTGCTTCGTATCAACTTGATCTAGCGCCAGGTGGTACAATTGTTATGATAGCAGTTCTTATTTTAATCGGTGCGATTTTATGGAAGAAGAAAAAAACTGCATAAAGTAGGGATAGGTATGAATCTAACAGAAGCTTTACGCCTAATGAAAGAAAAAGGATACAAACATACTGGAAAAAGAGAAGAGATGCTCAGATTATTTGCAGCACATAATCGTTATTTAACTGCGAAAGACGTTTTAGAGCATATGAAGGACGATTATCCAGGGCTTAGTTTTGATACGATTTATCGTAACTTAACAGTTTTTGCTGAGATTGGTGTTTTAGAACAAACGGAATTAAATGGTGAAAAACATTTTCGTTTTACTTGTTCTATTATGGAACATCATCATCATTTTATTTGTTTGGATTGTGGGGGAACGAAAGAGATTACTTCCTGTCCAATGGATTTTATGAATAAAGATTTTACCGGTTATGAAGTAACGGGGCATAAGTTTGAAATATATGGTCGTTGTCCAAAATGTGCAAAGTAAAAGCTCGTCGGTTATATAACTGACGAGCTTTTTTACGTAGAAAAGAAGGTTGCTCACAAATGTTGTGGCAACCTTCTTTTTATTGTTCTTGTGTCTCTTTTTCTTTTTCTCGTTCAGCAGCCATTTCAGCAGCAATTACGTCGATTTCTTTTTTCAGTTCTTCTACCATTGTTTCTTCTGGTACTTTACGAACGACTTGCCCTTTACGGAATAATAATCCCTCTCCACGTGCACCGGCAATACCGATATCAGCTTCACGAGCTTCACCAGGGCCATTTACAGCGCAACCAAGTACTGCAACTTTAATTGGTACTTGAAGTGTAGAGATGTATTCTTCCACTTCGTTAGCGATGCTAATTAAATCAATTTCAATACGACCACAAGTTGGACAAGAGATAAGTGTTGCTGCGTTAGACGCAAGACCGAATGATTTTAATAGTTCACGAGCAACTTTTACTTCTTCAACTGGATCAGCACTTAATGAAATACGTAGTGTATTTCCGATGCCTTTATTTAAGATTGCTCCAAGACCAGCAGCACTTTTTACAGTTCCGGCAAACAATGTTCCAGATTCTGTAATACCTAAATGTAATGGATAATCAAAAGCACGAGCAGCTTTCTCGTATGCTTCAATTGCTAAGTTAACATCAGAGGCTTTCATAGATACGATAATATCGTGGAAATCTAGGTCCTCTAAAATTTTAATATGATGTAGCGCGCTCTCAACCATACCATCTGCAGTTGGGTACCCGTACTTTTCTAAAATATGACGCTCTAATGAACCAGCGTTTACACCAATACGGATTGGAATACCGCGCTCTTTTGCTGCATTTACAACAGCTTCTACTTTATGGCGACGACCAATGTTACCTGGATTGATACGTACTTTATCAATGCCGCCTTCAATTGCTTTTAAAGCAAGGCGATAATCAAAATGAATATCAGCAACAAGTGGAATGTTGATTTGTTTTTTTATATCAGCAATAGCATCTGCTGCGCGTTCATCTGGAACGGCAACGCGGACGACTTGACAGCCGGCTTCTTCTAAACGCTTAATTTCAGCAACTGTTGCTTCAACATCATGTGTTTTTGTTGTTGTCATACTTTGTATAATTAATTCATTATTACCGCCGATTGTTAAATTACCGACTTTAACTGGACGTGTTTTTGTACGATGAGTCATTTCATTCACGAATAGATCGCTCTCCTTATAAAAGAAGTTTCTTATTTAGTCCCTCATATCAATGATAGTATACGTGATATAGGGCTATAGAAACCGAAGTACTCGGTTTCACTTTTACTATTGTATCAGCGCCTTTATGTAATTGACAAGGATTAAGTGATAGCTTATTGATATAAGGGGAATTTATAAGACTTTCCAATTTGTATTTTTGTAGCAGATGTACTTTTGTTTAATTGTTTAAAGTCGTCAATGACTTTTTCTATGGAAGGAATTTTTTTCTTGTTAATTTGTTCTGTAATAGAAAGAACTGTCTCACCAGTTTTTACTTCAATTGTTTTATAAGATACATCCGTTTCTTTTTCTGTTTTGTTCTCTTTATTCTGCTGACTGTCTGTGTTTTCTTTTTTAATCGTTTGAGCAGCAGTTGTTTTTTTATATGAACTTAACATCGGTAAAGTACCGATTTTTATATCGTAATAAAATATATAACCGAGAACAAGCACGAATAGGAATATACCTAATCTCTTCATATTCTTCACTCCTTTGCTAGGAATATATGCTTGTCCAAAAAAAAAATGCCTATTTAGGCATTTTTTTTCGTTCTTATTTTTCTTTCGGTTTTGGAACTTCTTTAATCGTTAAGTACAGAACAATTAAAACAACTGCGATATAGATGAATGTTGATCCAGGTACGACAATCTTACATGCATCCATAATCATAAAGAAGATTGTTGGGATTGTGTAGCTGTATGCAGTTAGTGTCCAAACTTGTTTATAGGATAGTTTACGTTGACCGCTCATAGCAGAACCGATGAACGCAAGTAAAGTCACACCTACAAAAGTGATGAATAATTGGAATAGGTACACTAAGAATCCAATAACAAATAATAAAATTGGATAAATATTATCGAATAAAGAAATAAATTCTTGTAGATCTTTTTTCTCAAGAGATGCACCTAACAAATCGTTATAAGAATACGTTTGTATTTGACCATTTCCCATAGAGACTACTTTATCTTTTAAAACAAATAAACCTGTTTTATTTTGATATTTTTCTAGGTCTGTTGAATTTGGATCAAATACGAAAAGTGCATTTCCTTCTTCTTTTTCAATAGGTTGATCAATATCGGCTTTTAGTTCGCCATTTTCAATTTTAAAATCAGGTAAATCTTTATCGATGACTTGATTTACCATGCTTACACCATCTTGGATAAAACTACCGTACAAAAAAGTTCTTGGAATAGTAGTAATTAAGCAAAGCAGCATAATATACAAAATGGTTTTACCGATTTTTTGAAAACGGAATAGCGCCATATCTTTAGGCGAGTATATGCTTTTTACGAATTGGGTAAATATGGACATAGATTCACTTCCTTTATGTATGTATAAAATCATTGTAACGTAGTAATCTAGAGAATCTCAAGATATATTATATTTACATATAGTGGAGATAACTAAATTTCTTTTATTAACTTTCTTCTTTTAAATAAGAAAAATACAATTGACACTTTTCTTTTCTATATGGTAAATTTATCTTACATTTCTTAAAGAGCATATCCGATAGGAATTCCTTTATTTGATATGTTGTTACATACATAATTGTGGACCCTTAGCTCAGCTGGTTAGAGCAGACGGCTCATAACCGTCCGGTCGTAGGTTCGAGTCCTACAGGGTCCATATCCATTTCACATGTTTATTATGTTAGCAGGAAGCTTCCTTGTAGAAGGAAGCTTTTTTTACGGAATATATGAGCATTTTAATTGAAAAGAAGTGGGAATTTTGCTACTTTAATGATAGCAAGACAATGTGATTTATTTGTTTGCACCCTATGGCAATTAGGGTAGAATGAAGTTGTATGTCACTTAAGTGGCAATACATAAACTGGGAGGAATATAACAATGGCAAAACACGAATTACCAAATTTACCTTATGCGTATGATGCTTTAGAGCCTCACTTTGACAAAGAAACAATGAACATCCATCATACAAAACATCACAACACGTACATTACAAACTTAAACGCTGCTTTAGAAGGTCATGCAGAATTAGCTGACAAAAGCGTAGAAGAATTAGTTGCAAACTTAAACGAAGTACCAGAAGCAATCCGTACAGCAGTACGTAACAATGGTGGCGGACATGCTAACCATACATTCTTCTGGACAATCCTATCTCCAAATGGCGGAGGACAACCTGTAGGTGAACTTGCAACTGCAATTGAAGCAAAATTCGGTAGCTTCGATGCATTCAAAGAAGAATTCGCAAAAGCTGGCGCAACTCGCTTCGGTTCTGGTTGGGCTTGGTTAGTAGTAAACAATGGTGAGTTAGAAGTAACAAGCACTCCAAACCAAGATTCTCCTTTAACTGAAGGTAAAACGCCAGTTATCGGTTTAGATGTTTGGGAGCATGCTTACTACTTAAACTACCAAAACCGTCGTCCAGACTACATCGGTGCATTCTGGAACGTTGTAGATTGGAACGCTGCTGAAAAACGTTACCAAGAAGCAAAATAATTGTAATAAATATAGAAAAAGCTAGGGGAGAGCCCCTAGCTTTTTTCTATGCTTTCCTTTTACATAATTGGGCTTGTCTTTGGAAGACTAGAACATGAAGTAAAGGAGAGTTGTGTATGAAATGGAAACATATAATTGGTGACGTTGAAGTGAATCGGGATTTAGTGTTATTGCTCCTTATAGGAGGTTTATACACGCTCGCAATTTCTTTATCGAATACGTTTGTAAATATTTATTTATGGAAACAAACACAAAATTATGTGAATCTTGGCTTGTATAATTTAGCAAGCGTGGTATTACAGCCTCTCACATTTCTTGTAGGGGGGAAATTAGCGAAACGTATCGATCGCTCGATTTTATTACGAATAGGGGTAGGAACGCTCGCAATTTTTTTTATCGTTGTCTTAGTAGCAGGAAAAAGTGCTTCTCAGTATATTTTATTAATGGGGGCTCTTTTAGGAGTAGGATACGGTTTTTACTGGTTGGCTTTTAACTTATTGACATTTGAAATTACAGAACCAGAAACAAGAGATTTCTTTAATGGGTTTCTTGGACTTCTTACATCCTTCTCTGGGATGATCGGACCAATAGCAGCAGGATACACAATTTCACGTATGGAGAAATGGAGTGGTTATACTGTTATATTCTTTCTTTCATTAGTTCTATTTGCAATTGCTATCGTCTTAAGCTTCTTTTTATCTAAAAGAGAATGTGAAGGGCGTTATGAAATCGTGCAAGTATTGAAAGAACGACGGATTGATAAAAATTGGGGAAAGATTACACGAGCTCATTTTTTCCAAGGATTGAGAGAAGGAACGTTTATTTTTGTCATTTCAGTATATGTTTATTTAGCAACTAATAGTGAGTTCGCATTAGGGAAATACAGTTTAGTGAACTCTGCTGTATCCTTTGTATGTTATTACTTAGTTGCTCGTATGTTAAAGAAAGAGTGGCGAAAAAAAGCAATTTTACTTGGAGGCATTATTTTATATGCTGTCGTCTTTTTAGTTATTTTCAATGTTACATACACGAAATTACTTATTTATGCGGCATGTATTGCGATTGCATATCCTATTTTACTTGTTCCGTACGGATCAATGACATATGACGTAATTGGTAGAGCGAAAAATGCGAGAGAATGGCGTGTGGAATATGTCGTTGTTCGGGAGTTATGGTTAAACGCCGGAAGAATCTGTTCCATTTTAAGTTTTTTATGTGCTGTACTATTCTTTCCACCTGAAAAAAGTTTACCTTACTTATTATGTATTTTAGGTGCTGGACATTTTCTTATTTATTTTGCAGTTAAAAATGTCAAATATGATGAGGGAAATGCGAGTAAAACAAGTGTTGTAACGCAAGGGAACGCGCAAAACCAAACTGAACCAGAAGGTTAACTTCTCGTTTGTTTTATGCTAGAATAGAAAAAGATGTAAGACAGCAGTGAGGACACCTGTATGAAGGTGTCCCTTTCACATTACATAGCTGTTGGTAGAGGGGGTTTGTATGAGCAAGAAGCAGAAGCAAAATAAGAAAAAGACCCACGTTCCTTTTCGATTAAACGTGTTGTTTTTCTGCGTGTTTTTAATGTTCTCCGCGGTTATTGTAAGGCTCGGATATGTACAAATTGTTCGCGGTGAAGAATATAAGAATGAAGTGGAGAAGAAAGAAAACTCAACGATAAGTAATCCTGTACCGCGTGGGAAAATATTTGACCGTTATGGGCGACCTGTAGTAGATAATGCAGCCATTCGTACTATTACATTTACAAAAATGAAAGGATCAACTGCAGAGGATCGCTTAGAAACAGCGAAAAAGCTAGCAGATTTGATTGAAGTACCGACAGATAAATTAACAGATCGCGATAAAAAAGATTATTGGCTTGCTATGCATAAAGAGGAAGCTAAAGAAAAAATTACGAATAAAGATCGTCAAGAGTTTAAAGATAAAAAAATTGATGATAAAGAATTAGACGAGCGTCAGCGAAGTCGTGTAACAGAAGAAGAGATTAATCAATTATCCGCAAAAGATCTAGAAATACTAGCGATTAAGAGTAAGATGGACGGCGGATATGCAATGACACCTCAAGTTATTAAAAAGGATGCTACAGAAAAGGAATATTCGATTATTAGTGAAAACCTAGCAGCATTACCAGGTGTAGATACGAATGTTGATTGGGAGCGAAAATATACGTACGATGATTTATTCCGAAGTGTACTTGGTGGGGTGTCGACATCTGATGAAGGCTTACCGAGAGAAAGACTAGATTACTATCTTGTTCGTGATTACAATCGAAATGACCGAGTAGGAAAAAGTTATCTTGAACAACAGTATGAAGATAGCCTGCATGGTACGAAAGCAGAAGTTAGAAATGTTACAGATAAAAACGGTAATATTTTAGAAACGATTAATGTATCAAAAGGACAAAGTGGTAATGACCTGAACTTAACAATTGATATGGAATTACAAAAGCGCGTGGAAGATATTCTTGCGAAGAATTTAATGAGGTTTAAAGGAAGTGAACCTCTTTTAGATCGCGCATTTGTTGTAATGATGAACCCAAAAAATGGTGAAGTTTTATCTATGGCGGGGAAACAATTAGTTAACGAAGATGGTCAAACGAAAGTAAATGACTTTGCATTAGGTACCATGACAAGTTCTTATCCGATGGGGTCAACTGTAAAAGGTGCAACAGTACTTACTGGATATCAAACTGGTGCGATTCAACCAGGGGCAGTACAATTGGATGAACCAATTAAATTAAAAGGTACACCTACGAAGTCGTCTTGGAAAACGATGGGATACATTAATGACCTTACAGCTTTAAAAATGTCTTCTAACGTTTATATGTTTAAAACAGCGATGAATATCGCCGGTGTTCCATATGTGAGAGGTGGTACGTTAGATATACCTCAAAAAGCATTTGATACGATGCGTTATTATTTCGGACAGTTTGGACTTGGTGTAAAAACAGGAATTGATTTACCGAATGAATCTGCTGGTCAGATGGGTAAGAGTAGTCAACCAGGTTTCTTACTAGATTTATCAATTGGACAGTATGATACGTATACACCGCTTCAATTAGCGCAATATATTTCGACGATTGCCAATGGTGGATATCGTATGCAACCACAAGTTGTAAAAGAAATTCGTCAACCGGCAGTGAAACCAGATGAAGTTGGGAAAGTTGTTCAATCTATGGAACCGAAAGTATTAAATCGTATTGATATGCCAGAATCGCAAATTAAACGTGTTCAAGAAGGATTTAGACAAGTGTATAATGATTCAGGTGGTACAGCTACAAAGTACTTTACAGGTGCAAAATATAAAGCTGCTGGGAAAACTGGTACAGCTCAAACTGTGTATGGTGGAGATAAAGAGATTGGTAGAAATGCAAAAGGTGAACGTGTGGAAACATATAACTTAACATTAGTAGGTTATGCGCCACTTGAAGATCCAGAAGTAGCATTCTCTGTTGTCGTTCCGTGGGTACATGATGATAAGACTGGTATTAATGGATATATTGGTCGTGAAATTATGGACGCTTACTTTGATTTGAAAAACAAAGAAGTAAATGGTGAAGCTCCAAAAGATGATAAAGACAATAAAAATAAAGAGCAAGATGATGAATAAAAAAGTTGTAAAAAAGCACACTATCTGAAAAGATAGTGTGCTTTTTTTTATGGTTTATGCATATCGTGTAATAAATGTGGACAAGTATACAACATTTAAAAAACGCGGCCCTATAAATGATACTTGTATATGGTGGGATAGGGAATAAATATTTTATAGGGAAATCATCAGAGGAAATGAATAGCTACTACTGAATTAAAATTGTATCGTATGTTGATTTTTGTGGAACTTTACAAAACTTTTACAAACAATTAAAACCGAATTAATAGTTTAGCAGTATTCTTATATCTGTAATCCTGTTATTTCCGGTTACTTCTAGGAGGAAGAACACGTGAAATGGATGCGTACACCGATTAAGATTTTCGTATTATCAATATGGTTCCTCTGTTTTGAAATGTCTACTGCATTTGCTTTAAATGATACGGGAGAAGTGAGAGTTGATGGATCCTCAACGGTTTTTCCTATTATAGAAGCAGTAGCGGAGGAATATACAAAGGTGCATCCAGACGTGAAAATTTCCATCAGTATTTCTGGAACTGGGGGAGGATTTAATCGTTTCAGTAAAGGAGAAGTAGATATAAATAATGCTTCGAGAGTAATGAAACAAGTCGAGAAAAATGAAATGAAGAAAAACTCTATTCAGTTCACACCTTTTGAGGTTGCTAACGACGGTCTTACGATTGTTGTGAATCGCCATAATACATGGGTAGACGATATGTCAGTAGACGAGTTACGACTACTTTGGAGTGAAGATGGAAGAGAGAAGCGATGGTCACAAATTCATTCAACATGGCCACGTGAACAAGTGAAGTTTTATGCACCAGGCGTAGACTCTGGTACGTATGATTATTTTCAAAATGTCATCTTACAAAATCATCGCATTGTAAAAAAAGTCTCTTTGTCTGAAGATGATCAAGTTATTATGCAAGGGGTAATGAATGATAAACATGCCATTGCTTTTGTAGGATATGCTTATTATATGGCTAATCGAGATAAGGTGAAAGCAATAAAAGTAAATGGTGTATTTCCGACGAAAGAGACCATTCAATCAGGTAAGTATAAGCCGTTATCTAGGCCGCTACTTGCTTATGTGAATAATGCATCTATCCGAAATAAAATGAATGTAGCAAACTATGTTGAGTTTATGATTCAGCATGTCGGTAACCTCGCTGAAGAGGTCGGGTATGTAAAATTACGAAAAGAAAAATACAATGAACAGCTGCGTATGTTAACAGAAATAAAAAGGTAATGTCAGGGTGGAAAGGGGTTTTCATCTTTGGCTCATAATGACAAAAGTCAAATTACATTTTCTGTACAACATTTGATTGAAAGAAATACAAAACAAAGAAAAAAAACGCAGCGAATCAATCGAATAGTGCCTTTATTACTAAAAATAATTGCTAGCGTTTCTATTGTGACGACACTTGGAATTGTTTTTACGCTCTCTAATGAAACAATCATGTTTTTTCAAAAAATATCATTATACTCCTTTTTGACGGAGAAAGAATGGTTACCATTTTTTGAAGACCCTAAATTCGGTATATTACCACTCATATGTGGAACGTTCCTTATAACTGCAATTGCTATGTTTGTAGCAATTCCTATCGGTTTAGCGTGTGCCGTATTTTTAAGCGAATATGCTTCAAATAGTGCACGGAAAATATTAAAGCCGATGTTAGAGCTATTAGCAGGTATCCCGACAATTGTATATGGTTTTTTTGCATTAACAATTGTTACGCCGCTTTTACAAAGGCTTATACCAGATTTACAGTTTTTTAATGCGATTAGTCCAGGAATCGTTATCGGATTTATGATGATGCCTACAGTTGCATCTCTATCTGAAGACGCGATGAGAGCTGTGGCGAAAGGGACGAAAGAAGCTTCATTAGCACTCGGAGCGACGCGGTTTGAAATGGTAAAACAAGTGGTGTTTCCGTCCGCTTTTACAGGGATTATGGCAGCGATTATATTAGCGGCTTCTCGTGCAATTGGTGAAACGATGATTGTTGTAATTGCAGCAGGATCCACACCGAATGTATCGCTTGATCCGACACATTCTATTCAAACGTTAACAGCCTATATTGTGCAAGTAAGTTTAGGTGATGCTCCGCATGGAACGATTACGTATTACAGCATGTATGCTGTAGGTGCAACGTTATTTTTGTTTACCTTTATTATGAACATCATTTCGCAGTCTATTATGCGCCGTTTTAGGAGGATGACATAATATGCGAATGTTGAATCATAAAAAAATACAAAAAAACATGGCATCACGCTTTTTAAAAGATCGAATTTACAAATTGTTATTTTATATAGCAATTTTATTTTCAATCGTAATTTTGTTTTTGTTACTGTTTCAAATTGTTGAAAAAGGTATAAGTTATCTTTCAATAAATTTCTTTACAAATTTCGCTTCACGTAATCCGAAAGAAGCTGGTATTGCTGCAGCTTTGTCAGGGACAATATTATTTATGAGTATTGTTATACCTGTTTCTTTTATATTTGGAGTTGGAACAGCACTTTATTTAGAGCAATATGCGAAGGAATCTCTATTTAAAAAAATAATAGAGATTAATAATCAAACGTTAGCAGGAGTACCATCCGTTGTATTTGGATTGCTTGGTTTAACTATTTTTGTATATGCTCTTCATTTAGGAGAGAGTATAGTTGCAGCAGCACTGACGATGAGTCTACTCGTTTTACCAACAGTTGTTGTGGCGAGTCAAGAAGCAATTCGATCAGTACCAAGTGTATTATTAGAGGGTTCTTACGGATTAGGTGCTACGAAGTGGCAAACGATGTATCAAATTGTATTGCCATATGCTTTCCCAGGGATTATAACGGGCTGTACGTTAGCGATATCAAGAGCAATTGGAGAAGCTGCACCACTATTAGTTATTGGGGCACTTGCGTTTGCAAATTATGTTCCATTTAGTATGTTTGATAGATTTACAGTTCTACCAATTCAAATTTTTAATTGGATGAGTAGGCCACAAGAAGAATTTCAGTATGTAGCAGCAGCTGGGATGATTGTTTTGTTAGGTTTGTTGCTATTTATTAATATATTTGTTTTATGGTTACGAAATCGAAAATAAGTTGGAAGTGGATGAAAGGGGAATTCAAATGGTAGCAACAGTAGTAAATGTACAGGTGAAAAACGAAGAGAAAATCGAGACTGCGCCAAAGAAGGTAGTATTTGATACGAAAAACTTAAATTTATGGTATGGGGAAGACCATGCTTTAAAAGATATTAATTTAAGTATTCATGAGAATGAAGTTACAGCCATTATCGGTCCAAGTGGCTGTGGTAAATCAACTTACTTAAAAACATTAAATCGCATGGTAGAATTAGTACCGATTGTTCGAACTACAGGTGTAATTGAATATAGAGAACGCAATATATTTGATAAATCATATCCAGTTGAAGAATTAAGAACGCATGTAGGAATGGTGTTCCAAAAGCCAAATCCATTTCCAAAATCTATTTATGAGAATGTAGCATACGGTCCAAAAATCCATGGTATTCGTGACAAAAAGACATTAGATGAAATTGTTGAAAAAAGTTTACGTGGAGCAGCGATTTGGGATGAGTTAAAAGATCGTTTGCACGATAATGCATACGGTTTATCTGGTGGACAGCAACAGCGTCTATGCATCGCACGCTGCTTAGCTATTGAGCCAGACGTTATTTTAATGGATGAGCCAACATCGGCATTAGACCCAATTTCAACATTAAAAGTAGAAGAATTAATTCAAGAGCTAAAGAAAGATTTTAGTATTGTTATCGTAACGCATAATATGCAACAAGCAGCGCGTATTTCAGACAAAACAGCTTTCTTCTTAAGCGGGGAAGTTGTGGAGTATACAGATACAAACAAATTATTTACGACTCCTTCAGATAAGCGTACAGAAGATTATATTACAGGTCGCTTTGGTTGATATCGTTTCAAAGCTAAGAGCAAATGCCCTCTTAACAGAGGGCATTTCTTATTTTATCTTACTGTTAATAGAGAAGTAATACTTCTCCTTATCTTAAGGTTTATTACAAGCGCAAGAGGCTATGTAGGAGATTTACCCCGCTATTTGCGGGCAGTAAGACCCCCACCTTAAAATTTAGCGAAAGCAAAGAAGTTAGGGAGGGGATCTTGCTGCCTATCAAATCCCGATTGATGAGGGTTGATTAAAGTTTCACTTTTATATAATGGCACATAATATTGAGGGGGAAGAAAAATGGTAAGAGAACAGTTTCAAGGTGATTTAAAAGCGTTACAGCAAAAGGTGATCGAGCTTGGAGAATTAGCAAATGCGGCTTTATTGATGGCTATGGAAGGTCTGCATACAAGGGATGTAGAGAAAGCGTTAGAGGTCATTGATGGTGATTACCGCATGGATAATTTAGAAGAGGAAATAAACGATCTTGCGCTTATGCTCATTACGAAGCAGCAACCTGTAGCAAGTGACTTAAGAAGGATTTTTATTTCAATTAAAACAGCGACAGATTTAGAGCGTATTGCAGATCATGCTGTTAATATTGCAAAGGCTACAATTCGTCTTGGGGAAAAAGAAGTGGCTGTTAGTTTGCACAACCTGGATGAAATGTTTGCGGTTGCAAATGAGATGTTGCATTTAGCGTTAGAAGCATATGAACAAGAAAATTTAACTTTTGCGAAACAAATTGCTGAAATGGATGATTCCGTTGATGAAATATATGGAAAAGCAATTCGTGAGTTTATATCGTCGGTTCCGGAACAACCAGAAGCAATTACGCAAATTACACAATTATCATTTGTCGCGAGATATATTGAGCGTGTAGCAGATCATATTACAAATATTGCTGAAAATGTCTTTTATTTAGTGAAAGGAAAGCATTATTTATTGAATGAGTAGGAATAAAAGCAGGTGATGAGAAATCACCTGCTTTTTTTAGTCAAAACATGACAAAAAAAGCTCGTTGTTTCCTTTAGTTTATGATGATAAGATGTATCATAATGTAATGGAAAAATTAGTATATATGTTTGTTGTTAATAAGTATTATTTACCAATTTACAGTAAGCGCTTTCTTTTTGTTTGAAACATACGTTTTTATAGGTGAGAAATTTAATTATATGGTCTTCTAAATGAGGATTTGTTTAACTAATCAAGTTTATGCTGCTAGTTCATGTGGGATAGGGAATATACATATGGTATATGGAGTTACTGAACATTATATAAGTGGAGGCTGAAGTATATGAAGGGGGTTATTTTAGCTGGAGGAAAAGGAAGACGCCTTAGACCATTAACATGTAATACTCCAAAGCCGATGTTACCATTATTAGAAAAACCAGTTTTAGAATATAATATTGAGTTATTACGTCAGCATGGTATTCGTGAAATTGCAATTACTGTTCAATATATGAGTACGACCATTAAGCAATATTTTGGTGACGGTAGTAAATGGGGAGTTAACTTGTATTATTTTGAAGACTCTCCTCCGCTTGGCACAGCAGGGAGTATTAAACAAGCAGAACAATTTTTAGATGAAACATTTGTTGTGATAAGCGGGGATGCATTAACTGACTTTCAATTATCAGAAGGAATTAGGTTTCATGAACAAAAGAAAAGAATGGTAACAATGTTTGTGAAAGAAGTAGAAAATCCACTCTCATTTGGATTGGTTGTAATGAATAAAAACCAGGAGGTTACACGATATATAGAAAAGCCGGGCTGGAATGAGGTAGTATCTAATGTTGTGAATACAGGCATATATATTATGGAGCCAGAAATCTTTTCTTACATACCGCCTAGGCAATTTTTTGATTTCAGTCATGATGTGTTTCCATTATTGGCAAACAAAAATTTGTTATTCGCATATTTGTCAGAAGGTTATTGGTTAGATATCGGCACATTTAATCAATATCGACAAGCACAATTTGATTTGTTAACGAAAAAGTTACAAGTACCTATTCCTTATACAGAAGTATTACCTATGGTATGGATGGGGGAAGGGGTGACGATTGGTAAAGGGACGAAAATTCATGGCCCCTCTTTTATTGGAGAAGGAGCAAAGATTGGTACAGGAGCTGTAATTGAGCCATATTCTATTATTGGGAAAAATAGTATCGTTTCAAGTTATTCTCATCTTCAAAAAAGTATTGTTTTTGCGAATGCCCACATTGGGAAGTATTGTGAACTATTAGAAACGACAATAGGAGAGCGTACAATAGTTGAAGATGATGTTACACTGTTTCAAAAAAGTGTTGTAGCGGATCACTGTCATATCGGGAGAAGTACGGTAATTAAGCAAAAAGGAAAACTATGGCCTTATAAGGCGATTGATAGTCATTCGATAGTAGGAGCGGCTGGTATTCAAGAGAGTGAAATGAGTGCAGGGTGGTTACAAAAAAGCCGCATTGTAGGAAGAGGGAATGTTGAAATTACTCCCCAGTTTATCGTGAAGATTGCGATGGCGTATGGTTCTCTTTTTGAAAAAGGAGAAAGTATATTAATTGGAAGTCAAGAAAATATAGAAACAACCTCTTATAAAAATTTATTTTTACATGCTATTCATGGTATAGGGATTCATACGATGGAATGTAAAGAAATGAACGAGTCACTTTTTCAATATAGTGTTCATCATTTGCAATGTGCAGGTGGTGTTTTCATTCAAGTGGAGAATGAGAATGAGATTGTTATAAAGTTATACGGTCAAGCTGGCATGCCGTTAACGTATAAGCAGCAAAAAGAGATAGAACAAATATATATGTCCGAATTGTTTTATTACGTGCAGGAGAAAGAAATGGGGCGTAATAAGCTCGTTCATGTTTCTATGAATGAGTATATAGAAGTTATATTGGAGCATATTGATATCGAGAAAATACAGATGCAGAAGTTTCATCTTCTTATTAATAAGAGAAATGATACGTTGCAACATTTACTTATGCTCTTTCTGCAAAGACTTGGTTGTACAGTTACATGGATTTATGCAAGCGAACAAAAAGATCATGTGAAAGCTTTGATGAAATCAAGTAAAGCGAATATGGCTCTTATGTTTTCGGAGAAAGGAAATCATTTCGAGTTATACGATAAACATAGTAATATTTACCAAGGTACAGATTTGGAAGAGGTAGATATTCCAGATTTCTTGCTCGAATCGACAGGAAATATTTACCCAATGTCTTTGAAGTTAGGAGAATGTTATCTTCTATTTTATACGCAGGATGAAAGAAAGTCGTTTCAAGTGAGGTGGAAGCGAGATATTTTATATCGGATTGGAAAATTATTCGAGCTAATAGCATTGCAAGGAAAAACGTTTCTCAGCATAGTAGAGCAATCACCTCCGCTCTATTTACTTTATGATGAAGTGGTATGTTCATGGAATGAAAAAGGGGAAATTATGAGGAAATTATTGGATGATATAGAAAGGAAGGGAGAAGGGATATTTGAAGGAGTGCAGTTCAAATATACTGAAAAAGAGTGGTCTTATATCGTTTCTGACATAAAACAACCAAAATTTTTGGTGTATTCACATGCTAGAAACCCAGTAATAGCAAGGGAAAATATGAAAAATCTTATAGAAAAAATTAGACAATATCAAAAGGTGTAGAATTTTTTTTTTAAAAGTGGTATTATAGTATAGTCTGATTTAAGTTATTAGTACTGGAGGGAAATAAGAATGCGTGTGAATATTACTCTAGCATGTACAGAATGCGGAGATCGTAACTATATCTCAAAGAAAAATAAACGTAACAACGCTGAGCGTATCGAGCTTAAAAAGTATTGCAAGCGTGACAAGAAGTCTACGTTACACCGTGAAACAAAGTAAGCAGTAGGAATATTTTCCTACTGTTTCTTTTTTTATTCGATTCCTATGTTAAAAGTGATACACTATCAGCATAGAGTAAAGTGTCACTGTAAGGGGGAGAATGTGTGAAAGCAGAGAAAGTACGTTTGCGTAAACAAATAATAGAACACATGAATTCTTTATCAGAAGAACAGTATACAACTTTATCAGAACAGATTGCATTTTCGTTGTATGCGCAAAAAGAGTGGGTTGAAGCTAAAACAATTGGAATTACTCTTTCAATGGAAAATGAAGTGAATACATATCCTATTATCGAAAAAGCTTGGGAAGAAGGAAAGAAAGTTGTAGTTCCTAAGTGTAATAAAGGAACAAGAACGATGTCCTTCCGGCAAATTAATAATTTTGATCAATTAGAAACGGTGTATATGAATTTACGTGAACCGATTCCCGGGCTTACGGAAGAAGTGAATATGGATGAAATTGATCTTCAAATTGTCCCAGGCGTAGCTTATACAGAACGAGGAGAGCGAATTGGGTACGGCGGTGGCTATTATGATCGTTATCTCGTGCATTATAAAGGGAAAACGCTGTCATTAGCGTATGATTTTCAAATGGTAAAACACATTCCGGTAGAGCCATTTGATAAAAACATAGAAAAAATTATTACAGAAAAAGGAACACTGCTTACAAATAAGCTTGTATAGACAAATAAAAATTGACGAGACTTTTTCTTCTTGATTATAATAAAATATGTGAACGTTTTCTTATTATAATTTTTTATAGTAAGTGAGCATAGAGGGTGATGAAATGGTATCTATTTATGATATTCAGCAATTGCTAAAGAAATTTGGTACGATTATTTATACGGGAGATCGAATTGCAGATTTACAATTAATGCAAGATGAATTGCGTGAATTAAATCAATCACAGCTAATCGATCCACAAGACTATCAAACAGCTTTATTTTTATTGAAGCAAGAAATTCAAAAAGAGCTAAATAAGAATTAGATAAAGGTAGGTAAGCAACATGGAAGAGAAATGGTTAGTTGGTGTTGACCTTGGTGGTACAACGATTAAATTAGCATTTATTAATGTGTACGGTGAAATTTTACATAAGTGGGAAATCCCTACGAATACAGGTGAGCAAGGAAAACATATTACACTTGATGTTGCGAAAGCAATTGATAAAAAGCTAGAAGAATTAGGCGAATTGAAGAGCAAGTTAATTGGTATTGGTATGGGAGCTCCTGGTCCTGTACATGTGGCGTCTGGAATGATTTATGAAGCGGTTAATTTAGGATGGAAAAACTATCCGCTAAAAGATTTATTAGAAGTAGAAACAGGATTACCTGTTGTTATTGATAATGATGCAAACTTAGCAGCGCTTGGTGAAATGTGGAAAGGTGCTGGTGAAGGTGCAAAAGATTTAATCTGTATGACACTTGGTACGGGCGTTGGTGGTGGTGTAATCGCCAATGGTGAGATTGTACACGGCGTGAGTGGTGCTGCTGGTGAGATTGGACATATTACAGTCGTTACAGAAAATGCTTTCCCATGTAATTGCGGGAAGTCTGGTTGCTTAGAAACAGTAGCATCTGCGACAGGTATTGTACGTGTTGCTATGCAAAAAATACAAGAGACTAATAAAGAGAGCATGTTGCGTTCTATGTTAGCTGAAGAAGGACGTATTACATCAAAAGATGTCTTTGAAGCACTTGGACAAGGTGATGAATTAGCAGGTGAAGTAGTAGAAAAAGTAGCCTCTTATTTAGGATTAGCTGTAGCGAACCTTTCTAGTACATTGAACCCAGAGAAAATTGTTATTGGTGGAGGCGTGTCTAAAGCTGGAGATGCGCTATTAGAACCAATTCAACGCTATTTCGAGCAATACGCTTTCTCACGTGCTGTAAAGAGCACGAAGTTAGCTATTGCAACACTTGGTAATGATGCAGGTGTTATCGGAGGAGCTTGGCTTGTAAAAAAGCACAAATACGAAGCGAAGATGATATAAGTTGTGAAATATGAAAAGAGGAAGGGGGAACCCTTCCTCTTTTTGTGTGAAATCTCGATGAAGAATAAAGTGTAAACGAATTAAGCTGCTGGTGGATACCCGTTATATAGAACAGTCATGATCGTAAACCATCCGAAAACGAGTACAGTTGCAATTGCAAAGCCGCTCGCGAAAAAGTTTTTTTCACGAAGTGTTCTAAGCGTAGCAAATACAGCTAACAGAGTGACAAGTGTAAAAATAATAACAAGGCCCATACAATATCCTCCTCTGTCTACCCATTTCTTATTATGAGTTTTTGGAATATTTACTCTTTTATATTGTACATGTTTTAAAAATGATTGTCGAGATAGCATCCTTTCTTTTCCTCAGAGAAAGAAATGTTGTATCATTAAAAGTAAGTTTAATAACTGGAGGAGATTTTCATATGAAATGGATACAAATGCCGTTAGGCCCATTACAAACAAATGCTTATATTTTAATGAACGATCAAAAAGAGTGCATTATCTTTGACCCTGGTCATGAAGGTGAAAAGCTCGTTACATATTTACAAGAAGAACAATTAAAACCATTAGCTGTTTTATTAACACATGCTCACTTTGATCATATCGGTGCTGTTGATGCGGTAAGAGACACTTTTCATATTCCTGTGTACGTACATAAAGAAGAAGCAGATTGGTTAGGAGATGCAACTGTAAACGGCTCTCAAATTTTTATGATGAACCGCAGTATTACAGCAAAACCAGCGGATCATATTATTGATGCAGAAGGTACATTAACAATTGGATCATTTAATTTTGAAATTTTTGAGACACCAGGACATTCTCCAGGAAGTATTTCTTATTATAGTAAAGAGGCGAATGCTGTATTCTCAGGAGATGTATTGTTCCAAATGAGCATTGGAAGAACAGATTTACCTGGTGGAAGTTTCGCTGAATTAATTGGAAGTATTGAAGAGAAATTATTTGTATTACCAGATGAAACAGCGGTTTTATGTGGACATGGTCCAGAAACAAGCATTGGCTTTGAAAAAGAAAATAATCCGTTTTTACAATAAGGAGTCATTATGGGAATGGAGCTCATTTTAAGAGAATGGATGGGGAAAGAAAAGGATTATTCAATTTCATATAGTACGTATATGAACCTTGTATTATATACAGAAGGTCATGGATATTATATGAAAGAACGTGAAAAGATTGGAAGACAAGGGGATTTTTTTACAAGTAGCAACGTATCCTCTGTGTTTGCAAAAACTTTTGCTAAACTTTTTATTCGTCTTGTTGAAAATGGTGAAGTTGCTCCGAATATTTGTGAAATTGGCGGAGGAACAGGGAAGTTTGCCTATGATGTTTTACAAGAATGGAAGCAATTATCTCCAAAAACCTTTATTGATTTAAACTATTCAATGATTGAAGTGAGCCCTTTTCATAGAAAATTACAGCAGGAGCACCTTGGCTCATTTTCTAATGTATCGTACTATACCTCCTATAGTGAAATGGGAGATTCTTTCGAGGGAATTCTTTTTTCGAATGAGTTGTTTGATGCATTTCCTGTTGAAATAATTGAGAAAAGAAATGGTATGTTGTATGAAGTACGTATTACATATACAGAGGAAGGAAACCTTTCAGAAGTATGTAGGCCGTTAGATAAAAGAATTGGTCGCTATTTATTGAAATATAATATTCATATTGCTGAAGGGCAACGTTTTGAAGTACCAATTGTGATGGAGGAGTATATAAAAGAAATTGCGAAATGGTTTCAAAAAGGTATATGTATTACAGTTGATTACGGATACACAAAAGAAGAATGGATGCATCCAGCACACCGTGAAGGAAGTTTGCGAGGGTATTATCAGCATAAGCTAATACGTAACCCACTAGCGCATCCAGGTGAAATGGATCTTACTACTCATATTCATTGGGACGAGCTAAAGGAGATGTTTAGTATGCAAGGAATGAGTGCAGTATGGCATAAGAAACAATCTGAGTTCTTGTTAGCTGCAGGGATATTAGAACAGCTTACGAGCCATCAAGATATGAATCCTTTTTCTGAAACGCAAAAACAAAATCGAGCCGTTCGTTCTATGATTTTGAATGGAGGAGTAGGGAGTGCATTTGATGTTGTTATACATACAAAAGATATGCAACATTTACATTTGGATCGGTATGTAACAATATAAAAAACAAGACACAGTATATACTGTGTCTTGTTTTTTAATACGACTTATGTAGTATTATATATTTCCTCTCATGATATATATTTATATTAAAGATATGAGATGAAAAATATAGAATACGTTCTTTTTCTTCGATTATTAGTCCCTAACCTAATAATACGCGAACGAGCTGAATGATTGTTTCATTCTCTACTTTGTAATAAATTTCCAATCCTTTTCTTTCACTAGAAACGATTTTAGCGCTTTTTAATTTTGCTAAATGCTGTGAAATTGTAGATTGTGGCATGTTTAAGCCAGTATACATTGTAGAAACGTTGCTTGGACCGCGCTCGATTAATCCTTTTACGATACATAAACGAACAGGATGAGCTAGCACTTTTAATAATTCTGCATTACTTTCATATAGTTCTAATTCTTTTTGAAAGGTTTCTAACATGTTCTTTTCCACCTCCGTGTGAGCTATTATACCATACTATACATACCAAAAATTTAAAGAAAAGAAAATAGTTGTTGCAGAAAAAAAGTCCTAAAGTAAAGAAATTGTAAGAAAAGAGACCCTGATGTAAATAAAATAGGTAAATTAGCATGTTTTTGTAAAATGACATTTTTGGGTGAAAATTTCGATGCGTTTTAAAAATTGAAAGATATAGATATATTTGTAACACAATTTTATCATGATTTTCTTATTCTTTCAAATGAATATACGAAATTTTTAAAATAATATGACAAAGGAATTATAATGATATATATAGAATATAAAACAGGTTAAAAGAAAAGAAGCTGAATGTAATTCGCTTCTTTATGGTGATAATGAAATATTTGCTTACGGCTGATAAATCTTAGGATGATCAAGTCATTAGTCATTTATTCTAAAATTCATCTTTTAGCAACGTTAAAAACCTGTGATTCCATATGTTCTCATAAAAATCAATTGTCTCTTTTGCGGACATAAAAGGATTATTCAACGTAGAGGTTGTTTTCTGTACCATAAAGTTTTCGTATCCTAGTCCGTGGGCAAACTTAATCGTAGCATCCATACAGTACTCTGTTTGGGCGCCACAAAATTCAATGCAATTTACAGATAATTGATCTAAAATTTCTTTTAAGTTTGTTTTATAAAATGAATTTGCATGTGTTTTTCTTACAAAAAAATCTTGTTCTTGAACATCTAGATCGGTATGAATAGCCCAAAGTTCTTTCTCGGGTACTAAATCATCATCACAATGTTGAACAAAAAGGATTGGTTTATTTAATTTTCTGTATGAATAAATTCTTTTATTTACTTTTGTTAGTAAGTTCTGTAAATCAAATAAATGCTCCTCGCTATAACATACGCCATTTTGTAAATCGATAACGATTAAAATATCTGAACAAATATCCATTATTTTCACCCCTTTTTATTTCTTAATATATCAATTAATCCATTATTTAGAAATAGATGATATACTTTTATTTTTTTATGGACTATAAGAAAAGAAGAAATTCAAATGAATATAACTAAAACGCAGAAAAAGAAGATATGAAAACCTAATCTCATATCTTCTTTTTCTCTATGCATTTACAGGTTCTTCTACATAAGAAAGGGCATTTTCAAAATCGGATATTAAATCGTTAACATTTTCAAGACCGACTGATAACCGAAGTAATGAATTAGAGATTCCTCTTTCATCACGAGCTTCTTGCGACAGTGCTGCATGTGACATTTTTGCTGGATAAGAAAGAATTGACTCTACAGCTCCTAAACTAACTGCAAAAACAGGTAATTTTACTTTTGATAAAAATTGGCGGAGTGCATCTTCTGACTGCAAAGTAAACGATAAGACCGCTCCAGCTGATGTTGCTTGAGATTGTTGAATATCAAATCCGAGATGTGTTTGTAATCCCGGATAATAGACATTTTGTACTTTAGCGTGCTCTTGTAAATAATGTGCGATTTTATTGGCATTTTTAGCTGAATGCTCGAGGCGTACGTGCAATGTTTTTAGACCGCGAAGTACGAGAGAACAATCTTGAGGTCCTAAAATAGCACCGAATGCATTTTGTAAAAATCCAAGCTTTTGAGCGAGTTCTGCATCTTTTACTACTGCTAATCCGGCAGTAACATCACTATGACCAGCAATAAATTTTGTAGCACTATGAAGAACGACATCAGCTCCAAGTTCAAGTGGTTTTTGGAATAGTGGTGTCAAAAATGTATTATCAACAAAAGTAAGAGCGCCAATAGATTTTGCGAGTTTAGAAACCTCGCGAATATCTGTCACTTTTAAAAGTGGGTTAGAAGGTGTTTCTATATAAAAGAGCTTTGTATTTGGTTTCATGTTTTGTTTTATTTCTTCTAAATTGGTCATATCAACAAATGTATGTGAAACACCGTAACGGGAGAGTACCTCAGTTATCACTCGGTAAGTGCCTCCGTACACATCTTCTGAAATGAGTACGTGATCACCTTGTGAAAGAAGGAGGAATGCAGTGGAAATCGCTGCAATGCCTGATGCAAAGGCGAATCCTTTTGTTCCGCCTTCTAATAAAGCAATGATATCTTCAAGAGCTTCACGAGTTGGATTTCCTGACCTGCTATAGTCATATTTTCCGAACGTATCTACATCAAACTGGTGAAAAGTTGATGTGTTATAAATAGGAACGTTCACAGCGCCTGTTTGCGAGTCATGTTTATATTGGTTGTGTAGTAAGAGTGTATCTATAGAATAGCTCATATTCTTACACCTTCTTTTACGAGTTTAATGGCTTGCTTTAAGTCTTGAATTAAATCGTTACTATTTTCAATGCCAACTGAGAATCGAAGAAGACGATTGCATACGCCGTTTGCTGTTCTAATTTCTTCAGGAATATCAGCATGTGTTTGCGTTGCTGGATAAGTCATTAAACTTTCTACACCACCAAGACTTTCGGCAAATGTAATTAAGGATAAAGATTGTAAGAATGGATTAATCCAAGCTTCATCTTTAAGGCGGAATGAAATCATGCCGCCTCTTCCTGGATAAAATACATCTGTCACCCCGTCTTCATCATTTAAATACGCAACAACTGCTTTCGCATTTTCTTCATGTTGTCTCATGCGAAGCGCTAACGTTTTCATACCGCGAATTAATAACCATGAGTCAAATGGGCTTAAAACTGCACCTGATGCATTATGATAATGAGCGATTTCCTCGCAAAGTTCCTTTCCTTTTGCAACGACAAGCCCGCTTAGTACATCGTTATGTCCCCCTAAATATTTCGTTGCGCTATGAAGTACAATGTCAGCACCTTCTGTTAATGGTTGCTGTATATAAGGTGTGTAGAATGTGTTGTCTACAATAAGAAGTAGTCCGTGCCTTTTCGCTACAGTTGCGACAGCGGCAATATCAGTAACTTGCATTAATGGATTAGTTGGAGTTTCTATGAAAATAGCCTTCGTTTCAGTTGTGATAGCTTGCTCAATTTGTTTAATAGACTGTGTATTTACGTATCTACATCGAACATTCCACTTTTTTTCATGCTCAGAAAATAATCGATACGTTCCCCCGTATAAATCTTCAGATACAATAAGTTCGTCTCCAGAGCGGAATAGAGAAAGGACGAGGAGAACAGCCGCCATCCCTGAACTACAGGCATAACCTTGTTCGCCATATTCTAAGTCTGCGATCGCCTGTTCTAAAAGACCGCGAGTTGGATTGCCAGTTCGTGAATAGTCAAAGCCAGTAGATTTACCAATTCCTTCGTGGCGATAAGCGGTTGAGAAATAAACTGGTGGATTAACCGTTCCAGTTGTAGTTTCACTACGATTTCCGATTTGTGCTAGTTTTGTTTCGATTGTTGACATGTGAAAATTCCTCCTTTTTAAATTGAAACATTAAGTGAATATAAAATAAAAAAAGCCTTCTAAGAAGAAGGCTTTCGGTTTGAATAGAGTCTTCTTCTCATCTGTCAAATCTTTCACAATTTGCTGGAATTAGCACCTTATTAACAAAATGTTAATGGTTGCTGAGGCGTCACAGGGCCAGTCCCTCTACCTCTCTAGATAAGAATGTTCGTATGAAATTTTTATTATGTTTTTAACTTTACAATAAAAGATAATTGAATTGCAACTTTATTTTAAATAATTTTTATTTTTCCGCAAGTGTCATTGACTTTTAATTTTGTGCATGCTAAATTTATTAAAAAATTAACAAACATTGTTAAAAGGGGAACGCATTTCCTTTTAGCTACATAAATAAAATAATAAAGACAACTCTTATTGAGAGCGGTGGAGGGAAAGGCCCTGTGAAACCCGGCAACCTTCAAACAAAATGTTTGAAACGGTGCTAATACCTGCAAAACGAATGTTTTGCATAATAAGAGGAGGAACAATTATGTCCCCCTCTTCAAAGTGAAGAGGGGGTTTTTATATTGATAGAAATGAGGGAGATTCGTGAAATTACTAGATTTATTATCAAAAGGAATTGTAATAGGTGATGGTGCGGTTGGAACGTTATTGCATTCACATGGTTTGCAAAGTAGCTTTGAAGAATTGAACGTATCTGATCCAGATCTAATTATATCCATTCATAAACAATATGTAGCTGCTGGAGCAGATGTAATTCAAACGAATACGTATGGAGCAAATGAGGCGAAATTACGTATGTATGGTTTAGAAAATCAAGTTACAAAAATTAATAGAGCGGCAGTGAAATTGGCGAAAGCATCTGTGACAGATAAAAATGCAATTTTAGGAACAATTGGTGGTATGAAACATATCGGAGCTGTTACAACGACTGATATGGAAAGGGAGTTTATGTTACTTGAACAGGCGGGGGCTTTACTAGAAGAACAGGTTGATGGATTACTATTAGAAACTTTTTATGATGAATTTGAATTACTTCATGCTGTTAAAGTGTTGCGTAAGCAAACGAATATTCCGATTGTTGCGCAATTAGCGTTACATGAAGCAGGTACGACTCAAAATGGAAATGATGTCAATGAAATATTAAAGCAGTTTATAGATTACGGTGCAAATGTTGTTGGATTGAATTGTCAACTGGGGCCGCTTCATATGACGGAAGCTTTCAAAATGATATCGATTCCGCAAAATGGCTATTTATCAGCATACCCAAATGCAGGTCTCCCGAATTATGTAGAGGGACGTTACGTATATGAGGGAAGTCCAGCTTATTTTGAAGCAATGACACCGAAATTTATTGAGCAAGGTATTCGGTTATTGGGTGGCTGTTGTGGTACGACTCCAGAACATATTCAAAGTATGAAGCGCGCTGTTGCGAATATTACCCCTGTAATAGAAAAAGAAACGATTCAAAGGCCAAAAGTCGTTCATACGCATGAGAAACGTTCGAAGGCTCACGTCACTCTAGCAGAGAAAGCAAAAAAACAAACGACAGTTGTAGTGGAATTAGATCCACCGAAAACGTTAGATACACAGCGTTTTTTTGAAGGAGCAAGAGCGTTAAAAAGAGCGGGAGCAGATGCTATTACTCTAGCAGATAATTCATTAGCATCGCCTCGTGTCTCTAATATGGCGATGGGTGCGTTATTAACGAAGCATGATATCCCAGTATTGACGCATTTAACGTGTAGAGATCATAACGTCATTGGACTACAATCTCATTTGTTAGGTTTATCGGCGTTAGGGATGGAAGAAGTGTTAGCTTTAACTGGTGATCCAGCGCGCGTTGGTGATTTTCCCGGTGCCACTTCTGTATATGATTTATCCTCTATTGAGCTTATTAAAATGATTAAAGAAATGAACGATGGACGTTCAATTTTAGGGAAATCAATTGGACCGGCGACAAGGTTTTCTGTAGGCGGCGCATTTAATCCTCACGTGAGGCACTTAAAAGCAGCAGTTAAGCGAATGGAACGAAAAATAGATGCTGGAGCGGAGTATTTTTTAACTCAGCCAATTTACGATATCAAGTTAATTGAAGAAGTGTATGAAGCGACAAAGCATTTGGAACAACCTATTTTTATTGGAATTATGCCGTTAGTAAGTAAGCGGAATGCAGATTTTCTTCATTTTGAGGTGCCGGGTATTACTCTTCCTGAAGAAATAAGAGAGAGAATGGATGGACATGAAACGAAAGAGGCAGCAATTGAGGAAGGGATTCGCATTTCACAAGAATTGGTCGACGCAGCGATGAAATATTTTAATGGTATTTATCTTATTACACCATTTTTAAAGTATGAAATTACAGAACATCTTGTTAAATATGTAAGAGAAAAGCAAGAAGTGAAAGAAGGTATTAATTGATGAAGTGTATAGAAGAAAAATTGAAAAATAGCATTTTAATATTAGATGGTGCAATGGGGACAATGATTCAGCAAGAGGATTTAACTGCTGAAGATTTCGGAGGAGAAGAGTACGAGGGCTGTAATGAATATTTAGTGGAAACAAGACCAGACGTTATTTTAAAGATTCATAAAGCTTATATTGAAGCTGGAGCGGATATTATTGAAACAAATACATTTGGGGCAACGAATATTGTACTAAGTGATTATGAGCTGTCTCATTTAGATGAAGAACTAAATGAAAAGGCAGCACTTTTGGCGAAGCAAGCTGTTAAAGAAAGCGGGAATGAAGTATATGTTGCGGGAGCGATGGGACCAACAACGAAAGCAATTAGTGTTACTGGTGGTGTGACTTTTGAAGAATTGATTGAGGCTTATACAAGGCAGGCACGAGGATTATTAAAAGGAGAAGTTGATGTATTACTCGTTGAGACGAGTCAAGATATGCGTAACGTGAAAGCAGCTTATATTGGAATTCAAGCTGCTTTTGAAGAACTGAAAAAAACGGTTCCTATTATGATTTCAGGTACGATTGAGCCAATGGGAACGACTCTGGCTGGGCAAACAATTGAAGCTTTTTATTTATCAGTAGAACATATGAAACCATTATCTGTTGGGTTAAACTGTGCGACTGGTCCGGAGTTTATGAGGGACCATATTCGTTCACTATCTGATTTATCGGAGTGTTACATTTCTTGTTATCCAAATGCAGGTCTTCCTGATGAAGATGGACATTACCATGAATCTCCATCTTCTCTTGCTGAAAAGGTGAAGCGATTTGCTGAAGAAGGGTGGGTTAATATTATTGGTGGTTGTTGTGGCACGACACCAGAACATATAAAAGCAATGAAATCCGCGCTAGCATCTCTTAAGCCTCGTGACCATCATGAGAGAGAAGGACATGGAATTAGTGGATTAGAAGCACTGCAATATGATGAGTCTATGAGACCGTTATTTGTAGGTGAAAGAACGAATGTTATTGGGTCACGTAAATTTAAACGATTAGTAGCAGAAGGGAAATTTGAAGAGGCTGCTGAAGTGGCAAGAGCGCAAGTGAAGAAAAATGCTCATATTATTGATATTTGTATGGCAGATCCTGATCGCGATGAAATAGAAGATATGGAAAACTTCTTAGCAGAAGTTACGAAAGTTTTAAAAGTACCGATTATGATTGATTCAACAGATGAAAATGTGATGGAGCGAGCTCTTACTTATATTCAAGGAAAAGCTGTTATTAATTCAATTAATTTAGAAGATGGAGAAGAACGATTTAAAAAAGTGACACCGCTTCTTCAGAAGTATGGTGCTGCTATAGTTGTAGGAACAATTGATGAAGACGGTATGGCGGTTAGTGCGGAGCGAAAGATAGAAATTGCGAAAAGAAGCTATGAATTACTTACAAAGAAGTATGGGATACGCCCGTCAGATATTATTTTTGATGCACTTGTGTTTCCGGTAGGGACAGGTGATGAAGAATATATTGGTTCAGCAGCAGCGACTATAGAAGGAATTCGCCTTATTAAAGAAGCGTTACCAGAGTGTTTAACGATTTTAGGGGTAAGTAACATATCATTTGGTTTACCACCGGCTGGACGTGAGGTATTAAATTCAGTCTTTTTATATCATGCTACGAAAGCAGGGTTAGATTACGCGATTGTGAATACGGAAAAATTAGAACGCTATGCGTCGATTCCAGAGGAAGAAAAACGCCTTGCAGATGCACTACTGTTTGAAACGACGAAAGAGACGTTAGAAGAATTTACAAACTTTTACCGAGTTGCTAAAAAGAAAGATATCGTTGTGCAAGAAACGTTAACGCTTGATGAAAGACTAGCAAATTATATTGTAGAAGGTACGAAACAAGGATTACACGAGGATTTAAGTCTTGCGCTTGAAGAAGGAAGAAAACCTCTTGATATTATTAACGGTCCGCTTATGACAGGGATGGATGAGGTAGGACGACTATTTAATAATAATGAACTTATTGTTGCTGAAGTATTGCAAAGTGCTGAAAGTATGAAAGCTGCTGTAAGCTATTTAGAGCCACATATGGAATCTAGTGATAGTGCGAAAAAAGGGAAAGTATTATTAGCAACTGTAAAAGGTGACGTGCATGATATTGGGAAAAATCTCGTTGAAATTATTTTAGCAAATAACGGATATGAGATTATTAATTTAGGAATTAATGTACGTTCGGATCGAATTGTTCAAGAAGTACAAGAAAAGAAGCCGGATATTATAGGCCTTTCCGGTTTATTAGTAAAATCAGCGCAACAAATGGTAACGACTGCTGAAGATTTAAAAGCAGCAAATATTGATGTTCCCATTGTTGTAGGTGGTGCAGCGTTAACGAGAAAGTTTACAGATAATCGGATTTCACCATCATATAAAGGGCTCGTTTGTTATGCGAGTGATGCGATGACGGGGCTCGATATTATTAATAAGCTTCAAAAAGAAGAAGAGCGTGAGAAGATGAAACAGGATAAAAAAGAACGTCATCTTCATATCGTAAAAAAAGAGGAGAAGAAAGTAGAAATTCCAGCAGTAATTGAGCCATTACCGAAGGCTGAAGTTATCGTGCCTGATTCAACAAAACGAATTGTATTACGCGATATTCCGGCCCTTCATCTCGCTCCATTTTTAAATAGACAAATGCTACTTGGGCATCACCTTGGATTAAAAGGAAATGTGAAGAAGCTTTTGAAAGAGGGAGATAAGAGAGCACATGAATTAAATGATTTAATAGATGAATTATTGCAGGAAGGACAATCTTGGTTAAAGCCGAAAGCAGTGTATCAATTTTTCCCAGCGCAAAGCGACGGACAAAACATTGTAATATATGATCCAGAAGATCATACGCGTGTTATAGAGCGTTTCACATTCCCTAGACAAGGAAAGGCTCCCTATCGTACTTTAGGTGATTATTTGCGCCCAATAGGAGATGAGATGGACTATGTTGCTTTCTTATCTGTTACGGTTGGGGAAGGAGTTCGGGACATTGCTGAAGAGTGGAAGGCGAAAGGTGATTACTTACGTAGTCATGCCATTCAATCGTTAGCGCTTGAATTAGCGGAAGGACTTGCTGAAAAAACACATATGCTCATTCGTGACCGCTGGGGCATTCCGGACTCACCTGAACTGACGATGGAAGAACGTTTCCGTACGAAATATAGAGGAATACGAGTGTCATTTGGTTATCCGGCGTGTCCAGAACTTGCAGATCAAGAAAAGCTATTTCGCTTAATTCATCCAGAGGAAATAGGTATTTCATTAACAGAAGGATTCATGATGGAGCCAGAAGCGTCCGTAACGGCTATGGTATTTTCTCACCCTGAGGCAAGATATTTTAGTGTATTATAGTCTAGAAGGGGGAGACGTATGAAGAAAATAGTCTTTACAGGTGGCGGTTCGGCAGGACATGTAACACCTAATTTAGCCATTATCCCATATTTACAGGAAGACAACTGGGATATCTCTTATATTGGTTCTCATCAAGGTATTGAGAAAACGATTATAGAAAAGGAAGGCATTCCCTACTATAGTATTTCGAGTGGAAAGCTACGTCGTTATTTTGATTTGAAAAATATAAAAGATCCTTTTCTTGTAATGAAGGGTGTTATGGATGCGTATGTAAGGATTCGAAAACTAAAACCAGATGTAATTTTTTCAAAAGGCGGTTTCGTATCTGTACCAGTCGTAATTGGAGGATGGCTAAATAGAGTACCAGTTTTATTACATGAATCTGATATGACACCAGGACTAGCAAATAAAATTGCGCTTCGTTTTGCTTCGAAAATATTTGTTACATTTGAAGAAGCAGCGAAACATTTACCGAAAGAAAAAGTAATATATACGGGATCTCCTGTACGTGAAGAAGTGCTGAAGGGAAATCGTGAAAAAGGTTTAGCGTTTTTAGGTTTTTCACGTAAAAAGCCAGTTATTACGATTATGGGAGGCAGCTTGGGCGCGAAAAAAATTAATGATACGGCTCGAGAAGCATTACCAGAACTTCTTAAAAAATATCAAATTGTTCACCTTTGCGGAAAAGGTAACCTTGATGAAAGTTTACAAAATAAAGAAGGATATAGACAATTTGAATATGTACATGGAGAACTGCCAGATATATTAGCGGTAACAGATTTTGTTATTTCACGCGCGGGCTCCAACGCAATTTTTGAATTTTTAACATTACAAAAGCCGATGGTTTTAATTCCATTATCGAAATTTGCAAGCCGTGGAGATCAAATATTAAATGCAGAGTCCTTTGAAAGGCAAGGGTATGCCTCCGTATTATATGAAGAAGATGTAACTGTAAAATCTCTTATAAAGTATGTCGAAGAATTGAATCAAAATAATGAGAAGTATAAAACAGCACTAAAAAAATATAATGGAAAAGAAGCAATTAAAACAATCATTCAAAATATTTCAGAGGCATGATGAAACAATCATGCCTCTTTTAGTAGGGTGAAAGATTCCAAGAATTGATATTTTTATGTTACAATAAAGTGAAACTTTAATCAGTTGGGTTCATCCCACATCTAACTTCTTTACTGTTACTAAATTTTGAGGAGGTAGTCTTACTGCCCTCAAATAGCGGGATAACAAATGGGTTAATAGGGAAATTCCAATTAATGAGGCGTGAAAATACGAATGGATTAGGAGTGACTGTGTTGGAGCTAAGTCTCTATGAAAATACTGCACTTATTATATGCTTTGTGTTGTACGTTGGTAGTGTTATTGTTTATATTTCAAGGAAATTTTCGCAAGAAAGAGAGCTTGAAAAGTCAGAGATAACAGCTGAACTAGAAATGTTAGCTGATGAAAGTTATAAAAAACAAAAAATAAAAGAAGACCATGAAGCATCCCATCATTTAAACGCAAATAAGTTTTAAAGATGGGGATTTTTTTTGAAATTGTTCTTTATTATAGCTATAACAAATAACGCTAAAAAGGAGTTTCCCCATACACAATGAAGGAGTGTATATAAATGAATTTTTATATCGCCTCAGGTTTCCAAAATAAACATCTTGTACATTCCGTAGCAAATGAACTGAAACATGTAGGATGGCACCATACATATGATTGGACCAAAAATGAAAGAGCAGCGAATGAAGAACAATTAAGAGAAATTGGTCAGGCAGAACGAAATGCTGTAAAAGAAGCGGATGTATTTTTACTTATATTAGATGGCGGAAACGGGAGCCATACAGAGTTTGGAATGGCGATTGCACTAGAGAAAACGATATATGTATATCATGCAGGAAACCCGCTCCAAACAACGTTCTATCACTTGCCAGAAATAAATATTTTTGAAGGAGATGTAGCTGAGTTTGCATCTTTTGTTATGAATCATGTGAAATAATAGTAACTACCTAAAAGGTTATAAAAGTGATCTTTTGGGTACAGTGATGATAAGAAACGTATATAAAGGAGTACATAATATGAAATTAGAAAATGGATGGGAAACGAGCTTTTTAGAAGTCGTACAAAATAGTGAATTTAAGAAAGAGGCACTTCTTAGTCAATTGCTTTGTCAGGATAGTGAAGAAGTAGAAGAGCTTGTGGATGATTACGGCTACGAAGAACTTGTTGAACGTGAACATGATGATGAGTTAGCTGAAATCTTAGGAGAAGAACTTTTTAGTGAGATAGAACGCCAAGTATTCTTATCTTCAAACCCAGAAGAAAAACTTATTTCATTCGTCAATGGATTAGGTTTTCATGTGCTAGATTGGATCGTTCTTCTTGAAACAGAATTTGGCATTGATAGTGCAAACTTTACATCAGATGCTGTGAAGGTGTTAGAAAAGCGTTTCAGACAGTTTCCATACATAGAGGACAAGACAATTTTTGATATGACATTTGGAGAATCGATGGATGTATTAGAATCTGTTACAGGATTACAACTAAAGGAAAAGATGAACGTATAATGAAAAAAGAACGTGATTGGATCACGTTCTTTTTTTACATAATAATAATTTTATCATCTAGTTTTGTCTGCCCGGTAAGAAGTGCGTTTAAATATTCCACTTTTCTTATACAAGCTTGTATATGTCTTTCAATCTCTTGTAACTCTGCTTGGTGATGCGTTTCAATTGGATGAATTTGTACGTTGAATTTTTCAAATTGACTACTATATGTTATTTCTGCATAGCCGCTCATAATATCGGTTTCGTTATGAAATAAAAATTGCTTCGTTTTGTCACAGAATGATACATCCTGAAAGCCATATACTTTTAATGCTTCAATTACTTTTTTAATCATTTTTGTATTCATTTTTTAACCCTCTTTACGAAGTTCTACTTATATATTATAACATAAAAAATTACATAGAAAGCGCTTCCAAGTGTATTTTATTATAAACTTTACGTTTCAATCACAAAAATGAAACAAAGAAAAAATAATTGTAAAGAAGGAAGGACTCTTTTATTGTTTCGTCATATATATAGAGAAATAGTGCAATGAAAGGAAATTTTCCGAGGTGGAGATCGTATTTCCAATTTGAGCGCAGTAAAAGAGGTGAGAATTTTGAACTTTGATATTGTAGGACAAAAAGCATATATAAAAGATGGACCGCATCGGAACCGAATTGGAATTGTAAAGAAAAACGAGACAAAATTAGCATCGCAGTTTGCTATTGTAATTGGAGAACAAATCATTGATGTAGAGCTAAAGGATATCGTGTTAGTTGGAGTAGACGTAGGACAATTTCATAAATGGTGCGAACAAAATGGTTATTTGTGAAAAGGACGGGCTGTGAGATAATGAAATATATTTGAGGAAAGAGGATATGTTATCATATTCTCTTTTTCTATGTTTCAGGAGGCGAAAATGAAATATAAAGAACAGGAGTTTACGTTGGAGTTAAAAGAGAACATTCAATGTATGGAGAAGGAAATAGAGCGAATATCACTTAAACTGCATAAAGAGTATGCGCATTTATACATAGAAAAACACATGGAATTAGATATGGGATTTGCAAGAGAAAAAGAGAATCCCTTTGAGGTGGGTTATTATTCATCAGTTGCCATAGCTATATTAGATGAAGAAAAAGAGATGATTGAATTTCACTATATTCCAATTTGGAAATGCGAAAGAATCTTTTTAGGAATGTCAATTCAATCAAACATTTTTGGGAGTAAGAAAGTAGGGGAACTTGTTGATGAATCTTGTTATGAGATTGAGGAGGAGTTAAAAGAGCAACTAGAAGAATACTTGGAGTAAGAATTCTCAAGATAAAATCTATAAAGAGGGAACGGAATAAAAAAGACGCTAACAATTGTATGTTAGCGTCTTTTTTTCATTATGAAGCAATTTCACCAGTTTTTGTATCATCTTGATTGTACGTGTCTTGATCTAATTCACCAAGCCATTTACTTGAAATAAGACCTGCTGTCATAGAACCACTTACGTTAAGAGCTGTACGCCCCATATCGATTAATGGCTCAACCGAGATAACTAGAGCAACAATACCGATTGGTAAGTTCATTGTAGATAGTACGATTAAAGCTGCGAATGTTGCGCCGCCACCAACTCCGGCAACACCGAATGAGCTAATAGCAACAACAGCGATTAAAGTTAAAATAAATTGTGGTTGTAATGGATCAATTCCTACAGTTGGAGCGACCATCATTGCAAGCATTGCTGGATAAATACCTGCGCAACCGTTTTGTCCGATAGATACCCCAAATGAAGCTGCGAAGTTTGCAATTCCTTCGGAAATACCAAGCTTTTCTTTTTGAGCTTCAATATTTAATGGCATCGCACCAGCACTAGAGCGAGATGTGAATGCAAAAGTTAGTACAGGGAACACTTTTTTCAAATATTGAATTGGATTTAAACCAGACAATGCAATTAATAATAAGTGAATGATAAACATTACGATAAGTGCTACGTAAGAGGCTAACACGAAGTTACCAAGTTTTAAAATAGCATTTATATCGCTACCAGCAACTGTTTTTGCCATAAGAGCTAATACGCCGTATGGAGTAAGGCGTAAAATTAATGTTACCATACGCATTACGATTGCATATACAGCATCAAGCATTTTCTTAAATAGTTCTGCTTGTTCTGGATATTTTCGTTTTACACCTATAAAGGCAATGCCGATAAAGGCTGCAAATATTACGACAGAAATTGTTGATGTTGGACGAGCGCCTGTTAAATCAAGAAACGGATTTGTAGGCAATAGCTCTAATAATTTATCTGGAATTGTTGTCTTTTCAATAGAAGTAAATCTTTCTTCAACTAGTTTCAGACGAGCAGATTCTGCATCACCTTGTTGCAAGCCTGCTGCAGATACATCAAATCCTGCACTTGCAGCGATACCGACAGCTGCAGCGATTCCTGTAGTAAGAATTAAAATTCCGATAATAAGACCACTGATTTTACCAAGGTTTTTCGTTAACTGTAATTTTGTAAAGGCTGAAATAATAGATACTAAAATAAGTGGCATAACGATCATTTGAAGTAATTTCACATAACCGTTACCGATTAAGCCAAACCAAGTATTTGATTCAATAATTACTTTAGAAGTTGGTTCATAAATAAATTGTAATATAAGACCGAATATAATTCCGACTCCTAAAGCAGTAAATACACGTTTATTAAAAGATACATGCTTACGTTGCATATAATATAATACGCCAACTAAAATGAGCATGACTGCAACGTTAATTCCGACAAGCAGTGTATTCATGTTGATTCCCCCTAATTCCAATCTGTTATATAGAATATAAGGCAATAAAACCTATAAGTCAACTAGGAAATTCCGGAATTAAAAAAAGATGGCAAAATGCCATCTTTTAATGTCCAGCCCCAGGGACAAGTAAAAACGTCGTGTAGTATGTAAATCCTATGAAGAAAACAGTTAAATATGCCCCAAATACGTATATATACATACGCTCTGTTAATTTTAAATAGCTTAAAAGTACGAAGAAACCTGTTTGTCCTAAAAATAGTAGTGCGGTCTGTTGCATATCCCCTACGTAAAACATAACCGAGAAAATTCCAGTCCAAAAGCCGAGAACGCGAAACATGCGCTCCATGCCATCTCCCTCCTTTTCTAAAAAAAGTAAACCTCACCTCATTATAGTTTATTTTTCTTACTATTGTAAATATTCATTCATATAAAAAGAAGCCAATTATTATTGGCTTCTTTTTATATGAGAAATTAAATTGTTAGTTTATAATTACAAGATTTACATCCATCTAATAGACTATCATTTCGAGTTAATTCCATGTTAGGGAATAGGATTTCAAAAATTCCTTTCATCATATCTCCGTGCATGTTACAAATTTCAGTTGGATGATGAACAGCAACTTCTTTGAATGGACAATTGTGTACATCATAGAAAATTTTTGTTCCATCTGCACTTAATTCAAATGCAGGTGATAAGCCAGCTGTTGAGAAAGCTTCTTTTGCAATTTGAACTTTTTGTTCCACTGTTAAAGCATCTTCACTCACATTTAAACGTTGCATATGTTGTTGCATTAATTCAGCTCCGAATTGTTTTCCTGTTTCGTATAGCGCTTTCTCACCAGCAGCGCCAAGGCTAAGTAAAGAATTAAATGCGATTCTTGCTAACAATTGATAATCACGGAATGGAAATTGTAATTGGATAACATCTTCAGATAAGACATACAATCTGCTCGGTCGTCCGCCTTTTCCAGTTTTCTTCGTTTCCGATTTTAGCATATGAACATCTTCTAATTTAGATAAATGTAAACGCGCTACGTTTGGATGAATGTCAAACTCATCTGCAATTTCTTGTACCGTTACGTAACTATGTTTTTGCGAAATATATTTATAAATGTAATAACGAGTTGGGTCAGATAATACACCTGTAATTTTTAAAGCTTGTTCCATGAGGATCTCCACCTTTATCACTTTATCCAAGATAATAACATTATAATACAGATAAACATGAGTATAGGTAATTTCAGACAATAATTCGGAAATTGTTCATAATTTCACAAACATATTTTTCCTTTTTCCTCTATTGAAAATACAAAAGTCCAAATTTTTATTGCGAATGTTTTCATGCTATATACATAGTGAGGAGGGAAAAGTGATGAATGGGATTGAAATTTTCGCGAATACAATTTTAAAAGAAGCGTGTAGGGTACAAGCGTCAGATTTACATATTGTGCCCCGGCAGAAGGATGTAGCGGTGCAACTACGTATAGGAAAAGATTTAATGACGAGCCAGTGTATTGAAAAGGAGTTTGGAGAAAAACTTGTCTCACATTTCAAATTTTTAGCATCTATGGACATAGGAGAGAAACGGAAGCCACAGAATGGTTCGCTGTATTTGCAAATTGATGGACAAGAAGTGTATTTACGCCTTTCAACACTTCCAACAGTATATCAAGAAAGTCTCGTTATTCGCCTTCATTTACAAGCATCTGTTCAGCCCTTATCACATCTTTCGTTATTTCCAAGTACGGCAGCAAAACTACTCTCGTTTTTACGCTATTCACAGGGGCTACTCGTGTTTACTGGACCGACTGGATCTGGGAAGACGACGACAATGTATGCATTATTAGAAGTAATTAGAAAAAAGAAAACACGTCGCATCATTACACTTGAAGATCCGGTTGAAAAAAGAAGTGACGATGTATTACAAATTCAAATAAATGAAAAAGCGGGTCTCACATATGAAACAGGATTAAAGGCTATTTTACGTCATGATCCAGATATTATTTTAGTCGGTGAAATCCGGGATGAGGAAACAGCAAAAATAGCTATAAGAGCAAGTTTGACAGGACATTTAGTAATGACAACGCTGCATACGAATGATGCGAAAGGAGCAATCATTCGTTTCATGGATTATGGTATAACGAGGCAAGAGATTGAACAGTCTTTATTGGCTGTAGCTGCACAGCGACTTGTCGAATTGAAGTGTCCGTTTTGCAGAGGAAAGTGCTCAACTTTATGTAAATCAATGAGGCAAGTAAGGCAAGCAAGCATTTATGAGCTGCTATATGGATATGAGTTAAAACAAGCACTTAAAGAAGCAGATGGAGAATGTGTTACTTACAAACATGAGACTTTAGAATCATCAATACGAAAAGGATATGCTTTAGGTTTTTTAGAAGAAGATGTTTATGTTTAAGAAAACTTGGAGTTTAAGTGATCAAGTAGTATTGTTGAAACGTTTAGGAGAATTATTAGAAAAAGGCTACTCTCTTTTACAAGCATTAGAATTTTTACAGTTTCAATTACCTGTAGAAAAGAAAGTACAATTGCAGCGCATGATTGAGGGATTAAAAGATGGGAAAAGTCTACACGATTCTTTTCATCAGTTAAAGTTTCATCAGGACATGTTAAGTTATCTATTTTATGCCGAGCAACATGGTGATATTTCTTTTGCTTTGCAACAAGGAAGTGTACTTCTTTATAAGAAAGATAAGTATAGGAGAGACATGATGAAAATAATGCAGTATCCTATGTTCTTGATGTTTTTTCTACTAATCATGCTTTTTATTTTTAACCTCATTTTATTACCTCAGGTTGAAATGGTTTATAGTTCGTTCGGTTCTAATACACCACTACTTACAGAACACATTTTAAGTGCAATAAAACTGCTACCATACATTATTTTAACCGCTATTTTAACTGTTATTATTGGATGTAGTTTATACATGTTGTATTTTAGGAAACTTCCACATATTAGACAGGTAAAAATCATGCTTCGTATTCCTCTCATCAAAACATTTCTTATTTTAAAGCATTCACATTATTTTGCTACTCAGTTGAGTGGTTTATTAAATGGTGGACTATCAGTATGCGAAGCTTTAACAATAATGATGGAGCAAAGATATCATCCGTTCTTTCAATATGAAGCGAATCGGATTGAAAGACAATTAATTGGAGGAGAACAGTTACAATCTATCATTGCTAAAAGTGGGTATTACGAGAAAGAACTTTCTTATGTTATTACGCATGGACAAGCAAATGGCAATTTAGGGATTGAATTAGGTGACTATAGCGATCTTATTATGGAAAAGATGGAACGAAAAATTAAACATATGTTAGTTATCATTCAGCCTATTTTATTTACATGTATTGGAGGAATCGTTGTCCTTATGTATTTAGCGATGATTATGCCGATGTTTCAAATGATGAATTCTATTTAGGGGGCATTTGTATGCAGAATGAGGAAGGATTTACTCTGTTAGAGATGCTATTAGTAATGGTTGTCATAACTATATTATTACTATTAATTATTCCAAATGTAGTTACACAGCGTTCATCGGTCCAAGGAAAAGGGTGTGCAGCTTACGTGAAATCTATAGAAGCACAAATACAAGTATATCAATTACAACATAATAAAATTCCATCGTTAAAAGAACTGGCAGATGAAAAGTATATTACAACTGATAAGTGTCCGAATGGCGAATCTATTCATATATCAGATGATGGCACAGTATCAATTAGGGCATTGTGAAACAACAAGGGTTTACTTTTTTAGAAATGTTACTCGTTTTATTTGTTATTTCTGTATTAAGTATAGTTACGTATTTTAGTGTTCATTCCTTATACGAGCGACAAAAAGTTGAACAATTTTTGAGACAGTTTTCAAATGATATTTTGTATATGCAGCAATTAGCGATAAACCATCAAAAGCACTACACATTACGTTGGCATAAAGATAGAAATATGTATGCTATAAAAGAGTCAGGTACAAAGTATTATATCGTCAAGCGAGAGTATGAAGAAGATATACAAATTGATTTGCATACGTTTCCAAATCCGATGACATATAACCCAAGTGGAAATATTAATAGAGGTGGTACGATTATAATTTCGTATAGAAATTATAAATATGAAATTGTATTTCAGCTTGGAAGAGGGAGATTTACGTATCGTGAAATGTCAAAAAGGATCCATAATGGCTGAAATGATTGTATCGTTAAGTGTTTTAATGATGGCTGTATCGTTACTACTACCGCAAACAGTATTAGTTATGCAAGAAAGAAAAAATATACAAATTCGTTATAAGGCAACTGGATTATTAAAAAAAGAAGCAGCTATATATATGTATGGAAATGAAGAAAAGCGAATAATAGAAAAGAATATAAATGGAATTGTGTATTACACATATTGGGGAGGCAATGAAGTTTGTACCATGTGGAAAGATGTGAAAGACAGAATGATGGAACAATGCTTTTATGTAGGAGAAAAAATAAATTAGAATTTGGTTTTTCATTAATAGAAATGATTGTATGTCTGTTTCTATTATCAATATTTTTTTTGCTCTTTCCCCGCCTACATTTCATTGAAATGGAAAATAAACAGTCGAAAGGGTTAAATGATTGGGAGTGGGATGTGTATTTAGGGCAAATGCAATTGGAGTTTCGTGAAGTATCATCTGGAGAACAGCTAGCATTTGAAAATGGAGAAAGTATTTTACAATTCCGATCGCGTAATGGGAGTGAAGTATCGTATGAAAAAGAGAATAGTCGTCTTATAAGAAAGGTAAATAGGCGCGGGAGGGAAGTTGTTTTACAAAATATTGGAACGGTTTCTTACAAACTAACACCTCATGTACTCATTATAAATGTGAAAGATACTAGTGGGAAAATATATGAAGGTGTAGTTATGCGATATAGCGAAATAGGAATAAACGTATGAGAAAGCAAAAGGGATTTACAATGCCTGGAACGATTATCTTTCTTATTTTATTAACTTCTTTTTTTATATACGAAACAAATATGTTGTTTACAGATAAAAATTTTTATATAGGAATAGAACAAAAATTTTTATTGGATGAATTACTTAACCGATCTATTACAGATATAAAAAAAGACTTACAGCAAAAAGAAAAAGAAGGTACATTTTTCTTTCAGTATGAAAAGGGAGAAGCGAGTGGAAATTATGTCTTTGAAAATGATTTAATTCTCGTTGCTTTGCAGTGTACACTCAAACAGGAAGCTTTCTATACGGTGAGTTTTCGGTATAGAAAAAAGGATGGGAAAATAGTCGATTGGATAGAAGGATAATATGTAAAATATATATATAGATAAACCAGGATTTCCTATTGTAAATTGAATTGATTTTTTAGAAGAAATGGATAAATATAATGATTAAAAGTTTAAATTTTCTCAAAAAAGAGAAAGGTAGAAAGAATATGATATATTCATGCTATCCAATCATTATTTTTAGGGAGAATAGGGAAATGACAAACAACAATCAAATAGGTGAAAATAAGGAACAAACTATTTTTGATCATAAAGGAAATACGATTATGACAGAAGATAGAGAAATACACATTATTTCAAAATTCGAAGAACCTCTTATTGTCGTATTAGCAAATGTACTAAGTGATGAAGAGTGTGATGAATTAATTGAAATGTCTAAAAATAAAATGAAACGTTCTAAAGTTGGTTCAGCACGTGATGTAAATGATATTCGAACAAGTAGCGGTGCATTTTTGGAAGACAATGAACTTACTTCAAAGATTGAAAAACGAATTTCATCTATCATGAATGTTCCTGCGTCGCATGGTGAAGGATTGCACATTTTAAATTATGAAGTGGATCAACAATATAAAGCACACTATGATTATTTTGCGGAACATAGTAGATCAGCTGCTAACAATCGTATTAGTACGCTTGTAATGTATTTAAATGATGTAGAAGAAGGCGGAGAAACGTACTTCCCAAAATTAAATCTTTCTGTACACCCTAGAAAGGGAATGGCAGTATACTTTGAGTATTTTTATCAAGATCAATCATTAAACGAGCTTACGTTACACGGAGGGGCACCTGTAACGAAAGGCGAGAAATGGATTGCAACGCAGTGGGTGAGAAGAGGCACTTATAAGTAAAAGCGAGTGTTACGTTTTGTTCTTCATAGTATAAGAACAAAACGTTTTTTTATTAAACAAAGTAGCATCTTTCGTTATAATAACAATTAATAAATGACGATTGAGAGGACAAGAAATGAAATCTATATACATAACCGGCTACATGGGAGCAGGGAAAACAACAATTGGAAAAGCGTTAAGTAAAGAACTTCAAATGGATGTTGTAGATACTGATCAAAAAATCGAAGAGAAGCAAGAGAAGGCAATTCGAAAAATTTTTGCCGAAGAAGGCGAAATGGCTTTTCGGGAATATGAAAGCGAAATGTTACGTGCGCTACCAGTCCATAATGTTATTATTACAACTGGTGGGGGAATTATTGAACGAGCGGAAAATCGCAAGTGGATGAAAGAGAACGGAACTGTCGTGTATTTATATTGTGATCCGCATGTAATTGCAGAAAGGCTTCGTGAAGATACGACACGTCCACTATTTCAAAAGAAAGATATAGATGCATTCGTAAAGAAATTTGAATCACGCCGAGCTTATTATGAAGAGGCTCATATTCATATCGATACGACAAATAAGTCTGTAAAGCAAATTATGAATGAATTAAAGGAAAAGATTAATGTATAAAAAAGTGGACATACTAATCAAGTAGAGGTGATGATAATATGTCTACTAATGATTATGTTCGCTTTGTGACGCAGCAGTTTGTGTCGTATATGGATGCTCCAAAAGAAGATCGAAAACAAAAGAAAGAACAACGCCGTGCTGAAAAAGAGCCATTTATGAATAAGTGGTTTGGTGTTATGCCGCTGAGTGCTGCTTTGTTTTACCGAAATGTAAAAAGTAAAAGAAAAAAATCAAGTTAAATTTTAGTCATATGTTTAACAAACCAAAAATCCCCTAGTGTCGTATTACACTAGGGGATTTTTATTTACTGCACGGATTCTTGTTCTTCCGTAACGGCATGTATTTTATTATTTACCCAAACAAATCCAATTCCGATACAAATGGAAATGCCCCATCCAACAGCGGTCATAATCGCTCTCATTTCACCATAGCCATCTACACCGAAAACAGAGATGAAATAAATTTTTAAGAAGCTTTTTAATATGAATTGTAGACCGAAAAATAGCGTTAAATATTGTAGTGCTGGATAAATACGACTATCACGATAAAGCTCACGACTTTTATCACGGTCATGGCCTTGCAGTGCGGCAATATCCGCAGCGAAATATAACATAAGTGGTTTCTTTATAAAAATTGTACATATGACGATAATACCGAGTACGATGTGATAATATGCATCATTCCACAACATTCGTTCAGCTGACCCAGATAATAAATCTACCGTTGTATTAGAAATGAGTGTAATTAAAATAAAGAACCCTGTCACGTTAAACTGTTTTTCTTTTTTAAAGGTATACAGTGTATAAATAATCCCCGGAACAGAGGAAAGTAACATCGCGTAATAAGGATCGATATAAGGTTTTGCAAATTTCCAAATGAGGAATGGGATTACGAGATAAAAGACAAGATCTAATATAGCTTTTTTATTTTGATTCATACAAAGCCTCCTTAAGTCATACATATATTTTATAATATAATTTCTGAAAATTGTATAAGGTTTAATGGGAAAAGAAAAAATATATCAATTTTCGAGGGGAGAGTAGATTGAAAAAAATTGCCCCTAGCGTAGTAAGTTTTTTTAGTATATAATAAAGGAAACGCTTTCATTTTTAATTTGTTCACAAAATGGACGGAAAATCACATATTTACTATCGATATGTTGCTTTATAATGAAACTAATTAAATATACATGCATACAATATTGTGAAATAAATAACATAAATAATCTATATAAATGTAAACGTTATCAAAATAGAGAGGTGGAGACAATGAGTAAATTTTTCTTCAATCATAATCCAGCAACAGTAGAGGATGGAAGGCTTGTTAAATATGCTGAAATTATTTATGGAGAAGGTGGCCGTTCTGTATTAGAAAATTTAATGGTGAAGGCATCTATCAGATTGCGTGATCGTTATCCGAATAAATCTGACGAGCAGATCTCGAACCTAGTAAATAAAGGCATCCATGATATGTTTCAAAAATATGTGAGCGAGTAAGAGTGGCCAATGGCTGCTCTTATTTTTTTGTATAAGGATTGTAACTCTAGCTGAAAATAAACATGTATTCTGAAAAACGTAAAAAGGAGTGGGAAAGATGAGCAATGGAATTGGACGTTCGAAAGAAAATCTTCCAACTGATGCAAATCATGTGAGCGCGAAGGATCGTGCGTATCAAAAACGCATGGCAAAGCAAAAACAACAAGAGCGTAATGAGGATAGAGAATAACTCGAAATAAAGCTCCTTCTAAAGCAGAAGGAGCTTTATTTCGATAGAAAATGATTCGCGGTAACATAAAAGAGTCCACCGTTAATAATTTGCACTGTAATACGTGGTTCATACTGTTCTTGCAGAGCTTGTTTTTCAATTTCATAGCTCTCAGGAAGTTCGTCACTTTCTTCATAAAAACGGTTTAAAAGGTCTAAATCATGATTCCAACGCACTCTTGCTTCTTTTGCCCACGTATGGTCATCTTCTGCAATTATATTTTTTAAAGCGTCTTCTATGCGTTGTAAACCACTTTGAGGTTTAATGATGGGCGAGAGCGTAAAACAAAAATCAGGTATTTTTGGTGTAAGTTTAATGTTTGTTAATGTTTCATGAAAGTTTGCCATCATTGTTCCAGAAATGAGATGAATACCAATCGAGTGAAGGATGTCTTTTTTTCGATCACATTGATAGGAAACTTTTATATTAATACCGAGCCAAGGGTGGAGCGGTGTATGTGTTGACCCATTATGTCTTACATCCTCATATAAACGTATGTATGAGCCTAATTCTTTTGTCGTTTGGAAAATTTGATGTAGACGTGGTGAACCGTAGTGAATAAGCTCACCATCATTTTCTTCATTTTCTGGATTTGTAATAAGAGTAAGGCGCATCGGATTCGGTACGCCTCCTGTTTTCTCAAGATAGTGCCAATAAAAAGGGCGATTCATTAATAATTTATCCATCTCAATTGTTAACTGTACATCTAATAAATGAGGAGAACGTTCTAAAATTTCACAGTTATTCGCCTCAAAGAAATTGTATAAGTAATTATGAATTTCATGTTGCTGCATAGCCTTGCACCTCAGCTTCATTTCGTTTCGCAAAGTCGATAATAGATGTTAAGTTTTCCATCTTAATTCTAATTTCACCTTCGCTCTTTGATTGCGCGAAAATTTCTTGAATGTGCGCGTCGATGTTTTTCATATTAATTCTCGTTAAAATTTCATCGAGTTCACCAATAACACGCTCGAATAAGTTGATTTTTTCATATAACAGTTTCAGAATATGTTCTTCAACAGTATGCTTTGTAGCTAAGTTATAAATATGAACATCATTTTTTTGACCGAGACGGTGAATACGTCCGATTCTTTGCTCAAGACGCATTGGATTCCATGGCAAATCATAATTGATCATATGGCTACAAAACTGTAAGTTAATCCCTTCACCACCAGCTTCAGTTGCAATTAATACTTGTGCGTGGTTTTGGAAAAGCTCCTTCATCCAATCTTTCTTCCCGCGTTTAAACCCGCCGCGGAATGGAACGGAAGAAATACCGTGTTGTTGTAAAAACCATTGTAAGTACATTTGTGACGCTCGATATTCTGTGAAGATAACGACTTTATCGTCAATTTCTTTTATAAGCTCAAGAGCTTTATTTGCTTTTGAGTTGAAAGGAATATGATTAATTTTGTCCATTAGCACATCGATATGTGGATCTTTTATATAATGTTCGTTTTCTTTCTGTTTTTTTTCTACATGCTTTTTCAATGAATAGTAAACAGCCTCACGACTACTACACGCTTCCCGTTTTAAAGTTAACGATGAGAAAGCAGATGTGAAGGCGTCTTGTCCTCGCCAATTTTCGATATCATTATATAGAGCTTGTTCTTGTTCATTAAACTCAACAAAAATTGTACGTACATGTCTCTTCGGCCAATCGATACCGGTATTATGTCGTCTATTTCGCACCATTACTTTATTAATGAGAGCTTTTAAGTCTTCATCTGATTCGGCTGAGCGATTTTTGGAAGCGTAATATTCTTCAAAGTTGGATTGATTGCCTAAATGTCCTGGTTTTAATAAAGAAACAAGGTTAAAAATTTCATCAATCTTATTTTGAACAGGAGTAGCGGTTAGTAATAAACAAAACTTCTTTTTTAATCGTTGTGCAAATTCATAGTTTTTTGTTTTATTATTTTTCAGTTTATGTGCTTCATCGATAATAATAAGGTCATATTCCAAGTTCAACACGATATCGCGATGTGGTGAACGTTTCGCAGTATCAATTGATGATACGATTACGTCAGCTTGTTCCCATGAGTAGCTTTTCTTTTGTGCTACAGCGGGAATGAAAAACTTTGTATTCAGTTCGTATGCCCATTGTGATACGAGAGAAGCTGGGACAAGTATAAGTACCTTTTTCACAAGCCCGCGGACCATGTATTCTTTCAAAATAAGTCCAGCTTCGATTGTTTTTCCAAGGCCTACTTCATCTGCTAGAATCGCTTTACCGTTCATTTGTTCAATCACATTTTGAGCGACTTCTAATTGATGCGGAAGCGGTGTGAAATGGGATAAATGTTTCGGTGCTTGTAGTCCATCAAAAGTAGGAACAAGTAACGATTTTTCTGTTTCATAAGCTAAGTGATATAAATCCCAGTTTGTCCAAGGACCATCTTCGTCAATTCTATTTAAAAAATTGTTTTGCCATGTCCGATCTACGGAAATATCGACATTCATTACAACTCTCCCACCTTTTATAAACTAAAGTAATTATTTTTTAATGTATGATGATTTGCCTTAAAAGAAGGCATAATTATCGTTATTAAAGGCTATATGATAGACAATAATAAAGTATTAAATCTCAAAAGCTGTATTTATTGTGTTTTAACATAAAAAATTCTAAATTATTTTTTATGCTAGAATATTGATGAAATATAGCGAATGATGTTAGGATAATGGTGTGAAATGTGTGGAATCTTTCGTATTTTATCCAAGAAAGTGATTTTTTATTTACGCTTTCATAAAAAAATATAATGAGATTCCGTATATCCTATCTTTTCAGAATGAAAATGTTTAGAAAAGGGAAGCAACTTTTATTGATTTGTCAAAGCATAAGGGGGAGAGAGCATGATTACATTACAACGTACACCGTTATTTGATGTATACGCGAAGTATGGTGGAAAAACAATCGACTTCGGTGGTTGGGAATTACCAGTTCAATTTTCAAGCATTAAAGAAGAACACGAAGCTGTACGTACAGCTGCAGGTTTGTTCGATGTGTCTCATATGGGAGAAGTTGAAGTAAAAGGTGTAGATAGTTTAGCATTTTTACAACGTGTTGTTACAAATGACGTATCTACCTTAAAGGTAGGGGGCGCACAATATACAGCTATGTGCTACGAAAATGGTGGTACAGTAGATGATTTATTAATCTACAAACGTGGTGAAGAAGACTATTTATTAGTAATCAATGCATCAAATATCGAGAAAGATTACGAATGGTTAGCAAGTCATGTAATTGGCGATGCGACAGTAGTCAATGTTTCTAGTGAAGTTGCACAGCTTGCAATTCAAGGACCAAAAGCAGAAGGCATTTTACAAAAAGTTGTGTCAGAAGATTTGAAAGAAATTAAGTTCTTTAAATTTAAAAACGATATTCTTGTAGATGGAATTCCAGCACTTGTATCTCGTACAGGTTACACAGGTGAAGATGGATTCGAAATTTACTGTAAGAGTGAAGATGCTGCAAAACTTTGGGAGAAACTTCTTGAAGTTGGAGCAGAAGAGGGCTTAAAAGCATGTGGTTTAGGTGCTCGTGATACACTTCGATTCGAAGCAACATTACCACTTTATGGACAAGAATTATCAAAAGATATTACACCGATTGAGGCTGGAATTGGCTTTGCGGTAAAAACAAATAAAGAAGCAGACTTCTTTGGAAAAGCAACGTTAAAAGAGCAAAAAGAAAACGGTGCGCCTCGTAAATTAGTCGGCATCGAAGTAATCGAACGTGGAATTCCTCGTACGCATTACCCTGTATTTATTGGTGAAGAAAAAATTGGGGAAGTAACGAGTGGTACACAATCTCCAACGTTAAAGAAAAGCATTGGTTTAGCACTAATTGATGTAAAATACGCAGCAGTTGATACAGAAGTAGAAATTGAAATTCGTAATAAACGCGTCAAAGCAGTAGTTGTTCCAACACCATTTTACAAACGTTCAAAGTAACGGGGAGAGGGGTAGATTTCATGTTGCATCGTTATCTTCCAATGACAGAAGAAGACAAAAAAGAAATGTTACAAACGATCGGCGTTCAAACGATCGATGAATTATTCTCTGATATTCCAGAGAGTGTTCGTTTTAAAGGGGATTTAAAAATTAAAGAAGCAAAATCAGAGCCAGAGCTTTTAAAAGAGCTATCTCAAATGGCTAGTAAAAATGCTAACTTAAAAGAATACGCTTCTTTCTTAGGAGCAGGCGTATACGATCATTATGCTCCAGTAATTGTAGATCATGTTATTTCTCGCTCAGAATTTTATACAGCTTACACACCATACCAACCGGAAATTTCACAAGGGGAATTACAAGCAATCTTTGAATTCCAAACAATGATTTGTGAATTAACAGGAATGGATGTAGCAAACTCTTCTATGTATGACGGGGGGACAGCTTTAGCTGAAGCGGCAATGTTAGCAGCTGGCCATACTCGCAAAAAGAAAATTCTTGTATCTAGCGCGGTTCATCCAGAATCAAGAGCAGTACTTGAAACGTATGCAAAAGGTCAAAATCTTGAAGTTGTTGAAATTAATCATAAAGATGGTGTAACAGATTTAGACGTATTACAAAGTGAAGTAGATGATACAGTTGCTTGTGTAATCGTTCAATATCCAAACTTCTTCGGACAAGTTGAAAAATTAGCTGATATTGAAAAAATCGTTCATCAACAAAAATCATTATTTATCGTTTCTTCAAATCCATTATCATTAGGCGCATTAACACCACCAGGGAAATTTGGTGCTGATATTGTAATCGGTGATGCACAACCATTCGGTATTCCAACGCAGTTTGGTGGACCGCACTGTGGTTACTTTGCAACAACGAAAGCATTTATGCGTAAAATTCCAGGACGTCTTGTTGGACAAACTGTAGATTCAGATGGTAAACGTGGATTTGTATTAACGTTACAAGCACGTGAACAGCATATTCGTCGTGATAAAGCGACATCTAACATTTGTTCAAACCAAGCGTTAAATGCACTAGCAGCTTCTGTTGCAATGACGGCACTTGGCAAACAAGGTGTGAAAGAAATGGCACGTCAAAACATTTCTAAAGCACAATATGCAAAACGTCAATTTGAAGCGAAAGGCTTCACAGTAACATTTGCTGGACCATTCTTCAATGAGTTTGTTGTAGATTGCAAACGTCCAGTGAAAGAAGTAAACGATGCATTATTACAAAAGAATATTATCGGTGGTTACGATCTAGGCCGTGATTATAAAGAGCATGAAAACCATATGCTTGTAGCAGTAACTGAGCTTCGTACAAAAGAGGAAATTGACACACTTGTAAACGAAATGGGGGCTATCCAATGAAGAACCAAGACCAAGCACTTATCTTTGAAGTGAGTAAAGAAGGACGCATAGGATATAGCTTACCCAAATTAGATGTAGAAGAAGTGAAACTAGAAGATGTGTTTGAGAGCGATTATATTCGAGTAGAAGATGCAGAGCTACCAGAAGTATCTGAACTTGATATTATGCGCCACTATACAGCACTTTCAAACCGTAACCACGGTGTGGATTCTGGATTCTATCCACTTGGATCTTGTACGATGAAATATAATCCGAAAATTAATGAGAGTGTAGCTCGTTTCGCAGGATTTGCAAATATTCATCCGTTGCAAGATGAAAAGACAGTACAAGGTGCAATGGAATTAATGTACGACTTACAAGAGCATTTAATTGAAATTACAGGTATGGATACTGTTACTTTACAACCAGCAGCTGGTGCACACGGAGAATGGACAGGTTTAATGTTAATTCGTGCATACCATGAAGCGAATGGTGACTTTAAACGTACGAAAGTAATTGTGCCTGACTCTGCTCACGGAACGAACCCAGCATCTGCAACTGTAGCTGGTTTTGAAACAATTACAGTAAAATCAAATGAAAATGGCCTTGTTGACTTAGAAGACTTAAAACGTGTTGTAAACGAAGAAACAGCAGCACTTATGTTAACAAATCCTAATACATTAGGTCTATTCGAAGAAAATATTTTAGAAATGGCAGAAATCGTCCATAATGCAGGCGGTAAATTATACTATGATGGTGCAAACTTAAATGCGGTATTAAGCCAAGCACGCCCAGGAGATATGGGATTTGACGTTGTGCATTTAAACCTTCATAAAACATTTACAGGTCCTCACGGCGGTGGTGGCCCAGGTTCTGGTCCAGTAGGTGTGAAAGCTGATTTAATTCCGTACTTACCAAAACCGATTTTAGAGAAAACCGAAAATGGTTATCACTTCAACTACGACCGTCCAGAAGCAATTGGTCGTGTGAAACCATTCTATGGTAACTTCGGAATTAACGTTCGTGCATACACGTATATTCGCTCTATGGGTCCAGATGGATTGCGTGCAGTAACTGAGTATGCTGTATTAAATGCGAACTATATGATGAGAAGATTAGCGCCATTCTACGATCTTCCATTCGATAGACATTGTAAACATGAATTTGTATTATCAGGTCGTCGTCAAAAGAAACTTGGTGTACGTACATTAGATATTGCAAAACGTCTGCTTGATTTCGGTTATCATCCACCAACAATTTACTTCCCATTAAATGTGGAAGAATGTATTATGATTGAGCCGACAGAAACAGAATCAAAAGAAACATTAGATGGTTTCATTGATAAGATGATTCAAATCGCTAAAGAAGTAGAAGAAAATCCAGAAGTTGTACAAGAAGCACCGCATACGACAGTCATTAAACGTTTAGACGAAACGATGGCTGCACGTAAACCAGTTTTACGTTATGCGAAGCCAGCTCCTGTACAAGTTTGATTAAAATAACAAAAGAAGAACTCGCTGAGGCGGGTTCTTTTTTTGTATGGATAATTTGTCCCGCATTAACGGACAGTAAACTCTCAACTCAAAACTTAGCTGGTGCAAAGAAGCCAGGTGGGAGATAAACTGTCCGTAAATGCCCGATTGGTTCAACTAATAATCAGTGGGAATGAACAAAAATCCCCACTGATTAAAGTTTCACTTTATGCAGAAATAGTGAAGAAAATGTTAAAAAAATATGTTTTTTGTTTCCTAATGGTGTAAAGGTGTAGTTTTATAGGTAGTTTTGTTGAAAAAGTCGGTTTGATAAAAGTATTTATTTTTGTTAGAATTTTATTGAAATTAAGAAGATGTGATGAGGCAAAGATTACTCATTTTTATGTATATGTGAAAAAACGAACAAGACGGGGGTGAAATTTTGGGATATCGATGTTATAGAATGGTATACCATTTAGAAAATGGAGAAACAATTAAAGATGTAAAAGAATTTTGCTATCGAGACCAAGGAAAAGTGTTAGAAAGAGTAGCAAATCGTGTAATGGATAATAGAGAAGTGACGGCGATTGATAAACAAGGAACAATCATTTCAATAGCATGTGAGGACATTGTAAAGGTGGAACTTGATTACATAACAGAAAGTTAACCTTGAGTCATATCGAATTATTCGATAAAATAAACTGTTGAATGGTGAAGTGAGAAGAGAGGAGTTTATCATGGGTAGTACAAGACACTTTTATATGTTTATCTTAGCGTTTGTTCTTGTTGTGGCATTAACGATTTACTTAATCGTTGACAGCAGCTGGTACAACACAGTTCATCCGGCATTCCTTCTGTTTATGTATATAGGAATTGCAGTAGTAAGTTTCGGAATGAGAGACGAGATGTTAGATCGCTTTGAAAAGTGATACATATACGAAAGACCAACAGGAAAATGTTGGTCTTTTTTTCTTGGGGAAATTTCAAAAAGGCACCTTCTTCAATAACGACAATACGAGAGCAGTAGTTTATAAAAAGAAACGCTATTTGGCACATCTTTCGGAGTATGTAATATAAAGCTGAAAACGATGATGAGAATAAGAAATAGGAAAAATAAAAATAGGATTTGCTTATGTATAGAATTTTGCATATTATCCACTCCTTTTTTTGGGTAGTATGTCCAAAAGAAAGGAATGTATGAAAAAAATTGGAGGGGGAACAATGGGGAAACGAAAATTGTTATTTGAAATAGGAGTATTATTTTTGGCAATAGGTCTTTTGTTATCAAATTTTTATTCAGACATACCATCACCGTTTCCTAATTTGCATAAAGGAATTGGTATAAGTATTGTTATAATTGGTCTGTTTTGTCTTATCACATCTAACTTCTACAGAAAGTCTGAATGAATATAAAAAAGGACAGTTACTCTTTTTCAGAAGTACTGTCCTTTTTAAATAACTTATTCCATAGTTTGGCGATACTCCATATAATGACGATTGCAATGGAGGCGATAATGGACCAAACAATCGATATAATTTCAAGTGTCATGTTAGGAAGGAATGTGAGAATGGATAATACTTTATGAAACAATGATTCTATTATATGAAAACTTATTTGTAATAGAATGACGATACAAAGTGTGATCCATGCTAATATTTTCTTTCCTTGTTCTTTCCACATGACATTCACCTCATGTTAGCTTAATAGTTTTAAGCCAACAGCGCCGCATAAAATGCAGCTTAAGAAAGCAAGACGACGCCAATCCGCTGATTCTCGGAAAATGAGAATGCCTAGAAGTGCACTTCCAGCAGTTCCGATTCCAGTCCAAATTGCGTAAGCAGTTCCCATCGGTAATGTGTTCATCGCAAGAGATAAGAAGAAGAAGCTTACGCCGAAGTTAGCGATTAAAATAACTTTTGGTGCCCAGCCTTTCTTTTCAGTGGCTACTTTCATAAAGAGTACACCAATAATTTCACAAATACCAGCTAGAATTAAAAATACCCAAGCCATTTTATGCGGCCTCCTTCGCTTCTTTTTCTTCTGTTACTCGTTTTAAACCAATTACTCCGAAGAAGATTAAACCGATTAATAAAACTTTTACGATAGAGAAAGGTTCTCCGAAGATGAAAATCTCTGTAAGAACGATTCCACCAGCTCCGATTCCTGTAAAGACTGCGTATACAGTGCCGACAGGTAAATCTTTATAAGCTCTAAATAATAAGACGAAACTAATTGTAATTAATAGAGCAACACCAGCCCATTCAAGTGGTGCCTCTGCTTTTTTTAGTCCAATCACCCAAAAGATTTCAATAATACCAGCGATGATTACATAAATCCATGCCATATGTCATTTCTCCTTCCTACCAGTCGTTAGGTAAAGGGCTTAAAAACGACGCATTGCAAAGGGCAATCCGTCAGTTTGAAAGTCCGCGCCAAAATACTTTCCAAGAAGCGTCTAAACGTGTCTCAAAACGATTTAAACCTGCGTATAATAGTTCAACCATAAGACCGTCGAGTAAGCATAGAAAAGCCTCTAAGGCGTCTTTTACTTCAATGTTATGCAGCTCATCTTGTTCGCTTGCTCTTTTAAATACAGGGAATAAAAGTTTTCCGACGTTTTCAATGTGTACATTTGCTTTATTAATAATTTGTTCGCGAAATGCATCAGGCGGAAAATAAGAAGTTCGTAACCAAAACATTGATTCTTCACTTTCACCAAATCGTTTTGCATACCCTTTTAATAATTTTAAAAGCAATTCTTCAGTGGACGAATTGGAAAAGCTTTCGATATCGCCTGTGAAGCTCTGCAAATCTTTTTGAAGAGCAGATTCTAAGCATATGAAATATAGCTCTTCTTTTCCTTTAAAGTGTGCGTAAATCGATGGTTTTTTAATCCCAACTTCTTGAGCAATATTTGCCAATGAAGTTCCTTCATAGCCGTAGCGTGCGAAATGAGAAAGTGCTACAGCTTTAATGCGGTTTGCTGTCATTTTCATCCCCTACCTACCGTTCGTTAGGTTCATTATATGAGATGAAAAATATAATGTCAATAGGTGAAGAGCTGAAAAAGAGCGTTATAGGTAACGCTCTTTTTAGACAGTCTCTCGCTCAATTAAATGGAATGAAAGTTCTTTTGCACTGCCGACAATTTGCTCGCTTTGGATCTGCTTATGGAATAAAGAAAAAGCATGTGAGCCCATTGCGAGACCGGGATGTTCAATTGTGGAAATTTCTAATGCCTTTGAAATTTCATGATTATCAAATCCAAGGATAGCAAGGTCTTCAGGTACTCGAATACCATGTTTTCGAGCCTCTGTTAATAAACCAGCTGCAACTTGATCGTTCGCTGTGAAAATAGCAGTTGGACGATTTTTCATATTTAAAATACGATGGAGTATTTGTGCTCCGTCCTGCATTGTATAGCATTGGTGGAAAATCCATTCAGGATGCAACGTTTTCCCTTCGTTACGAAGTGTATCGGCGAACGCTTTTTCGCGCTCCATGGAATTTACACTTGTTTTTCTTGCTAAACAAATTCCGATTTTTTCATGGCCTCTACTTAGTAAATAGGCAGTACCGAGACGGAAACCTTCATAATGATCTACGTAGATGGATGAAATGAGGGGATGCTTCATTTTTTCACATGAAATAATAGGGGCAAATTTTGCAAAAGGTTCGATTTGTTCCCAAGAGCTCGTTCGGGAGCAAATAATCATCCCATCAAATTGTTTCATTTTCATCATTTCAAGAACACGAATTTCTTCAATGCTATCGTAATTCGTTTGACATAAATTAATGTGATATCCGGCAGCTAACGCTTCGTTTCCGATTCCTTCAATAATCGTACTGAAGTAGGGGAGGTTAATGAAAGGAAGCATAACGCCAATTGTATATGTTTTCCCTCTTATTAAATGGACAGCATTTATATTTTTTGCGTAGTTTAATTCTTCAACAGCATCTAGAACACGCTTACGCTTTTCTTCTTTTACGTAAGGGTGATTATTCAGGACACGAGAAACAGTTGATATCGATACACCAGCAGTTTTAGCAATTTGTTTTATATTGGCCATATGTATCACCTCTTTCCCTTATTATAAAGGGAAAATAATAAGAAAGAAAAAATCTTGACCTGAAAAGCTTTTCACAAACTATGGTATTAATAAGACTTCTTTTTATTCGCGTAACCTTTTCACTTGGGCGTAAGAATGATAGGGGTCTTTTTTGTTTGCAAAAAGTGTTGTCAAAATGTGTGAGAATAACGTGGAAAGTTTTCAAAGGTGGAGTTTGGTGACAAAGCGAATATGAAGAGAATATCAACGCTTCGTTCGTTAAGAGAGCGGTATGAAAGGGCGGAAACAAATTGAAAAAAAGAATCATTTGTTTCGTGTTTTCTAGTTTCATGCTTAGTTCGTGTTCGTTTCAGCAAACGATGCAAGAAGAAAAACACTTTGTGGGAACAACAGGAGGAGCTATGGATCGTGTTACGGATCCTATTCCGCTAAAGGAACTTCCAAAATATTTTCCGGTGAAGTTTAAAGTTCCAACGTTTTTACCGTACGACATTACAAGTGATGTGAAGGGGGAAGTAAGAACGCTTGGGAAAAAGAACACTGTCTTAACGATTAAATATAAACAGAAGGAGTCAGGTAGAAATGAGTATATTGAGTTAAATGTCGCGAACTTTCCTTATAGTTTTCCGGATCTTGTGGAAGAGAAGCGATTTCAAGAACAAATGAAACTGAATAATGGAACGTCTGCTTATTTTAAAAATAAAGATGATTATGAACGTGGTGACGAATTTGCTACGCTTATATGGAAAGAGAAAGGAATTGAATATCAACTGCTGTATCGGAATGTAGAAGAGAACGATGAAAAGGTAATCAAGCAGAATTTATTATACATTGCGAATAAGATGAAATGAAAAAACTAGCTGATTTATTCAGCTAGTTTTTTGTATGTTATTATTTCTTTTTAATTTTGCCTGTCCAAGATTTAAATCCACCTTGTAATTGGTAGAAATCTTTGTAGCCTTGTTTTTTTAAGTATTGCGCTGCACGACCTGTACGGAATCCGCTTTGGCAATATAAGTAAACAGGTTGATCTTGACGAAGTTCTTTATGGCGAAGGCGAATTTGTGATAACGGAATGTTACGTGCACCTAAAATATGCCCTGCGTTATATTCGTCTGCTTCACGAATATCGATAAGCTGTGCTTTACGGTAGCCAGCGCGAAATTCTTCTTCTGTAAGAGTTTTAATTAATTTTTTCTGATAGAAGTACATCCATACAGTGTAGCCGATAAATGCTACGATTACGGCTAATAAAATAATCCAAGTTGTTGACACGATTCTATCGCTCCCTTTTTTCTTATCCTACTTTCAATATTATAATGCCCTTATGTATTTATGCAACAGATTCATTTGCATATAAGAAGAAATTTCGTATTCTTTCACAAATTTTGTCGAATTTGGTAGACTAGAGAATGTGAAAAATAATTGGTTATATGAGGTGCAGGATGGGAAAAGAAAAATGGTGTTATATTAACTCTGGTCAATGTTCACCGGCATTTAATATGGCGTTAGATGAATGTTTATTAAATTGGCAAAGTGAAAAGAAAATGCCACCAACAATTCGTTTTTATGAATGGGAAGTACCAACATTAACAGTTGGGTATTTTCAACGTGTTGAAAAAGATATTAATATGGATGTAGTTAACGAAAAGAAATATGGATTCGTTCGTCGTCAAACAGGCGGCAGGGGTGTACTACATGACAAAGAGCTAACGTATAGTGTTATTGTGTCTGAAGATCATCCGAATATGCCGAAAACAGTTACAGAAGCGTATCGTGTTATTTCGCAAGGTTTATTAGATGGTTTTAAGGCATTAGGGTTAGAAGCATATTATGCAGTTCCAAAAACAGAAGCAGATCGTGAAAATTTAAAAAATCCACGTTCAGGCGTATGTTTTGATGCACCATCTTGGTATGAAATTGTAGTGGAAGGACGAAAAATTGCTGGTAGTGCTCAAACACGTCAAAAAGGTGTTATTTTACAGCATGGATCGATTCCATTAGAAATTGATTTAGATGAACTATATGATCTATTTTTATTCCCAAATGAACGTGTGAAGGAACGTATGAAGAGTATGTTCTCTTCTAAAGCAGTAGCAATTAATGAATTAACAGACCGTACATTTACGATAGAACAGTTAATTAAAGCGTTTGAAGTTGGCTTTGAAAAAGGATTGGATGTAGAACTTGTTCCATATGAATTAACAGAAGAACAGTTACATGAAGTTCAAACGTTAGCGAAAGAAAAGTATGAAAGTAATGAGTGGAATTATAAAAAATAAGAGGTGGCGATAGCCATCTCTTATTTTTTTATAGTAAATTAAGTACTTTTTCTACTTTGATTCCTTTATCTTGTAAAGAACGAAGGCGACTTACAACGTCCATAATTTCTTTGTCAAATGTAACGCTAATACCTTGGCTTTGTAGTTCTTCTTTTAAGCTTTCAATAGAATCATCTATGTCGATGCCAAGCTCGTAATCTTGACAAACTTCAATTGTCTTTTTCACGAGTTTAACATAATTTTCTTGTAGTTTTGAATTTGTTTCAGTCAAAGCAGGCTGCTTCGGTTTTGCAGGAGCAACCGGTGCTGTCTCTTGCTTTGTAACTGGAGTAGGGACTGCTTTTTTCACAGGCGCTGGAGTAACTAGTTCTACAGCTGCTTCTACGCTTACTGGCTTCGGTGTCGGTACCGGAGTAGGCTTAGGTGCCATAGCAGGTGTTTCCACACGCGTAACAGGCTTAGGAGCAGGCGTAATTGCTTTTGGAGCTTCTACAACTACTTCTTTTTTCGGTGCTGCTTCTACCTGTGTTTCTTCTTGCTCGGCAGCTTCTTTATTTTCTTTACTCCACATAACGCGTTCAATTTCTAGAGAAACATTGTTTTTGTTCATCGCTGTTAATGTAACTTTACCAACTTCAGCGTTTCCAGTGAAATCAACAATTTTATAAATAACACTCTTGTTCCAATCCACGTTTCCGCTCAAAAATAATTCTTCGTTACATTTCGGCGTTAAGCCCTCGATTTTAATTTCTGCGTTTACACCGTTTTCACTATATACCATAATTAGCGAAGCATTTACATCTTCGTCTGCTAACATTAGTTCACGTACCATTTTGCCGGTGCGTACTTGCGTTTTCTTCTTAACTGACATCTAATTTCTCCTCTCAAAAATTCAGTAATAATAAAAAAATCGTATAACGAAAAATAATTGCTCACGAAGATTTATGATACCGATAATAAAAGCATCACGTCAACAATTAACTTTAATTATTTTGCATTTTTCTTATTTTCTTTATGAAATTTTTCAATTTGTAAAATTAGACAGAAGAAAAAACAGCCTTTTGAAGGGCTGTTAAAATTTAGATGTTTTATATAAAAATTTGTACAAAATATAAAAAGAAAGTGTAATAAGAGCACCTTGCAAAATAGACAAATTATAAAATAAGTATGGTTTTGTTTTGAAAAATACGTTTGCAAAAACTGATAAGACAAAAGGTATAAATACCGATAATAAGAGAAGTGCTTTTTGTTTCCAGGAAACTAATATTGTAAAAGAGAAACGTCTAAATAAAGAAAAAGTTATGAAAGCACCAATTGTTAAAACAATAGCAGATAATATTGTTCCGGGAATACTAAATGGAATTCCTGAAGTGTTTGTATTTGAAAATAGTTTTTGCATAAGAGTAGTGAATGTATCGTATCCAATTTGAACAGCTAATAATAAACTAACTGCAAACCCAATAACGGCAGCTTGTTGGAAAGAATTTTGATGTTCCGAAGAGTTAATTAATTCATCGCAGTAAGCTTTTAAATCCTCTCCGAAAATATCATGCGCAGTTTTACCGTCTTCTTGCGCTTCTAAAAGATGATCCAATATTTCTAAAAGTAATTCTTCCATTTGTTTTTGTGGAACGCTAGTAAGGCGTAAATAAATAAGCATATCACCATAAGCAGCTTCGTTTTCAGGTGTTAATAACTTTCTTTTTTTATTGTTTAACTGAACCATTTCTTTTTCAGTCATGACCTCGTCACTCCTTTTTAAAGTCCAAGCATTCTTTTTTGAAGAAAAGTTTATATAGTACATAGCAAGAGATGGCAAGCAAAGTACCGGTCCAAGGTGAAACTTGTAATGTAGTATAGGGATTTTTTATAAATAAAAAGGAAATACCGATTAATAGCATCCATAGGCTATGACGTATTAAAAAGCTTCCTATATGCCTCCAAATAGTTGTTTTATTTTTAAATAAATCAGTGTTAATAAAATCGAAGACAAAACGTATCATAAGATGTACGGATAATGTAAATACAAGCAGATAAATGAAATCAATGTGTACAAATTTAAAACGTGCTTTATCTGCAAATAAGGGTAATACAAATGCAATTACGGACGAAATAGCAAAGTATATTGCTAGCAGGTAACAAGTTATAAATAAAGGAATTGATAATTGTTCCCATAAACTTTGCTTCGGTAGGGCGGCAATTAACTCGTCACAGTACGCCTGTAAGTCGTCTCCAAAAATATCATAAGCATTTTTTTCTTCTTGCTGGGCTTCAATAAGGTGATCTAGAATTTCAATTAGCAGTTCTTCTGCGTGGTATTCTGGCACTTTAGCTAAGCGGATGTATATTAACATGTCACTATAGGCGATTTCATTTTCTGTAGTTAATAATTTACGCTTTTGGTTATTTAATTCGATTAAATCTTTCGCCTTCATCCCCATCACTCTCCTTGTAATAAATTGTTTACGGTCGTTGAAACCATCCCCCAGCTTTGTTTAAATTCTTCAAGCTGTTCTAATCCTTTATCGGTTACGTGATAATATTTTCGCTTTGGACCGAGTGAGGAAGCTTTTAATGTTCCTTCAATCAATTTTTCTTTTTGCATACGTAACAATAATGGATATATGCTTCCTTCGCTTACAAATGTAAATCCGTGTTTATTTAATTTTGTACTCAGTTCATATCCGTACACTTCTTCTTGTGAAATGATGTATAGGATGCACCCTTCGAGCACGCCTTTTAACATTTGGCTGTGCATGATTTCACCACCTTTTATTCAGGTAACTTGCGTTGCAAGGTAGCTGGTATCCAAATTATAACATTCAGTAACTTGCAATGCAAGTTACTGGGGTGGAAAACTTTAATGTCCCCCATACTAACGAGAGGGCGAAAATTATATGAGACCGTTTATGCCAAAGCTCGTTTACTTTGAACGAAAGGCACTTGAATATCCACTTGGTTTTATAGTTGCGCCAATTTAAATGCATGAAGAATGGGAAGAAGGATACCGTAAACTATTTGAACGACAAAGATATGACGATACCAAATTTAACGTTTGAATTGATTCAGCATTGTTTTCCGAAACCATCGGAAAATATGTATATAAAAAAGATGATGCAGCAGTATTAAAAGAAACGATAAGAGGTTATAGAAATGAGTTTTTTCTTAATGCAGAAATACAATATTTTACTTAAGGGGAGTCTGTATGCAAATACAGATTCTTTTTTGTTTTATATATTTAGGCTCGTTTTCAACTTGTCACGTTATTCTTTCTGGTGTATCATTTTATTGATTGCTTCGTACGGAATAAGCAAAATGAACTTGGATGGAGGAAACCGATGCCTACCCCTAGTATGGAAGATTATATTGAACAAATTTATTTGTTGATTGATGAAAAGGGTTACGCCCGCGTATCTGATATTGCTGAAGCGCTTAGTGTACATCCATCCTCTGTAACAAAAATGGTGCAAAAATTAGACAAAGATGAATATCTAATTTATGAAAAATATAGAGGGCTTGTATTAACAACAAAAGGTAAAAAAATCGGAGAACGTCTCGTATATCGTCATGACTTGCTAGAGCAATTTATGCGTATTATCGGTGTGGATGAAAGTAAAATTTACAATGATGTAGAAGGAATTGAACATCATTTAAGTTGGGAAGCAATTGATCGCATTGGTGATTTAGTGGAATACTTTGAACAAGATGCAGTCCGAGTGGAAACACTTCGTGGTGTTCAAAGAGCAAATGAAGAGAAAAGTAATTAAGGGGAACGTATGGCGTTTCCTTTTTTATTTCAATTCGAAAAGGATGGGAGAATTATGAAAGCAATTATTTTTGATTTTGATGGATTAATTGTGGACACAGAAACGATATGGTTTCACTCTTTCAGAGATGCTGTTCGTGAATACGGCGGGGAACTACCTTTAGAGGAATTTGCGAAATGCATTGGAACAACAGATGAGGTACTTTATACATATTTAAATGATCAATTAAAAGAGAAGTTTAACAAAAGTGCATTAAAAGAAAAAGTGGCAACTTTACATAAAGAAAAAATGAGAATACCAGAAGCTCGTGACGGGGTAAAAGAATATTTAGAAGAAGCGAAAGAAATGGGATTAAAAATCGCACTGGCTTCTAGTTCTTCTAGAGAATGGGTTATTCATTTTTTAGAAGAGCTACAAATTAGAGAATATTTTGAAGTGATTAAAACGAGAGAAGATGTTGAGAAGGTAAAACCAGATCCAGCTCTTTATCGAGTTGCAATAGAAGAATTAGGAATTAAGCCGTCTGAAGCTGTTGTATTTGAAGATTCATTAAATGGATTGAGAGCAGCAGTTGCAGCGGGATTAACGTGCGTTGTGGTACCTAATGATGTGACACGGAATTTACCATTTGAAAATCATCATCTTCGAATTGAAAGTATGAGAGAGAAAAGTTTAAAAGAAGTGCTTCAAAGTATAAAAAAAGACCGTATTTCCTAAAAGGAAGCACGGTCTTTCTTTTTGCTTTTTTTGCCTTCAATGACAGTTAAATGAGACTGTTTTCTTTTTCGTTTCAAAGTGGAAGAATTCCCTTTTTTACTTTTGTCATTAGAAGTATTTGACTTAAAGAAAGAATTGCCTAGGGGTGCTACATTTTGTTTCCCATGTTTGCGGTTCGATTGTTTTGCCGCACGCTTATATGAGCTTTGTGAATTTGCAGAACCACTGGAATTTGTAAACATCTTGTATAGCAAGTAAAAGATACCAACAACAAGTAACATGTACCCGATATTTCTTAATACACCCATGGGATTTGTAATAACAGATGAAACAAGGCCGAATATTGCCAATCCGATAATAAGCACAAATATAGCGAAAGTAAACGAACGACCGTTCATAAGGGACACCTCCTAAAAACGTATATTAAAATTAGTATATTAACGATGAGGAAAGGAGTTGAACACCATTTTTAAATAATTATTGTTTGTTCTCTAAACGTAATAATTCTTCAAACGATGCAATTGCTACTTCCACTTGATCATCTGTTGGTTCTTTCGTTGTTAATAGTTGTAGCCATAATCCAGGATATCCAAGTACGCGTAATACGGGAATATCTCGTAATCGATTTGTAAATTGTAATACTTCAAAAGAAATACCAAGTACAACTGGAATTAATAAAATTCGGTTTATAACTCGTGCCCAAAGAGGATCTGTAGGGACTAGGAAATAAACGAACATTCCAATAATGACTGTAAATATAATAAAGCTACTGCCACATCTATAATGGAGACGAGTTTGCTTTTGAACGTTTTCTACAGTCAGAGGAAGGTTATTCTCGTAAGCATTGATTACCTTATGCTCTGCACCGTGATACTGAAATACCCGCTTAATAAGTGGGGTTAAAGAAATAAAGTATATATAGCTCAATAATAGCATGAGCTTAATGACACTTTCGACAATGATTTGCCCAGTATGAGACGGGAAAATCGGTCTTGTTAATTCAGCTAATAGTGCAGGAACTGCTGTGAAAATGACTTTACCGAATATAAAAGATAAAACGCCAACAGCTGCAACTCCTAATACCATCGTTAATTTTGATTGTTCTTCTTTTTTATTTGCAATTTGTTCATCATCTTCTGGGTGGACGTCAAATCGTTCTGAAGCGAAGTTTAAATGCTTTGCTCCATTCGCACTTGCATCCACAATAGCGGCAATCCCTCGTAAAAATGGAATTTTTTTTAGGGTAGATAGTACTTTATTACGAACGCGTGGTAATCGATAAAATTCAATCGATTTATCTTTACGACGAACCGCTGTAACAGTATATTCTCTACCGCCAAACATAACTCCTTCTATGACCGCTTGCCCGCCATATATTTGTTTTGACTCTTCTGCCATGTTAACACCAACCTGTATTTGTTTCTCTCTTATGTAGAAAAAGAGGCAATTGTCATACTGGGTTCTGTCGTTTTGAAATAAGACAATCACCGAGTTTCCTTTATTTTATCGGCAAATACAAGTAGATGACAAGGGAAAATGTTATGAGAGTCGGACATTTCTTATTCTTTTTATAGACAAATTTCGCAGGATTTAAACATGCTTCAAAATAGTTTCGGGCATACTATTGAGCGGAGGTGTCGATGTGAGTCAAGAACAATTAGGAACAAGGAATTTTGTGCAGATTGGTTTGTTTGGTGGAATCTTTTGGGGCGGGGTATGGTATTTCCTTCATATATTTTCATTCACGGAGGCGGGCCCGAATTATTTCCTTTTACCATTTGCGTTTGGAAGTTGGAAAGAGGGTGTATGGGGCAATGTGTTCGGAATAGTGTGTATGGGACTTCTTTCAATTTTGATTGCCTTTTTGTATAAAGCATTTTTTGCAAAGTTTGAAGGGATTATAGCGGGAATTATTTATGGGCTATTTTGGTGGGCACTACTGTTTTTGGGGATGGGTTTAATGGCTCCTGTTATTAAAAGTGCGCTCCATTTACCAAAAGAGACAATTGTGACGACAATATGTATTTTTATATTGTATGGTGTGTTTATAGCATATTCTGTTTCTTACGCAGTAAATAGCAATAAAGCAGAACAAGAAGGGTAAGAGAAGACGAACTATTCAAATAAGTAACTCCTATGTTAAAATATTGTATAGATATTTAATATTAAGGAGTTTTAAGAATATGAAAAAGTTACTCCTCGTAAACGGTCCTAACCTAAATCGCCTCGGTGTTCGTGAGGTAAATGTATATGGAAAGGGCACGCTAACGACACTTGAAGCAGATATGAAGCAAGAAGCAGAAACAATGGGAGTGGAGTTAGAATGTTTCCAATCGAATCATGAAGGTGCCATTATCGACATTATTCATGAAGCGGAAGATATATATGAAGGGATCATTTTAAATCCGGGAGCATTTACGCATTATAGCTATGCGATTCGTGATGCCATTGCGAGCATTTCGATTCCTGTTATTGAAGTACATATTTCTAACATTCATCAGCGTGAATCGTTCCGTCATGAATCTGTGACGGCAGCTGTTTGTGCAGGTCAAATTGTAGGATTTGGTTTTTATGGCTATAAGTTAGCGTTATTTGCATTAATGGAGAAATTGAGGGAGGCATAAAGTAATGGAGAAAATTGAAAGATTACGAAGTGCATTTGATGAGGCTGATATTGACGGTATTTTGTTAACAAATGAACATAGTCGTAGATATATGGCTAACTTCACAGGAACAGCAGGCGTTGTTCTTATTTCAAAAGATCGTGCTCAATTTATTACAGATTTCCGTTACGTCGAGCAGGCAAGTAAACAAGCGGTTGGATATGAGGTTGTACAGCACGCAGGATTGATCATTGATGAAGTGGCAAAGCAAGTGAAAGAGCTTGGAATTCAAAAGCTTGGTTTTGAGCAAGATACTCTTACATATAGTTCTTATTCAGTGCATAAGGAAGCGATTGATGCTGAATTTATCCCGACTTCTGGACTTGTAGAAAAGTTACGCTTGATAAAGACTGATTCAGAGATTAAGATATTAAAGGAAGCTGCACAGATTGCAGATGCTGCCTTTGAGCATATTCTATCATTCATTCGCCCGGGAGTATCTGAAATTGAAGTGTCAAATGAACTTGAATTTTTCATGAGAAAACAAGGAGCAACATCTTCTTCGTTTGATATTATCGTTGCTTCAGGTCTTCGTTCGGCATTACCGCACGGCGTGGCATCTGAAAAAGTGATAGAAACAGGAGATTTCGTTACATTAGACTTCGGCGCTTATTACAAAGGATATTGCTCTGATATTACTCGTACGATTGCAGTCGGTGAACCATCTGATAAATTAAAAGAAATTTATAATATCGTTTTAGAAGCACAACTACGTGGTGTGAACGGTATTAAAGCTGGTTTAACAGGTCGCGAGGCTGATGCGCTAACGCGTGACTACATAACGGAAAAAGGATATGGTGAATACTTTGGACACTCTACTGGTCATGGAATAGGTCTTGAAATCCATGAAGCACCAGGTTTAGCGTTCCGTTCTCATACAGTACTTGAACCAGGTATGGCTGTAACAGTAGAACCAGGTATTTATATTCCAGGTATTGGCGGCGTACGTATTGAAGATGATATCATTGTGACAAGTGAAGGTAATGAAGTAATTACGAAATCACCAAAAGAACTTATTATTTTGTAATACACAGGAGGATTTTTTTACATGATTTCAGTAAACGATTTTCGTACAGGTTTAACAATTTCAGTGGACAATGCCCTTTGGCAAGTACTTGATTTCCAACACGTAAAGCCAGGTAAAGGTGCTGCATTCGTTCGTTCTAAACTACGTAATCTTCGCACAGGTTCTGTTCAAGAGAAAACATTCCGTGCAGGTGAGAAAGTAGAAAAAGCACACATCGAAAACCGTCGTATGCAATACTTATACGCAAGCGGTGAGGCTCACGTATTTATGGATAACGGAACTTATGAGCAAATCGAACTTGGTGAAAAACAAATCGAGCGCGAGCTTAAATTCCTAAAAGAAAACATGGAAGTAGCAATCATGACTTACCAAGGCGAAGTACTTGGTGTTGAACTTCCAAACACAGTTGAATTACAAGTTACAGAAACAGAGCCTGGTATTAAAGGTGATACTGCTTCTAACGTAACAAAACCAGCTACATTAGAAACTGGTCTTGTTGTACAAGTACCAATCTTCATTAACGAAGGCGAAATGCTTATCATCAACACTGGTGAAGGTAAATACGTTTCTCGTGCATAGTAGAAAAGCACTCGTGATAATTCACGAGTGCTTTTTTTATAGGAAATAGGGTAGATAGTAAATAGCTGTTATTATAAAACTGACTAAAACAAGTGAAAGAGTACCCATAATAGATGGAGTCAAAACAATTTGAAATGGTTTTATTTCGCCAGTCTCAACGCCAGTTAATGTTTTACTTATTGCGTGATCTGTAATGTTATTTCTATGGTTACTCATAATAATTAACCACATAATTGCAAATATTGCTAAACTACCAAGGAAAAAGGTCTCTATAAATGACCAACCGACCAATAATGAAAAAAGATAAATAAGAGCTAATTCTACTACAACGGTTAAACTAACTTTCAATGCCTTCATATTTTTCCCCCTCATTCTGTAATTTCAACCAGTTTAAAAAATTTTCACGTGACACGACATGCAGAGAGCAAGGTGACTTTACTTCTTTCTCTAGTGCAGCGTGTTCGTCTGGAAACTTGTTTTCCACATGCAATGAAATATAAGGTAGTTTTTCTTGTGCTTTTAAAGAGCGGATATTATTCGTTTTAGCACCAGCAAATACGTAGGAAAGTTGTAAGTCTAAAAAGGCGATTTTAAAGATTTCTTTTTTAGCAGCCTCGTTATAGCCTTTTCCCCAGTACGGATAGCCGAGCCAACTACCAATGTGAGATTGCTTTTTCTCATTATTAATATGTTTAAGTGTGGTGAGGCCAATTATTTCATTTTCTTCATTCACAATCATTCTCGATAAGGATTTCTTTTGACGCTCTTCGTCTATTGCGAAAAGAAGAAATGTTTTCGTGTCTTCGATGTTTTCTACCGTTATCCCCAATGCATTTTTTATATGTGGATCACTTGATAGCTCGAAAATCACATTTGTATAGCATAAATCTAGTGGTAATAAAGTGACGTGCTGCATGGTTTAAACCTCTTTTAAACTAAATATACCATAATATACCATTAAATAATATGAATATTCAGATTGTAATTCGGAATTTAGAGAAAAATTATGTTTTTACTTCTGAAATAGACAACCTCTGCATATGGTTGTACAAATATATTCTTTTTTAGAATACGAAGTTAGTAACTGTTACGGGAGAAGGTGGAAGAATGAAACAGTGGCTAGCGGCAATGGAAACATCCGTGCTTGTTATGGGGGCACTTCGATTATTTTCAGGTAGTGCGGAGATATTTGCTGCTTTGCTTATGCTTTATGTGAATGATGCGAAGAAAGCGTTGTTTATAAATGGTATGTTGGCGTTTGTTGGACCTACCGTATTAATTTTAACAATGACAATTGGGATAGCGAGTGTAGCAAGTGAAATTTCTTTCTTGAAGCTCTTTTTTCTAGCGCTTGGAATTTGCTGTATTTTTATCGCATTACTGAAATAGTAAGTCGAGTATAGTGGGGAGAAGCCGATGAAAGAGGTATTAGAAGTTTTACCAAAAACGATGAAGTACTTAATTGAAGAATGTAAGCAATACGATGCTTTAGAGGAAATTCGTGTTCGAATTGGAAGGCCGCTAGAGTGTATTGCACACGGAAAGGTGTTTTTTTATGACTATATCACTACTGCAGAGGATGCTATTTACTTATTGAATAAGTTAAGTCAATTCTCAATTTATACGATGGAAGAGGAATTAAAACGTGGGTATGTGACGCTTCGCGGAGGGCATAGAATCGGGTTAGCAGGAAAAGTCATTACAGAAAAAAGCGCAGTGAAAATGATTCGTGATGTCTCTTCCTTTAATATTCGTATTGCTCGTCAAAAAATAGGGATTGCTGAACCGCTTTTGCCATATTTGTATGAAAAAAGGTGGTTAAACACGATGGTAATTGGCCCTCCCCAAACGGGTAAAACGACACTCTTAAGAGATGTAGCACGTTGCATGAGTCAAGGGGTAAGTGCTTCGGAAATTCCTTCCTGTAAAGTGGGGATCGTTGATGAACGGTCAGAAATTGCTGGTTGTGTGAAAGGGATCCCGCAATATGATTTTGGTACCCGAGTCGATGTGTTAGACGCATGTCCAAAGGCAGAAGGAATGATGATGATGATTCGTTCTATGAGTCCTGATATTTTGATCGTAGATGAAATTGGCCGTAAAGAAGATAGTGAAGCAATTATGGAGGCAGTGCATGCAGGTGTCCAGCTTTTTATAAGCGCACACGGATTTTCCTATGAGGATGTTGTGAGACGTCCATCGCTCAAGGCAGTGCTAGAGCTTGGTATATTTGATAGGTTTGTGGAGTTGTCAAAAGCGAGGGGTCCAGGAACGGTTATGCAGGTGAAAGATAAATATGGAAAATCAGTGTTATCAAATAGAAAGGCTGAGGGCGTATGGTGAAAATATTTGGTGCAGTGTTAATCGTTGCGGTCAGCACCTTTTTCGGGTTTTCGTACGCTAAAAGATACAGTGAGAGACCGAGGCAACTTAGGTTATTAAAATCAGCACTTCAATCATTAGAGGCAGAAATTATGTATGGACACACACCTTTATCTGAGGCTGCCGAGCGATTAGTTAAACAAATGCCAAAGCCATTAAATTGGATATTTCAAAGTTTCGCTAAAAAACTAGAAAGTGGAGAACAAACAGTAAGGGAAGCTTGGATAGATAGTTTGAAAGAGAATTGGAAGTTGACGGCTTTTCAACAAACCGAGTATGAAATACTGCAGCAATTTGGTGAAACGCTCGGGCAACATGATCGTGAATCACAACAAAAACATATTCGCTTATGTATTACACATTTGGAGAGAGAAGAAGAGGAAGCGAAAGCTTTACAACTGCAATACGAAAAAATGATTAAGAGCTTAGGGGTACTAGCAGGGCTACTTATTGTAATTTTACTGCTATAGGGGGGAGAAAGGCGATGTCCATTGATGTTGGATTAATATTTCAAATCGCCGGAATCGGCATTGTTTTAGCTTTCATTCATACTGTACTAAAAGAATTGAAGCGTGAGGATATTGCAAATTGGGTTATCCTTGTCGGTTTTGTCGTCATTTTATTTCATGTTGCATTTTTAATTAATACGCTATTCGACAAGATTAAAAGTGTCTTTCTCTTCCAGTAAAGGAGGCGGTTCGAATCGAAATTATACAAATTGTCGGATTAGGCCTCGTTGCTACGTTTTTAGCTGCTGTTTTGAACCAGCATAAATCTAGTATTACATCTTTATTTATTGTGTTCGTAGGTAGCGTGATGTTTCTTATTTTAATCGATCAAATTCATTCTATTTTACAAATGATTGAGAGAGTAGCGAGTGAAGCGAAAGTTAGCAACGTCTACGTGGAAACGTTACTAAAAATTATTGGAATTGCTTATATTGCCGAGTTTGGAGCTCAAATTACAAAAGATGCTGGTCAAGGTGCCATCGCTTCGAAAATTGAACTTGCTGGGAAAATCTTAATTCTCGTTATGGCAATTCCTATTTTGACGGTTGTAATTGAAACTATTCTCGGATTTTTACCGACGGGATAAGGGGGAGTGAATGTTGAGGAGGTTTGGAGCTAAGCTGCTATTTGCTTGCTTCCTTTTCTTTTCTTTACCGGTTGTTGTACAAGCTTCTCCTGTAGAAACAAACGTCGTTGATCAACAATTGGATAAGCTCGGAATTGAAGATGTGAAGCAATTTTGGGACGGGCTTGTTACAAAATATGGTGGCTATTTGCCAGAGAGTCAAAAAGGGAGTTTTATGGAGTTTGTAAAGGGAGAAAAAGAATTCTCTCTAAAAGAGTGGATGATAGGGTTATTAAAATATTTATTTCATGAGCTTGCAGCTAATGGAAAACTGCTTGGCACACTCATTATGCTCACAATCTTTAGTGCATTGTTGCAATCACTGCAATCCGCTTTTTCAAAAAGTAGTGTAAGTAAAATTGCTGATGCTGTTGTATATATGGTACTTATTATTTTTGCTTTAAATAGTTTTTATGTCGTTATGACATATGCAAGAGAAACGATACAAACAATGGTAGATTTCATATTAGCGCTATTGCCAATTTTATTGGCGCTTATAGCGACTGGTGGCGGGGTTGTATCTGTATCTTTCTTTCATCCGATTATCATTTTCTTAATGAATACAAGCGGGCTTCTTATGAATTATATCGTTCTACCGCTTTTATTACTGGCAACGATATTAAGTATTGTAAGTACAATGAGTGATCAATATAAAGTTACAAAATTGTCCAAGCTTCTGCAAAACGTTAGCGTTGGGATTATCGGTATCTTCTTAACGATTTTTTTAGGGGTATTATCTGTACAAGGAACAGCGACAGCCGTTGCTGATGGCATAGCTGTGAAAACTGCTAAATTTGTAACAGGAAACTTCATTCCAGTAGTTGGAAGGATGTTTACGGAAGCGGCAGATACTGTTATTAGCGCATCAGGATTATTGAAAAACACAGTCGGAATTATTGGGCTCGTCATTTTATGCTTAATTGTTGCTTTTCCTGCGATTCAAATTTTCTGTATTGCATTTATTTATAAATTCGCAGCAGCAGTATTACAACCGGTTGGCGGCGGAGCAATTATTCAATGTTTAGACATTATTGGAAGAAGCATCATTTACGTATTTGCTTGCTTAGCTATCGTATCATTTATGTTCTTTTTAAGTATTACAATTATTATTGCTGCGGGGAATATTACACTTATGATGCGGTAGGAGGTGAAGAGTATGCAATTTGTTACAGAGTGGATCAGAAATATTATCGTTTTTTTGCTCTTAGCGACAATGCTTCATCTTATTCTTCCAAATTCGAATTTGCAAAAATACGTTAAATTTGTTGTAAGTCTTTTGTTAGTCGTATTAATTTTAACACCCCTTTTTAAACTATTGCAGACAGATGTAAATGAAGTAATTGCAAATTTTAATGAAGAAAAGTACGTAGCAGAAGGATCTGTAAAAAATTCAATAGATTCGAAGAAAAAAGAAATACAAGCTCTAACACGTGCATATAGTTTAGAAGAGATGGCTACCAAAATGAAAAAAGAAGTAGGAAAAGAGTTTGAGAAAAAGTATGGTATGGCTGTCTCTGAAATACAAATAGTCGCAGCAGAAAATATAGAAGAAGTAAAGTCAGCGAAAGATATTCAATCTGTTGTTGTGACGTTGAAAGAAAAAGAACGTAGTAAAAATGATGCAATCGAAACAGTAAAGCCAATTGAAATTAACACGAAAGAGCCTCCAAAAAAAGTGGAAGAAACGAATGTAGAAATGAAAGATTTCTTTTCAAGCAGGTGGCAACTAGAGGGTAAACAAATCCAAGTTCAAATGGAAGGGAGGACAGGTAGAGTAAATGGACAATAAAGATAAAAATTCGAAGTTCTCATTTTTTCGAAACTTATTGAATGGGGATCAAAAAGAAAGCAACGAGAAGGGTAAAAAGGTAACACCTAAGTTTTTACTTGTCCTACTCATACTTGGAATTTTGCTTATGTTTTCTAGTAGTCTCTTTTCAAGTAAAAAAGAAGAAGTACCTGTATTTAAAGAACAAAAAACTCAAAACCAAGAAAAAGACGTACCAACTTTCGGACAAAAAAGTAATGATAGTATGTCAAATGTAGAAAAATATGAAAAAGCGTATGAACAAGAATTAAAAACTGCTTTAGAAGAAATAGCAGGAGTAAAAGACGTAACGATTAAAGTGAATTTAGATTCATCTGAAGAAAAAATTTTAGAAAAAAATACAGTGAAACGCTCACAAACAACAGGTGAAACAGATAAAACAGGCGGTAAGAGAGAAGTAGAGGACGAGTCTCTTGATGAAAAGACTGTCATTATACGTGAAGGGGATAAAGAAACTCCTGTTGTTTTACGAACAGAGAAGCCGAAAGTACGTGGTGTTCTTGTCGTAGCAAAGGGAGTGGATAATATACAAGTTAAAGCAATGGTAAAAGAAGCTGTGATAAGGCTGCTAGATGTACCGGCCCATCGCGTTTCAGTTTCACCGAAAAATTGATAGGGAGGAAATAAAGTGTTAAAAAAACAAACAGTTTGGTTATTAACGATGTTAAGTTTAGTTGTTGTACTATCTGTGTATTACGTGACAACTCCTGACAAAATGAATACAGCATCGCCAGCAACAGGTGAAAAGATTGGACAAGAAAAACAAGGTACTGATAAAGCAGTAACAAACGAAGCACCTAAAGAAACTCCGAAAAAAGAAAATACAAGCAAAGAAACAACAAATAAAGAAACAGACAAAAAAGAAAATGCAAAAAAAGAAACAAGTAAAAAAGAGGGCAATGTATCAGTTCAATCAAGTGATGAGAATTTCACAGCTTTACGTATGCAAATGGAAGATCAGCGTAGTGAACAAAAAGCAAAATTACAAGAAGTGATGAGTTCAACAAAAGCTTCAGCAACAGAAAAGAATAAAGCGAAAGAAAATTTTGATGCCATTACGACAATGGAAACGAAGCAAGAATTACTTGAGACAGTAATTAAATCTCAAGGAGGATATCCAGATGCTCTTGTAAGAGCTGATGGTACTGATATTAGAGTAACGGTTAAAGCGGCAAAACATTCACAGAAAGAAGCAAATAAAATTATTCAACTTGTAAGAAGTGAAGGCGGATCAAAAGATGTAGGTGTGAAATTTGATCCACCAGCGAAATAAGTGAAACTTTAATCCGTAGGGATTTCCCTACGGATTATTATCTTTTACTAAGCAAAGGGTATGCAAATAGTAAAAAGAGTATGTAAGTACGTGTGAATAGAAAAAAGCTATCATTTTCGATAGCTTTTTTCTATTGCGTCTTTGTAATTATTTTTACTATGTTCAGCTCGGAATGGAGAAACACGTTGTGAGTAAAAGATTAATGGTTCATGGTACTGATGATTACTTTTTCCGGATTTGACGTGGATGCAAAGAACGCATGCCCAAACGATTACAGCAGGTAAAAAGAGAATGAGCCATATCATATTTCCACACCTCGACACAATATATTTTCTACACTTTGAACATACTATTCTTATATGAAGGAATGATGAACGGTGTGTAAACAAAAAAAATATTTGGTAAAAATATGTTATTGACTATAGGTGTGGTGAAGAGGGAATGGCATGTTTGCTGTGTAACGTTTTGAAAAAGTAGTGAATGTTTTTTAAGAAGTGGTCTTGCCAATTTCGTGTGAAACTTGGTATTATTACTAGGTATTAAATTTTTATTGGAATAATATTTTTACAGGAGTTTCGATTTATTATAAAGAAATATAAATTGGAATGTTTAAAAAATTTATCGTAAGATGGAAATAGTAAATATTTCTATTAGTTAATGAAATATATTTTCTAATAGAATACATCGTATTTTTACAGTCAATCTAGTTTTCGTGACGAGAATCTGTAAAAACGGGACAAACAAGAGTATGGGAGTGGATTTTACATGTTTAAAATTCAAGAAGTTCGCGAATTAATTAAATTAATTGATAGCTCTAATATTGATGAATTTGAATACAAAAAAGACGGTACAACAATCAAAATGAAAAAGCGTGGTAATGAAGTTGTTGCTGTGCAAGCACCTGCAGCAAAACAAGCTATGCAACCAGTAGCGCCTGTTGAAGTTGAAACGAAAGTAGCAGCAGCACAAGCAGAAGCGCCAAAACAAGAAGAGAAGAAGGCTGTTCAAAATGAAAACCTACATAAAATCACATCACCGATGGTAGGTACATTCTATTCTTCTTCTTCGCCTGATACACCTCCATATGTAAGTGTTGGGGATAGAGTATCGAAAGATTCTATCGTGTGTATTGTCGAGGCTATGAAGTTATTTAACGAAATTGATGCTGATGTAGAGGGCGAAATTGTTGAAATTCTTGTTAATAACGGACAGCTTGTTGAGTATGGACAACCGCTATTTCTTGTAAAAGCGTAATAAGGGAGTCTTTGTGATGATAAAAAAAGTATTAATAGCCAATCGTGGGGAAATTGCTGTACGAATTATTCGTGCTTGTAAAGAAATGGATATTGAAACAGTTGCAATTTATTCAGAAGCAGATAAAGAGTCACTTCACGTACAGATTGCAGACGAGGCGTATTGTGTAGGACCAACGATTTCGAAAGAAAGCTATTTAAATTTGACGAACATTATTAGCGTTGCGAAGTTAACAGGCTGCGATGCTATTCATCCGGGATACGGATTTTTAGCAGAGAATGCAGATTTCGCAGAATTATGCCGTGAATGTAACTTGATTTTTATCGGTCCAAGTCCAGAAGCTATTTCAAAGATGGGCACAAAAGACGTTGCTCGTGATACAATGAAAGAAGCAGGGGTTCCGATTGTACCAGGTTCACAAGGGATTATTAAAAATACCGAAGAAGCGATCGAGCTTGCTAATCAAATTGGATATCCAGTTATTATTAAAGCGACTGCAGGTGGCGGTGGAAAAGGTATTCGTGTTGCACGCCATGAAGAAGAGCTTATAAAAGGAATTCAAATTACACAGCAAGAAGCTAGTACCGCTTTTGGGAACCCTGGTGTATACTTAGAAAAGTACGTTGAAGATTTCCGCCATGTTGAGATTCAAATAATGGCAGATACACACGGAAATGCCATTCATTTAGGAGAGCGTGATTGTACAATTCAGCGCCGTTTGCAAAAACTACTAGAAGAAAGTCCATCACCTGCACTTGATGAAGATATTCGCAAGCAGATGGGTGAAGCGGCAGTTAAAGCGGCGGTAGCGGTTGATTATACAGGTGCTGGTACGGTTGAGTTTATTTATGAATATAAAACGAAAACCTTTTATTTCATGGAGATGAATACGAGAATTCAGGTTGAGCATCCGGTTACTGAAATGGTAACGGGAATGGACTTAATTAAAGAGCAAATTCTTGTTGCTTCAGGAGAAAAGTTATCGTTACAGCAAGAAGAAGTACAATTTAATGGTTGGGCAATTGAATGTCGAATTAATGCGGAAAACCCTGCCAAAAAATTTATGCCATCTCCAGGTAAAGTAGAAATGTACTTACCACCAGGAGGATTTGGTATTCGCGTCGATTCAGCTGTATATCCGGGATATTCAATCCCACCTTTCTATGATTCGATGGTTGCTAAATTAATTGTTCACGGAAAAACACGTGAAGAGGCAATTGCAAAAATGAAGCGCGCACTTAGTGAATTTGTCATTGAAGGCGTACATACAACAATCCCGTTCCATTTGCAATTGCTAGATCATCCTGATTTTGTAAAAGGTGAGTTTAATACGAAATTTTTGGAAGAGCATGAACTTGTGACGCAGTGATACATTAAAGGAGGTTTTTTTCATGGCTGAACATATGTTAGATATGGGTCAAGATACAACTCTTGGTAAAGTAGAAATTGCACCAGAAGTAATTGAAGTAATTGCAGGTATTGCAGCTGCTGAAGTAGAAGGTGTAGCGGCAATGCGCGGTAATTTTGCTACAGATGTTGTTGAGAAGTTAGGTAAGAAAAATCATGGTAAAGGTGTAAAGGTTGAATTAGCAAACGAAGATATTATCGTTGACCTTTATGTTGTAATGTATTTTGGTGTAGCAATTCCAGTTGTTGCACAAAAGATTCAAGACAATATTCGCCAAGCACTCTTTACAATGACAGGACTTGAGCCAAAAGAAGTGAATGTTCACATCGTTGGCGTAACATTCGAAACACAAAAAACAGAAATCGAACCAGTGTAAGAATGAAAAGGTGCCTAGTAACATAGGCATCTTTTTTATCGTTTCATTTCTTCACAAATTACAACCCTCTAATTATTATACTATTTCAAAAAATAAGAAATAAACAAGAAAATGTGTCGTTTTTCCAAAAAACGTACATTGTGATAAGATATGGAACTTGAAGTTAATCTTTTTATTATTTTTCAGCCTTGTAACCCGTGTGTGAAACGATAAATTGTGTTATTATCATTGTATTATAAGGTTGGAAAATCAATGAAAACTGTAAGAGTAAGTGAATTGACGGCTTATAAATTATAATAATATAACAAAGTATAAGGAAAGACTTGAAGCATAAAGGAGAGTTACAATGAAACGTAGGACGGCTAGAGAAAGAGCAATGCAAGCATTATACCAAATGGATATTACAGGTGAATTAGAACCGAAAGTAGCAGTGGAAAACACGCTGGATGAAGGCGAAGAAACAAATGAGTTTCTAGAGTCACTTGTAGTAGGTTTTGTAGAAAATAAAGAAGCAATCGATGAAGCGATTCGTCAAAACTTAAAAAAGTGGAAGCTTGAGCGTATTAGTATTGTTGATCGCAGTATTTTACGTGTAGCTGTGTATGAAATGAAGTACATGGAAGAAATTCCACACAACGTAACAATTAACGAAGCAATTGAAATTGCAAAAACATTTGGGGATGAGGAATCTCGTCGTTTTATTAACGGCGTTTTATCTAATATAAAAGATACACTGTAAATTCTTTAAGGGGGAATCTTAAAATGGTAGCAGTAATCATCAAAGGAAATGAAGTTGCGGAGAAAAAACGAGCACAATTAACAGAAGAAGTTGTGAAGTTGAAAGAGCAAGGTATTGTACCAGGATTAGCAGTTATTTTAGTTGGAGAAGATCCAGCATCTCGTTCTTATGTGAAAGGAAAAGAAAAAGGCTGTGAACAAGTAGGGATTTACTCAGAGCTAATTGAACTTCCTGAAACAATTACTGAGGAACGTTTGCTTGCTGAAATCGATCGCTTAAATGGCGATGACCGTATTAATGGCATATTAGTGCAATTACCTTTACCAAAACATATTGAAGAAAAAGCTATCATTGAAAGAATTTCACCAGAAAAGGATGTAGACGGATTTCACCCAATCAGCGTGGGACGTATGATGACGGGACAAGATACATTCCTTCCATGTACACCGCATGGTATTGTAGAATTAGTAAAAGAAACAAATCTTGATATTTCTGGAAAACATGTAGTAGTAATTGGAAGAAGTAATATTGTCGGTAAACCAGTGGGACAATTGTTTTTAAATGAAAATGCCACTGTAACATATTGTCATTCTAAGACGCAAAATATGAAAGAGTTATCGAAGTTAGCTGATATTTTAATCGTAGCTGTTGGACGACCTAAAATGATAACAGCGGATTATATTAAAGAAGGAGCGGTTGTAATTGACGTTGGTGTTAACCGTTTAGAAACAGGAAAACTTTGTGGTGATGTTGACTTTGACAACGTGTTAGATGTTGCGGGTTACATTACACCTGTGCCAAAGGGTGTTGGTCCAATGACAATCACAATGCTTCTTCATAATACTGTTGAATCTGCCAAACGTGCAGGTGTCGTTTGTAAATAATTTGAGTCGGCTATGAGGAGAGAGAAATGGAGAAGCAATATTTAACCGTTACAGCGTTAACACGCTATATAAAAACAAAAATAGAATATGATCCGCATTTGCAGTCTGTTTGGTTAAAAGGTGAAATTTCCAACTTTAAAAATCATAGCCGTGGCCACATGTATTTTACATTGAAAGATGAAAATGCAAGAATCGCAGCGGTTATGTTTGCGGGCCATAATCGTAATATTAAATTCAAACCTGAAAATGGGATGAAGGTACTCGTGAAAGGGAAAATCTCTGTTTACGAGGCGAGTGGTTCTTATCAAATTTATATTCAAGACATGCAGCCTGACGGAGTCGGGAATTTACATTTAGCGTACGAACAGTTAAAAGTTCGTTTAGAAGAAGAAGGACTTTTTTCTCAAGTTTATAAAAAAGCGATTCCTTCTTACGCTAAAACAATAGGTGTGATTACGTCGCCAACAGGAGCAGCGATTCGTGATATTATAACAACGATTAAACGTCGTTATCCAATTGGGAATGTTATTGTATTTCCGGTACTTGTACAAGGGGAGTCAGCGGCTCCCTCGATTGTACAAGCGATTCGTACAGCGAATGAAATGGGAGAGATAGATGTACTAATCGTTGGTCGTGGTGGAGGTTCTATTGAGGAATTATGGGCTTTCAATGAGGAAATGGTTGCAAGAGCAATCTTTAAGAGTGAAATTCCTATTATTTCGGCAGTAGGCCATGAAACGGATTTTACAATCGCAGATTTTGTTGCAGATTTACGCGCGCCAACACCGACTGCAGCAGCTGAGCTGGCAGCACCTAACATTATAGAGTTACAAGAAAAGGTATTACAAAGAACTCTGAGATTGCAAAGAGCAATGAGAGAGTTAGTACATAAAAAAGAAGAAAAACTACAAGTGTTGCAAAAATCGTATGCGTTCCGTTATCCAAGACAAGTATATGAGCAAAAGGAAGAGCAATTAGATAGAGCGCTAGAACAGCTTGTTTTAGCGAAAGAGCGCTATATTGATAAAAAGGTGAATCAGTTAAAGCAACTTTCATTTTATTTAGAGAAGCACCACCCATCTCAAAAAATTATGCAAACGAAGGTAGCTGTTGAAACGTTGCAAAAGCAATTACAACGTGAAATGCAAACGTTACTTCAAACGAAAGAATTTGCCTTTGTAAGAGCTGCTCAAAAACTTGAAGCGTTAAGTCCGCTTAAAGTAATGATGAGGGGGTACGGGCTTGTATATGATGAAGAGAAGCAAGTGTTAAAAAGTGTGAAAGATGTAAGCCTTGGAGATGCTGTTTCAGTTCAATTACAAGATGGAATACTAGATTGTAGCGTATCAGGCATAGAGGAGCGTGAATTGAATAATGGAAAATAAATTAAGCTTTGAAGAGGCAATTTCGCAACTTGAGCATCTTGTTTCTAAGCTAGAACAAGGTGACGTACCTTTAGAAGAAGCGATTTCTTATTTTAAAGAAGGTATGGAATTATCTAAGTTTTGTGATGAGAAGCTGAAGAATGTACAAGAACAAATGGCAGTTATTCTTGGGGAAGATGGAGAGCTTGAACCGTTTACTGCTTTAGGAGATGAAGCATAGTGACGATTGCTTTTGATACTTTTTTGAAAGAAAGTAAAACTTTCGTAGAAGAAAAACTTGTAAGCTATGCAAATGAATTACAATGTCCAAATGTACTTCGTGAAGCGATGGCATATTCTTTGGAAGCGGGTGGAAAACGTCTCCGCCCGTTACTTTTGTTTGCAACATTACAAGCGTTTGGGAAAGAAAGAAATCTTGGAGTAGGTGCAGCTTGTGCTCTTGAAATGATTCATACATATTCATTAGTTCATGATGATTTACCTTGTATGGATGATGATGATTTAAGAAGAGGAAAGCCCACAAATCACAAAGTATTTGGTGAAGCGATGGCAGTTTTAGCTGGAGATGGCTTATTGACGTATGCTTTTCAAGTTATTATGGCATATGAGCAAAAAGAAATTTCTGCCGAAAAAAAAGTAAGACTTGTACTTGAACTTGCAAAAGCAGCAGGACCAGAAGGAATGGTTGGCGGACAAGTGGCAGATATGGAAGCTGAAGGGAAACGCCTTACGATTGATGAATTGGAGTACATCCATAAACATAAGACCGGAAAACTGCTTGAATTTGCTGTACTTGCGGGTGCGATACTTTCTGATGCGACAGAAGAGCAAGAAGAAAAGTTGCTTACGTTTGCCAAATATATCGGTCTAGCTTTCCAAATTCGAGATGATATTTTAGATGTCGAAGGAACTGAAGAAGAGATTGGAAAACCGATTGGTAGCGATCTTTCTAATGAAAAGAGCACATATACAACGTTGTTTACTGTAGATAGAGCAAAGGATATTTTAGAAGAAACAATTGCAGAAGCAAAAGGTGCGATTAGTTCCTTGCAATTACAAGATGAATATTTACTATCTATTTGTGATTTGATTGCAAAACGTAATAACTAATATAACAGCGTTTTCATTTGTTGAGTCATTCATCATTTTATGATATAAATGTAGGAAAAGGTTTTTCTTTTCTTGTTATTGGCAAAAATATATGTAGATTACATTGCCGTTATCACTTCGTGTTAGCGGCTATTTTTTTCATCGCCTAAAGAAATATGGTTTATAATAGGATTAGGGCGCAATAGACTGGTTAATAGCGGGACAAGACGAAAAATAGAAAAGAGAATTTCTTGTTTTGTGTAAATGTTTTTTATAATATTTGACATGTTGACAGATTATGAAATGAAAGTGAGTGATCCATGTGGATCTAACGCAAATTCAAAACCCTAGTTTTTTGAAAGATATGTCTATCAGTGAACTAGAGGGATTGAGTGAGGATATTCGTAAGTTTTTAATTGAAGAGCTCTCTCAAACAGGTGGACATATTGCACCTAATTTAGGTGTAGTAGAACTCACAATTGCTCTGCACAAATTATTTGATAGCCCGCAAGATAAATTTTTATGGGATGTAGGACATCAATCCTATGTACATAAAATTTTAACTGGACGTGCGAAAGAGTTTGGTACATTAAGGCAATATCAAGGTCTATGTGGTTTCCCGAAACGTTGCGAGAGTGAGCACGATGTATGGGAAACTGGTCATAGCTCGACTTCGTTATCGGCTGCAATGGGAATGGCTCTGGCACGTGATTTAAAGAAAACGAAAGAATATGTTATACCAATTATTGGAGATGGTGCTTTAACAGGCGGAATGGCTTTAGAGGCATTGAACCATATTGGACATGAAAAAACAGACATGATTGTTATTTTGAATGATAATGAAATGTCAATTGCACCAAACGTTGGTGCGCTTCATAATGTGCTCGGTCGTTTACGTACCGCAGGAAAATATCACTGGGTAAAAGATGAATTAGAGTATATATTAAAGAAAATCCCAGCAGTTGGCGGGAAAGTGGCTGCGACAGCAGAGAAAATAAAAGATAGTCTTAAATATTTACTAGTATCTGGTGTCTTTTTCGAAGAGTTAGGCTTTACATATTTAGGTCCAGTCGATGGGCATGATTATGAAAAGTTATTCGAAACGTTGCAATATGCAAAGAAAACAAAAGGCCCAGTGCTTGTTCACGTTATTACGAAAAAAGGAAAAGGTTATAAACCGGCTGAGAGTGACGTTATTGGAACTTGGCATGGAACAGGACCTTATAAAATTGAATCAGGTGACTTCGTTAAGCCGAAAGAAGTTGCACCAGCATGGAGTGCTGTCGTTAGTGAAACAGTACTTAAGCTAGCGAGAGCGGATGAGCGTATCGTAGCAATTACACCTGCAATGCCTGTTGGATCAAAACTTGAGAAATTCCAAAAAGAATTCCCAGATCGTATGATTGATGTAGGTATTGCAGAACAGCATGCTACAACAATGGCAGCAGGTATGGCAACGCAAGGAATGAAGCCATTCTTAGCGATTTATTCAACGTTTTTACAAAGAGCATATGACCAAGTTGTTCATGATATATGCCGCCAAAATTTAAATGTTTTCATCGGAATAGATCGCTCGGGATTAGTAGGAGCAGATGGTGAAACGCATCAAGGCGTATTTGATATCTCATTCTTACGTCACTTGCCGAATATGGTGCTTATGATGCCGAAAGATGAAAATGAAGGGCAACATTTAGTTTATACGGCGATGCAATATGAAGATGGACCAATCGCATTGCGTTATGCTCGCGGTAATGGACTTGGCGTTCATATGGATAAAGAATTAAAGGCGATTCCAATCGGTACGTGGGAGACGTTAAAAGAGGGTACACAAGCAGCTATTTTAACATTTGGTACGACAATACCAATGGCAATGGAAGCAGCTGAGCGTCTTGAAAAAGCTGGGGTTTCAGTGAAAGTAGTGAATGCTCGCTTTATTAAACCAATGGATGAAGCATATTTACATGATCTTCTAGGAAAGAATATACCGATTTTAACGATTGAAGAAGCTTGTTTAATCGGTGGTTTTGGAACAGGAGTAGTTGAATTTGCATCTGAAAATGGTTACCATAGTGCATTAGTTGAACGAATGGGTATTCCAGACCGCTTCATAGAGCACGGAAGTGTAACAAAATTATTAGAAGAAATTGGTTTAACGACAGATGCTGTTGTAGACCGTATTCATACAATGATTCCATCAAAACAAAAAAGGGCGTAACAAATGAGCGTAAAAAAAGAAAGAGTAGATGTACTATTAGTAGAGCGAGGACTTATAGAAACGCGTGAGAAAGCAAAGCGCGCCATTATGGCCGGACTCGTATATGCAAATGAGATGAGACTTGATAAGCCAGGAGAGAAAATCTCGCAAGATACTGAGATTACGGTGAAGGGACAAGTTATGCCGTATGTAAGTCGTGGTGGTTATAAACTTGAAAAGGCATTAGAGACATTTCATCTTGATTTACAAGATAAAGTTATGATAGATATTGGTTCATCAACTGGTGGCTTTACAGATTGCGCGCTTCAAAATGGAGCGAAATTATCTTATGCATTAGATGTAGGATACAATCAACTAGCGTGGAAATTACGTCAAGATGAGCGTGTTGTTGTAATGGAACGAACAAACTTCCGTTACGTGACACCAGCAGACTTAGAACGTGGTTTACCTCAATTTGCAAGTATTGATGTTTCATTTATATCATTAAAGCTTATACTGCCAGTTTTAAAAACAATGCTTATGCCTAACGGAGATGTAGCAGCGTTAATTAAACCGCAGTTTGAAGCTGGAAGAGAGCAAGTTGGGAAAAAAGGTATCGTTCGTGATAGAAAAGTACATGAAGCTGTTGTAGAAATGATTGTCGAGTTTGCTTTAAAAGAAGGCTATGATGTGGAAGGTTTAACATTCTCACCAATTACGGGTGGGGATGGTAATATTGAATTTTTAATTCATCTGAAATGGCATGGTGAACGTGAGAATGGCGAAAATCATTCTCCGATTTCTATAGAGCAAGTTGTTACAGAAGCGCATGACGTTCTAAAACAAAAAGGGAAAGGGGAATAACATATGTTGTTCCTCTTTTTGCTGTAATTGTATAATGATTGTAAAAACAATTGTGTACAAGAAACGAATTATAAGTTAACATAAATAAGTGAAGTATACCAATGTTTAAACTATGGTAAGAGATAGTGTGAGGTGCAAATGTATGAATAAAGGTCAGCGCCATATTAAAATCAGGGAAATTATTGCAAACAAAGAAATTGAAACACAAGATGAATTAGTTGATATTTTACGTAATGAGGGATTTAATGTAACGCAAGCAACAGTATCGCGCGATATTAAAGAACTGCACTTAGTGAAGGTGCCATTACATGATGGGCGCTATAAATATAGCTTGCCAGCAGATCAACGATTTAACCCGTTACAAAAATTAAAACGAAATCTAGTGGATTCATTTGTGAAATTAGACACAGCAGGACATATGCTTGTGCTAAAAACATTGCCTGGTAACGCTCATTCACTTGGAGCACTTATTGATCATTTAGAGTGGGATGAGATCATCGGAACCATCTGTGGTGATGATACTTGCTTAATTATTTGCCGTACACCTGACGATACAGGTGTTGTCTCTGATCGTTTCTTAAATATGTTGTAACAAAAAATCTTGTTTGCTTTCCATCGTAAAGTGGAAAGTGAACAAGATATTTTTATTGGTTAAAAATATGAATTTTCAATTGTAATATAATATTTTGTTTGCGTAAAGTTAAAAAATAGATGGATTGACCCGTAAAACAAATGTTTGGTACAATGAAGCGGGTTAGAAGAGTATATACATACAAATATATAGCATGATTATTTGAATGAAGAACTGAGAAAATCCTTTAGTAAGGGATTATTTTATAACGAGGTGAATGGGGCATTGTTATCGGAATTATCGATTAGAAACTTTGCTATTATTGAAGCATTAAATATTTCTTTTCAAAAAGGTTTAACGGTTTTAAGCGGTGAAACAGGGGCCGGAAAATCGATTATTATTGATGCAATTAGTTTACTTGTAGGTGGCCGTGGGTCAGCAGAATTTGTTCGATATGGAACAGAAAAGGCTGAGATTGAAGGGCTATTTTATGTTGAAGATGAGAAGCATCCATGTATTGAAAAGGCAGAAGAGTTAGATATAGAAATAGAAGATGGTATGATTATTTTAAAGCGTGATATTGCTGCGAACGGGAAGAGTGTATGTCGTGTAAATGGGAAGCTTGTTACACTTAGCATATTAAAAGAAATTGGGAAAACACTTGTTGATATTCACGGACAGCACGAAACGCAAGATTTAATGAATGAAGAACGACATCTGTTTATGCTTGATCACTTTGATGGGGATCGAATCGTTAAACAATTAGACATATATCAAAACGTATACGCTGACTATGAAAAATTAAAAAAACAATTGAAATCGTTAAGTGAAAATGAGCAACAAATGGCACATCGCTTAGATTTAATTCAATTTCAGCACGAGGAAATTCGCAAGGCGGATTTAAAGATGGATGAAGAAAATGAATTAACTGAGGAACGATTGCAAATTTCTAATTTTGAAAAGATTTATAAAGCGTTAGGTGATGCATATCGTTCTTTAAGTGCCGACGGACAAGGATTAGATAATGTAAGAAGTGCAATGGGGCAAATGGAAAGTATTACACATTTAGATGAAGTGTATCAAGAGAATCATGATTCAATTGCAAATAGCTATTACTTATTAGAAGAGGTTGCCTATCAACTGAGGGAAAAGCTCGATATGATGGAATATGATCCAAATCGTTTAGATGAAATCGAAACACGTTTGAATGAAATTCGTATGCTAAAGAGAAAATATGGAAATAATGTAGAAGAGATTTTAGCGTATGCTGATAAAATTGAACAGGAAATTTTTACGATTGAAAATAAAGACGTTCATATTGAAACGACGAAGAAACAGTTGAAGGAATTAGAAAGTGTTATTATGAAAGAAGCAACGTTGTTAAGTAATATGCGTCATGAGCTTGCAGAACACCTTACAAATGCAATTCATCAGGAATTAAAAGAATTATATATGGAAAAAACGAAATTTGAAGTGAGAATTATGAAGAGAGAAGGAAATGCAGAAGAGCCCCTTGTGGAAGGTGCGCCGGTAAGACTTACGGCGGATGGTTACGATCATGTGGAATTTTATATTTCAACGAACCCAGGAGAGCCGCTAAAACCACTTTCAAAGGTTGCTTCTGGCGGAGAGTTATCTCGTATCATTTTAGCTTTAAAAAGCATTTTTTCTAAGCATCAAGGGGTTGCATCTGTTATTTTTGATGAAGTGGATACGGGTGTAAGTGGCCGGGTCGCACAGGCTATTGCGGAAAAAATTTATCGAGTATCAGTAAACTCGCAAGTACTTTGTATTACGCACTTACCTCAAGTAGCTTCAATGGCAGATTCACATTTATTTATTCGAAAACAAGTAGCGAATGATCGGACAATTACATCAGTTACTGTTTTAACTATGGAGGATAAAGTAACAGAAATAGCTCGAATGATTTCTGGTGTGGAAATCACAGATTTAACGACAGAGCATGCGAAAGAATTACTTACGCAAGCGCATCATTTTAAACAGACAGCAGAGGCTATCCAGTAATGGATAGCTTTTTTTCTCAAATGACGATTTCTTAATTCTTCCGGTTATAAATAAAGCACTGCAAGGAGAGATTAAAAAGTGAAGCCAAGAGGCTGAATGTGGGGTAGGAGCGAGGAGAGTGAACAAGTTGAAATTAGAAAAATTTCGAAAAATAATAGGTCTTTGTCTCCTTGTTTCTTTAGTTTTTATTGGATGTTTTAAACCGCTTCGAACGTTTATTTCATCACCGAAACAACTTGTTGTTTTTGAAGGACAACAATCAGAAATATCATCATTACCAGTTTTCAAAGCTTCATCCACAAATCGTCATGTATTTACAGTGAGTTCGAATGAACAAAAACAAGGACTTATGGTAAATTCTCATCAAAATGGTGAAGCTGATATGGTATTTCAGCTTGCTGGTTTTCCAGTGAAAAAAGTAAATGTGAAAGTGTTAAAAGATTTTAAAGTGATTCCAGGTGGACAATCAATTGGTGTGAAATTAAATACAAAAGGTGTACTTGTTGTAGGCCATCATTTAATTCAAACTGAAAAAGGTAAAATATCTCCTGGTGAAACAGCAGGTGTACAAATTGGAGATATGATTACTGAAATTAATGGTAAAACAATTGAAAGAATGAGTGATGTAGCACCGTTTATTCATAATAGTGGAGAAACAGGTGAACCGCTTAATCTTGTATTGTTAAGAGATGGAAAATATATTCGTACGAAGCTAACTCCACAAAAAGACAACGGTGAATCGTCTTATCGAATTGGCTTGTATATCCGTGATTCGGCAGCTGGAATTGGAACGATGACATTTGTTCATCCAGATTCTATGAAATATGGGGCACTTGGTCATGTTATTTCTGATAATGATACGAAAAAGCCGATTCAAGTCGAAGATGGACAAATTATGCGCTCGACAGTTACATCAATTGAAAGAGGTAGTCATGGGAATCCAGGGGAGAAATTAGCAAGATTCTCACCAGACCGTGAAGTGATTGGCAATATTACAATTAATAGTCCATATGGTATTTTTGGAAAATTAAATACGAATATGAAAAACGGTATAATGGATAAAGCAATGCCTATCGCATTATCTCATCAAGTAAAAGAAGGACCGGCAAAAATATTAACAGTTATTGATCAAGATAAAGTAGAAGCGTTTGATATTGAAGTTGTTAGTACAGTGCAGCAAAAATTCCCAGCCACAAAGGGTATGGTAATAAAAGTAACAGATAAACGTCTATTAGCGAAAACGGGCGGTATCGTACAAGGAATGAGCGGAAGTCCAATTGTACAAAATGGAAAAGTAATTGGTGCTGTTACACATGTATTTGTAAATGATCCAACATCAGGATATGGTGTTCATATTGAATGGATGTTACATCAAGCTGGAATTAATATTTATGATCAAGAGAAAAAAGCGAGCTAATATATATTATTAGCTCGCTTTTTCTGTTGAAAAATTCGTTGAAATTTTGTAAAAGCTCCGCAAGAGGTGTTTTTTGTTGTAAAATAAAAGGAAAGGGTTGAACGTTTCGTTGTATTTCTATGATGGAATGTGTTGCGAAAGGGAATAAATGAACGATAAACATATTTTTTTGTGATTTTATCGGAAAGTAAGAAACTTTAAAAGGGAATTTTCACACAATTGTCGAACAATTCATGTAGCCTAGAAGGATACACATGTCGGAGAATCGATTCGGTAAGGGAGGAAAAGCTGTGGAGAAAATTAAAGTATGTCTTGTGGATGATAATAAAGAACTAGTATCAATGTTAGAGAGCTATGTAGCCGCTCAAGATGATATGGAAGTAATCGGTACTGCTTATAATGGTCAAGAGTGTTTAAACTTATTAACAGATAAGCAACCTGATGTACTCGTTTTAGACATTATTATGCCACACTTAGATGGTTTAGCTGTATTGGAGAAAATGCGACATATTGAAAGGTTAAAACAGCCTAGCGTAATTATGTTGACAGCATTTGGCCAAGAAGATGTGACGAAAAAAGCAGTTGACTTAGGTGCCTCATATTTCATATTAAAACCATTTGATATGGAGAATTTAACGAGTCATATTCGTCAAGTGAGTGGTAAAGCAAACACTATGATTAAGCGTCCACTACCATCATTCCGATCAGCCACAACAGTAGATGGAAAACCGAAAAACTTAGATGCGAGTATTACGAGTATCATTCATGAAATTGGTGTACCCGCTCATATTAAAGGATATATGTATTTACGAGAAGCAATCTCCATGGTATACAATGATATCGAATTATTAGGATCGATTACGAAAGTATTGTATCCAGATATCGCAAAGAAATATAATACAACAGCAAGCCGTGTGGAGCGCGCAATTCGTCACGCAATTGAAGTAGCTTGGAGCCGTGGGAATATTGATTCTATTTCGTCCTTATTCGGTTATACAGTATCCATGTCAAAAGCAAAACCTACGAATTCTGAGTTTATCGCAATGGTTGCGGATAAGCTGAGACTTGAACATAAAGCTAGTTGAGAGTAAAAGTAGTAAGGGATTTAAGCTTTAGTAAAGCTTAATAATTCTTGAAATTGATACTCGATATCAAATTTAAAACCAATGAACTTTTTATTTAAAGACCAATGAATGTTATAATTCGTTGGTCTTTTTATTTTGTTGAGAAAAAGAGATTATTTGATAGTATGGAAAATAAAACCTATTTTTAGTAATATTACATGTAAGTGAGTTTTTTATAAGGCAATAAAATAGATATAGATAGGGAGAAGGGGAATGGAAAATAAAATTTCAACTTGGCTAGGAATAGTAGCAGCTATGGGAGTTCTTGCTATTGCAGTTACATTTGGAATGTTAGAACTTGCAGATAATCCCGTAGATAAAGAAGTGAGTGCTCAAATAGATAAAAAAGAAGACCAAACAATAGTAGGTAGAGAGGTAGATGGGGTCGTTGTTGATGTGTATGTTACTGAAAATTCTACTGAAAGCGAAGTCATTACAGCGATGCATCGCATGACTCATCAAAAAGTGGTGGCAGAACGAAAATCGGGCTCTATCCCAATGATTCAAAGTAATACTAAAAAATTAAAAGAAATTATAAATAAGAGTAGCTTTGCGAAGAAAAATGAACTTTTAGCAATTGCTGATAGATGGGCGAAAAAAGATTTTAGTAAAATTGTAGAAGATCACAATTATTTCTCAGATGCTCAAGAAGATAGCGTTTGTAAAGCAACTAGAGCAATGGATGCGTTAGAAGAGCAACATTATATTTTAACTACATTCGGGGAGGAAAAAGCGAAAGAACTATACGAATCAGGGGATGCTCCGCACGTTCAATAAAAAACAATATAAAGGGCTTCTAGTTTTTTATGATCGTGTTTTTAGGACGCAATGGGGACTTATAAATAAATGGTCTGCTTTCTTTATGACGTGTAACAAAAAAGAAAAGATGTGATTCATTATTAAATGATGAAGGAACGGCTAAATCACATCGTAGTACATCTGTTAAAGGATTTTAGTAGGAAAGGCATCCGTGATATAATAGAAAATAATAAAAAGTCCTGCAAAAAACAGGACTGTATTATTCTTCGTCTTTATTTTGTTTTTCTAATTCAACTAGTTTTTGAATTAAAATGTGCTGCGGCATATGCATGAGTTGTTCAAGTGGAACACCTAGTGCTTTTGATAAGCGGACTGCAGTATCTGGAGAGATTTGTAATGGTCTCATAGAAGTACCTCCTTTTTCGTATAGTATAGCATAAGATTGGGGGAGTGAGGATGACTCTTATATTTGCACATCGTGGTGCGGCTGGAACGTACCCAGAAAATACAATGATTTCATTTGAAGCAGCTGAGTCTTTTAGAGCGGATGGAATTGAACTTGATGTTCAATTAACGAAAGATGGAAAAGTTGTCGTCATTCACGATGAAACGGTGGACCGGACAACAAATGGAAAAGGTGCGGTTCGGAATTATGTATATGAGGACTTATGCAAGTTAGATGCAAGTTATAAATTTGGTGATAAAGTAGGTTTTTGTAAAATACCACTTTTAGAAGAGGTATTAGAATGGCTTGAACAAACGAGTTTGCTACTTAATATTGAACTTAAAAATAATAAAATTCCATACAGAGGTTTAGAGGAAGAAGTTATAACGCTTGTACGGAAATTTAGTCTAGAGGATCGTGTTATATTTTCTTCGTTTAATCACTACAGTATGAAACGGTGCCATATGATGGCTCCTGATATTCAAACAGCAATTTTATATCGCGAAGGTTTGCATAGTCCGTGGGCATACGCGAAAAAAATGGGGGCTACAGCAGTACATCCGAATTATCGTTATCTTCAAGATGCTATTGCCGAACTAACGATGGAAAGTGGTGTAGAAGTTCGCCCTTATACAATTAATGAAGAAACGCTTATGCGTAAATATTTTGATATGAATATATCGGCGATTATTACTGATTACCCTGAAACGGCAAGAACGTTATTGCCAATAAAAAAATGAGACCGCGTGTAACGGTCTCATTTTTTTATTTATAAATAGTGGGGCATTCCTATCTTCTAAAGCGAGCTTGTACTTTATTTCGTTTGCGATCTCGGTGCAAGACGAAGCCACCAAAGATATAAAACCCGAGCGCGAAGCAGAGAGCGCCGATTAAAAATTGTAACCACAGTATGGAAATTGGTGGAAATGGAATCCCGAATACAGTATCTCTCATTAACTTTATACCAAACACAGCTAATGAAATAGGGATGAGTGCTAATAGTAGAGCAACGTAACGCTGCATACATAACGCTCCTTTTCAGATTATTTCGTATATTTTAATGATGTTATACGGAAAGGGGGTTTGTCAAGAGGGTGCTGAACGAGTAAGATAAGGGTGTGAAAAAAATTGCAGAGTTACTTCGAGAGGAAGTGTAATATATGAAACAAAAAGTATTAATTGTTGGTGCAGGTGAAGGCGGGAGCGCGCTGCTGAATCTGTTACAAAGTTCGAATATATTTCAAATTATAGGGATTATTGATATAAATCCGTTGGCAAAAGGACTACAAATTGCTAAGGAATACGGGATTACAATTGGAGAAAGTGTAACTCCATTTCTTTCTATGCATATCGATGTAATATTTGATATGACAGGTGAAGATGATGTACATAAAGTTTTATTAGAAAAAAAGAAAAAAGACACTCTTCTTATACCAGGTGATATCGCAAAAATTGTTACAGGATTAGCGCATGAGAAGGAAGGGCTAATTGGGCGGTTAGAGGAACAGACGCAACAAGGAGAATTAATTTTAAATTCTACACATGACGGCATGATTGTAATTGATCGAGAGGGACAAGTTCGTCTTTTTAATAAAAGTGCAGAGCGTATTATCGGATATAAAAAAGAAGAGGCGATAGGAAAGTATATTTTAGAAGTCATTCCAACTAGTAAATTACTTCGCATTATACGTACGAAACAAATAGAAGTAAATTATGAACTGACATTAGAGAATGGAAAGAAAATTATTACAACGCGTATTCCGATATTAAAAGAAGGAGGAGAGGTACAAGGGGCATTTGCAATTTTTAAAGATATAACAGAAGTTGTAGATCTTGCGGAAGAAGTTACAGACTTAAAAGAAATTCAAACACTATTAGAGGCAATTATTAACTCATCTGAAGAAGCGATTTCGGTTGTGGATGAAAAAGGAAGAGGTTTAGTCATTAACCCAGCATATACGAAATTAACGGGTTTAACAGAAGAAGATATTATTGGGAAGCCTGCTACAACTGATATTGTAGAAGGCGAAAGTATGCATATGAAAGTACTTCGAACGCGTCGTGCGGTGCGCGGAATACATATGAAGATTGGGCAAAAAAAGCGAGATGTAATTGTAAACGTAGCACCAGTTATTGTGGATGGAATATTGAAAGGAAGCGTCGGTGTTATCCGTGACGTGTCGGAAATTCAAAAATTAACAAATGAATTGAATAGAGCAAGGCAAATTATTCGTACATTAGAAGCGAAATATTCATTTGATGATATTGTCGGAAATTCAGATGAAACAACGGCAGCTATCGAACAGGCGAAGCTAGGAGCGAATACACCAGCAACAGTACTGTTACGCGGGGAATCTGGGACTGGTAAAGAATTGTTTGCACATGCAATCCATAATGGAAGTAATCGAAAATACAATAAGTTCGTCCGTGTAAACTGTGCGGCCATTTCGGAGACGTTGTTAGAAAGTGAATTATTTGGTTATGAGGAAGGGGCGTTTTCTGGAGCGAAAAGAGGCGGGAAACGTGGGTTCTTTGAGGAAGCGAATAACGGTAGTATTTTTTTAGATGAAATAGGGGAGTTGTCTGCAAATACACAAGCGAAACTCCTTCGTGTATTGCAGGAAAAAGAAATTGTAAAAGTTGGTGGAACGAAAGCGATACCTATTAATGTTCGAGTAATTGCAGCGACACATGTGAATTTAGAAAAGGCTATTCTAGAAGGGAAGTTTAGGGAGGATTTATATTATCGATTAAATAAAATTCCAATTCAAATTCCATCTCTTCGTCAACGTAAAGGAGATATACCGACAATTGCGGACAGATTGATTCAAAAAATTAATCAAGATTACGGTCGTAATGTAGAAGGGCTCACTGATTCAGCCGTTTTATATTTACAATCATACGAATGGCCAGGAAATGTGAGGGAACTTGAAAATATTTTGGGGAGAGCTATTATCTTTATGAATTATAACGAGACCTATATTGATGTACACCATTTACCGCCATTACATAACGAAGAGCAGGTGGAGTCAAAGCAATCTCATTTATTACCTGAATTAGAAGAAAAGCCACTTGAACATTTAGTGACAGAGTTTGAAGGGAATATTATTTATGAATATTTGGAGAGATTTGATGGGAATAAAACACAAACTGCAAAAGCGTTAGGAATTTCCGTTCGAAATTTATATTACAAGCTAGAAAAGTATGACCATGCAAAAAATAGCATGCAATAAATTGCGTACCGCGCAATTTATTGCATGGTATACAAAAAGCGACAAAATAAGACAGAATCTTTCGTTATTTTCCAAAGTATTGATTTTACTGCATTTTGAATGCGTTTTCATTATTGGTAAGACCACTTTTAAAAGTTGGCACGGTATTTGCTTTATAAATAGACGAGGGACGACGGAAAGGGTTGATTACAAAATATGAAGTTAGAATACTTAATTGATCAAGCAGCAGGAAAGCCTAAAAAAACTGTGGCTGTAGCAGTAGCTGAAGATCATGAAGTAATTGAAGCTGTAGCGAAAGCAATTAAATTACAGCTAGCTCAATTTCGTCTATATGGAAATCAAGAAAAAATAATGGGGATGCTACAAGAACATGGTTTACAAACTTCAGAACATGTTGAAGTGATTGCAGCAATGTCTAGTGCTGAAGCTGCAGAACTTTCTGTTAAAGCTGTGAGAAATGGTGAAGCAGATGTGCTTATGAAGGGGAACATCCCAACAGCGAATATTTTGAAGGCTGTGTTAAACAAAGAGTGGGGCCTACGTAAAGGTAGCGTACTTTCACATGTAGCAGCATTTGAAGTTCAAAATTACGACCGTCTTATTTTCGTTACAGATGCAGCGATGAACATCGCACCTGACGTAACACAAAAAGCTGCTATTATACAAAATACTGTAGAAGTTGCCCAGGCAATAGGAATCGACTTGCCCAAAGTGGCACCAATCGCAGCAGTAGAAGTTGTGAATCCAGCGATGCAGGCGACAATTGATGCAGCGATGTTAACACAAATGAATCGTCGCGGACAAATTAAAGATTGTATCGTTGATGGACCACTTGCTTTAGATAATGCAGTATCACAAATTGCAGCAGAGCATAAAGGCATAGTAAGTGATGTAGCAGGTAAGGCAGATATTTTACTCGTCCCAACGATTGAAGCTGGAAATGTGCTATATAAATCACTCGTATACTTTGCGGATGCAAAAGTAGGAGCAATGATTGCTGGCGCAAAAGCACCGATTGTTTTAACATCTCGTGCTGATTCAGCAGAAACAAAAGTATATTCATTAGCATTGGCAGTTGCGACTGCTTCAAAATAAACCAAAAAGGGTAAAACATTAGGGGGAAACGACAATGACATTAGAAATCTTCGAATACTTAGAAAAATATGATTATGAGCAAGTAGTATTTTGTCAAGATAAAGAATCTGGTTTAAAAGCAATTATTGCAATTCATGATACAACACTTGGACCGGCTCTTGGTGGAACAAGAATGTGGACATATGATTCTGAAGAAGCGGCGATTGAAGATGCATTGCGTCTTGCAAAAGGGATGACATACAAAAACGCAGCAGCTGGTTTAAACTTAGGTGGTGCGAAAACAGTAATTATCGGTGATCCTCGTAAAGATAAGAGCGAAGCAATGTTCCGTGCACTAGGACGTTATATCCAAGGACTAAACGGACGTTACATTACAGCTGAAGATGTTGGTACAACAGTAGATGATATGGATATTATCCATGAAGAAACTGACTTTGTAACAGGTATCTCACCATCATTCGGTTCTTCTGGTAACCCATCTCCAGTAACTGCATACGGTGTTTACCGTGGTATGAAAGCAGCTGCAAAAGAAGCTTTCGGTACTGACAATTTAGAAGGAAAAGTAATTGCTGTTCAAGGCGTTGGTAACGTAGCATATCACCTATGCAAACATTTACACGCTGAAGGAGCAAAATTAATCGTTACAGATATTAATAAAGAAGCTGTACAACGTGCTGTAGAAGAATTCGGTGCATCAGCAGTTGAACCAAATGAAATTTACGGTGTTGAATGCGATATTTACGCACCATGTGCATTAGGCGCAACAGTTAATGATGAAACTATTCCACAACTTAAAGCAAAAGTAATCGCAGGTTCTGCAAATAACCAATTAAAAGAAAATCGTCACGGTGACATCATTCATGAAATGGGTATTGTATACGCACCAGATTATGTAATTAATGCAGGTGGCGTAATTAACGTAGCAGACGAATTATATGGATACAATAGAGAACGTGCACTAAAACGTGTTGAGTCTATTTATGACACAATTGCAAAAGTAATCGAAATTTCAAAACGCGATGGCATAGCAACTTATGTAGCGGCAGATCGTCTAGCTGAAGAGCGCATTGCAAGCTTGAAAAATTCTCGTAGCACTTACTTACGCAACGGTCACGATATTATTAGCCGTCGCTAATCATTCATATATAACTTTTACAAAAGGCGTGGTTACCTCTTATGAGGTTTCCACTTCCTTTTGAATTTATTAGTGGAGGTAGCAACATTGTCTGTAAATCGAATTCTTGTTATTAACCCAGGTAGTACATCCACAAAAATTGGTGTTTTTGATAATGAAAGACCCGTTTTAGAAGAAACGATTCGTCATGACGTAGAACAGATTGGGAAATACAAGCGAATTATCGACCAATATGAGTTTCGAAAAGAAACGATTTTAGAAGTTCTACATTCTCATGGTATTAACATTTCAAAATTAAACGCTGTTTGTGGACGTGGTGGATTACTTCGTCCAATCGAAGGCGGTACGTATACAGTAAACGATGCGATGTTAGAAGATTTAAAAAATGGGTTTAGCGGTCATCACGCTTCAAACCTTGGAGGCATTTTAGCATATGAAATTGCTTCTGGATTAAACATTCCTGCATTTATTGTGGATCCTGTCGTTGTAGATGAGATGGAGCCAGTTGCTCGTATAAGTGGTATTGCTGGTATGGAACGTAAAAGTATCTTCCATGCATTAAATCAAAAAGCAGTTGCTCGTAAAGTAGCCGAACAGTTAAACCACAAATATGAGGATTTAAATTTATTAGTTACACATATGGGCGGTGGTATTACAGTTGGTGCTCATAAAAAAGGAAGAGTAATCGATGTGAATAACGGTTTAAACGGAGAAGGACCATTTAGTCCAGAGCGTGCTGGTACAGTACCAGTAGGGCAACTAGTAGAAATGTGTTTCTCTGGTGAGTATTACCGAGATGAAATGATTAAAAAGCTTGTCGGACAAGGTGGACTTGTAAGTTTAATCGGTACAAATGATGCGATTAAAGTAGAGAAAATGGTTGAAAAAGGTGATCCTGAAGCAACTCTTATTTATAAAGCAATGGCATATCAAGTTGCAAAAGAGATTGGCGGAGCTAGCGCTGTACTTCACGGGAAAATCGATGCAATCGTATTAACTGGTGGACTGGCATACAGTAAAATTCTTGTCGATGAAATAAAAGAGCGAGTGGACTGGATTGCAGATGTTATCGTACATCCAGGCGAAGATGAGTTAGAAGCGTTAGCAGAAGGAGCACTTCGTGTATTACGTGAAGAAGAAGCTCCAAAAGAATATGTTGTACGTGAAAAAGAAACGGTAGCTAGGGGTTGAGATAATGGCAAAAGAATATGATTTAGTCATCGTTGGCGGCGGTACTGGTGGATATGTTGCTGCAATTCGTGCATCACAACTAGGGTTAAAAACTGCACTAGTCGAAAAAGAAAATCTTGGTGGTACTTGTTTACACAAAGGATGTATCCCTAGTAAAGCTCTTTTACGTAGTGCGGAAGTATATGCAACTGCTAAAAAAAGCGAAGAGTTCGGAGTTATTGCAAGCAATGTAGAACTAAACTTTGCGAAAGTACAAGAGCGTAAAGAGAAGATTGTAACGCAGCTTCATAAAGGCGTTCAACACTTAATGAAACAAGGTAAAATTGATGTGTTTGAAGGTATTGGCCGTATTCTTGGCCCATCTATTTTCTCTCCGATGCCAGGGACAATTTCAGTTGAACTTGCAAGTGGAGAAGAGAATGAAATGTTAATTCCAAAAAATGTACTTATTGCAACAGGTTCTCGTCCAAATTCATTACCAGGTTTAGAATTAGACGGAGAGTACGTAATGTCTTCAGATCATGCCCTAAAAATGGAAACGCTTCCTAGTTCGATTATTATCGTTGGTGGCGGTGTAATCGGTATTGAGTGGGCATCTATGCTTGCTGACTTCGGTGTAGAAGTTACAGTATTAGAGTATGCAAAAACAATATTACCACTAGAAGATCAAGACGTTTCAAAAGAAATGCAACGTCTATTCAAGAAAAAAGGTATTAAAGTGGTAACTGGTGCAAAAGTATTACCAGAAACATTGGTAAAAGATAATGGAGTAACAATCCAAGCTGAACACAACGGTGAAAATAAAGAATTTAAAGCAGAAAAAATGCTTGTATCTGTAGGAAGACAAGCGAATACGCAAAATATTGGCTTAGAGAACACAGATATCGTTGTGGAAAAAGGATACATTCAAACAAATGAGTTTTATCAAACGAAAGAATCGCATATTTACGCAATTGGAGATGTAATCGGTGGCCTGCAACTTGCTCACGTTGCTTCTCATGAAGGAATTGCTGCAGTAGAACATATTGCAGGGAAAGAAGTTACACCAATTGATTACTCTATGGTATCAAAATGCGTATATAGCAGTCCAGAAGTTGCTTCTGTCGGTTTAACAGAACAAGAAGCGAAAGAAAAAGGCTATAAGTTAAAAGTAGGTAAGTTCTCATTCCGCGCAATCGGAAAAGCACTTGTATACGGAGAATCAGATGGTTTCGTAAAACTTGTAGTTGATGAAGAGACAAATGACATTCTTGGTGTTCATATGATTGGACCACATGTAACAGATATGATTTCTGAAGCGGGTCTTGCAAGAGTACTTGATGCAACACCTTGGGAAGTAGCACATACAATTCATCCGCATCCATCATTATCTGAGGCGATTGGTGAAGCAGCACTTGCTGTAGATGGAAGAGCGTTACACGCATAAAAATGTGGATTTAGGAGGTTATGAAAAATGGCAGAAGTAAAAGAAAAGCGCCATGAAGAGCTTGGCTTAAGTGATGAGCAAGTATTAGAAATGTTCCGTACGATGTTACTTGCACGTAAAATTGACGAACGTATGTGGTTATTAAACCGCGCTGGTAAAATTCCATTCGTAATTTCTTGTCAAGGACAAGAGGCTGCACAAGTTGGAGCGGCGTTCGCTCTTGATAGAGAGAAAGATTATGCATTACCATACTACCGTGATATGGGTGTTGTACTAGCATTTGGTATGACAGCTAAAGAGCTTATGTTGTCTGCTTTTGCGAAAGCTGGAGATCCAAACTCTGGTGGTCGTCAAATGCCTGGTCACTTCGGTCAAAAGAAAAATCGTATTGTTACAGGTTCATCTCCAGTAACAACACAAGTACCACATGCAGTTGGTATTGCACTAGCTGGAAAAATGGAGAAGAAAGATTTAGTAACGTTCGTTACATTTGGAGAAGGCTCTTCAAACCAAGGTGACTTCCATGAAGGGGCAAACTTTGCTGGTGTACACAAACTACCTGTTATTTTTATGTGTGAAAATAACAAATATGCAATCTCTATTCCAGTTGAAAAACAATTAGCATGTAAAAACGTATCAGATCGTGCGATTGGTTACGGTATGCCTGGATATACAATAGACGGAAACGATCCACTTGCAGTATATAAAGCTGTAAAAGAAGCAGCAGATCGCGGTCGTCGTGGTGAAGGACCAACTTTAATTGAAACAGTATCATATCGTTTAACAGCACATTCTAGTGACGATGATGATCGTGTTTATCGTGATAAAGAAGAAGTAGAAGAAGCAAAGAAAAAAGATTCAATTATAACATTCGCAGCTTATTTAAAAGAAGCTGGTGTGTTAACTGAGGAATCCGAAAAACAAATGTTAGACGAAATTATGCATATCGTAAATGAAGCAACAGAATATGCAGAAAATGCTCCGTATGCAGCACCTGAAGATGCATTGAAGCACGTATACGCAGAATAGGGGGGAACGTTTCATGGCTGTAATGTCTTATATTGATGCTATTACATTAGCAATGCGCGAAGAAATGGAACGCGATGAGAAAGTATTCGTTTTAGGAGAAGATGTTGGTAAAAAAGGTGGCGTGTTTAAAGCGACACACGGTTTGTATGATCAATTTGGTGAAGATCGTGCGCTTGATGCACCGCTTGCAGAATCTGCAATTGCTGGGGTAGCAATTGGTGCAGCAATGTATGGTATGCGTCCAATCGCTGAAATGCAGTTTGCTGATTTCATCATGCCAGCAGTAAACCAAATTGTTTCTGAGGCAGCAAAAATTCGTTATCGTTCTAATAATGATTGGACTTGTCCAGTTACAATCCGTGCACCATTTGGCGGGGGGGTTCACGGTGCATTGTATCATTCACAATCTGTAGAAGCGATGTTTGCAAACCAACCAGGTTTAAAAATCGTTATCCCTTCTACACCATATGATGCAAAAGGCTTATTAAAAGCAGCCATTCGTGATGAAGATCCAGTATTATTCTTCGAACATAAACGTGCATATCGTTTAATTAAAGGTGAAGTACCAGAGGATGACTACGTATTACCAATCGGAAAAGCAGATGTAAAACGTGAAGGTGATGATATTACAGTTATCACGTACGGATTATGTGTTCATTTTGCTCTTCAAGCGGCTGAAAAGTTAGCACAAGATGGCATCTCTGCACACATTCTTGATTTACGTACTGTATATCCATTAGATAAAGAAGCAATCATTGAAGCAGCTTCTAAAACAGGTAAAGTTCTTCTTGTAACAGAAGACAATAAAGAAGGAAGCATTATGAGTGAAGTGGCAGCAATTATCGCTGAAAACTGTCTATTTGATTTAGATGCGCCAATCGCACGTCTTGCAGGTCCAGACGTTCCAGCAATGCCATATGCACCAACAATGGAAAAATTCTTTATGGTAAATCCAGATAAAGTTGAAAAAGCAATGCGTGAACTTGCGGAATTTTAATCGGGGGGACTATACATGGCTGTAGAAAATATTACAATGCCTCAGCTCGGGGAGAGCGTTACAGAGGGCACAATTAGTAAATGGCTCGTTAATGTTGGCGATCACGTAAATAAGTATGATCCGCTTGCAGAAGTAATGACTGATAAAGTAAATGCTGAAGTACCATCTTCTTTCACGGGTGTTGTGAAAGAGTTAATCGCTGGTGAAGGTGATACGTTAGCTGTAGGTGAAGTAGTTTGTGTTATTCAAGTAGAAGGCGCAGATGAAGTAGCAGCAACAGCTGTTGAGGAAAAAACTAAAGAAGAATCAAAGGCAGAAGTAGCTACGTCTGAAAAAGCACCGAAAGTAAAACAACCAACTGATGGAAAACCACGTTTTTCACCAGCTGTGTTAAAGCTTGCGGGTGAGCATAACGTTGATTTAGATCTAGTAGAAGGTACGGGAGCAAACGGCCGTATCACTCGTAAAGATATTTTAAAGCTGGTGGAATCTGGAAATATCCCACAAGCAGGTGCGGCGAAGAAAGAGGAAGCTGTAGCGGCAGTAGTAGAAGCTCGCCCAGAAGCACCAAAAGCAGCACCAGTAGCGCAAAAAGTAGAAGCTGCGAAACCAGTTTCTGTACCTACAATGCCTGGAGATATCGAAATTCCAGTAACAGGTGTGCGTAAAGCAATCGCAGCAAACATGTTACGTAGTAAACACGAAGCACCACATGCTTGGATGATGATTGAAGTAGATGTGACAAACCTTGTGTCATACCGTAACTCAATTAAAGGTGACTTTAAGAAGCGTGAAGGCTTTAACTTAACGTTCTTTGCTTTCTTCGTAAAAGCAGTAGCACAAGCGTTAAAAGAGTATCCTCAAATTAATTCAATGTGGGCTGGCGATAAAATTGTTCAGAAGAAAGATATTAACCTTTCTATCGCTGTTGCAACAGAGGAAGAACTATTTGTACCAGTAATTAAGCAAGCGGACGAGAAAACAATTAAAGGCATCGCTCGTGAAATTACAGAACTTGCAGGAAAAGTACGTACGAAATCGTTAAAAGCAGACGAAATGCAAGGTGGAACATTTACAATTAATAACACAGGATCATTCGGTTCTGTTCAATCTATGGGTATTATTAATTACCCACAAGCAGCTATTTTACAAGTTGAATCAATTGTAAAACGCCCAGTAATTATGGATAACGGTATGTTCGGTGCTCGTGATATGGTTAACTTATGTTTATCACTTGATCACCGAGTACTTGATGGTTTAATTTGTGGTAAGTTCTTAGGACGTGTTAAAGAAATTTTAGAAAACATGTCAGAAAATAATACATCTGTATATTAATAAAAAGCTCGCTTATGCGAGCTTTTTATTATCTTATTTCTTCATCTACATCCTACTATATGTATAAATATCTTTCCCAGTAATCTTACAATAAACGATTATGTATTAGGAATTTACGAAAATACATTGCTGATATATGGTATATGGATATAAAATAAGAAAAGAATAATTTTTTTGGCAAATCTTACTGATGAAACTGTAGTATAATATATTGTATTGTATGAAAAAGAGAGTTATTCTATATAAGTGTTTTATAGATAATGTGTAATCAGTCGTCAAAACATGAAGAATGTTGACTCCTGGTTTTTTATTTTTGCCGTAACAATGTTTCAGGAGGATGTCATGAAAAGAAGTACCGAGTTTCTAAAAAGTTTAGATGTAAAATTAATTTTAATTTTGTGTGCACTATGTGTGACGAGTATAGCTGCTATATATAGCAGTCAGCAAACGGGACAGTATGGAGCTGCAAACTTTGCTATGAAACAAGGTGTTAACTACATAATTGGGGTTGTATTGTTACTTCTTGTTGCAAGCATCGACTTAGATCAATTGCAAAAATTATCTTGGCCGCTTTATATTGCTGGATTTGCTTCACTTATTCTTTTGAAAGTATTACCACCATCAGGTTTTACACCTGAAAAATTAGGTGCAAAAAGATGGTTTGTTTTCCCAGTATTTGGGCAAATTCAGCCGTCTGAGTTTTTCAAAATTGCATTGCTACTTGTAGTAGCGAGTATAGCAGTGAAACATAATGCACAGTATATGGCAAGGACATTCCAAACAGATTTAAAGCTAGTAGGTAAAATTATGCTAGTGTCACTTCCACCTATGGCGGTTGTATATAGTCAACCTGATACAGGTATGGTGTTCTTATATGCTGCTGCTATTGCATGTATTTTATTTATGTCAGGTATTCAAAAGAAATTGATAGCATTATGTACAGTTATTCCGTTGACCATATTATCTGCTTTAATATTTATTTTCTTTAAGTATCAAGACTTTTTCTATAATAATTTAGTTACTTTACTAAAGCCTCACCAACAGTCGCGTATTGTAGGTTGGTTAAATCCATTTGAAAATGCAGATCAAGGTTATCAAACACAGCAATCGATTTTAGCTGTAGGTAGTGGAGGAATGGAAGGTAAAGGGTTTGGGGGAGGAAGCGTCTATATTCCAGAGAAGCATACTGACTTTATTTTCGCTACAATTGCCGAAGAAGGTGGATTTATCGTAGCAGCCTTAGTTGTCTTCTTGTTCCTATTACTACTATATCGAACAATTATTATTGGTTATTCCGCTGATAATTTATTTGGTACATTATTATGCGCTGGATCAATCGGTATATTAACAGTTCAAATATTCCAAAACATCGGTATGATCGTTGGATTAATGCCTGTAAAAGGTATTGCATTACCTTTCTTATCGTATGGGGGAAGTTCCTTATTCTCAAATATGATTATGATGGGGCTCATATTATCGGTACGGAAAACGTATAAAAAATATATGTTTTCAGTTAAGTAAAAAAAGCTGGTTCGTTTTTAAACGAACCAGCTTTTTTACATATATGCTCATAAACGTTGCAAACTAAAACAGGATAGCAGTTTGAGACGGGTAAGGAGTGCAAAGTGATGCATATGCATATTTTTGAAGGAGCACGACATCTTTCTAATAGTGAATGGGTTATTCGGGCTATTATAGCATACATATTTTTAATATTAGTTGCGAAAGCGATGGGGCAAAGGTCTATCGCACAACTTCGTTTTTTAGATGTTGTATTAGTGTTATTGCTTGGTGGGAATATTTCTAACGCATTGTCTGATGAAAAAGTAGGGTTACTGGGATCGATGATTACAACGTTCATACTTGTTGTACTTCATATTATAAGCTCAGTTTTAATGCTGAAATGGGATAGATGGAGACGTTTTTTAGAGCCTGCACCTATTATTCTTATACACAATGGTTCCATTAATTTTAGCAATTTGAAAAAGGCGAGAATTACCTTGGAATATTTGTTTTCGGAACTTCGTATGCGAAATGTGAGCGATATTCAAACGATTAAATTAGCATTATGGGAAGCAAACGGTGTCGTTTCTATATTTCGGTATCCAGAATATGAAGCAGTTTCGCGGCTTGATCTTAAAGTGGCGGGAAAAAAATCTCCAGTTTCTTTTGTATTAGTAAAGGATGGGAGGATACAGAAAGATGTTCTTGCATTATTAGGAAAAACAGAAGCGTGGGCGAGAGAATTTCTAGAGGAGAGTACAGAAGTCGAATCTATTATGTTAGCTACAGTAGATGAATCACATAAAATAAATATTTTGTTAAAAAAATGAAAAATATACGCATTTTGTCGTTTCGTACATATGATACAATAGTGTGGACAACGAAAAAGGAGGCGATACGGTGGGATATGTAGAAGAATTACGAAAAATAGTTGGTCATCGCCCTTTAATTTTAGTTGGTGCTGTTGTACTCGTTATAAATGAAAATGGATATGTTTTATTGCAGCAGCGGACAGAGCCGTACGGAAAATGGGGGCTACCTGGCGGGCTAATGGAGCTTAGTGAATCACCAGAAGAAACAGCTTATCGTGAAGTATATGAAGAGACAGGAATAAAAGTGAAGAACTTGCGACTAATCAATGTATTTTCTGGAGCGAACTACTTTACAAAATTAGAAAACGGTGATGAATTTCAATCTGTAACAACCGCCTATTATACGGATGAATACGAAGGGGATTTTGTTATGAATAAAGAAGAAGCAGTTCAGCTTAAATTCTTTTCAGTAACAGAACTACCTGACTATATTGTAGGATCGCATAAAAAAATGATTGCTGAATATATGAAGATTATGGAAAAAAAGATATAATAATAGTGAAAGAAATACAAAAACACAGCTCTGGTTGGTAGTCCAGACGCATGATTTCATGTCAGTAACCTTCCCCTCCGGGATGTCCCGTATTTCTAATCTTTTAAAGGAGGGGCTGTCAATGGATTTGACAGTATATCACGATGGCCAATTTTTTGTTGGAATCATTACATGTAAAGAAAAAGGGAAATTGTATGGGGCGAGGTATATTTTTGGGGCGGAACCGTCAGATGAAGAAGTGCTTATGTTTGTGAATGGTTCACTTTTAGAGCATTTTCAGCACTTTGCAAAATGTGGTGTAGAAGTTAAAGAAAAACAGCGTCCTAAAAACATAAAGCGTATCATACGACAAGCAGCAAAAGAAACAACTATTAAACGTTTTACTAAGGCGCAAGAGGCGATTAGTTTATCTTATGAATTGCATAAACAAGAAAAGAAACTGCAGTCTAAAGAGAAGCGAGAAGCTGAAAAAGAAAGAAGACGTTTAATGAAAGTACAAAAAGCAAAGCAAAAACATCGTGGTCATTAAAGAAAAGGTGTTAGAGCAAGAGCTCTAACACCTTTTCTATACTTAAATACAAGTAAACTTACTTGTATTTCATAAACATTAACTGGTAAGATACAAATAGGTAGTTTTAGAGGAGGGAAAAGAGTGATTAATTTTAACTTTTTTATGAATGATGTTGTCCGCCAAGCGCGTGAAGAGATTGTCTCTGCTGGATATACAGAATTGACGACGCCGGAAGCGGTAGAAGAAGCGTTTAAAAGAAATGGAACAACACTTGTAATGGTAAACTCTGTATGTGGTTGTGCAGGTGGTATTGCTCGTCCTGCTGCTGCGCATTCCGTACATTATGATAAACGTCCTAACCACCTTGTAACGGTGTTTGCAGGTCAAGATAAAGAAGCGACAGCAAGAGCTCGTGAATATTTCGAAGGGTACCCACCTTCTTCTCCATCATTTGCTTTATTAAAAGATGGAAAAATTGTAACGATGGTAGAGCGTCATGAAATTGAAGGTCATGAACCGATGCAAGTTATTGCGAAACTACAATCATATTTCGAAGAGAATTGTGAAGAACTATAAAAAATAAGAGAAAAGGCGGCACGTCCACAATCAAGTGGATGTGCCGCCTTTTTTATTTATTATTAAAATTTCTGAGATATGCATAGTTATGTTATTTTATGCATCATTTTATACATAACAAACAGCGTTTATATTGTTTCGTTATTTATTTTTATTTTATATATTGCATAAAAATAAAAGTGCTGATACAATACAAACATCGAATAAATATTCTATTAAACTTTTAAATATACATTATTAGGGGGAAGAAAGATGAAGAAGTTAGTATCAATATCGTTTGCACTTATTTTAATTGTAAGTATATTCAGCGCTTGTAGTAATGGGGAATCGAAAGAAACAAAAGGAAATAAAAAAGTACTCGTAATGGGAACTTCAGCAGATTATAAACCTTATGAATATGTAGATGCGTCAAAGAGCGATGAAATTATTGGCTTTGATGTTGATGTTGCTAAATATATCGGAAAAGAACTTGGGTATGAAGTGAAAGTGAAAGATATGGATTTTGGTGGTTTATTAGCATCTCTTAGTTCAGGAAAAGTTGATTTCGTAATGGCAGGTATGACGCCAACTGCAGAGCGTAAAAATAATGTTGATTTTACAGATATTTATTTTGTTGCGAAAAATATGGTCGTTTCTAAAAAGGATTCTAACATTAAATCTGTAGAGGATTTAAAAGGGAAAAAAGTAGGGGTACAAACAGGGTCTATTCAAGAAGAGAAAGCTTCAGAATTTAAAAAACAAGTAGATTTCCAAGTTGAGGGACGTGACCGTATACCAGAAATCGTACAAGAAATTAAAGCTGGTCGTTTTGACGCTGCAATTATAGAAGATACAGTTGCTAAAAATTATTTAGAGAAAATGAAAGATTTACAAGGAATTGAAATTAAAGAAGCACCAGAAGAAGTTGGAGCAGCAATTGCCCTTCCGAAAAACAGTGATAAAACAGCTGAATTTAATAAAGTAATTAAAAAAATGCAAGAAAATGGAGAAATGGATAAATTAGTGAAGAAATGGTTTGGCAGCGGAAAATAAGCTGCCTTTCACTTTTCTGTGAGGGGAATGAAAAGAATGAACTTAGATTTTTCGGCGATTACGCCTTCGATACCATATATACTAAAAGGTTTAGAAGTTACTTTGAAAATTGTAGCAGTATCAGCTTTAGCAGGATTTATTTTAGGAACGCTATTAGCACTTTGTAAAATTGCTAGAATACGAGCATTAAATATAGCAGCAGATTTTTATACATCAATTTTTCGTGGTACACCCCTTGTATTGCAATTAATGATTATTTATTTCGGCGTCCCACAAATAATTGGTTATGAAATACCAGCATTCTTAGCTGCTGTACTTGCATTTAGCTTGAATTCAGGTGCATACATGTCAGAAGTAATTCGTGCTGGTATTCAAGCGGTTGATAAAGGACAAACAGAAGCAGCAATGGCTTTAGGGATACCGTACGGAAAAATGATGAGAAATATTATTTTCCCTCAAGCATTAAAAAATATATTACCAGCGCTTGTGAACGAATTTGCGACACTTACGAAAGAATCGGCTGTAGTAACAGTAATAGGCGCGACTGATTTAATGCGTCGTGCTTACATTGTAGGCGGTGAGACATTTAAATATCTTGAACCATTACTTTTTGTTGGACTGATTTATTATATGTTAGTCATTATTCTTACATTAGTCGGGAAGGCAATTGAAGGGAGAATGAAGAAAAGTGATTAAAATTGAAAACCTTCATAAATCATTTGGTAAAAACGAAGTATTAAAAGGAATTACAACAACAATTGAAAAAGGGGAAGTAGTCGCAATTATAGGGCCTTCTGGATCAGGAAAATCAACATTTTTACGTTGTATGAATATGTTAGAAGCACCAACGGATGGTCACATTTGGATTGGGACGGAAGAAGTAACGAATCCGAAAACGAATGTTATGCATGTTCGTGAAAATGTCGGTATGGTATTTCAACATTTTCACTTATTTCCTCATATGACTGTATTAGAAAATATTACGTATGCCCCTATCAATGTAAAAGGGGTAACGAAGCAAGAAGCTGAAAAGAAAGCTGAGAAACTTTTAGAAAAGGTTGGATTAGTAGATAAAAAAGATACGTATCCAAATCGTCTTTCGGGAGGACAAAAGCAACGTGTAGCAATTGCAAGAGCGTTAGCGATGGAACCGGAAGTTATGTTATTTGATGAACCGACATCGGCGCTAGATCCAGAGATGGTGAAAGAAGTGTTAGAAGTTATGAAATCGTTAGTTACGACAGGAATGACGATGGCTATCGTTACACATGAAATGGGCTTTGCAAAAGAAGTGGCAGATCGTGTTCTTTTCTTGGACGGAGGAAAGCTTGTAGAAGATAGTGCGCCAGAAGAATTTTTTGCAGCGCCGAAAAGTGAACGTGCGCAACAATTTTTACAAAAAATATTGTAATATGAAAAGGTTATGTGAATAATAAGTAGAAAAGGATGACATTGTGTCATCCTTTTTTTATACTAGCTGTAAATACGTTTATACATATAGGAGTAATGATATGTTTAAAATTGGATATCGTACAGTAAAAACAGCAATAGGGACAGGTGCGGCAGTTTTTATTGCTCAGTTATTAGGGTTAGAATTTTATAGTTCAGCAGGCATTTTAGTTATTTTATGTGTACAAAATACGAAGCGCAAATCACTTCAAGTGTCGTTACATCGTTTTCTAGCGTGTGTATTATCAATGGCATTCGCGTTTTGTATTTTTGAAACGATTGGCTATACACCACTTGCAATTAGCATATTGTTACTTACATTTATTCCGACTGCAGTAATGCTTAAAATTCAAGAAGGTATTGTCACGAGTTCAGTTATTGTTATGCATCTATATTCATTGAAGCAAATTACATGGCTTATAGTTGGAAATGAAATTGCTATATTAACGATAGGGATTAGCGTGGCGTTATTAGTAAATATGTATATGCCGAGTAGTGAAAATAAGCTAAAAGAGTATCAGGATAAAATAGAGAATAATTTTAAAACGATTTTGTTTGAAATGGTTGTGTATTTACGAAATCGAGAAAGTAGTTGGAGTGGAGCAGAACTCATTGAAACCGAGAATATGTTAAATGAAGCAAGAGATTTATCGTTTAAAAAACTTGAGAATGCATTTATGCGAGAAGATGATTATTACTATCGTTATTTTAATATGCGTATGCAACAATTCGAAATTTTAGAGCGAATGATACCACTAGCAGCTTCTTTATCGTGGACATATGAACAAGCTGACATGATTGCAGATGTTGTTGAAAACATTGGTAATGCTATTAGCCCTGAAAGTACTGGCGTTATTTCCTTAAGGCAGCTTCAAGAAATGAGGGAATTATTTAGAGACATGCCATTGCCAGCTACACGCGAAGAATTTGAGATACGTGCGAAACTTGTTCAACTTGTGTATGAAATGGAACAATATTTACTCATTAAAAGTCGCTTTAAGGGAAAGGATAATATAAAAGAACTTATATAGAAGGTAGGAATTATCTATGCCGTATCTTCTCTCTATCATATTATGTCTTTCTTTATCACCGATTTGGCCTCTTGGGGATAATCCACGTGCCGGAGATCCTTTTATTATTGTAAATAAAGCAACGAATAAATTAGCTTACATTGACGATGGAAAGATTCAAAAGGTTTTTCCGGTAGCGACAGGGAAAACGAATGAATTAACTCCAGAAGGAACTTTTGATGTTGTAATGAAAGCAAAGGATCCGTATTACATTGCGAAGGATATTCCAGGTGGATCGCCAAAAAATCCACTTGGGTCAAGGTGGATTGGATTTAATGCAAGAGGAACTGATGGAAGTAAATATGGAATACATGGAACAAACCAACCGAGTTCAATTGGAAAGTATATTTCACAAGGGTGTATAAGAATGAAGAAAAACGATGTGGAATATTTGTTTGATCGCATTCCAATTGGAACGAAAGTATGGATTGTGAAATCGAAAAAATCATTTCAGCAATTGGCAAAAGAAAAAGGAGCCGTTGCATATGAAAAAGCCAACGAAAAGGGTGGCTTTTTCTATTATAATAAGTTGTCTTGACATGTGTACATAACCGTGCGTTAATGAGAGTATAGAAAGATAAAATTAGATAAAGGGGTTGCTCATATGTACTTGAATCCAAAACTTTCGTATATGCAGTTTTTTATGGGATTTCTATTTGTTATTACATTCATATTGGCAACTTTTAATATATGTTCTTATCTTGTAGCGATTGTATGTATGGCATTACTTAATCTCACTTTTGTTATCGGGGCATTTCAGCAGAAACAATATACAAGTTTTGTAATAGCGCTTGTAATGTCATTTTCCTTTAGTATTGTAGCGATTGTGTTTTATATAAAATAAACCATCTCGATGTCGAGATGGTTTATTTTGTTATGTGTAAAAAGTAAAAAAAGGACGAACACATCGCCCTTTTTACCAAAACATACTCGCGCCAGCAAGTAATGTTGTTACAAGCATAGAAATTAGCATCACATAAACCATAACTTTTTGAGCTTTTTTATGCATCGTTATACCTCCTTGCAAATCAGTACAATTTCATTGTAACGAGAAATGAAATTATGGACAAGGGGAGAGTGAGGACAAAATTCGGGAGGGGATTGCAAAATATAACAGGAAATTTGAGAGTGTGTAGAGAATATAGTAAAAGGGTATATTGTTAATTTTTAGTTGGGCAAGCTGAAGAATGGAGATACGATGATGAAAATATACGAAACAGATCGTTTATACTTAAGGGAAATTGATGAGTCGTATGCTGAAACAGTTCTTCAATATTACGACAGAAATCGTGAATTTTTAAAAGCTTGGGAAGAGTATAGACCGGATGATTTTTTTACGCTAGATTATCAAAAGAAAAAGTTGCAAAAGGATAGAAAAGAGTTCGAAGAAGGGAAAATCATCAGACTATGGATTTTTAAAAAGGGTGATGATACGAAAATAATTGGGTGTATTTCATTTAATTTAATCGTTCGTGGCATTTATCAATCTTGTGTACTCAGTTATAAATTAGATAAAGCAGAGTTAAACAAAGGGTATACGACAGAAGCGCTTAGAAAAGCAATTCAAGTTGCTTTTGGGGAATTTCAGTTACATCGTATAGAAGCTCCGATTATGCCTCGTAATTTAGCATCTATACAAGTAGTAACGAAGATAGGTTTTCAATATGAAGGCGTATCTAGGAAGATGTTAATGGTAAATGGCGTGTGGGAAGATCATATGCGCTGGGTATTGTTAAATGAGTAATAGAAAGCAGATGGTTATCTAGACATGTAAACCATCTGTTTTTTGTCTTGTATTTCGAAACTTTTGCGAAATTCTGTTATAATTAATAGTGTTACATACATAATGGTAGTGCAGGAGGCGCAGTCTTATGATTAATCAAGAACGTTTAGTAAATGAATTTATGGAATTAGTACAAGTAGATTCTGAAACGAAATTTGAAGCAGAAATCTGCAAAGTATTAACGAAGAAATTTACAGATTTAGGTGTAGAAGTATTTGAAGATGACACAATGGCTGTAACTGGTCATGGTGCAGGTAACTTAATTTGTACTTTACCAGCAACAAAAGATGCTGTTGATACAATTTACTTTACTTCTCATATGGATACAGTAGTTCCTGGTAATGGAATTAAGCCTTCTATTAAAGATGGATATATCGTATCAGATGGTACAACAATTTTAGGTGCGGATGATAAAGCTGGATTAGCATCAATGTTCGAAGCAATCCGTGTTTTAAAAGAGAAAAATATCCCTCATGGTAAAATTGAATTTATTATTACAGTCGGAGAAGAATCAGGTCTTGTTGGTGCAAAAGCATTAGACCGTGAGCGTATTACAGCGAAATATGGCTACGCATTAGATAGCGATGGAAAAGTTGGTGAAATCGTTGTTGCAGCTCCAACACAAGCGAAAGTGAACGCAATTATTCGCGGGAAAACAGCTCACGCTGGTGTAGCGCCGGAGAAAGGTGTATCTGCAATTACTATCGCAGCGAAAGCAATTGCGAAGATGCCACTTGGTCGCATTGACTCTGAAACGACTGCAAATATTGGACGTTTTGAAGGTGGTACACAAACGAATATCGTTTGCGATCATGTACAAATCTTTGCAGAAGCTCGTTCTTTAATCAATGAGAAAATGGAAGCACAAGTTGCGAAAATGAAAGAAGCATTTGAAACAACTGCAAAAGAAATGGGCGGGCATGCAGACGTTGAAGTAAACGTTATGTACCCAGGATTTAAATTTGCTGATGGTGATCATGTTGTAGAAGTTGCAAAACGTGCAGCTGAAAAAATTGGTCGTACACCTTCTCTTCACCAAAGTGGTGGCGGAAGTGATGCAAACGTAATTGCAGGACATGGTATCCCAACAGTTAACTTAGCAGTTGGTTATGAAGAAATTCATACAACAAACGAGAAGATTCCTGTTGAAGAATTAGCAAAAACAGCAGAATTAGTTGTTGCAATTATTGAAGAAGTAGCGAAGTAATGGAATAGAAAAAGCGTGTAAATCAATTGTGATTTACACGCTTTTTATTTTGATTCGATTGCTTTGACAAGACGTATAAGCCAATATAAGAAAACCTATGGAAGTATATACGTTGTTGCTACATGTACTAGACGAAGGAATAATCCTAACGTATTCATATTGAAAATCGGAAGTAGTAAATAATTAATTGCAATGATTAATATAACTACAAGGAATGTATAATTGAGTTTATCCCGCTATTTGCCGGACAGTAAGCCCCCCCACCTCAAAATTCAGCGAAAGTAAAGAATTTAGGTGAGGGCTGATTAAAGTTTCACTTTATTAGTTGATCTCATCATAATCAGACCCTTTCACATATATATCCTCTTTATATCGATTATAAAAAAGAACAAGTAATTATTATAACTATTGTGCAAAATTTGATATAATGAAAGAACGAACGTTCTGATTAGGGAGTGAGTACTATGCGAGAAATGTATCCGAAAAATGGTCGTGTTATTTTACATGTAGATATGAATTGCTTTTTCGCATCTGTTGAAATTGCTCATGATCCATCATTACAAGGAAAGCCATTAGCGGTTGCTGGAAATGAAAAAGAGAGAAAAGGAATTATTATAACATGTAGTTATGAGGCGAGAGAATACGGAATACGTACGACGATGCCCCTTTGGGAAGCGAAAAGGTTATGCCCGCAATTAGTTGTAAGGCGTCCTAATTTCACATTATATCGCGAAGCTTCATTTCAAATGTTTCAAGTCCTTTCCCGTTTTACAGAAAAGATACAACCAGTCTCAATAGATGAAGGATATTTAGATATTACAGATTGCTACGCACTTGGTTCGCCTCTTGAAATAGCAAAGATGATTCAACAAGCACTATTAACAGAGTTGCAGCTTCCGTGTAGTATCGGAATTGCTCCAAATCTTTTCCTAGCAAAAACAGCTTCTGATATGAAAAAACCTCTCGGTATTACCGTACTTCGAAAACGTGATATTCCAGAAATGATTTGGCCACTTCCAGTTGAAGCAATGCATGGGATTGGAGAAAAAACAGCTGAAAAATTAAATGAAATTCATATACATACAATTGAACAGTTAGCGAAGGGAGACGAGCATATCATTCGCGCTAAAATTGGGAAGCACGGTATTGATTTGCAAAAGCGTGCAAAAGGTACGGATGATAGGGAAGTGGATCCGAGTCAAATGGGCCAACATAAAAGTGTCGGTAACTCGATGACTTTTTCAAAGGATATGGATGAAGAGAAAGAATTGCTTGATATGTTAGAACGTTTATCAAAATCAGTGAGTAAAAGATTACAAAAGCGAACCCTTGTCAGCTATAATATTCAAATTATGATTAAATACCATGATAGGCGAACAGTAACACGGAGTAAGCAATTGAAAAATGCAATTTGGGAAGAACGCGATATTTTTCAAGCAGCATCCCGTTTATGGAAGCAACATTGGGATGGTGATTCCGTTCGTTTACTAGGTGTTACAGCTACTGAAATAGAGTGGAAGACAGAATCGGTGAAACAATTAGATTTGTTTTCATTTGAAGAGGATGCGAAAAAAGAGCCACTACTTGCTGTCATTGATCAAATTAATGATAAGTATGGAACACCGATTTTACAACGAGGTAGTCAACTACTACGTAAGCAAGAGAAGTCGTTTCAACAAAAGTTAGAAAATAAGTTTATGTAGAAGGTGTCATGAAGTAGTAAAATCATGACACCTTTCCTATTATACAGGCACCAAGTGATACGAGAGCATTTGTCCGTAACCCAGCCATTCGGTGTCTCCATTGTCTTTCCATTCCAATGCAAGCTCCTACAATAATTGCGATAACTAATCTGAATACAATGTCGTACCATACCATCATGGTCACCTCCATATATAAATATGTGTTATGTTTTTTAGAATGAGCGGGGAATACCCACTCATTCTTATTTTTACAACCAGCTATGAAACTTTTTAATATAAAGCTTTTTTAGGAACTGTGTTAAAAAAGCGTAGCCTAATAGTATTCCTACTAACCAAGGGAAGTAGTTAAGTGGCAATGCTTGCAAACCAACGGCTGCACCAAGTGGTGAGAATGGAATATAAATCCCGATTGCCATAATAAGAGCGGTTAATAAAACGACTGGTGTTGATGCAGTGCTTTGAATAAATGGAATCTTTTGTGTTCTTATCATGTGAACAATTAAAGTTTGTGTTAACAATCCAACGACAAACCAACCGGACTGGAATAATGATTGCTCGCTCGGTGTATTTGCACCAAATACATTCCACATGACTACGTATGTGATAATATCAAATACGGAACTAATTGGGCCGATACAAATAATGAAGCTTCGTAAGTTTGCAGTATCCCATTTTCGTGGTTTTTCTAGAAACTCTTTATCCATTTTGTCCCATGGAATAGAAAGTTGTGAAATATCATAAAGTAAGTTTTGAATTAAAAGATGAATGGCAAGCATCGGTAAAAAAGGAATGAAAGCACTTGCTACTAACACGCTAAACACATTACCGAAGTTAGAGCTAGCTGTCATCTTAATATATTTTAAAATATTTCCGAATGTAGTACGTCCTTCTAAAATACCTGCTTCTAATATAGTTAAACTTTTTTCGAGTAGAATAATATCGGAAGCTTCTTTCGCAATATCAGTAGCAGTATTAACAGATATTCCGACATCAGCTTCACGTAATGCTACAGCATCGTTAATGCCGTCTCCCATGTAACCTACAGTGTGTCCATTTCCTTGTAATGCGTGTATAATACGAGATTTTTGCATTGGATTAAGCTTCGCAAATACAGTCGTTTCTTCAGCAAGTTTTGCTAATGCTTTATCTGGTAAAGAATCAATCTCGTAACCGAGGATTGGTTCGCCGATATCTAATCCAACTTCTTTACAAACCTTTCTTGTAACAATTTCGTTATCGCCAGTTAAAATTTTCACTTGTACACCATGTTTTTGTAATGCTTGAATTGCAGCTGCTGCAGATGGTTTCGGTGGATCTAAAAAGCCGATATATCCACTGAGAATCATATCAGTTTCGTCTTTTACTGCGTACTCTGTATCATTTATTCTTCTATCTTTTTTATAAGCCACAGCAATAACCCGCATACCTTCACTATTTAGTGTCTCACTTAGTTTTTTGACATTTGAACGTATTTCCTCGGTGAGTGGAACGATTTTTTCATCCACTTCAGTGTAGTTACAAATTGATAAAATTTCTTCTACGGCACCTTTACAAACCATTGTATGTTCACCTGAAATATCCTTTACGATAACTGACATACGCCGGCGGGCGAAATCGAATGGAATTTCATCTAGCTTTTGAAAAGCTGATGGATTAAATTTATTGTTTTCCTCTGTATGCTTAATAACAGCTTTATCTATTAAATTTTTCAATCCAGTTTGATAGAAACTATTTAAATAGGCAAATTGCAAGACGCGATTGCATTCATTTCCCTTGGGATCTAAGTGACGAACAAGGACCACTTTATCTTCTGTTAAAGTTCCGGTTTTATCTGTACAAAGAATGTTCATAGCACCTAAGTTTTGAATAGAATTTAGCTGTTTTACAATTACTTTTTGTTTAGACATGTTAACGGCACCTTTAGCTAAATTAGCAGTTACAATCATTGGTAACATTTCAGGTGTAAGGCCAACAGCAACGGCAATAGCGAAGAAGAAAGCTTCTTGCCAATCTCCTTTTGTGAATCCATTAATGAGAAGGACAATAGGTGCCATAATAAGCATGAATGTAATTAAGAGCCAGCTTACTTTGTTTACACCTTTATCAAAGCTTGTTTCTACACGCTTTCCAATTACCTTATTTGCTAAAGAGCCGAAATACGTATCGGTACTTGTTGAGATGACAACAGCTTTTGCGCTGCCACTTACAATATTTGTTCCCATGAAACAAAGGTTTTCCATATCGAGTGGATTGTAATTTTTTTTCATGTTTTTCGGTAAGATATGCTTATTTTCTATATGGTAGCAGTGTTCGTATTTTTCTACAGGAAGTGCTTCCCCTGTCAAAGAAGATTGATTAACAAATAAATCTTTAGCGGATACAACACGCACATCAGCTGGAACGATATCACCAGCTGAAAGGGAAATAATATCGCCAGGTACAAGTTCCTCAATTGGAATTTCTGTTGTGTAATTTCGGTTTAAATTCTTTACATTTTTTGTTTCATGTACAAATCCATTTATTCTAAATACGCTCGCAGTTGTTCGAACCATAGCTTTTAACTTATCGGCAGCTTTTTGAGAACGAAATTCTTGGGAAAACCGAATCGTTGCACTAAGTAGGACCATTACAGATACGACAATCGTTCCTTGCATATCATCTGTGAAAAAGGAGAGTGCTCCAAGAGCTAATAAAACGAAAATAAATGGATTTTTAAATGCCAATAGAAATTGAATGTACCACGGCGCCATTTTATTATGAGCTATTTCATTCGGACCATATAAAGAAAGTCTACGAGACGCTTCTTGTTTAGATAATCCATCTTGTGTTGTTTCTAAAAGTTTTAACGCAGAGCTTACATCTTGTGTTGCAACCTCCACTAATAATTCGTTATTTGTTTTCATGCTATCTTGCTCATAAGCATGCTTTGTTTCTTGTCTTTGTAAATTAAACATCGGTAGTTCCTCCTCTGTCATGAAGGAGGAAACAATCTGTTACCTAACTATTTGAAATGGTGAGGAACAGTTTCTTTCCTACCTACATGATGAAATATGAATGTAAAACGTATGGGTATCTGGGCCGAATCATCAATTGCCAACTGTTCCTCACCTCCGTACAATTTAGTAATTTCTGAATATGCTATGTTTGTTTCATAGTAAGGTGCATATAGACGTAAAAAGACCTTTACTCAAAACGAGTAAAGGTCTGAATTCGCAGTTAAAAGAGTCCACAACAAAGACTGTTAGTAGACATAAATAAAAACAGTTTTTGTGTATGACAAAATACATGCACCTCTCCCTCGTTGAGTTTTAGCACTGTATAGCATAGGTACTGAAACCAGCTACGTTAAAAAAGGCCTTCATTCCGACCTTTCCTGTTGACCCATTGGCGTCTCTCGACATTTTTGGGCAGCAGCGTTTCTCTATACAGGAGCCTCACCTAACAGAGACCATATTCAATTACATGTTGATGTTAGCACTGTAAAATCGTAGTGTCAATATCTTTTTTATCTGTGTTTTTAAAATATTAAATGGATTTATAATAGATATATGGGATGAAATGCATGATATTGATTATAAATAATATGGAAAATAAATATTTTTATAAAAGGGGAATTTGTAATGGTACCACAAAATTTTATTATAAATATTGAGAATCAAAAATGGTTGTTTAATGAGCAGGAAGATTTATGTTCTCATGGAGAAATATATTTAAATATGGCTGGAACGATTATTACGCAGGCAGGTATGGATGAGGAATGGGGAATAAGTGAATCAGCTTTAGCTTTGTTACGAACTTTAGATAAAGAATATATTTGTGATATTGAAAATGAAGAGGGGCTTATTTTGCACGGATGTGGCACTATGCTAATGTTAGGATGCCCAATTTCAATTCATTGGACTATAAACCATATAGGTAAAAACGTGATTTTAAAGGACTTTGTCAAAGTTATTTCTACTGATCAAAAGGCTATCTACTATGAAGGGCTTCATATAGAATTGAATGAAAATGAATATAGAAGACAAATTGTTTCTTTTGCATTACAAGCAAAAGAATTATTTAATAAATCAAGTGACAAGATAATTTTAGATGAGTTTGATCAAAGGATGTATACAAACTTTTGGACGGAATATGACGATTTACTAAATAAGTATAAATAAAAAAGCACTGTAACCAGTGCTTTTTTATTTATAGATTACGAGATTGTAGGGTTTTCAAAAATAACAATCTCTGAACTGTTTGTAGTTGAAACACGTTGGGCGTAATATGTTAAAGCTGAAGAAATATATGCTGGTAACGTATCATTTGTATGTGATGTTGTATATTCATGGATTAATTCCTTTAAAGTTGTCCATTCTAATTGTGCTGGGTGATCAGACACGAAAGAACTTACCCAGCGATCAAATGAAGATGAAAAATCAGTTTGTAAACGAAATACTTCTTTCATAATAAAACGCTCCCTTAAAATGTAGTATAATCATTTTACCATAAAACACGAACGATAGCTAATTTTTTTAAGTATAATGTTCGTGTTATATAGTTGTCTAGATGATTGGTTATGTAAATTCAATTTGCCATTTGAAATAACATTCCGTAAGATGAGAGATAGAGTATATTTAGAGCTGGAGGAAAGAAAGTGGAATTTGTATTTTTAGGAACTGGTGCAGGTGTTCCTTCAAAAGGAAGGAACGTTTCAGCAATTGCTTTACAATTGTTAGAAGAACGAGGACAAACTTGGTTATTTGATTGTGGCGAGGCCACGCAACATCAAATATTACATACATCTGTACGTCCGCGCCGCATTGAAAAAATATTTATTACGCATTTACATGGCGATCATATTTTTGGATTGCCTGGTTTATTAGGTAGCCGTTCATTTCAAGGAGGAACTACGCCTTTAACGGTGTATGGACCGAAAGGAATTAAACAATTTATTGAAGTGGCATTATCGGTAAGTACGACACATGTGAAATATCCACTTGAAGTTGTGGAGATAACAGAAGAAGGTACCGTATTTGAAGATAATGAATTTTATGTAGAAACGAAAAGATTGTCACACGGTATAGAATGTTTTGGATATCGTATTGTAGAGAAAGATATACAAGGTGCTCTTTTAGTTGATAAGTTACTTGAGATGGGTGTGAAACCAGGTCCAATCTTTAAACGTTTAAAAGATGGTGAAGCAGTTGAATTAGAGGATGGCACGATATTAAATGGAAATGAGTTTATCGGCCCACCTCAAAAAGGAAGAATTATTACTATCTTAGGTGATACGCGATATTGCGAAGCGAGTAGGGAGCTTGCGCAAGATGCAGATGTACTTGTCCATGAAGCGACTTTCGCAGCAGAAGATGAGCAACAAGCGTATGATTATTTTCATTCTACATCTAAGCAAGCTGCGAGCATTGCACTTCAGGCAAATGCGAAGCGACTAATATTAACTCACATTAGTTCTCGCTATCAAGGAGATACATATAAGGAATTATTGAAAGAGGCTAGAGAGTTGTTTTCTAATACAGAAATAGCAACGGATTTGAAATCATTCCCAGTAGAAAAATGATAATTTTATAAAAAATGGTAACGGCGGGTTACCATTTTTTTTTGTCTAAAAAAATTTAAAAATAAAACTGTTATTATTTTATACTTATACTTGGATGATACAGAAAATTAGGATGGTTTGAATATATAGGATAAAAATACGAAATAATGATTATTTAGAAAAACTGTTATATAAGTCAGATGACATACAAGTGATACAAATAGCAGAAACGGACTTTTATTCAGAACTTTTAAAATTCAACAAAAGTAAGCGTTTTATAAAAAACAAGCTATAATGAGGGCAGATTATAATTTATGATAAGTCACATGTATTTTAGTCATTATCGTAACAAGTGAAGTTGACTAAATCATGAGAGAGTAACACGAGAATTATAATAGGAAAGATATTACTATTATTTGTCATAAGTCTTTTTCACTTTTTAGCTAAACGATATGATTAGCGAGTGTATCTATTGCAAGTTCCTTAGTTGAAGCTTTTTATTAATAAGGTGGTGGAGATTTAATTGGTATACCACTCTTTAAAAGAGTTCAGAACATCAGCAGGTAGTCTAGGTGGAATAGCAGGTGCAAATTTAGTTGCATTAGCAATGGTTATATCACTTGTTTATGCTATGCTTGCAATGGCTTCTGTGTTAAACTTTGGATTGCTACCAGACTTTATTGTGGATTATCTTGTATCATTTTTAAATGAAAATAATGCTAAGATTCTTATGTATTATGATAACTGGTATTATTTCAGGTTATATTGGATTACTTTTATTCAAAAACTATCCAATTCGTATAGCAGAACAAATTCGTGGTACAACTGGAAAAGCGACAGATGTAGCAGCTTAATAGAATAGTAGAATAAATTTTTTTCATAGAGGTTTAGGGGGAGTTATGATGAAGTATCGCTCAGTATTTGATATTATCGGTCCAGTTATGATTGGACCATCAAGTTCACATACAGCAGGCGCGGCAAGAATGGGGCAAGTTGCTCGCCAGCTGTTTCGTCATGAACCAGAAAGAGTAAGCATTTCGTTATATGGATCATTTGCAAAGACGTATCGAGGGCATGGTACGGATGTAGCACTAATCGGTGGAATATTAGGATTTGAAACAGATGACTTACGTATTCCAGAGGCGCTAGAAATAGCAAAAGAGCGCGAAATTGAAGTGGAATTCATTGAAGAAGATGCCAATGCACCTCATCCAAATACAGCGAGAATTCGTTTGTATAAAGGTGAAGATGAAATTGAAGTTGTTGCTTGCTCAATTGGTGGCGGTAAAATTGAAGTTGTAGAATTAAACGGATTCGATCTTCAATTATCAGGCACGAGCCCAGCACTACTTATTGTAAATAACGATCGCTTTGGTGCTATTGCAGCGGTAGCTTCAATCCTTGCGAAACATGAGATTAACATTAGTACGATGAGTGTATCTCGTAAAGAAAAAGGAAGAAGAGCGCTTATGGTCATCGAAACAGATGAATTATTAGCAGATGAAGTAATTGAAGAAATAAAAGCGCAACAAAATATTTGTCAAGTAACTATTATGGAATAATTGCAGGGGGGACACACCATGTTTCGGAACGCAGCGGAACTAGTGGCGCAAGCTAAAGAACAAAATGTAAAAATCGCAGAAATTATGATTCAATGTGAAATGGAAACAAGAAGTATTTCACGTGAAGAAGTAATTGCTGGTATGGAAAAGAACTTAGTAGTGATGGAGCAAGCAGTAGAACGTGGTATTCGCGGCGTGAAATCACCAACTGGTTTAACTGGTGGAGATGCTGTAAAAGTTCAAGCGTATATGAAGAGTGGAAAAGGCTTATCTGGAGATACGATTTTGGATGCAGTAAGCAAAGCTGTTGCAACAAATGAAGTAAACGCAGCGATGGGAATTATTTGTGCAACACCAACAGCAGGGTCTGCTGGAACAGTGCCAGGTGTACTATTTGCACTAAGAGAAAAATTGCAGCCTACACGTGAAGAAATGATTGAATTCTTATTTACAGCAGGAGCTTTCGGTATGGTTGTTGCGAATAACGCTTGTATTTCTGGTGCGGCAGGAGGATGCCAAGCTGAAGTTGGTTCAGCAAGTGGAATGGCGGCTGCAGCTGCAGTTGAGATGGCTGGTGGAACACAAGATCAAGCAGCTACAGCGATGGCAATTTCATTAAAGAACATGCTTGGTTTAGTGTGTGATCCTGTTGCAGGACTTGTAGAAGTACCTTGTGTAAAACGTAATGCAGCAGGAGCTGCAAATGCGATGATCTCAGCAGATTTAGCATTAGCTGGTGTAACGAGTACAATTCCATGTGATGAAGTAATTGAGGCAATGTTTAGAATCGGACAAACGATGCCAGTAGCACTTCGTGAAACAGCAGAAGGTGGACTTGCAGCAACGCCGACTGGTCGTCGCCTGCAAGAAGAGATTTTTGGGAAGAACAATAACTAAGTGTAATTATAGAAAAAGGAGCTCAAATAAACTTGAGCTCCTTTTTCTATTTTTCTTTTGTTAGTTGTTCTAATGTTTTTCCAAGATTATGTGATCGTTTCGTTGCCTGTGTAATACAAGAAACAAGTGCTTGTTGAAATTTATGTTCTTGTAATACTTCAATACCTGCCTCAGTAGTTCCACCAGGAGAAGTAATTTCCTTTCGCAAAATAGAAGGGTGTTTGTCACTTGCTTTTAACATTTCAGCAGCACCAATCATCGTTTGAAGAATAAGTGATTTTGCAATATCTTCTTTTAAACCAATTTTTGTTGCAGCTTCTTCCATAGCTTCCACTACGTAATAAATATAAGCAGGTCCACTTCCGGATAATGCAGTGACAGCATGCATATCTTCTTCCTCTACAACAGAGACGAGACCAATCGTTTCAAATAAAGATGTTGCAGTGTGAATATGTTCCGCTGTTGCATGTTTTGAAGGGGAGATAGCGGTAGCTGATTTTAAAATGGCTGCGGATGTATTTGGCATTGCACGAATAATTGGAACGTCTTTTTGAAGTAGTTTTCTAATTGAGTGAGTAGAAACACCTGCTAGTAATGAAATAATAAGCACGTTATTATTTATGTATTCTTTAAAAGGGGTAAGCGCCTCTGCAACATCCTTTGGTTTCATTGCTAGAAAAAGAATATTTGCATCAGTAAGTAATTCTTTTTTATTATGAGTACCTTTGACACCGTATTTTTTATGTAGCTCTTGTAATCTTATCTCGTTAGAACGATTACTTACAGTAATTTGTTCACCTTTAACGACATTTGCATGTAACAAGCCACCAATAATAGCTTCGGCAATAGAGCCTGCACCGAGAAAGGAAATGTTTTGAATAGACATGATGTTCCTCCTTTAATTTTGGTTAGAAATTCTTATAAATGTACATACATTCGTTTTTTTATAGGAAACACCTCTTTTTATCTGAAAATAATGACAAATATATATAGAAGTTGTAAACTGAAGAAGTATTCATTTTTGAACCGGAAAGAGACAGGGGGGCTAAGCATGACGGCGATTCACCGAATGGAGATTCCTGTACCATTTGCAGTGGAAACTGTGAATGTGTTTTTAGTTGAGGGGGAGACATTAACATTAATTGATACAGGGACGAATACAGAAGAGGCAAGGAATGCGTTAGAAAGTCAATTAGGTGCATTAGGACATACGATAGAAGATATTGAAACAGTAGTCATTACGCATCATCATGCAGATCATTGTGGACTTTTAAATATATTTTCTGAGAAGACGAATATTATTGGACATCCTTGGAATGAGCCTTGGATCACACAAAATCCAAAATTTTTAAAGCGGTATCATGAATTTTTTAGAGAGACGGCCTTACAGTTTGGTGTGCCAGCAGCATTTTTGAAAGACGAGTCGTTATTGACGACGAGGACACTTAAATATTCTTGTAATAGATCGTTAACGCATACTGTGAGAGAAGGAGATCGTATTGATTCTTTGCCTGGATTTATAGTAATTGAAACACCAGGTCATGCTTCTACTCATATTTCTTTATATAGAGAATCTGATGGAATATTAATTGGTGGAGATGCTCTCATCAGTCATATTTCTTCGAATCCAATACTAGAACCACCATATGAAGGGCAAACAGAACGGGCACGCCCATTACTACAATATAATCAAACATTACAGCGTTTAAGCGAAATGAATATTTCACGCATTTTATCAGGGCATGGGGAAGATGTTCTAAATGTGAAACAACTTATTGAAACGAGATTACAAAAGCAAGAAACACGTGCTTTTAAAGTACTTGAGTTATTAAAGGAAAAACCAATGACAGCATTTGAAGTATGTGTAAAACTATTTCCGGTATTATATAAAGAACAATTACCACTTACTATTTCAGAAACGGTTGGACAATTGGACTATTTAGCATATAATCAACAAGTGATGATTGATGAGTCATCGCAACAATTGATTTATTATGCAAAGTAGGTGACAGCAATGACAGGACGTTTACAAAATAAAGTAATCGTCATTACAGGTGCTTCTAGTGGGATTGGTGAGCAAGTTGCAATGCAAGTTGCAGCACAGGGAGCGACTCCAGTATTAATGGCTCGAACAGAAGAGAAACTACAAGCGTTAGTAGACAAAATTAAAGAAACTTATAATACGCCTTGCTATTATTATGTATTAGATGTAAGTGAAGAGATGGAAGTACAGTCTGTTTTTTCAAAGGTATTACAAGAAGTAGGACGTATTGATATATTAGTAAACAATGCGGGATTTGGTATTTTTAAAACGTTTGAAGATGCGTCAATGGATGAAGTGAAAGATATGTTCCAAGTAAATGTATTTGGATTAGTAGCATGTACGAAAGCGGTACTACCTTATATGGTAAACAAGAACGAAGGACATATTATTAATATTGCTTCCCTTGCCGGAAAAATTGCAACTCCGAAATCAAGTGCGTATGCAGCAACGAAACATGCTGTATTAGGATTTACGAATAGTTTACGCATGGAATTAGCGAATACAGATATTTATGTTACAGCAATTAATCCAGGTCCGATAGATACAAACTTTTTTGAAATAGCGGATCAATCTGGTACATATGTAAAGAATATGGGACGTTACATGTTAAAACCAACATACGTAGCAGAACAAATCGTAAAGTCGATGCACACGAAAAAACGTGAAGTAAACTTACCGAAGTGGATGGGAATTGGCCCGAAACTTTATGCTTTATTTCCAGGTTTATTTGAACGTGTAGCAGGTAAATCATTAAGTAAAAAATAGGAGATTTCCACATGGAAATCTCCTATTTTTTATTGTTTTCCAGTCACATAATCATAAACAATATCCTCAATCTCCTCGTATAAATCAATTTCAATATTTGAATGAGTCATCGTTTGAATATGTTTCACTAGCATTTCCTGATCTTCTTTTGATATTGGACTGCATTGATATTGCTGAAAACTTTTTATAATCATTTTCTCAATTAATTTTTCGTTCATATTTTTTCCCGCCTGTATGTACGTATGTATTGTTTTATTGTACTTGAAGTGAAATAAAAAAACTACCATGCACTATTTTTGTATAAAAATTCGGTTGTGTGTAATATTTTTCTAGTAAAATTAAGTTTTTTTACTTTTAAAAATTTATAAATATTTAATTGACTCTATAAATATACAATATTATAATCATACTTAATTTAAAGAATCGATTTGAGGAGGAACTTATGAAAGTCGCAATTATTGGAGCCACTGGATATGGGGGCATTGAGTTAATTCGTTTATTAGAACAACATCCATATTTTTCTATAGCATCTCTTCATTCTTTTTCACAAGTTGGTGAGTGTATAACAAATGTATATCCGCATCTTCGGAATGTCCTCGTTCATACGTTACAAGAAATTGATGTGGAGACAATAGGGAAAGAAGCAGAAATCGTATTTCTAGCAACACCAGCAGGAGTATCGGCGGAGTTAACTCCCAAGTTATTAGCAGAAGGTTTAAAAGTAATTGACCTATCTGGAGACTTTCGTATGATAGATCCTTCGTCATATGAACTGTGGTATAAAAGGCCAGCAGCGAAAGAAGAAATTCTTAGAAAAGCAGTGTATGGGTTAAGTGAATGGAAAAGGACTAAGATTCAAAAGGCAAATTTAATTGCAAACCCAGGATGTTTTGCTACAGCCACATTGCTAGCGATAGCACCGTTAGTACGTAGTAGCAGGATTGAAGAAGATTCGATTATTATTGACGCGAAATCAGGGGTATCAGGAGCAGGTAAAACACCAACAACAATGACTCATTTTCCTGAGCTATACGATAACTTACACATCTATAAAGTAAACCAGCATCAGCACGTTCCAGAGATTGAGCAAATGCTTACAGAATGGAATAGTGAATTACAGCCAATTACATTTAGCACACATTTAATACCGATATCACGAGGAATCATGATTACACTTTATGCAAAAGTAAAACAAAAGATGGAAATAAAGCAACTTCAAAAATTGTATGAAGAAACGTATGAACAATCGCCTTTCATCCGAATTTGTACGCAAGGGAAATTTCCAAGTCCAAAAGAAGTGAGAGGCTCAAATTATTGTGATATTGGCATAGCTTACGATGAAAGAACAGAAAGAGTTACGGTCGTTTCTGTTATAGACAATATGATGAAAGGCGCGGCTGGGCAAGCGATTCAAAATGCAAACATAATAGCGGGACTAGAAGAGACAACAGGTTTACAACATATGCCGCTTTATCTATAAGGGGGACATGATGATTAAAGTAGCGTCTATTACAAAATTAGAAAATGGTTCAATTGTAACGCCGAAAGGCTTTTCGGCAATTGGTACTGCAAATGGTCTGAAAAAGGAGAAAAAGGATTTAGGGGCAATCGTTTGTGACGTACCAGCATCATGTGCCGCTGTGTATACAACGAATCAAATACAAGCAGCCCCTTTGCAAGTAACGAAGGATAGTATAACGGCAGAAGGGAAGTTACAAGCAATTATCGTTAATAGTGGAAATGCAAATGCTTGTACTGGAATGAAAGGATTACAAGACGCATACGAGATGCGCACATTAGGGGCGGAACATTTTGGATTGAAAGAAAATTACGTTGCAGTAGCTTCAACAGGTGTAATTGGTGTTCCGCTGCCGATGGATATAATCCGAAAGGGAGTTGCAACTCTTATACCGACGAAGGAAGAAAGTGAAGCATATTCTTTTTCTGAAGCAATTTTAACGACGGATCTCATAACGAAAGAAACTTGCTATGAAATGATTATTGATGGGAAGAAAGTGACGATTGCGGGTGTTGCAAAAGGTTCAGGGATGATTCATCCGAATATGGCAACGATGCTTAGTTTTATTACGACAGATGCTCATATAGAGCATGACGTATTGCAAACGGCATTATCCCAAATTACGAATCATACATTTAATCAAATTACGGTAGATGGAGATACTTCTACGAATGATATGGTCATCGTTATGGCAAGTGGATTATCAGAAACAAGGCCGATAAATATGGAACATACAGATTGGGAAACTTTCGTATGTGCTTTACAGAAGGTATGTGAAGATTTAGCAAAAAAAATTGCGCAAGATGGTGAAGGCGCTACGAAGTTAATAGAAGTAAATGTGCTAGGAGCTCAAACGAATGAAGAGGCAAAAAAAATTGCAAAGCAAATAGTCGGTTCGAGTCTTGTGAAAACAGCAATACATGGTGAAGACCCAAACTGGGGACGAATTATTAGCAGTATTGGACAAAGTGAAGTAGCTATTAGTCCGAATACAATTGACATTACTCTTCAATCTATATTGGTATTAAAAAATAGTGAGCCTCAAACATTTTCTGAAGAAGAAATGAAAGAGAGATTACAAGAAGATGAAATAGTCATTAATGTGTACTTACACTTAGGAGAAGAGACAGGATCAGCTTGGGGCTGTGACTTAAGCTATGAATATGTGAAAATAAACGCTTGTTATCGTACATAAGGAGAGAGAAGATGAGCGAATATATTGTAGTGAAATGCGGCGGTAGTATGTTGAATCAATTAAAAGCTGTGTTTTTTGAATGTATAAAGAAATTGCAACAGAAGTATAAAGTAGTGATTGTTCATGGTGGTGGGCCAGAAATTGATGCCAAATTAAAAGATTGTAACATCAACGTAGAAAAAAGAGATGGATTACGCGTAACACCAAAAGAAGTTATGGATGTTGTTCAAATGGTGCTATGCGGAAGTACGAATAAAAAACTCGTAATGAATTTACAAAAGCATAATTTACTTGCGGTAGGTTGTTCAGGATGTGACGGCAATTTACTTCAAGTTCAACCTGTCAGTGAAGAGATAGGATATGTGGGGGAAGTAAGTTATGTAGAAACAGCCTTATTAAAAGGATTAATGAATATGGAGTATATTCCTGTTATTGCTCCAATCGGGGTAAATGGTAATGAAGTTTATAACATAAATGCGGACAATGCTGCAGCTGGGATTGCGGCTGCGTTAGGGGCAAAAGAGCTTATTTTTATTACGGATGTAGATGGAATATTACATGAAGGGAATTTGGTAAAGGAAACGGATGAATCTGAAATTGCTACTTTTATAGAAACAGGTGTTATTACAGGTGGGATGATTCCGAAAGTACAGGCGGCACTAGCATCATTAAAAATGGGAGTGCAAAAGATAAGTATTGTGAATGGTACAAAAGATTTTACTGAGGTTACGGGAGAGTGTATTGGAACGACGGTAACGAAAGGTGTGAGTATTGCATGACGAGTCATCTTTTTCAAACGTATGGCAGAAGAACTATTGAGTTTGTAAAGGGAACTGGAACGAAAGTTATTGATAATAACGGTAAGGAATATTTAGATTTCACATCAGGAATTGGCGTATGTAATTTAGGACATTGTCACCCTACTGTTCTCAAAGGTGTACAAGAGCAACTTGATGATATATGGCATATATCTAACCTGTTTACAAACAGCTTGCAAGAAGAAGTTGCGTCATTATTAACAGAAAATAGAGAATTAGATTATGTGTTTTTCTGTAATAGTGGGGCAGAGGCAAATGAAGCGGCTTTAAAGTTAGCACGTAAGCATACTGGAAAATCTCTCGTCGTAACATGCCAGCAGTCTTTTCACGGTAGAACATTTGGAACGATGAGTGCAACGGGCCAAGATAAGGTAAAAGAAGGATTTGGTCCATTACTTCCATCTTTTTTACATATCCCTTTTAACGATATTAAAGCATTAGAGGAAGTAATGAATGAAGAAGTTGCGGCGGTAATGGTAGAAGTTGTTCAAGGAGAGGGAGGAGTAATACCTGCTGATCTATCTTTTTTGAAAGAGATTGAAATATTATGTAATAAGTTCGGTTCCTTATTTATTATAGACGAAGTACAAACGGGGATAGGAAGAACTGGAACACTATTCGCTTATGAACAAGTGGGAATAGAGCCTGATATCGTTACCGTTGCAAAGGCGCTTGGGAATGGGATTCCTGTCGGAGCGATGATTGGCCGGAAAGAGCTCGGAGCGTCGTTTCCTGCAGGATCACACGGTTCAACTTTTGGCGGGAATTACATCGCGATGGCTGCAGCGAAAGAAGTATTGCAAGTAAGTAAAAAACCATCGTTTTTAAAAGAAGTACAAGAAAAAGGCGAGTACGTATTAGAGAAGTTGCAAGAGGAATTACAGCATGTCGAATGTATTCAAAATATACGTGGTAAGGGGCTTATGATTGGGATTGAGTGTAAGCATGAAGTTGCAAGTTTTATAGAACAACTAGAAAACGAAGGACTTCTCGTATTACAAGCAGGTCCTAATGTGATAAGACTATTACCGCCACTCATTGTCACGAATGAAGAGTTAGAACAGGCAGTATATATAATAAAAAAAGTAGTTTGTACAAAAAACGTATCAATCATATAAGGGGGAAGTCTCATGTCAACTGTACAAGTACCGAAATTAAATACGAAAGATCTTTTAACACTAGAAGAATTAACGAAAGAAGAAATTATTTCTTTAATTGAGTTCGCTATATATTTAAAAAAGAATAAGCAAGAGCCTTTATTACAAGGCAAAATATTAGGGCTTATTTTTGATAAGCATTCAACTCGTACTCGTGTATCTTTTGAAGCAGGAATGGTACAGCTCGGGGGACATGGTATGTTTTTAAGTGGGAAAGAGATGCAAATGGGAAGAGGAGAAAGCGTTTCAGATACTGCGAAAGTATTATCGCAGTATATTGACGGGATCATGATACGTACATTCTCACACGCGGATGTAGAAGAGCTTGCAAAAGAATCGAGTATTCCTGTTATTAACGGTTTAACGGATGATCACCATCCTTGTCAAGCATTGGCAGACCTTATGACGATATACGAAGAAATAAATGCATTTAAAGGAATAAAATTGGCTTACGTAGGTGACGGAAATAATGTATGTCATTCATTGTTGCTAGCGAGTGCAAAAGTCGGAATGCATATGACTGTGGCAACGCCTGTAGGGTATGAACCGAATGAAGAGATTGTAAAAAAAGCGTTAGCAATTGCCAAGGAAACAGGAGCTGAAATTGAAGTTTTGCATGATCCTGAATTAGCGGTGAATGAAGCAGATTTCATTTATACTGACGTTTGGATGAGCATGGGGCAAGAGGGCGAAGAAGAGAAGTATACTTTATTTCAACCTTACCAAATCAATAACGAACTTGTTAAGCATGCGAAGCAAACATATCGTTTCTTACACTGTTTACCTGCCCATCGTGAAGAAGAAGTAACAGGAGAAATTATAGATGGACCGCAGTCTATCGTCTTTGAGCAAGCTGGTAATCGATTGCATGCTCAAAAAGCGTTATTAGTGAGTTTATTTAAAAATGTAGAAGAGCCTTCCTAAAAGGGAGGTTTTTTTATATTAAAATGTCGGATGTATATTTGGTTAACCATTTCGATATCATTTATAATAAAAGAGAAAACTAAATTTGTTTTTCAGAGTGTGTAAGGACATACTACATATAAAAATATAGTTAAAGAGATGATGAGGGTGAAAACAACTAAGAAAACATATTCGTTTTTCCAGCGGATGTGGAGAATATTAAAGTTTCAATATTATAAGTTGCTTCGATCGCCAGAAGGCGCAAAGAAAGTATCGTTAGGGTTTGCTATAGGATTCGGCTTAGAAATGTTAGTCATTTATACGGCATCGCTCGTATATGTAATATTTTATCCAATCGTCAGGTTAGCAAAGGGATCTTTTCCTGCGGCAGTTATTGGCAATATTATTGGGAAAATATCGTTTCTCCCAGTATTTTTATTTCCGCTTGCGTATGCGCTAGGAAAAATGATTTATCCATTTCATGTACAGAAAATTCATCATGAACCATTTACGATATCGGACTTGTTTTCAAGTCACATTTTTACGATATTAAAGAGCTTATTACAAAGTGAAGTGTATGTATTAATTGGAATGACGATTTTAGGAGTTGTGTTTGGTCTCATTTCATATTTCGTTGTGCATTATTTATACGAAAAGAACCGTAAGTTACGTTTGAAGAAAAGGAAGAAACGAGTGAGAGAACCACTTGTACAATTATAAACAATGTCACATTCATTTTCTCCTTTGAATATGTTTAAGAAAAAGGAGGAGAGGATAATGTATTATTATTACGTACCTCAAGTATATCCATATGTAAATTATTATCCGGTTTATGATACGAGTAGACAATACGAATTATATCGGCAACAACAATTACAGCAATTATCACAAATACCACAATTACCAACACAACAGCCTACACAGGAAAAAAAACCATATTTAACAACATGGCCATATTCCAATGTATACTATGGTAATTATTACGAATCATAAAGCTGCTTCTATTTAGAAGCAGCTTTATACGTTTGTTTTCAAAATTAAATTTTGAATGGTTTGAAGAGAATGAATGAGCTTTTCGCGCTCTTCCTCAGATAATGTTTGGAAATTTTCTTTTAGTTTGTCTAAAATGAATTGCTGATACTGATTTACTAATAATTTCCCTTCAGCTGTTAGGGAAATTAAAATGACCCGTCGATCTTTTTCGCTATAATGACGCTCTATTAGTTCTTCTTGAATAAGTTTGTTTAATAGAGGTGTCATGTTAGGCCGTGAAATCGCTAGCCGCTTGCCGATTTCGGAAACTGCTAATGTGCCGTTTTCATGCAAAAGCAGTAATACTTGTGTATGTGATGGCGGCATATGTCTTTGAGAAGAAAATTCTCCAGGAAGCATAAATTTGCGATAAAAAAGAGGCACTAGCGAAAGAAGATGATCAACAATACGTTCCCACTCGCGTGATTCCATATAAAGGCCCCCTTCCACTATCATTGTAACAAAAAAGACATGTTATAAAAATAGAATTGTTTTATGGTCGCTTTAATATTTGTAGGATAACACTTGCTTTGTAAATGTATTGGCAATAATTGCATAGCCGTTATCATTTGGGTGTACTTGGTCAAATAATAACTCTTTTTTATCATTCGATATTAATTTGCGAATTGGTAAAACGATAGATGGTTGATTTGCTTTGGAAATGGAATAAACAGATTCATTCCAGCCATCTAAAAACATATCTGCATAACTTGCGATGGAGTCATCGAGTTGTAACGGGTTATAGAGTTCTGAGAGAATGAGTAAAGCGTCCGGATTTTGATCTCGAACTGTCTTTACAATACTTTTTATATCCGCTTCAAAATGGGCTTTTTCTTTATTTAACATTTTTATACCATCTATAACACCAACATCACGATTTAAACGAAATAAATTATTTCCTCCAATATTAATTGTAATTATATTTGCTGCTCTAATTTTTTCCTTTACATCTTCTGATTGAACTTTTTTAGCGAGACGATCTGTTGTAAGACCGTTTACCCCAAGGTTTTCTACTGTAATTGGTTTATGAATTTGTGCTTCTATTTGCTTAGAAGCTAATTCAGCAAATCCACCTTGTGTCGATCCATATCCTTTAGCGAGTGAATCACCTAATACAAGATGATAAAAAGATTCGTTTGTTTGCTTATCAATCCAATTTGGGGCAGATGTTTTTTCTGTTTTTTCTTCAGATTCATTTTGTTTTGTCTCGTCGTTCTTTTCAAAATAAGAATAAGAAATGATCAGAAGGAGGAGACAAACAATTGTTAAGATGACTTTTTTCATAAATTCATCCTCCTTGTAATTGGTAATTGTATCATATTCAGCAGTATTAGCAATGTAAGGGCATATTATATGTTTATGAAAAGTTTATAATAACTTTACAGAAAATTTGTTGAAGTTTGTCAAAAAATATTGACGATAGGAAAGAACTTTATATATGATAATGTCAGATAAGGTGAAACTTTAATGAGTGGGAGCTTTATTTCCTATTAATTAATAGTCTTCATCAATCGGGCGTTTAAGGGGACTACTCGTTAGCGCAGGGTGAAATGAAAATTGTGTCTCTAATAGAAGAAAAAAGGTATGTGGTTAGAGACAGATAGGGATTCATTTCATTATTTCTGGTAATTGTATAAGGGGGATTTTTTGTGAAAAAGTCAAAAAAAATGCTAGCTGGAGCAACTCTTGCTATTGGTGTTATAGCGCCGCAAGTATTGCCAGCAACAGCTCATGCGGATGAGCAAACTAGGGAGAGTACAGTTAACTTACGAATTCTAGAAACATCAGATATTCACGTTAACTTAATGAATTACGATTATTATCAAACGAAAACAGATAATAAAGTAGGTCTCGTACAAACTGCAACACTCGTTAATAAAGCACGTGAAGAAGTGAAAAACTCTGTCCTATTTGATGATGGGGATGCATTACAAGGGACACCGCTTGGAGATTATGTAGCAAATAAAATAAAAGATCAGAAGAATCGTGTGGATCCTAGTTATACACACCCATTATATCGTGTAATGAATTTAATGAAGTATGACGTCATCTCTCTTGGGAATCATGAATTTAACTACGGTTTAGATTATTTAAAGAAAGTGACTAGTAAAACAAAAATTCCGGTTATTAACTCGAATGTCTACAGAGATGACCATGATGGTAATGATGAGAATGACGAGCATTACTTTGATAGACCATATCATATTTTAGAGAAAGAAGTAGTGGATGAAGCAGGCCAAAAACAAATAGTGAAAATTGGTGTAATGGGATTTGTTCCACCACAAATTATGAATTGGGATAAAGCGAATTTAGAAGGACAAGTTAAAGCGAAAGATATAGTTGAAACAGCGAAGAAAATGGTACCAAAAATGAAAGCAGAAGGTGCAGATGTTATCGTTGCACTAGCTCATTCCGGTGTTGATAAAAGTGGATACAACGTTGGTATGGAAAACGCGTCGTATTATTTAACAGAGGTTCCTGGCGTAAATGCAGTATTAATGGGACATTCACATACTGAAGTGAAGGATGTATTTAATGGTGTTCCAGTTGTAATGCCGGGTGTTTTTGGTAGTAACTTAGGTATTATTGATATGCAATTGAAAAAGGTAAACGGAAAATGGGAAGTGCAAAAAGATCAGTCTAAGCCGCAACTTCGTCCGATTGCTGATAGTAAAGGTAATCCATTAGTAGAATCTGATCAAAAATTAGTTAATGAAATTAAAGATGAACATGAAAAGACAATCGAATATGTAAATACACATGTAGGTGAAACGAAAGCACCAATTAATAGTTATTTTTCATTAGTACAAGATGATCCTTCCGTACAAATTGTGACAAATGCGCAAAAATGGTATGTAGAACAAGAACTTAAAAAACCAGAATACGAAAAGATTAAAGATATTCCAGTTTTATCTGCAGGAGCACCATTTAAAGCAGGTGGCCGAAACGGTGCGACATATTATACGGATATTCCAGCTGGAACGTTAGCGATTAAAAACGTTGCAGATTTATACGTGTATCCAAATACGTTATATGCTGTAAAAGTAAATGGGGCACAAGTGAAAGAATGGCTTGAAATGTCTGCAGGTCAGTTTAATCAAATTGATCCAAAGAAAACAGAAGAACAGCCGTTAGTAAATATAGGCTATCCTACATATAACTTCGATATTTTAGATGGCTTAAAATACGAAATTGATGTAACACAACCGGCGAAATACGATAAAGATGGAAAAGTTGTAAATGCAAATGCTAATCGTATTGTAAATATGACATATGAAGGTAAGCTAGTAGCTGACAAGCAAGAGTTCATCGTCGCTACAAATAACTATCGTGGAAGTAGCCAAACGTTCCCAGGTGTAAGTAAAGGGGAAGTTGTATACCAATCACAAGATGAAACACGTCAAATCATTGTGAAGTATATGCAAAAAATAGAAGATATTGATCCAGCAGCTGATCAAAATTGGACATTTAAACCGATTGTTGCAGATAAATTAAATACAACATTTGATTCTTCACCAAATGCACAAAAGTATATAAAGAAAGATGGAAAGATTTCATATGTTGGACCATCTGAAAATGAATTTGCGAAATATGCAATTGATATAACGAAGAAAAATGATGATAAAGAAACTGGTGAAGGAAATCCAACGACACCGCCAACAGGTGGTGGAGAAAATCCAACAACACCGCCAACAGGTAATGGAGAAAACCCAACACCACCAACAGAAGAAGGTAATAATGGTAATGAACCAAAACAAGATGGAAACAATACTGGATCTGGACAAACTACAACAGATGATCAAAATACAAAAGAAACAACAACAACTGTAAGTGAAAATAAAGAAGCTGAAAAAGATGAACGTGATTTACCGAAAACAGGTGCAAGTATTGCTTCTACAATTGGAGCTGGTCTTGCGTTTGTTGGAGCGGGATTACTTATGTTATTTAGAAAAAAGAAAGCGAATAGATAGTAGAGAAATATAAAAAGGATTACCAATTTGGTAATCCTTTTTGTTATATTATGAAACTGGTACTGCTTTTTCTTTTTTCCATGAAAGACCGAATCCAGTAAAGCCGACGATAATGGTTACGACTGGACACGCTAAACAGAAGATTGCGTATGGCAGGTAATCGAATGTTGGAACGCTAAGAACGTTTGTTAAGAATACGCCACTTACACCCCATGGTACGAGTGGATTAATTACTGTACCAGCATCTTCTAATACTCGTGATAAATTACGACGTTCTAAACCGACTTCATCGTATTTATTAGCAAATGCTTGTCCTGTTAAAACGATGGATAAGTACTGCTCACCGAGTAAGAAGTTTACACCAATTGCAGTTGAAGCAGTAGAAATAATTAAGCGTGTACTAGTTTTTACGAAGCTAGAGATAATATTCATCAGCTGCGCTATAATACCCATTCCTTGTAATAATCCTCCCATACAAAGAGCTAGAAAAATAAGAGCAATTGACATCATCATACTTTGCAGGCCACCGCGAGATAATAAGCTATCAATATCTTTGATACCAGTTTTAGAAACGTAACCGTCTTGCATAATTTTAATTAAATCAGCTAAAGAAGTGCTAGGTTTAAAAATAAAGAGAATAATAATCCCTACCACAATTCCTGCAAGTAATGTTGGAACTGCGGGTACCTTTTTAAATGCGAATAGGAACAGTAATAAAATAGGAATCAGTGTAACGATAGAAATCGTTGTATTTTTTTCTAATGTGTTAATAAATGCTGAGAAATCAACGTTTCCATCAGATCCGCTTCCTAAAATGAAAAATGCGATAAAAGCAATAATGAAAGCTGGCACTGTTGTCCAAAGCATGTTACGAATATGTTCAAATAAATCTACACCCGTTACAGCAGGCGCTAAGTTTGTTGTATCAGATAAAGGAGACATTTTATCTCCGAAGAATGCACCAGAAATAATTGCACCAGCAATAAGAGCTGGATCGTATCCAAGGGCAGTACCCATTCCCATAAAGGCAAGTCCTACAGTTGCAGCAGTTGTAAAAGCACTACCGATACTCGTTCCAACAATTGCACAAACAACAAAAACAGTTGGAACGAAAATTTTTGGAGATACAAGTTGGAAGCCGTATACCATTAAAGTCGGAATAGTTCCAGCTGCGATCCAAACGCTAATTAATACGCCTACAAGTAAGAAGATAAATATAGATGGAATACCAGCTGAAATACTACTAATCATCCCTTTCTCCATAGTAGACCAAGAGATTCTCTTCAAGAATCCAAATGCTAATAAAAGAACGATACCAAATAAAATTGGGATGTGTGGTGAAACTTCTAATTGAATAACACTAAAACCAATACAGAAAAAGATAAAAATTGTTAAAAGAACAGACTCAATTTTTGAAACCATTGTTTTCCCCTCCTAAGTAATATGAAATAGCTCTTTTTTATATAAAATTCGCCAATATTGTATATTTCCTTCTAAAATTTAGAATTTTGTGACAAATTACCGGTAATTGTTTGTTCTTCTATATGATACGGAAAAGATTGGATAAAAAAACGTCCCTGCATATAATTATGCAGGGACGAAGAAATCGCGGTACCACCCTAGCTTGTGAAATGAATGTATCACAAAATAAAGGGTCATATGATATGCGCTTATAAAATAAAAAACGCCCCTGCAATATATGCAGGGACGAAAAATTCGCGGTACCACCCTAAATTGTGAAACAGTGTCGTTTCACCACTCTTTAGACATAACGGTCTATAACCGTCTTTCACTACTCCTCACGTTTCGTAAAAGAAGCTCCAGGGGGTAATTCATAATTCGCTCTGTACTGGTTCGCACCGACCACCAGCTCTCTGAAATCAGAAATCGAAATACTACTAAATCCTATCAACGCCGATTCATATGATGTTAGTTAAATTTTTATCATATTTTCATCTTACATGTCAATAAAAATATTAAATGTTTTTTTAGGGAAATAAAGGATAATTGTTTTTAACGCTGTAAAAATGTACGTTATAATGAATTTGAAAGGGGGAGGAAAGAGTGAAGAAAAAAATAATTCTTTTTACCACTTTATTAGTTATTGGAGGAAGTGCTGGAATTTACACAGCTTTTGCGGCTGAATCAGAGCAGTTGAAACAAAAGCAAATACAACAGTCAGAAGTGAAGAAAGTAAAAGAAATAGAAGAGAAGAAATCAATGGAAAAAGCAGCAGAAAAACTAGGAGTTTCTACTGAGGGGAAAACAAAAGAAGAGGTTACGAAAGAAGTAAATACCGCTAGATTTGAGAAGCGTCATGATTTATTAATTGAGCACGCTAAGCAACTTGGAATTGATACAGCGGGGAAAAAAGATGAAGAAATTATTTTAGAAATTGGAAAGATACAGCATGGAAAGTAGAACAACTTATCGTATGATAAGTTGTTCTTTTTTAAGAACTATTTGATTTTAAAATAATTGACAGTCATTCGGATTTAATGTTAACTATATTTATAAACAAGTTAACATTAGGGGTGACAATTGTGACAATAAATAGTAAAACGATTGAAAAATCATCTTATACATATGAAGAATTAGCAGAGAAAAATAAAGCTTACGTATGGCACCCATTTACACAAATGAAAGATTATTTAGAAGAAGATCCTGTCATTATTGAACGTGGAGAGGGAAGAAAACTATACGATGTAAATGGTAATGAATATTGGGATGGTGTTTCATCTATATGGTTAAATGTTCACGGACATCAAGTACCGGAATTAGATGAAGCAATTCGTGAGCAATTAAATAAAATTGCTCATTCTACTATGTTAGGACTTGCTAACGTTCCATCTATTTTATTAGCAGAAAAAATTATTGAGGTTGTACCAGATGGATTGAAGAAGGTATTCTATTCTGATTCAGGTTCTACCGCTGTTGAAATTGCAATTAAGATGGCTTTCCAATATTGGCAGCATAAAGGGAAAACAAAGAAACAAAGATTCGTTACATTAAAAGAAGCATATCACGGTGATACAATTGGAGCTGTTTCGGTAGGAGCAATAGACTTGTTTCACCAAGTGTATAGTTCGCTCTTATTTGATGCGATTAAAATGCCGTATCCATATACATATCGTTCTCCTTACGGAAATAATAAGGAGGAAATTGTAAAAAGCCATTTAGAAGAAATGGAAGAATTGTTGAAAGAAAAGCATGAAGAAGTAGCTGCCATCATTGTAGAGCCATTAATGCAAGGTGCTGGCGGAATGATTACAATGCCAAAAGGATATTTAAAAGGACTGCGCGATTTATGTACAAAGTACAATGTATTATTTATTACAGATGAGGTAGCGACTGGATTTGGGCGTACAGGGAAAATGTTTGCGTGTGAACATGAAAATGTGACGCCAGACATTTTAACTGCTGGGAAAGGTTTAACAGGTGGATATTTACCAATTGCAGTTACGGTAACGACAGATGAAATATATAATGCCTTCTTAGGAGAATATGAAGAACAAAAAACATTTTTCCATGGACATAGCTACACAGGTAATCCGTTAGGGTGTGCCGTAGCAATCGCGAATTTAGAGCTATATGAAAAAACAAATTTAATAGAAGAAGTGGCACATAAAACGGATTATGTGGCAGCGCAATTAGAAAAGCTCTTTGCGTATAAACATGTAGGTGATATTCGTCAGTGCGGATTAATGGTTGGTATTGAGCTTGTGAAGAATAAGGAAACGAAAGAAGCGTTTGACTGGACAGAAAGAGTCGGTGTTCAAGTATGTAAACGCGCAAGAGAGCTGGGTATGATCTTACGACCGCTCGGTAATACGATTGTATTTATGCCACCTCTTGCTTCTACAATTGAGGAGATTGATGATATGTTACGTATTTTGTATAAAGCAATCTCGGATGTTACGGAGGGAGAATAATGAGCGGTTTTTTTATAACAGCAACAGATACTGAAGTGGGGAAAACTGTCGTTGCCGGTGCATTAGCCGGTGTATTTAGAGAATTGGGATATAACATCGGAGTATATAAACCGTTGCAAAGTGGGCATGTTGCATCAAACCCTGAGGGAGATGCGGCAAGGTTAAAAGCATTATCAGGTGTGCCGACACAAGAAAATGAAATTTGCCCTTATTCTATTGAAGAACCACTTGCTCCGAGACTTGCCATGAAAAGAGCTGGAAGAGTAGTAAAGTTAAAAGAAATTACTGATTACTATAATGAACTATTAAAAGAGTTTAATAGCTTATTTGTAGAAGGGGCAGGTGGGCTTGCTGTCCCATATACAGAAGATGCTTTAGTAATTGATTTTGCAAAAGAATTACAGTTGCCTCTTATTGTAGTAGCTCGTCCTACATTAGGAACAGTAAATCATACAGTGTTAACGATTGCTTATGCAAAGGCGCATGGCTTAACCGTAGCGGGTGTCATTTTATCAGGTTGCAAAGAATGTGAAATGGAAAGAGTGCAAGAAAATAAAGAGATGATTGAAGAGCTGAGCGGGGTACCAGTTTTAGGATTATTACCATTCTTTGAAGGTGAGTTTACGAAAGAAGAAGTATTAGAATCTGCAAAAGAACATATTATGATTTCAAAATTAGAGGAGTTTATCCAAAATGAATCAAACGTGGCGGGCGCACCTTCAATGTAAATTACAACAATTACATGAGCAAGGGCAGTATCGTGATTTGCATGTAACAGAGAAGGCAGAAGAGACTTGGCTTATTCGAGATAAAAAAAGGATGTTAAATTTAGCGTCAAATAATTATTTAGGGTTAGCTGGAGATGAAAGGTTAAAAGAAGCTGCTATTGCCTGTACAAAAAGATATGGAACTGGAGCGACTGCCTCTCGTCTCGTTGTAGGAAATCATCCATTATATGAAGAGGTTGAGAGAAGCATATGTGACTGGAAAGGTACTGAAAGGGCTTTAATTGTAAATAGTGGGTATACGGCAAATATAGGTGCCATATCTTCTTTGGCCTCTCGGCACGATATTGTTTTTAGTGACAAGTTAAATCACGCAAGTATTGTTGATGGAATCATATTAAGCGGGGCAGAGCATAAAAGGTATCGTCATAATGATTTGGATCATTTAGAGAAGCTGTTGAAAATGGCTTCGCCTGAAAGCAGAAAATTAATCGTAACAGATACCGTTTTTAGTATGGATGGTGATACTGCGTATTTGAGAGATTTAGTACAGCTGAAAGAGAAATACGGGGCAATCATTATAGTCGATGAAGCACATGCGAGTGGAATATATGGAATCGGCGGAGCTGGGTTATCTCATATAGAAAAAAATCTTGCTCAAAAAATTGATATACATATGGGGACGTTTAGCAAGGCTTTAGGGTGTTATGGTGCGTATTTGACAGGTGATGAAATTTATATAGAGTATTTACAAAATATGATGAGAAGCTTTATTTTTACTACAGCTTTACCACCAAGTACGTTAGGAGCAGTGCAAAAAGCAATTGAAATTGTAAAAGAAGATAACGAAAGAAGAGAGAACCTTATAGCAAACGGAGAATACTTCAGAACTAAATTAAGGGATGCTGGTTTTGATATTGGGAATAGTTCAACTCATATTGTACCGATTGTAGTCGGTTCAAATGAACATGCTTTACGATTTAGTAAAAGGTTGCAAGAGGCAGGGATTGCGGCCATTGCAATTCGTCCGCCAACTGTGCCGGTTCATAGTTCTCGAATTCGCTTTGCAGTTACATCGCAACATACAATAGCTGATTTAAAATGGGCTATTGATCGAATTATTCACATTGCGAAAGAAGAGGAGATTTTCGTATGAACGAGCTAAAGATTATTTTTATCCCCGGATGGGGAATGGAAGAGAATATTTGGGATTTAGTACTTCCGTATTTTAAAGGATATCCTGTTCAATGCGTAGATTGGCGTAATGTGAAAGAACGAAGTGAATTTGCGAAACGAATTATAGATGTAGCGCATAACGACAACGTAATTTTAGTTGGATGGTCACTAGGAGCGTTAGCAGCAGTTGAAGCTTATAAAAAGATTCAGGCAAAAGGCATCGTATTAATTGGTGGGACTGCTAAATTTACAAATACGAGCGACTATAGTAATGGATGGAATGCTTTGCATGTAGAACGGCTGAAAAGGAATTTGGCGAGAAGGAAAGAAGATACGCTCAAGCGGTTTTATGAAAATATGTTTACGAAAGATGAGCTAAAAGAGAATAAAAACTTTGAAGACATTGTAGACCGTTTTAAAGGTGATTCTATTCAGTCTTTACAACTAGGTTTGGATTATTTAATAGAAACAGATATGAGAGAAGAACTAAAAGAAATTAAAGTACCTATACTACTTATTCACGGAGAACAGGATGTAATATGCCCATTGTCTGCGGCACGTAGTATGACGGAGAATAGCAGCAGCGAGCTGAAAGTAGTAAGTGAAGCAGGGCATGCATTATGTGTAACGAATTTTGAATATTGTGCAAATGAGATAATTCAATTTGTAGAGGGGATACGACATGATCAACAAAACGTTACTACAAAAACGGTTTAATGGGGCAGCCGTATCTTACGATCGATATGCAAATGTACAAAAAAAGATGGCACATTCATTACTTTCAATCTTAAAGGAACGATATAGTGAAACGGCATCAATACGTATTTTAGAACTGGGATGCGGGACGGGGTATGTAACAGAACAATTATCAAAGTTATTTCCGAAAGCACATATTACAGCAGTTGATTTTGCTGAAAGTATGATTGCGATTGCGCAAACTAGACAAAATGTAAAAAATGTAACGTTTCACTGTGAAGATATTGAGCAATTACGATTAGAAGAATCATATGATGTCATTATTTCAAATGCTACATTTCAATGGTTAAATAATTTACAACAAGTGTTAAGAAATTTATTTCAACATTTGTCTATAGATGGGATATTACTCTTTTCAACGTTTGGACATGAAACATTTCAAGAATTGCATGCTTCGTTCCAACGTGCGAAAGAAGAAAGAAATATAAAAAATGAAACATCGATTGGTCAACGTTTTTATTCAAAAGATCAGTTGCTTCATATATGTAAGATAGAAACAGGGGATGTGCATGTTTCTGAAACATATTACATAGAGAGTTTTACAGAAGTTAAGGAGTTTCTGCATTCTATTCGAAAAGTAGGAGCAACTAATAGCAATGAAGGATCATATTGTCAAAGTCCCTCACTCTTTCGTGCGATGCTACGCATATACGAAAGAGACTTCACGGGAAATGAAGGGATAATGGCAACGTATCATGCTTTATTTATACATATAACAAAAGAGGGGAAGAGATGAAATGAAACAAGTACAAACAAAAAGGGATTGGAAAAAACTTGCATACGACGTAGTGGAAGAGAAAATGATTACGAAAGAAGATGCAATAGCGATATTAGAAGCTGATGATTCAGAAGTTTTAGAAATTATGAATGCAGCTTACATTATTCGCCATCATCACTTTGGTAAGAAAGTAAAATTGAATATGATTATTAATACGAAATCTGGATTATGTCCTGAAGATTGTGGATATTGCTCACAGTCTATTATTTCAGAAGCACCGATTGATAAATATGCATGGTTAACGCAGGAGAAGATTGTAGAAGGGGCACATGAAGCAATACGCCGTAAAGCAGGTACATATTGTATTGTAGCGTCTGGTCGTCGTCCGACGGATAAAGAGGTAAATCACGTAATTGGAGCAGTTAAGGAAATTCGTGAAACGACAGACTTGAAGATTTGTTGTTGTTTAGGTTTCTTAAATGAAGATCAAGCAGGACGTTTAGCGGAAGCAGGCGTGCACCGTTATAACCACAACTTAAATACACATGCAAATAATTACGATAGTATTTGTTCAACTCATACGTATGATGATCGTGTTGATACAGTTCAAAAAGCAAAACAAGCTGGTATTTCACCATGCTCTGGAGCGATTTTTGGCATGGGAGAAACAATTGAAGAGCGTGCTGAAATTGCATTTGAATTACAACGTATAGATGCAGATTCTATCCCTTGTAATTTCCTTGTTGCTGTAAAGGGGACACCTCTTGAAGGGCAAAAAGAGTTAACGCCAGTAGAATGTTTAAAAGTACTTGCAATGATGCGTTTTGTAAACCCAACAAAAGAAATTCGTATTTCAGGAGGACGTGAAATCAATTTACGTTCTGTACAGCCAATCGGTTTATTTGCAGCAAATTCTATTTTTGTCGGGGACTACTTAACGACAGCTGGACAAGAGCCGACTGCGGACTGGGGTATGATTGCAGATTTAGGATTTGAGATTGAAGAATGTGCATTATAAGATAGATGAAAAAGCAAACTTGTAAAAGAGTTTGCTTTTTTGTAAATAAAATGTAATAAATAGTTGTGAACGCTTGATATTATTGGTTTTTGAGCGAAAAAAAGAATTTTTGTGGACGAATTTTCCAAGCCCTAGTTGTACATAGTAAATATGTAATTTATATTGGGTTGGAGGATTTTACATGTACAAATACATATTAGCGATTATGACTTGTTTAATTTTAATAAAAGCAATAAGTTCTGATCCAGTTAAGGCTGCTGAAAATCCTGAACAAAAAGAGATGCAACAAAGAATCGAACAACACTTTCGAACGAAAGCTGAACATTTTGGATTGAAAACGGAAGGAAAAGATTTAAAGGAAGTTAGAAAAGAAATTACAATTATAGAAGAAGCGAAAAAAAGAGAGAATGTATGGAGAACAGCACAAGCTCTTCATATAAAAACAGAAGGAAAAACGATGAATGAATTAATAAAAGATGTACAAAAAAAGGTAAAAAAATAAAAAGAGGCCGCAGCCTCTTTTTTTTATGCCCATTGTTTTGATAAGTGAGCCATTTCAATTGCAGCAACAGCTGATTCATATCCTTTATTACCAGCTTTCGTACCTGCGCGTTCAATCGCTTGTTCAATTGTTTCTGTCGTTAATACGCCGAAAATAACTGGGATGTCCATTTGTAGTGATAAAGACGCAACACCTTTTGCTACTTCATTACAAACGTAATCGTAGTGCGTTGTAGCACCTCGGATTACAGTACCTAATGTAATAACAGCATCATACTTTCCGCTACTAGCCATCTTTTTAGCGATTAAAGGAATTTCAAATGCACCAGGAACCCAAGCAACATCAATATCATTTTCTTCTACACCGTGACGCTTTAATCCGTCTAAAGCGCCGCCAAGTAACTTACTTGTAATAAATTCGTTAAAACGTCCAACAACAACTCCAACTTTTAATCCTGTACCAACTAAATGACCTTCGAATACCATAATAAATCTCTCCTTTAATTATAAGTTTAGTAAGTGTCCTAATTTGTTTACTTTCGTTTGTAAATACGATTTATTCTCTTCTTTTGCCGGCATTTGTAACGGTACACGCTCGACTACTTCTAAATCGTAACCTTGTAAGCCAGCAATTTTTCTTGGGTTATTCGTTAATAATCGTAAGCTTTGTAAACCTAAATCTTTTAATATTTGAGCACCGATACCGTAATCACGAAGATCAGCAGGGAAGCCGAGTTTTTCATTTGCTTCTACAGTATCGAATCCTTCTTCTTGTAATTTATAAGCGCGAAGCTTATTAAGAAGCCCAATGCCTCTTCCTTCTTGTCTCATATAAAGAAGAACACCTTTTCCTTCACGCTCAATTTGAGCAAGTGCTGCATGGAGTTGTGGTCCGCAATCGCAGCGATGTGAACCGAATACATCTCCTGTTAAGCATTCAGAATGAACACGTACAAGTACCGGTTCACCTGTTGAAATATCACCTTTTACAAGTGCGATATGTTCTTTCGTATCTAATGAGTTAGAATAGCCAATTGCGTGGAAAGTACCGAAATCTGTAGGTAATGTAATTTCCACTTCTCTCGTCACAAGTGTTTCATGATGGCGGCGATAAGCAATTAAATCTTCTATTGTAATCATTTTTATATCAAATTGTTTTGCACATTCTATTAAATCAGGTACACGTGCCATCGTGCCGTCCTCATTTATAATCTCGCAAATAACTCCAGCTGGTTCGGCACCGCATAGCTTTGCTAAATCAACAGCAGCTTCTGTATGACCTGCACGACGCAGGACACCGCCTTCTTTCGCAATTAATGGAAAGATATGTCCAGGTCGATTGAAATCAGCGCCTTTTGATGCGGGGTTTAACAATTCTTGTATCGTAGTTGCACGTTCGTGAGCGCTAATCCCTGTTGTTGTAGAAACATGGTCAATGCTCACTGTAAACGCAGTATGATGTGAATCTGTATTATGAGATACCATTGGTTCTAATTGTAGACGTTCTGCGTACCCTGCTGTAATCGGTACACAAACGAGACCACGGCCATGTGTAATCATAAAATTAATTGTTTCTGGTGTAATGTACTCTGCTAAAGCAATAAAATCGCCTTCATTTTCTCGGTTTTCATCATCACATACGATAATGACTTTACCTTGTTTTAAATCTTCTAGAGCTTCTTCAATACGATGAAACATTGTGCTTCCCCCTTATAGAAATCCGTTTTCTTGTAAAAAGCTTTCAGTCATTGAACCTACTCGTTTTGTAGGTTTAGTAATAAAGCGTTCGATATATTTACCAATCATGTCACACTCAATGTTTACGATATCTCCGGCATTTTTTTCTCCAATGACAGACTCGCTTACTGTGTGCGGGATGAGCGAAATCGTTATGGAAGATTCGTCTATATCAAATATCGTTAAACTCGTTCCATCAACAGCAATGGACCCTTTCTGCAAACAATAGCGCAGCAGTTCATCAGAAATTGCTATTTTGTAATAGACGGCATTGTAATGTTGTTTTTTATTTAAAATCGTTCCGATGCCATCAATATGTCCTGAAACGAAATGTCCACCGAATCGTCCATTTGCAGCCATTGCTCGCTCTAAATTTACTTTAGAGTGCGGTTTAAGCATGCGAAGTGATGTCGACTGCATCGTTTCAGGCATTGCATCAACTGTAAATGAAGTAGTTGTAAAGTTTGTTACAGTTAAGCAAATACCGTTAACCGCGATACTATCACCTAAGTGAACATCTGATAAAATTTTCTTTGCATGAATCGTTAATTTCATCGCTTCTCCGCTTTGTTGCATGTTTGCTATCGTTCCTAATTCTTCTACAATTCCTGTAAACATTTCGTCACCTCGTTTCGGGCATTCGCAACGATTTTTATATCATCACCAATTTGTTTCATCTCTTGAATTTTCAAGGAAAGCGCATCTTGTAATTTTGAAAAACCATTTCCTCCAAATAAAGTAGGAGCATCTTTCCCACCAATTAATTTCGGGCTTATATAGGTTACAATTTCATTAAAATTGTTTGTTTTTAAGAAACTTGCATGAATCGATTGGCCACCTTCAACGAATAGAGAAAGAATTTGTTTCTCTCCAAGAAAGGAAAGAAGGTCCTCGATTTCTATATGCTTCGTTTCCATTTGGAATATAGCTATATTTTTAGATTCATAAGAAGATATCTTCTCTTTCTTTACATCCTTACCGACAATAATCCATGTCGGTGCTAAACCATCTGTTATAACATGAGAAGATGGTGGCGTTCGTAAATGGGTATCTAAAACAACGCGAATAGGATGTTTCCCACCATTTGGAATTCTTGTTGTTAAATGAGGATTATCAGCTATAACTGTATTCACTCCAACAAGAATTGCATCATGTGTATGGCGATATTGGTGAACATCAGCACGTGCTTCTTCACCTGTAATCCACTTACTTTCACCAGTTACAGTTGCTGTTTTTCCATCTAAGCTCATCGCTGTTTTGATTGTTACAAAAGGGCGTTTCGTTTTCATGTAGTGAAAAAAGTAGCGATTTAATAAAACTGCTTCTGCTTCAAGAACACCGGTAGTTACTTCAATTCTAGCTTCCTCTAATCTTCTTTTTCCGTTACCAGAAACGAGCGGATTACAATCGAGAGTAGCAATTACAACACGCTTAACTCCTTTTTCGATGAGCAATTCACAGCAAGGTGGTGTTTTTCCAAAGTGGCTACACGGTTCCAGTGTTACATAAACGGTAGCGTCTTTGGCGTTCTGACCAGCCATTTGAAGGGCATGAACTTCTGCGTGTTCTTCACCAGCTCGTAAATGAGCGCCCATACCAACGATGTTTCCATCTTTTACAACAACAGCACCAACCATAGGATTTGGACTTGTTTGTCCTGATGTTCCTTCTGCTAACTGCAGGGCAATCCTCATATATTCTTGATCTGTCATTTTCTTCACCTCTCCAAAAAAAATCAAAAAACCCCAAGGATTTAATATCCTTGGGGTTTGGGAGACGTGATTTCTAGAAATATAGTTTGAATACGAAAGCATAGGAAAGAAACCTAACGATAATTGATATTTCTGCATAAGGAAAAAACCTAGCAAAATATCGAATTTTTAAACGCTAGTTGTCTCTTTTTATTTCAGTATAAAAAATAAGTATAGAAAATTAAACATATATAAAGAATCAAAATGAATCTTTAAAAATATGCATACTGAAATAAAAGTGTATTCACTATATAAAAAACTAGAAACATATCCTTCTCCCATCCAGACTATACTGTCGGCCCTAGAGTTTCACTAGATCCACCGTTTTCGAGTTGAAAACGGGTCACGGACTTAGAAGTTTTCACTTCATCACCGCCGGTTGGGAATTTCACCCGACCCCGAAGGATGCTGTTTGCTCAAATTATAGCACAAAAAAAATAAAAGGCTAGTAAAAAATATTCGAATGTGAAGAATTGTGTGAAAATATATGCAGGCTGGAATGGAAATAAAAGTATTAGAAATGTTGTAAAGAGAAGGGATATAACGGAGTTGCTAAAAAGAAAAAACATGCACAAAAAAATGTGCATGTCACATGTAAAATTATTCTGCCTCTGGTGCTCTAACAACAGACTCGAATTTACCTTTATGCGAAGCGTCGCAATAAGGCATATTTTTTGATAAACCACAACGGCATAAAGAAAATGCCGGTTTTGCTGGGAATGCATTCCCTTGTGAGTCGACTAATTCCACGTCCCCTGTAACGCGAAAAGAGCCATTATCATTTACTTTAATTTGTACTTTTGCCAACGTTATCCCTCCTTCCCAAACGCTTAATTTCATCATATAATCAAGGGAAGTGCTTGGCAATATAAAGTGAAACTTTAATTAGTGGGGGAGGCATCCCCCACTAATTATTAGTTGAACCAATCGGGCTTTTAGGGGCAGTTAATCTCCCACCTAACTTCTTTGTTTCAGCCGAATTTTGAGGTGGGAGTTTTACTGCCCGCAAATAGCGGAGAAAAAAGAGCACTTTGTTTGAGAAAGAAGAGAGTGTTATAATAGTTTTCATAACTGACTAGAGTAAGGTGACGAGAGATGGATAAACAATTACATACATTACGAAACATTGCAAATGAGCGCACGTGGGCATCATTTTTGAATGATAATCATCCATATAGTTTGTTACATTGGTCCATTGCAGGTGTAGGGCAAGAGGCAAAGGATGTTTGGTTACTTCAAGATGAAGTAACATTTCAAACGACAGAATTCCCAACGTTAGATGATGCAATGCAATGGATTTCTGAAAATATGGAACAAGTTACAGACGTTTTAGCGCAATAAAAAACAGGCTTATGCAAGCCTGTTTTTTGTTTCTTTCACATATGTGTTTAAAAATTGATCGACGGCTGCTTCGTACTCTTCTTTATTTTCGTTATAAGAGCAAGCGTGTGCACCGTGTTCTGCAATATAAAGCTGCTTATTATTTTCTTTCGCTTCATATAACGCTTTTGTCATATCAGCTAAAATATAGTCGTCATCTTTACTATGAATAAAGAGAACGGGATTGTTAATGTTTTTTATACAGTCGATTGGTGAAACTTCACGAATTGTATAACCGTCACGAACTTTCAAAAATGCGTTTGCTAAAGGTAATAAAGGCCATTTTGGTAAATGGAATTCAACCTTTAAACGGTGCTGTAATTGTCCGTGAAAATCAGAGAAAGGACAATCTGCAATATAGAAATCAGCACCATCTTCTACAAGTCCTGCGTATTGAAGAAGTGTTGCAGCTCCCATAGATTCACCATGAATACCAAGTGTAATATTGGTGCCAAAACGGTTTTTTAGCCAGTCAACTACGGATTTTAAATCATGTTTTTCATAGTATCCATAGCTTGTTGTTTTTCCGCCAGTTTTACCATGACGACGATGATCGTAAATGAGGACGTTATATCCTCTTTTTAAGAATAAGTTTGCATATTTTACAGAGTTTATTTTATTTACAGTTACACCGTGGCAAAAAACCATAAACTTATTGGTGGAATGACCAGCAGGAATGTAATATCCGTGAAGGTCGTATCCAAATTGTGAAGGGATATGAATTTCTTCTTTATGAAGAGCATCAAAATCCTCTATACGAAAATGTTTTTTCGTTTCTCTTTCGAGTACTTCTTCCTCTGTTTTTTTCTTTAAGTACATCACTTTATTTGTAAAGAAAATCCCAAGGGCAGTTATTGCACCTAGTATAGTAAACAATGCTGCAAAAAAACGTTTCATACTTTACCTCATCCTCCAAATACCGTTACATGTGATACACTTATATTGTATCACAATGATATAAAAGGGGAGAAATAGGAAATGGTGCATATACAAAAAATTACGCCAGTGATGAAAGAAACAATCCGAATGTTCATGTGTGAGAACTGGGGAAGTTCATTGATGGTTTCACGTGGTAAGGGGCATCAATTAGAAGAGTTGCCAGGGTTTGTTGCGCTCTCAGATGACAGAATAATCGGAATTATAACGTATGAAGTGACCAGAAATATGTGCGAAATTGTATCGCTAGATAGCTTTGAAGAAAGAAAGGGGATAGGGACGAAACTTGTGGATTGTGTATTACAAGTTGCAGAAGAAGAACGGTGCAGACAGGTTTGGCTTATTACAACAAATGATAATATGAATGCGTTACGATTTTACCAAAAACGTAATTTTGTAATGACTAATTTATATGTGAATGCGGTAGAGGAGGCACGAAAAATAAAGAAAGAAATTCCATGTATTGGATATGATAATATCCCAATTTTACATGAAATTCAGTTGGAGTATCGTTTAGTGAAATGATGTAACAATTTTCAGAAATATGAGTTATTAATCTTGACGGATAGTTTAATTTAGGTTACCGTAAAATTGTAATCTATTACCATATTAAGGGGTGACGATGTGGCAACTATACGTGATGTTGCAAAATTGGCAGGTGTTTCAGTCGCAACCGTTTCACGAGTTATTAATGAAAAAGGATACGTTCATGAGGACACAGTAAAACAAGTAAAGGAAGCAATTGAAGAATTACGTTATAGGCCAAACAGTGCAGCGAAGCCACTATTTAAAGAGGATTCAACGATAATTGCATTACTTGTAGATAATTTATGTAACCAATCAAACATCACTTTGCTACATTGTATTGAGGAAATAGCATATAAAGAAGGTTATCAAATCATTATTTGTAATATAGAGAATAAAGATAGATACATACATATGCTGAAGCAAAATAACATTGCAGGTGTTATTTTGACAAGAGCAGTTTTTAAAAGTGTAGGAAAAATTCCATTTCCGTTTGTTGTGATCGATGAGCAACAATCACATGGAAATTATTATGAAAGTGGACAGAGAGCTGTTTCTGTATTAAAAGAGAAAGGGTGTCACTTTCTTGCATATTTCGGTGAGGGAGAAGAAAGTGCAGAAATGGAAGATCATATAGCAGGGTTTTTAGACGCTGTTTGGGATGAAGGAATCTCTTATCGAGAAGAATGTGTACAAGGGTATACAAATAAACAATTTATTACATTATTGCAAAACAATCCGTATGTAGATGGAATTGTAGCCTCAAGTGATCAGATTGCTATTGAGTTAATTCGGTCAGCGAGATTTCTAAATATACATATACCAGATAAATTAAAAATTGTTGGACCGAATGGGAGTATAGAGTGTGAATGGATAGGTTCATCACTACCGACAATTGAAAACTATGTCAAAGATAACGGAAAAGTAGCTTTTCAACAATTAAAAGGAAAAATAAAAAAGTAAAAGGTGCGTTTTATACGCACCTTTTTATAATGTAATTGCGGCAATAAAGCCAAATATAAGTAACGGTATATTGTAATGTAGAAAAGTGGGTACACATGTATCCCATATATGATGGTGCTGACCATCAGCATTTAAACCGGATGTTGGTCCAAGGGTACTATCCGATGCTGGAGATCCTGCGTCACCTAGTGCTCCGGCTGTACCGATAATTGCAATTGTGGCCATTGGACTAAATCCAAGCTGAATGCAAAGAGGTACAAAAATGGTTGTTAAGATAGGGATGGTTGAAAAGGATGAACCAATTCCCATCGTAACGAGAAGTCCAATAACGAGCATAAGAAATGCAGCGAGTGGTTTGTTATTTCCGATTATATGTGCACTCGTTTGCACTAGAGATTCAACATGTCCTGTTTTTCGAAGAACAGCGCCGAATCCAGCGGCAGCAATCATAACAAAGCCAATAAAGGACATCATACGCATTCCGCTTGTTAATATCGCATCTGCTTCTTTAAGTGGTAGACTGCCACTAACTGATAAGACGATAATACCTGCTAAAGCACCGAAAATCATTGATTCTGTTGTTAATTGAACAGTTAATGTAGCAATGATAGATAATAACCCGAAAGTAATGCTACGTTTTGTATAGGGAACGATTTCATTTTCGGTAGTATGAATTTGTTCTGTTTCATACGTACGAGGTTTTCGGTACGTAATGAATACCGCTACACATAATCCAATAATCATACCGATTGCTGGAATAGTCATTGCTTTTGGAATAAGTGCGACATCAAATGTAAGACCGCTTTGCGCAGCGTTGGTTTGCAATACGTCATGATAAATTTTTCCGAACCCTGCAGGGATCCACATATAAGGAGTAATCAATCCAAATGTAATAATACATGTGACAAGTCTGCGATCCACTTTCAGCTCAGTTAATACTTTTAAAAGTGCTGGAATTAAGATGGGGATGAAAGCAATGTGAACAGGAATCACATTTTGTGAGAAACAAGCCATCATTAAAATAATGAATAAAATAAGTACCTTAGAATAAACTTGTTTTTTCGTGTCTTGTTCATTGCCAATCCATTTTAATGCAGTTTGAATCATAGCATCTGGAAGTCCTGTTTTGGAAAGGGAAATAGCGAAACCACCAAGCATTGCATAACTTAAAGCGATTGGAGCACTGTTTCCAAGACCAGTTGTAAAAGTGTTAATCGTTTCTGAAATACCGAGTCCGCCGATAAGTCCGCCTGTTAAAGCTCCAACAATGATGGCGACAATGACCTGGACACGTAACAAACTAAGCAATAGCATAATTGCTACTGCGACGAGTACAGCGTTCATAATAAATGTAATCTCCCTAAATTTTTATTCTGTTAAGACAAGTACATATGAAACATTTTGCTATGTTTATACATACTTGCGACATATTATTATAAAATGTTTTCTATGAAATGTAAAAGAGCCTTTTGTGACTAATGCTGAAAAGCTAGCTCTTGTTTAATTGATTGCAAAGAATTGGCGAATAATTCTGGTTCTTCTAGATCAGGAGAATGTGCTGAGTTTGGGAACCAAATCATCTTTTTTATAGGCGCTTCAATAATATCGCAATATTCCTGAACGAGTGCATAAGGAGTTTGATAATCATAGCGACCAGAACAAAAATAAACTGGAATAGATAAACTTGAGATAGAAGAAAAGAAATCGATTGTCAGCATTTCTTCCCATAAAACGCCAGATTTTAAATTTCCTGCGAGAAACTTGAACCAATCTAATAGCGTGTACTCAGGAGAAAAGAAACCTTTTCGTATGAAAGAAAAGGAAGATCCATTTTGGATTGCGCCTCCGAATGTGCCAAGCCACTTTCTTTGAATAATGAGACGTCTCGTATCTAAAAATGGTGGCTTTCCTAATTTTAAAAGGGAAGCTAATGCTTTTTTATGATTATGTTTTTTTGCAGAACGAATTAAATGTTGATATAGCAATTCTTCATTTTGTTTCATATGTACAATTTGCCCAATACCGATGTAAGCCTCAATATACTTTGGATATTGATGTGCTATGTTAAGCCCAATAATACTTCCCCAAGAATGACCAGCGAGAAATAGTTTTTGTTTGTTGAACCTTTTAAGTACATATTGAATCACTTCTTTTGCATCGGAAACGAATTGTTCGATTGTGAAATTTGCTCCGAAATCTTTCAGTGAAAAGGATTTACCAGCCCCGCGCTGATCCCAATTAATAACAATAAATTGCTTCTCTAATTCTTTTTGAAAATGGCGAATAAATCCGATTTGTGCCATCCCAGGTCCGCCGTGACAGCATAATAAAATAGGTTGCTCTACGTTTTGTCCACGCATAAGGAGAGTTTGTTTTCGATTATTAATCATAACGCTTTCTATCGTAGCGATACTGTTAGGAATGAGTTGTTTGTTTTCATTATAGAACTGAGGGGTGTAGCTACGAAAAAGCATATTGAAAACCTCCTTTTGTGAAATCGTATGAATCGCACAGGCTATTCATTTTGCATATACTGTTAGAAAATCATTGTAACATACCATACTAGTGTCATTTCAACACGGGAGGAGGGAAATTGTGACGATTGGAGAAATTATAGATGGTTTAAATAGACGTGAACCCATCGCTATTATAGCAAAACGTCTTGAAATAAGCCCGTATACATTATCGAAGAAATTAAGATTGATTGGATACGAATATGATGGAGAGCAGAAGAAACGTATTTTTGTAGGAGATGGAGAAGAACCACGTCACTTACAACTCCAAGAAGCGACCGCCCTTCAATATGAGAAAACAGATTATCAATTGTTAATTTATGAGCAATTACAAAGCATTTATGAATTATTAAGAAAAAGAGAAGAAGTAATTGTACCAATTATGAGTAAAAGTACAGAGAAGAAGAGACGAACCTTTTCTATTAATACAGAAATATTATCACAATTGGACCTTATATCAGAATCGAAAGGAATTCAAAAATCTAAACTTGTAGAAGAGGCGTTGCACCAATTTTTACAGCAATATGAAGTTGACAAAACATCACATTTTGATAACTAAAGAAAAGGATACTATGTTCATTGGAAGAACGAGTATCCTTTTTATGATGTATATTACGTATAAAATAGAGGATCAGTATAAATCCTTTATGGCGTGAAAAATGAAATTTATTATTAGAGAAACACTTAATTTACTTTTTGAATTCTTCCATCAATAACTGGCTGAATTGGTTCTTTTAATTGTTTTACGTAATCGACTAACGCTTCAAAGTCGTTTGGACCAGTTTCTGCATTTTTACCATTTTTAAATGATACGAATCCGTCACCGCCAGAAGCTAAGAAGGCATTTGCAACTACGCTATACATTTTAGATGGAGATAATTCTTCTCCGTTTGTTAAACGTATATTTGTAACTTTTTCACCGTTTGGTTTATTTGCATCCCACGTATATTGAATACCTGAAATTTGAAGCATTCTTGTTGTTCCTTTTTGCCATTGCTGATTTAAAATATCGCGAATGTCTTGACCTGTTAAATCTACTTTAATTAATTGATTTCCAAAAGGTTGAATGCCGTATAACTCACCCCACGTAATATCACCAGCATCTAAGTCATTACGAATGCCACCAGGATTCATGAGGGCGATTTGAGTTTGCATCGTTTGACGCTGAGCATCGGCAACTAAATTTCCAAGAGTGGACTCACCAGCATCATTTTGTTTACGGTCGATAGGTGCTGTAGATTTTCCGACTACTTCATTTACAAGTGGTGCAATTTTTTCTTTATATTGATCTAGTTTTTTCTTTACTTGTTTATCAGGTTCTACACCTTCATGATACGTTGTAACAACTTCAGCTTTTTTCTTTACAATATCCTTTGTTTTACGATCAATTGTTACATCCACGTCTGAGAAAGCCGTTCCGTATGAATTTGCTTGGACAATTAGTTTATTATTTACTGTACCATTTACATACGTATGACTATGTCCACCGAAAATAACATCAACTTCTGGGTCTGTTTCATTTGCAATTCGAGTAAGATCGCCATTTGTTACCCCAGACTCATCGGTTGTTCCACCGACATGAGCAAGAACGACGATAGATTTAACGCCGAGACGTTTTAATTGTTGTGTTGATTTATTAATTGCTTCTACTTCATCAGTAATTTGTACATTGTTAAGCATCGTAGGCATAACGACATTTGGTGTATCAGTTGTAACAACCCCAATGAATCCTACAGGAACACCATCTACCATTTTTACAGTAAACGGTGGTAAAAATAAGCGGCCAGTTGATTTGTTGTAGAAGTTAGCAGCTACATAGGGGAAGTTAGCCCCTTTGAAATTCCCTGTTTTTTCATGATATCCACCGTAAATGAGGCGTTGCATTTCATCAATACCTTCATCAAATTCATGGTTTCCGATTGTACCGACATCAAATTTTAAGTCATTTAAAAATTCAATTGTCGGTTCATCTTGTAATAATGCTGAAACTGGTGGACTAGCTCCGACGATATCACCAGCATGTACGAGAAGTGTATTAGGGTTTTGTTTTTTACGTTCTTTTAAATAAGTAGCTAAGTAATCAGCGCCACCAGCTTCTTTATTATTGATTTTTTTAACAGTATCTAGTTGTCCATGGAAATCATTAATACCAAGCATTTGTACGTCTATGTAGCGGTTTTGTTCAGTTGGATTCTGAGATGGGGGAGCGGCAAATACGCTTGAAAAAGTAATGGTGCTTAAAACAGCAACGGCAGGAATAATTTTTTTCCACATAATATAATTCTCCTTTTTTTATAATCTGACATCATACGACATAATTTTAATAGATTCATAGGATTATAGCTACACAAAAATTTAGTCTTTTCGAAAAATTAACATATTTACAAAAAGTGAATAATAGAGTGAAGACCTTTTTTTATTGTCGATTTCATCGTGTATCTACTATAATGGAGAAAAAAGTAAAAGGTGAGTAGCATGAAGAAAAAGAAACAAAGACAAATACAAAGACAATCACAAGTGAATCAACCGAAGAAAGAAACACTTACATTAGGCGATCAATTAAATGATTCACTCATGCAACAATTAAAGAGTAAGAAGAAAGAGTTGCAAGTGAGGGAAGAGGAAAAAGAGGCAGCTGAACTGGAAAGAAAGCGCCAAGAACAAAAAGAACGTGAAAAGAATAAATCATTTGAAGAACTGCTAAGTGAAAGTAACCTTACTTGGAAAGACTTTAAATAATAAAAAATGATCAGTGGTATTTCACTGATCATTTTTTGACGAGCTTGTAAGAAAAGGGGAGTTAGAATGAGAAAAATTATCGTTGTTCCACATGAAAACCATTGGAGTGAAAAATTTCAAATGGAGGCTGAAAGATTAAAAACAGCGATGCCAGAAACGGTGAAAATTCATCATATTGGAAGTACGTCAGTGCCCGGACTGGCAGCTAAACCTATTATTGATATGATCATGGAAGTAGAAAATATCGAAAGAGTAGATGGGTGGAATGAACGATTTATAGAGCTTGGTTACATCGTAAAAGGGGAAAATGGTATTTCAAGACGCCGATATTTTATTCATGGAACTGAAGAAAAACGTTCGTATCATTTACACGTGTTTGAAAAAGGAAATCCAGAGATTGTAAGGCATTTAGCGTTTCGTGATTATATGATGGCTCATTGTGAAGAAGCAGAGGCATATGCAACCTTAAAGAGAGAATTAGCCGAAAAGTATACATATGATGGCACGTTATATACGGAAGGGAAAAATGAGTTTGTGCGCAATGTGGATGAAAAAGCGAAAGAATGGAGAGAAAATAACTTAAATGAATGAGTTCACGTTATTTTTTAGCTATATAAAAGTGTTATGTAAACTGTACGTATGTTTTGACTTTTGGGATGAATCTTGTTGAAATAAAGTTGTGGCTTATAAAAAATGTAACAATGAAAGGGAGACGACTGTGCATATTCCAACAACTACACTTCATAATGGCGTGAAAATGCCGATGATTGGTCTAGGCGTATATAAAGCGAAAGAAGGAGACGAAGTAAAGCAAGCAGTAAAAACAGCGTTAGAAGTTGGATACCGTTCGATTGATACAGCAACTGTATATGAAAATGAAAGCGGTGTCGGAGAGGCGATACGTGAATCAGGAATTCCAAGAGAAGATATATTTATAACAACAAAAGTATGGAACGACGATCAAGGATATGAGGAGACACTCGAGGCGTTTGAAAAGAGTTTGAAAAAATTACAAATGGACTATGTAGATTTATATTTAATACATTGGCCGGTAAGAGGGAAGTATGTTGATACGTACCGAGCTTTGGAGAAATTGTATGAAGAAGGTAAAGTGCGCGCGATTGGTGTTTCTAATTTTCATAAACATCATTTAGAACTATTATTACCAAATTGCAAAGTGAAGCCGATGGTAAACCAAGTGGAACTTCATCCGATGTTGACGCAATTTGAGTTGCGCAATTATTGTCAAGATGAGCAAATTCAAATGGAAGCATGGAGTCCGTTAATGAGGGGCGGAGAAGTATTCCAGCATCCAATCATTCAGGCTATTGCTAACAAATATGAAAAAACACCTGCACAAGTTATATTAAGGTGGGATATTCAAAGCGGAATTGTTACAATTCCTAAATCTGTTACACCATCTCGTATTGAAGAAAACTTTACTATTTTTGATTTTGCACTAACTGAAGAAGAGATACGTCAAATTAACACGTTGAATCGTGATTTACATGTAGGAACGAATCCTGATAAATATGATACGTTATAAAAAAGACTGTCTCCTAATACTGGAGACAGTCTTCTGTTTATCGGTAATTCGATATTTTTAACGATGCAAAGCATATGTGTCATATTTAACAATCTTTTGAAGTTGTATATATTCTTCTTTCGTTAAAGGTAACTGTTGGCTAGCTCGTATATTTTCCTGTAATTGTTGAAGCGAGCTTGCACCGGGTATAACAGCTGCAACAGTCTTACTATGTAAGCAATATTGAATAGCTGTTCCTGTTAAAGAGCGTTCTCCAATCGTTTCTTTTACACTCGCTAGAGTTGTATGTAATTCATCGTAAGAATAAGAGAGATAATCCTTTTCCTTTACTCTTTCTATTTTTTTTGCATTGTTGTCAGTTAAAATTCCTTTTGCAAGTGGTCCGCGGGCAATGACGCTAATTTGGTGTTCATTCAGAAGGGGGAACCATTCTTCTGGACGACGATTTAAAAGGCTATATTCCATTAGTACACTAACGATGTTTGAGCGTTTTGCATACTCACGAACGACATTTGGGCGTATAGAAGAAATACCGTAATGGCGAATAATACCTTCCTTTTTCAATTCTTCAAAAGCTTCAATTGTTTCATCTATTGGATCTTCAGTCGTTCCGCCATGAAGTTGGTAAAGATCAATATAATCAGTTTGAAGTCTACGTAAACTTTCCTTTACTTCAGTTTTTATGTAAGCTTTAGAAGGATCCCAAGACCAGCCATTTTTTTCTTCTGTCCAACGATTTCCAACTTTCGTTGTAAGAACAATTTGGTCTCTTCTTCCCTTCAAGGCTTTTCCAACAAATTCTTCATTTAATCCGTAATCATATAAATCTGCTGTATCAAAAAAATTAATTCCTAAATCGATTGCTTCATCGATAATACGCATAGCTTCTGTTTCAGATGTACCGAGAGACATACAGCCAAGGCCCATTTCTGTAACAAACAAATCTGAGTTTCCTAATTGACGTTTTTTCATAGGTCAACCTCCTTACCTTTATTGTACGAGAGGGAAAAGAGGTTGACAAACGTTTACTTTTCGTTTCGCATTAACTGCCCGTAAAAGCATGATTAATGTTTCACTTTATTTGCTGTAATCCACTCTTGTACAGTTGTATACTCTTTGCTATATTGCTTTAGCTTATGGCGAATTTGCCATGCTTTTCCGACTAAAGTGACGCGATTTGGTAAAATATAAACTTTCATTTCTATCACGCTCCTTTCAATGTGGTAAAATGTATGAGGAAAGAATAGGAAATAGAACAGGGAGATGAAGTAGTATGAGTAATCTTGCAGAGAGAACAGTAAAAACTGAGCCGATTTTTGATGGTAGAGTTATAAAAGTTCGTGTTGATGATGTAGTATTACCAAATGGAGCAATGAGTAAACGTGAAATTGTAAATCACCCTGGTGCAGTTGCTATTATTGCTATTACTGATGAGGGGAAAATTGTGCTTGTTGAGCAGTATCGTAAAGCGCTTGAAAAGGCGATTATAGAAATTCCAGCTGGTAAGTTAGAACCTGGTGAAAAACCTGAGGTAACAGCAGTTCGTGAATTAGAAGAGGAAACAGGATATGTATGTGAAAATATGGAGCTCATTACTTCTTTTTATACATCTCCAGGATTCGCAGATGAAATTTTATATGTATATAAAGCGACAGGTTTGACAAAAAAAGAAAATAAAGCTGAGTTAGATGAAGATGAGTTTGTGGAATTAATGGAAGTATCGTTAGAAGAAGCGATTACTCTTATGAAAGATCTTCGTATTCATGATGCGAAGACGATGTTTGCGGTACAATATTTACAACTACAAAAATAAACACTCGCCAAAGGCGAGTGTTTTTTAATTGATTTTTGCATATACACGTGCATCACGTAAGCTACCATCTGGTGCTAGGAAATCATTTTCCATTGTACCTTCTAGAATGAATTCTAGACGTTCTGCTAAGCTACATGCATTTATATTTGTTGCATCAGTACGAATTTCAATTCTTCTAGCGCCTAGTTTATCAAAGGCGAACTGAATTGCACCTTTAACAGCTTCGGTCATATAGCCTTGTTTTGTATAGGCACTATGTAGCCAGAAGTGAAGTGAAAACTTTGGAATATCCCAGTTTTCAGGCTTTAGTGTAATTGCTCCGATGAATGTACCAGATACTTTATCGTATAAGTGAAAATCAAGTGTTTCACGAAGTAAAAACTGTCCGTGAGCTTCGCGAACAATTTCTTCAGCACTCTCTTCTGTTTCAGCGTTAATTGGTATCCACGGTACTAAGTCTTCTAGAGAAGCTTGGATTGCTTCATATACTTCTGCACCATCACCTGGAAATGGTTTACGAACTTGCAAGCGTTCAGTTTGAAATAATGTTGGAAAATCTAATAATAATGGTTTCAAGAGAAATCCCTCCTATTCTCTACTTTTTAGTTTAGCAAAGTAGAGCGGAATTTCAATGTTAATTCGTCATACTTTTTTCTTTCTTTCATACATTTTTAATAAGAGTGTGAACGGAGGGAAGAAAAATGTGGCGAAAAAATTGGCAAGACCGTGTAATGTCTCACATACAGGAAAACTCTTCATTATATATATTTAACGCCGTTTTATTATTGATGGGAGTAATATTCGGAGCTATTCTGGTGAATAGTTTACAAATCAATCAAAAACAAGATTTATCATTTTACTTACAACGTTTTTTTGGACAAGTCTCTAAAGGAGAATTTGCCATTGCGGGCGAAATGTTTCGAGAAAGTTACTTTTCGCAATTAAAATACATCGGATTTATTTGGATTTTAGGGATTTCAATTATTGGATTACCACTTATTTTTATTTTATTATTTGTAAAAGGAGTTGTCGTTGGATTTACAGTTGGTTTTTTAGTAAGTCAGCATGGATGGAATGGACTATTATTAGCATTTGTATCTGTTTTGCCACAAAATTTAATTATCATTCCAGTCTTTCTCGTTATGACAACTATTGCTGCAAGTTTTTCTTTACGGATGATTAGGCATCAATTTATTAGAAAAATAACCGAGCCACTATTACCATTATTAATCCGTTATACATGCTTCTTTCTCGTAATTGGAGTGGTGTTAGCACTTGCTTCTAGTGTGGAGGCTTACGCATCACCAGTTTTAATGAAAGAAGTCGTTGAGGCTATTAATAAAAAATAAATACTTTTTGAGAATAATTATCAATTTGTTTTTATTGTTTTTTTCTTTTGACAGAAGCCCTTCTTCTGATATAATGGTGTAAGAGTGGCGAGGAGGGAGTAGTACCGAATGGAAGAAAGAATTGAACGAATTAAGAAGCAATTACATGCAGCGAGCTACAAATTAACACCGCAACGTGAAGCAACAGTTCGTGTGCTGCTAGAAAATGAAGAAGATCATTTAAGCGCAGAAGATGTTTACCTCCTTGTAAAAGAAAAGTCGCCAGAGATCGGATTAGCAACCGTCTATCGAACTTTAGAACTATTATCTGAGTTAAAAGTTGTCGATAAGATTAACTTCGGAGACGGTGTTTCACGCTATGACTTACGCCAAGAAGGTGCGCAGCGTTTCCACCATCATTTGATTTGTACACAATGTGGTGCTGTACAAGAAATACAAGAAGATTTACTTGGTGAAGTGGAAAGGAAAGTAGAACGAGACTGGAGCTTTAAGGTGAAAGATCATCGTTTAACATTCCATGGGATTTGTAAAAATTGTCAAGAAAATGAAACGGATGAAAAATAACCTTTTCCTATTTATCTAGGAAGAGGTTTTTTATTTGAATAAGGTATAAATTGGTGAAAGCTTGGCATATGTTGTAATAACTTATATTTTGGAGGAATTTACAATGCGCCGAGCTTTAAAATTAACTTTTGATGGAATAAAAGTATTTTTATTATTTACAAGTTGTACGATTTTGTTTTATTTCGCTATACTATGGATAAATGAAGAATATGAAAGCTATCATCGTTATGAAAAACCTAAAGAAGAGACTGTAGAAAAAGTATCAGGGAATGAAGAACCGGCAAAGGATGCTTTCGTAAATAGAATGATGTTTTTCTATGAAAATGGGGAGTAGTGTAGAGTGGAAGATCAATTAAAAGATTTTATTCATTATATGGTTGTCGAAAAAGGATTAGCAAAGAATACAGTAGTATCTTATGAACGGGATTTAAAAAGCTACGTAAAGTATTTGCAAAATGTGGAACAGACGAAAACTTTTCATGAAGTGACCCGTTTACATATTGTTAATTTTTTGCAGTATTTAAAAGAGAACGGAAAATCTTCGAAAACATTAGCGCGTCATATCGCATCAATTCGTTCGTTCCACCAATTTTTACTTCGTGAACGAGCGGTAGAACACGATCCATCCGTACATATTGAAACGCCACAAGGGGAACGGAAATTACCAAAAGTATTATCAGTTGATGAAGTAGAGGCGTTACTTCAAACACCAAAAATGACAAGTGCTTTTGGGATTCGTGATAAGGCGATGCTAGAGTTACTGTATGCGACAGGACTTCGTGTTTCAGAATTGATTGCACTCAATTTAGAAGATGTACATTTAACGATGGGATTTGTTCGTTGCATAGGGAAAGGGAATAAAGAAAGAATTATTCCACTAGGAAGTTTAGCAACGGAAGCGATTCAAAAGTATATTGAAAAAGGAAGAAGAGAATTAATGGGGAAAAAAGTAGTAGATGCACTCTTTTTAAACCATCATGGTAATCGTTTATCAAGACAAGGATTTTGGAAAATATTAAAACGATTAGCGAAAGAAGCAAATATTGAAAAAGAGCTTACACCTCATACGTTGCGTCACTCGTTTGCTACGCACTTATTAGAAAATGGAGCAGATTTACGTGCTGTACAAGAAATGCTTGGACATGCAGATATTTCAACGACTCAAATCTATACGCACGTTTCAAAAACTAGATTAAAAGATGTATATAAACAGTTTCATCCGAGAGCATAGTTACTATGCTCTTTTTTCATAGATTAAGAGGGGAAGACCGCTTCACAGAAACTTCACAAACATTTCGTATATTGTTTTCAGCAGAAGACTGGAATATTACAATGTATTTCCTCTATACTAAATAAAGTATAAAGGAGGAAATGATGATGAAAAAACTGATTATAACTTTATTTATCGCGATGCTAGCGTTGGCTGGCTGTAATACAAACAAAGAAGAACCGAAAAAAGAACAGAAACTTGAAGCTGTAAAAGTAGCAGTACAAACAAATCCGAAAGAAATTAAACCAGGTGAAAAAACAGAAGTACAAGCACTTGTTACACAAGGGAAAGAAAAAGTAACGGATGCCGATGATGTAAAGTTTGAAATTTGGAAAGATGGCGACGAAAAACACGAGATGTTAGATGGTAAGCATAAAGGAAAAGGTGTTTATGCAGTAGAGAAAACATTCGAAACGGATGGAGTATACCATATTATCGCTCACACAAATGCACGTGAAATGCACGTTATGCCAGAAGTAAAAGTTGCTGTAGGAAATGCGAAAGTAGAAGATGCGAAAAAAGAAAATAGTGACCACAGTGCAGGACATGGAGATCATAAAAGTGACACAATGATCCATCTTATGGCTGGAGACATAAAGGCAAATGCTGAATCTACAATGAAAGTTCATTTAAAGCAAAAAGAAGAAGCATTAACTGGTGCTGAAGTACAACTAGAGATTTGGAAAGATGGTGTTGAAAAACACGAATTTATTCCAGCGAAAGAAGGAAATAAAGGAGAGTATGAAACGAAACATACTTTCAAAGAGAACGGTGCTTACAAAGTGAAAGTACATGTAAGAAAAGGCGAATTGCATGAACATAAAGAAGAAACAATAGAAGTAAAATAAAAAGTAGCTCTTTAGAGCTACTTTTTATTTTTAATATGAAGAAATAAATCATAAAAAAATTAGCACTTCGTTGCAGAATGGATTACAATAGAAGTGTGAAGAAAATGAGAAATTCTACGAAAATGTATTAAAAAGAAAGCGTAAACATGTTATGATATCAGTATCAGATGTCTGACATCTGACTTAGAAAAAACTAGAAATGTTTTTGAATCGTTTCAAGTAAACGAAATAGGTTAGAAAATGATTTAAAGAAGTACTGTTTAACAATGAGAATTCTTTTTGATAACAGTTTCACTTTATAGCGTTTTGAACATACTACAAGAAGTAGAACTGAACTTATAGGAGGTCGCAGTTATGAATAAATATAAACGTATATTCCTAGTCGTAATGGACTCTGTGGGAATCGGTGAAGCACCAGATGCTGAGCAATTTGGTGATTTAGGATCTGACACAATTGGTCACATTGCTGAACATATGAATGGGTTACAAATGCCTAACATGGTGAAATTAGGTCTTGGTAACATTCGAGAAATGAAAGGTATCTCTAAAGTAGAGAAACCACTTGGATATTACACAAAAATGCAAGAGAAATCTACTGGTAAAGATACAATGACAGGTCACTGGGAAATCATGGGCCTTTACATTGATACACCATTCCAAGTGTTCCCGGAAGGATTCCCGAAAGAATTACTTGATGAATTAGAAGAAAAAACAGGCCGTAAAATTATCGGTAATAAGCCAGCTTCTGGAACTGAGATTCTTGATGAACTTGGTCAAGAGCAAATGGAAACAGGCTCTTTAATCGTTTATACTTCTGCTGATAGCGTATTGCAAATTGCAGCACACGAAGAAGTAGTGCCACTTGATGAGTTATATAAAATCTGTAAAATTGCACGTGAATTAACATTAGATGAGAAATACATGGTAGGTCGTGTTATTGCTCGTCCATTCGTTGGTGAACCTGGAAACTTTACACGTACACCAAACCGTCATGACTATGCATTAAAACCATTCGGCCGTACAGTAATGAATGAATTAAAAGATAGTGACTACGATGTAATTGCTATCGGTAAAATCTCTGATATTTATGATGGTGAAGGGGTAACTGAATCACTTCGTACGAAGTCTAACATGGATGGAATGGATAAGCTTGTAGATACATTAAATATGGACTTTACAGGTCTTAGCTTCTTAAACTTAGTTGACTTTGATGCATTATTCGGCCACCGCCGTGATCCACAAGGATACGGAGAAGCTCTGCAAGAATATGATGCACGTCTTCCAGAAGTATTCGCAAAACTAAAAGAAGATGATCTATTATTAATTACAGCAGACCACGGTAATGATCCAATTCACCCTGGTACTGACCATACACGTGAATATGTACCATTATTGGCATATAGCCCAAGCATGAAAGAAGGCGGACAAGAATTACCACTTCGTCAAACATTTGCTGATATTGGTGCAACAGTAGCAGAAAACTTCGGTGTGAAAATGCCAGAATACGGAACAAGCTTCTTAAACGAGCTAAAGAAATAGGGGGATAAACAAATGAATCGTGAACTTATTACAAAATCAGCTTCATACTTAAAAGAGAAATTTCAAGAGACACCACAAGTAGGACTAATCCTTGGATCAGGACTAGGTGTATTAGCAGACGAAATTGAGAACGCAGTAACAGTACCTTACAGTGAAATCCCTGAATTCCCAGTATCAACTGTAGAAGGCCATGCAGGTCAACTAGTATTTGGTACACTTCAAGGTGTAACAGTAGTAGCAATGCAAGGACGTTTCCACTTCTATGAAGGATACGACATGCAAAAAGTAACATTCCCAGTTCGTGTTATGAAAGAACTAGGTGTAGAAACAGTAGTTGTAACAAACGCAGCTGGTGGTGTAAATACATCATTTGAGCCAGGCGATCTTATGTTAATTTCAGACCACATTAACTTCATGGGTACGAATCCATTAATCGGACCAAATGATTCTGAAATGGGCGTACGTTTCCCTGATATGTCTACATCATATACAGTAGAACTTCGCGAAATGGCGAAACAAGTTGCAGCAGACTTAAATATTAAAGTACAAGAAGGTGTATACGTAGGAATGACAGGTCCTGTATATGAAACACCTGCTGAAATTCGTATGCTTCGTACACTTGGCGGAGATGCAGTTGGTATGTCAACAGTACCTGAAGTAATTGTAGCGCGTCATGCTGGTATGAAAGTGTTAGGTATTTCTTGTATTTCAAATATGGCAGCTGGTATTTTAGATCAACCACTTCACCACGATGAAGTAATTGAAACGACAGAACGTGTTAAAGCTAACTTCTTAGCATTAGTAAAAGCAATCGTAAAACAAATGAAGGGGTGACTTCACAATGAGAATGGTGGACCTAATTGCAAAAAAACGTGACGGACATGCATTAACGACAGAAGAAATTAACTTTATTGTTGAAGGATATACGAATGGTGATATTCCTGATTATCAAGTAAGTTCACTTGCAATGGCAATTTTCTTCCAAGATATGAACGATCAAGAGCGTGCCGATTTAACGATGGCAATGGTAAATAGCGGTGATACAATCGACTTATCAGCTATTGAAGGTGTAAAAGTAGATAAGCATTCAACAGGTGGTGTTGGTGATACAACGACACTTGTATTAGGTCCATTAGTAGCCGCTTTAGATGTACCAGTAGCGAAAATGTCTGGACGCGGTTTAGGACATACTGGTGGTACAATTGATAAATTAGAAGCAGTTCCAGGATTCCATGTGGAAATTGAAAACGATGAATTCATGCGTCTTGTAAATGAAAACAAAATCGCTGTTATCGGTCAAAGTGGTAACTTAACACCTGCTGATAAAAAGCTATATGCACTTCGTGATGTGACAGCAACAGTAAACTCAATTCCGCTTATTGCAAGTTCGATTATGAGTAAAAAAATTGCTGCTGGTGCAGATGCAATTGTTCTTGATGTAAAAACTGGAGCAGGTGCATTTATGAAAACGGATGAAGATGCAAAACGTTTAGCAGAAGCAATGGTACGCATCGGTAATAACGTTGGTCGTAACACGATGGCAGTTATTTCTGATATGAGTCAACCACTCGGTGAAGCTATCGGTAACGCATTAGAAGTTCAAGAAGCAATTGATACATTACAAGGTAAAGGGCCGAAAGATTTAGAAGAGCTATGTTTAACACTTGGAAGTCAAATGGTGTACCTTGCTGGACAAGCTTCATCTTTAGAAGATGCACGTGAAAAGCTAATTGAAGTAATGAACAACGGAAAAGCGCTAGAATCATTTAAAACGTTCTTATCAGCGCAAGGCGGCGACGCATCTGTTGTTGATGACCCTTCTAAATTGCCACAAGCACAATTTAAAATTGAAGTGGAAGCGAAAGAAGACGGATATGTATCAGAAATCGTTGCAGACGAAATCGGAACAGCAGCAATGCTTTTAGGAGCAGGACGTGCAACGAAAGAGTCTGAAATTGATTTAGCAGTTGGTCTAATGCTGCGCAAAAAAGTAGGCGATAGCGTGAAGCAAGGTGAATCTCTCGTTACAATTTACGCAAACCGCGAAAATGTTGAAGATGTAAAAGCGAAAATTTATGAGAACATGAAGATCTCTAAAGAACACGTAGATGCACCAACTTTAGTACACGGTATCGTAACGAAGTAATAAAAAAAAGCTGAGGAGATTTCTCCTTGGCTTTTTTTACTATTTTTTGTTTATAATAATAATGGGTGAAATTATGATTAGAATTTGTGCAGTAACAAAAACAGATGAAGTATTATATGATGTTTCTCTAGAAGAAACAAAGAAAGACCATATTGTATGGTATTGGCTAGATTTATATAAGCCAACGAAAGAAGAGTATACATATATTCTGCAAGACCATTTTAAGTTCCATCCCCTTGCAATTGAAGACTGTATAGAATATGTACAGAGGCCAAAAGTTGATTTTTATGATGGATATAACTTTTTAGTACTTCATGCATTTGGGGAAGATGGACTAGAACCGCACGAAATCGATTTATTTATTAGTGATCGTTATATTGTTTCTTTCCACTTTTCTCATAACAATGCAATCGAAAGAGTATGGAAAACACTTGGAGAAAAGAAGCGTATTAAAAATAGTCCTTTACACGTAGCTCATACAATTATCGACCAAATTGTAGATGACTATTTTGCGCCTGTATATTACATTGAGGATCATTTAAATGCAATTGATGATAATTTAACGGGGGAGACAGCAGGAAGTGTATTAGAAGAGGTATTTGATATACGTACAGATTTATCAAAGCTAAGGCGTACAATTATTCCGATGCGTGATTTATTATATCGTATTTTAAATTCGACTCGTTTTTACGGTATAAGCGATCATGAAATTTACTTTAAAGATATACATGATCATTTGCTTAAACTAACAGAAATGATTGAGGCAAGCCGAGAGTTAACAGCAGATATTCGGGATAGTTATTTTTCATTAAACTCACATCATATGAATAACATTATGAAAACATTAACTGTATTCTCGACTATTTTCATGCCATTAACATTTATTGCGGGAGTATATGGAATGAACTTTACGCATATGCCAGAGCTTGGTGGACAATATAGTTATTTTATTTGTCTACTTATTATGGCACTAATTGGCGGCGGAATGATGGCCTGGTTTTATAAAAAAGGATGGTTTAAGTAAAAAAACACCGAGGATTTCCTCGGTGTTTTTTTTAACCAATAGCATGTAATACAAACATAGCTAAGAATAAGCATGTAATGATATACATAGATGGTGCGACTTCTTTACGCTTTCCAAGAGCAACTTTTAAGATAGGGTAAGCAATAAATCCGAACGCAATGCCATCAGCGATACTATATGTGAGCGGGATCATAACGATAATTAAGAATGCTGGAAATCCTTCTGAAAAGTCATTCAGAGGAATTTGTTGAATGCTTGTAATCATCAGACCGCCAATAATAATTAAGATTGGTGCAATGGCACTATCAGGAATTAATTTGACAAATGGAAGAGCAAACAGTGATGCAAAGAATAGCAACCCAGTAACGATAGACGTCAGACCTGTCTTACCACCTGCAGTAATACCTGCGGCACTTTCTACTGTTGAAACGGTAGGACTTGTGCCAAATAGACCACATGTCATTGCTGAAATTGCATTGGCTTGGTAAGCACGTGGGAATTTACGATCATCTTCTAATAAACCGTGCAGAAGTCCCATGTTCTCAAAGATAAGCACCATGCTTAAAGAGAATGTTGCAATCCAAAATGGTAAGGAAGAAAGTTTCCCAAATGACATAGCTCCAAACACATCACCGTAATTAGCGAATGAGAATGAACTACTTCCCACTTGACTCGTATCCACAAGACCAAATAGCCAGGCGATACCAGTTCCTATTGCAATCGTCCATAAAAAGTTTCCACGTACGTTACGAATAAATAATACAAGTGCAATGATAAGAGTAAGTAATGTCGCAAGAACGACAGGATTACTTAATTTCCCCATTGCCACAGCAGTATTTGGGTTCGAAACGACTAAACCACCTTTTTGCAATCCGATAAACGCTAAAAATAATCCGATGCCGACAGTAATCGCTTCCTTTAATGACTTTGGAATTGATACTGATAGCACGCGAGCGATTGGTGTAAAAGCGGCAATTGCAAAAATAATACCAGAGATAAAGACAGCAGCCAATGCTTCTTGCCAAGTTAGTCCAAGCGTATGCACAGCTGTGTACGTGAAGAATGCATTTACACCCATACCCGGGACAAGAATAGCAGGTGCATTTGCCCAAAATGCCATGAGTAGACATCCGACAAATGAACTAAAAACAGTTGCTAAAATTCCAGCTTCAAGAGGAATGCCAGCATCTGATAAGATTGACGCATTTACAATCATAATATATACGATTGTGAAAAATGACGTAACTCCAGCTAATACTTCTTGTTTTGGTGATGTTTCGTGTAAACCTAATTTAAATGTTCTTTCAAGTATTCCTTTCATGTTAAACCTTCTTTTTCATATCCCTCTCCCACCCGTGATATCTCTTATGTAAGAGCTCACCGTTCTTTATTATATCAGAACATCATGTTTTTACAACAAGTAAAATGATAACGTTTACTTGTAAAGAGAATTCGTTATAAATACGTAAAAATAGCCCGTATGGATGAAATGATTTCTAATTCACCCGATTGAATGGGAGGGGCTGCTTGCGCATGTAAAGTAGCATAAGACGTAACCTCCCGTGGTAATTGGGCAGATTCTTCAACGAATGAGAGGGGAACAGGATTAATATTTAAATTATATGTACTCGCAATAGCACGAGCTTTTTCTACTGCTTGGTGCAGAGCTTGAATGAGAGCTTGCTCATAATATTTATTTGGATGAGATACTCGGAAACGTAAACCTTTTGCTACATTTGCGCCATTTGAAACGGCTATATCATATACTTCCCCAGCTTTTTGTACATTTAAAACGGTAATTTCATACAAATGCTCCACGCGGTATCCTTGTAGCAATGCTTTATCATTTACATATTCGTATTGAGGAGTAATTGTATAAGAAATCGTTTCTATATCTTTATCGGCAATACCAAGCTGTTTAAGTGCATCCAGCAATTGTTTGGATTGCACTGCATTTTCTTCTTGAGCCTGTTTTACATTTTTATCATCTGTTCGAATGCCAAGCGTTAATATAACAACATTCGGTTTTGCTTTGACAACGCCTTCGCCTTGTACAGTAATAGTAGCTTCTTTACCAGTATTAGCTGTGCGTACGTTGTGTAAATAAGGATTCATTCCACCCTGCATTTTCCATCACCATCCTTTTTATATGTATATGTGTGAACAAAAAAGAAATTTATATGAAAAAAGTTACATAAATGAGAATGTTGAGGAAAGAAAGCATGTACAACATAGGTATTTATAGATTATAATATGTGTAAATATGATAAAAAAGGGACGAGGCTATTGAACGAAAAAAGAGAAACACTGATTTTAGATTTATCTGCATCATTTCGAAAAATGATACGTTTATTACAAAATGATATTAATACACGTTTTGCAGAACATATGCCATATAATGAATTTTCTGTATTACGTGCGTTATTTTTAAAGAGTCCACAGATGGCTTCGCAAATTGCGAGTGAAGTAAACGTAACCTCCAGTCATATTACAGCTGTTACAGATCGTCTCGTACGAAAAGGATTAGTAGAAAGAAAACGTTCTAATTCAGATCGTCGAATCGTGTATTTAGAAATTACAGAGCACGGAAGAGAAGTAACTGAAAAACTTGAAGCTGTGCGTAAAGAATATTATAAAGAGAGATTTAAAGGTTGGAGCGACCAAGAAATAGAAATGGTCTTAGAACTATTTGGCCGCGTATTATAATAAATGAGGATAGGAAGCGAAAGCATTCCTATCCTTTTTCTTTTGAATAAAAATATTTTGAAACTCCGATACTTTAATTAAAAGATCGGAGGAAAGATTATGAAATATATTGCTGCACTTACCATTTTATTTGGTGGTTTTTTCTATTTTCAAACATTTACGTACGCAGATACGCCTATCCAAGTGGTGCGAAAAGAAGTGAAGTACATTGAAACCGATAATACAGTCTTATATTCGAAATTATGGGTTCGTTCTATGCAAAACGCAGTATTATTCCACCATAGCGATAATATTCGTAATCAGGACACATTACGTAATGTAACAAGTTCATCGCTTGTTAAAGCGAAGCAACTATCTTTTCAGAAAGCGGCCCTCTATATACCGAGATTATCGCAATACGTATCAAAAACAGGAAAAGAAAACATTCAAGTGTACTACATTGCGATTCACTATAATGTGAAAAAAGAAAATGCATATCAACTAGATGGCATGAACTATTTTCTACAAGTATTTGTGAAAGAGCGTGGGGAATGGAAAATTGCTGAAAGTGTAGTTGCACCGACAGAGCAAATTGTGCAAAATGGTGATGGATTTGGGATGAAAGAAGAGATGGTGTATGGGGATAGGAGAGAGAATGTGAAATAACCTCCTCATCGAGAGGAGGTTATTTTATTTAAAATTCCAAGAGATTTTCCATTTTAATATTTTAGGTAGGAAGAAATACGTAATGAAACTAGTTATTAAAAATCCGATGTAAAAGCTGGACAATGAGTGCGCTCGACTTAGTATTAAACCTCCAACGATCCCACCAAAGAAAATAGCGCATGCCATTACTAACTTTTGTAACTTTGGATATAATAGATAGTTACCATTTCGCTCATTGATTGAACGGGCATATAAATATATACCGAGTGGTAATAAAATAATGGTATGTGCGATAGGGCCAAGCAATGTTTTTGCCGGGGGAATTTTTGTAAAGTTTGGTTCGTTATGACGTACTCCATTTTGATCAGTATAAGCGCTTTGCGGATCATAATTAAAGTAAATATTAAAATCTTCTGCTGGACTAGAAATACGTATGTTTTCCATAACATCATGTATAATGCCATTGTTCTCATGAAAGTCGGCACTCGAGTGAACAGCAATGACTCCTGATATTAGAGATGGAAGTAACGCTGGGAAGATTAATATAGCTGCAGTAAGAAATCCTTGCGATATCACATTTCCAGCGATTGTTCCTATACATAAGGCAAGTGTATAAATAGCAATTAATACAATTAACATATATATAAAGTAACTATGAAAGGGCGAGAATACTTGATATTTATTATGAAAAGTCAACTTTTTCATAATAGCAAATAGTCCCCAGTTTAAAACGACAACAGCCGCGATATTACAGATTCCAAACAACCACTTTGTTATATACAGGTGCGAACGTTTAAAGGGCATAGACCATAACAAGTCGCTAGTGTTATTTTGTCTTTCCCATCCAATTAACGTACAAGCTAGAACGATTAGCAAACTACCTAACAGCATGATAGAATCTAGAAGTGTTAAATCAAAACTGTAATGATATATAGCTTTCCATTTTTTATTCATATTTAGAAAATATTGCTGTTGAATAGAAGTCATATAGTATTTATATGATAAAGTACAGAAGCTGACGAGCCAAAATAACCATATAACATATTTACTTTGTTGATACGTTCTTAGCCACAGTGCTTTTTGAAACATAGGATCTCTCCTTTAAAAAACTTTATAATTTGTTAAGCGTGATAATATAACATAAGTAATGATTCCAGCGAGAAACAAACTGATATAGTAGTTAGGTAAGAAAAAAAATTGATTGATTTTATAGCCACCTAGTAATGCAAAGTAAATGGTTGTCCCCCATATACATATTCGTAAATGCTGTTGGAAAATAAATATCTTTTGACTGTTTTCATTTGGCGATCGTTTATATAAATATGTTCCAAGTAGTAAGTAAACTATTGTATAAAAAATAGGGACTAACATCGATTTAGCTGAATAATAGTGATAAGATGCTGGATTTCTTAAAATAGTTGAGTCATTTTCTTTTTTACGTGATTCAGGATTATATTGGTAATAAATCGTGAAGTTATATATTGGTGCAACTATATTTGTTTTTTTATTGATTTCATAAAGTTGTTGATCTAATTTATTATTTTTAGTATTGGTAGCCTCTAAATGGTTTATCGTAAAAGTGTACACTAGTGGAATAAATGTAAGCCCCATTAGTAACCACGGAACACAAAAAACAACCTGCGAAACAACGCTTCCAGTAAAAGTACCGATGCATAGTGCAGCTGTATAGACTGCAACATAAGAAACAATTGCATAAAGAAAGTATCGATGAAAAGGACTAAATGATTGATAATCAAAATGAAAGGTTGTTCTATAAATAACATACATAAGGATCCAATTTATAAGTAACGAGCTCACAATACAGAAAGAACCGAAAGCCCATTTAGATAAGAAAACATGTTTTCTTTTAAATGGCATTGTCATAAGTAGTGTATTCGATTGGTTGCTACGTTCCCATCCTATTAATAAGCAGGCTAAAGCAATGATAAGAACAGTTAACCAAAAACTATTACCTTCTCCTGAAGAAAAGGCATAAAAATAATAATACTGTTTCCCCTTTTCTTGTAATTCGTAATACACATCAAGTTGTTGCTGAGCACTTCTATAGTAGCCAAAAGGTAACAAGTAAAGCGAACTAAAGAAGAATAGTAACACAGCATATTTCCCGCGCTTCCAATTCCACATCCACAACGCTTTATGAAACATACCCATCCTCCTCCAGTGTCGTAACGAAGACATCTTCAAGTGACATTGTTAATTCTTCAATAAGTATAGGTTGCTCTTTGTAAAACTTCTCCAGTGTTGTAGCCACATTTCCTTCGATTAAGATTGTATATACTTTTCCTGTTTGATTTAATATTTTAATATTGCTTAAGTTTTCTAGTTTTTGAGGTAATGAACGTTCATAAGCAACTTGTATTTTAGCAAATCGTGATTTTGCATCGTCTAGTGATGTAATAGACGAGATAGTATGGCCTTTTAATATAATAATTGTATCTGCAATTTGTTCTACTTCATCTAAATGGTGGGTGGAGATGAAAATGGTAATCTCTTTTTCTGCAACTTCTCCAACGAGAAACTGTAAAATTTTCCTTTTCACGATAGGATCAAGTCCATTTGTCGGTTCATCTAAAATGATATATTCTGCCTTTGTAGAAACGGCTAAAATGATGGCGAGCAGTGCTTTCATTCCTTTTGAATAACTACGAATTCGTTTATTTGGTAAGTTAAAACGTTCTAACAGTTCATAGAAATGTGTTTCATCAAATGCGGTATAAACTTCTTTATAAAACTTTACGATTTCTTTTATCGTATAGCCGTTCAGTATATTAGTAGAATCAGGAACATATACAATTTTTTGCTTTATTTCAGGAAACTGATGAATGTTTGTATCTTCATATGTAACAGTTCCCTCGTCTGGGTCTAAAATACCGACCATCGTTCGCAATAAAGTTGTTTTCCCCGCACCGTTTCTTCCGAGTAATCCGATGATACTCCCTCTTTGCAATGTGAAAGAAACATCGTCTAAAATTGTTTGATTATCAATTGTTTTCTTCAAGTTTGTCACTTTCAACATCCGTATTCCCTCCAATCTCTTTATAGTATGAATCTATCCAATCATGAATTTTATCTTTCGTAATACCAAGATAAGAGGCTTCTAATAGTAATTGATGAAATTGCTTTTCAACCATAGCGATTTTCCTTTCGTCTAATGTTGGGGTAATCGATTGGGATACAAATGTTCCTTTTCCTCGTAACGTTTCAATAATTCCTTGTCGCTCTAACTCTTGATACGCTTTACTCACTGTATTTGGATTTATAACGAGTAAAGAAGCGAGTTCGCGTACAGAAGGAAGTTTATCACTTGGAGCCAACATGTTTTTCAATACGAGTTCTTTTATATTTTGAACAATTTGTTCCCATATCGGAGTGTTGCTTCTTGGGTCAAGTTGAATATGCAAGAGCAATGTCTCCTTCCTCATATGTATTAAGTGTACTACTGTGTGTAATACACTTAATACAATATAGGGGACGAATGTATTTGTCAACTGAAAATGTTAGAAAAATTTGGTATTAAAAAAAGGTAAATTGGAAAAAATAGGTCTGATATAGAATGGAGGGTTAGTCATGAAGCGAGTTTTTGGAATACTTGTTTGTTTCATGTTATTGCTTTCTGGAACTTCAGTGAGTTTCGCACAATCTGAGAAAACGAAGCAGGAGAAAACAGAAGAAACAACACCGAAGTTAGCGGAACAAGCGTCGTCAGCAATCGTAATTGAGCAAGATACAGGTAAAGTTTTATTTGATAAAAACCCAAATGAAAAATTACCACCTGCTAGTATGACAAAGATTATGACAATGCTTTTAATTATGGAACAAGTTGAAAAAGGAAAACTAAAACTGACCGATAAAGTTAGAGCGAGCGAACATGCAGCTTCAATGGGTGGATCGCAAATCTTTTTAGAACCTGGGGAAGAGATGACTGTAAACGAGATGTTAAAGGGTATTGCAATTGCATCTGGAAATGACGCATCTGTTGCAGTAGCCGAGCATATCGCAGGTTCAGAAGAAGGATTTGTAAATATGATGAACAAAAAGGCGAAAGATCTAGGGCTGAAAAATACACATTTTCAAAACCCAACAGGTCTTCCGGCCAAAGACCATTATTCGACAGCAAATGATATGGCTATAATGGCGAGAGAATTGATGAAGTATCCACTTATTCGTAAATACACAGGTAAGTACGAAGATTATTTACGTGAAGATACGGATAAAAAGTTTTGGCTCGTTAATACGAATAAGCTAGTACGTTTTTATCCTGGCGTAGATGGAGTAAAAACAGGTTTTACGACAGAAGCGAAATATTGTTTAACAGCATCGGCTGAAAAAAATGGCATGCGTGTCATTTCAGTTGTCATGGGAGCACCAACATCAAAAGAACGGAACAACCAAGTGACGAAGCTTCTTGACTACGCATTTGGTCAATATATGACAAAGAAATTGTATACGCGCGGCGAAAAAATTAAGACAGTTCAAGTAGGGAAAGGGAAAAAAGAAAAAGTAGATTTAGTTGCATCAGATAATGTTTCTCTTCTTATGAAGAAGGGCGAGAATATGGACAAGGTAAAACAAGAAGTAATTGCTGAAAAGAAAGTAAAAGCACCGATTAAAAAAGGTGACGCGCTTGGTACACTTGTTATTAAAAAAGATAAAGATGTTTTATTAAAACAAACAATTGTAGCAAAAGAAGATGTTGCTGCAGCGAGCTGGTGGGAGTTATTTAAAAGAAGTTTTGGGATGTTTTCAACATCAAAATAGCGGCAAATATTTTGCCGCTTTTCTATTCGTATGTAAGTGAATAATGCTGAAAGGTTTCACTTTATGACGAAATAGTTCTTCTTTTGTCAGCAGGAAGGATTCTTATTTTGTATCACGAAAATCTTTATGTATGTGAATAAGTAAAGTTTGAGCATAAGGAGGAAATCGTGTGAGTCTTTCCATGCAATTAGAAGTAAAACGTGACGTCCTATGTGTGAGACTAGAGGGTGAATTAGATCATCATACGGCTGAAGAGTTGCGAACGAAAGTAACAGATATGATTGAGACACATGGTGTTCATCATATTGTTTTGAGCCTAGAGAACTTATCTTTTATGGATAGTTCTGGTCTAGGTGTTATATTAGGCCGATATAAACACGTAAAGGGATTAGGTGGAGAAATGGTTGTTTGTGCAATTTCACCGCCTGTTAAGCGTTTATTTGAAATGTCGGGCTTATTCAAAATCGTTCGCTTAGAAGAAAGTGAAGCGCACGCGCTCGCGACGTTGGGGGTGGCATAGATGAGAAATGAAATGAACCTTCAATTTTCAGCATTAAGTCAAAATGAATCGTTCGCTCGCGTTACAGTAGCGGCTTTCATTGCACAACTAGATCCAACGATGGAAGAATTAACGGAGATTAAAACAGTTGTGTCAGAAGCGGTTACAAATGCAATTATTCATGGATACGAAGGAAATGCAGAAGGTATTGTTTATATTTCTGTAATTTTGGAAGAAGCAATGGTGAAACTCACGATTCGAGATGAAGGGATTGGAATCTTTAACTTAGATGAAGCGAGACAACCCCTTTTTACAACTAAACCTGAATTAGAGCGTTCCGGAATGGGATTTACTATCATGGAAAATTTTATGGATGAAGTAGAAGTTATTTCAAACGAATCTTTCGGGACAACAATCCATTTGACAAAATACTTATCAAATAGTAACGCTCTATGCAATTAAGGAGAATAGCCTATGGACATAGAGGTCAAAAATGAGAAGAAGAAACCTCAGTTAAAGGACCACGAGCTAAAAGCGTTAATTCAAAAAAGTCAAGATGGAGATCAACAAGCGAGAGATACAATCGTTCAAAGTAATATGCGTCTCGTTTGGTCGGTTGTACAGCGGTTTCTTAATCGAGGATACGAACCAGACGACCTATTTCAAATTGGATGTATTGGGCTCTTGAAATCGGTAGATAAATTTGATTTATCTTTCGACGTGAAATTTTCAACATATGCAGTTCCAATGATTATTGGTGAAATACAACGTTTCTTACGTGATGATGGATCAGTGAAAGTTAGTAGGTCTTTAAAAGAAACAGGAAACAAAATTCGAAAGATGAGAGATGAGCTTTCGAAAGAATTCGGAAGGGCTCCAACGATTAATGAAGTGGCAGAGGCACTAGAACTAACGCCAGAGGAAGTTGTTCTAGCACAAGAAGCGAGCCGGGCCCCTTCGTCTATACATGAAACTGTATATGAAAACGATGGAGATCCAATCACTATTTTAGATCAAATTGCAGATCAATCTGAAACGAAATGGTTCGATAAAATTGCTTTAAAAGAAGCGATTAGAGAACTAGATGAACGAGAGCGCTTAATTGTATACTTGCGTTACTATAAAGATCAAACACAGTCAGAAGTAGCAGAGCGCATAGGCATTTCGCAAGTACAAGTTTCAAGACTTGAAAAGAAAATATTAAAACAGATGAAAGATCGAATAGACGAATAATTGTCTATTCGATTTTTTTATGCCGTTAATAGGAGAGAGATGTTAATTTTCGCAAAAATTAACAGAATTTATTGATAATTTAGTCAATTTAAAATATAATCCAAGTATGAACTTGTCATAAAGGGGGAAGGAAACATGGAAACGAGGCAACAATGGGGAACGAGAGCTGGATTTATTTTTGCAGCGGTCGGATCTGCCGTTGGATTAGGAAACATATGGCGTTTTCCTTATACAGCGTATGAAAATGGAGGAGGAGCATTCTTTTTACCGTACTTATTTGCATTATTAACGACTGGTATTTCATTGTTAGCGTTTGAGTTTGCCCTTGGTCATCGTCATCGTGGTTCAGCACCACTTACATTTTTCCGTATTAGCCCGCGTGCCGAATTTATTGGATGGTGGCAAATGTGCGTAACATTTATCGTTTCAACATATTATGCAGTGATTATTGCTTGGTCTATATCGTATACATACTTTGCAATTACTGGAGCATGGGGAAAAGACACGCAATCATTTTTATTTAAAGAGTACTTACATGTTGCAGATAAGCCAGGGCAATTTGGAGGACTTGTACCGGAAGTATTAATTCCATTAGCTCTCGTTTGGATTATTGTGCTTGGCGTTGCATTTAAAGGAGTTAAAAAAGGAATAGAAGTTGTTAACCGTATATTTATTCCTTTATTAGTTGTTATGTTCCTTATTATCGTCGTTCGTGCAGTGACGATGGAAGGTGCTATGCAAGGACTAGATGCATTCTTTAAACCAGATTGGAGTCGTATTTTTGATGGGAAAGTATGGCTTGCTGCTTATGGTCAAATATTCTTTAGTCTATCTTTAGCATTTGGAATTATGATTACGTATTCTAGTTATTTACCGAAAAACTCGGATACAACAAATAATGCCTTTATTACTGGATTTGCCAACTCAGGATTTGAATTATTAGCAGGTATTGGGGTCTTTGCAGCTCTTGGATTTATGGCGAATAATATGGGAGTACCGGTTGATAAAGTAGCAAGTGCTGGCGTTGGGCTTGCGTTCGTAGTATTTCCGCAAATTATTAATGAATTGCCGATGTCACCGTTGTTTGGTGTATTATTTTTCTTATCGTTAACGGTTGCTGGAATCACATCACTTATTTCACTCGCGGAAGTATGTTTTGCCGCTGTATCTGAAAAATTCAGTTTGAGTCGGGAAAAAACCATTGGAATTATGGGAACCCTTCTCGTGTTAGTTTCTCTTGTATTTGCAACACGTGGTGGGCTTATGTTCTTAGATGTTGTCGACTATTTCGCTAATAATTTCGGATTAATTACAATTGCACTTGCGGAAGTAGTGACGATAGGGCTCATTTTACGTCGTTTACCAGTTTATCAAAATCATGCAAACTTTGTATCTGATATTAAATTAGGAACGTTTTGGAGAGTAAGTTTACTCGTTATTACTCCGCTTATGTTAGGGTATATGCTAATTGATGGTACAATCCAAAACATTAAAAAGAATTATGGAGATTATCCGACTGAGTTTGTTGTAACGTATGGTTGGTCGATAGCAGCAGCCTTCCTTATCGTTGCGCTAATTATTAGTCTAAAGAAATGGAATGCACAAATACATTCGGATTCTGCCAAGCTTGAAAAAGAATGGAAAGATCGAGGTGTTTCATAATGAGTGGATCAGCAATTATGATGATGGTTATTGGAATAGTAGTCATTTGGGGAGGGCTTGCATTAAGTATTGCAAACTTATTTAAGAAAAAGGCATAAGTAAAAAACATCTGTACCGAAATGGTGCAGATGTTTTTTTATGAAAAAATTGTATTAGAAAAAAATTCAATAACCATACTACAACTACGAGGAAGAGTGAAGGGGTGAATGAAAGTTGGAACAAACGATTTATATTAAAATGCGCAATCGTTTAAAAGTTTCTCCTACTTATGAAGTAAAGCTGGGCGATGTTGCTCAACTTGCCGGAGATTCTTCCGTAGTTGAGTTGTTACAAAATGAGATAGTTTACAAAATAACAGCGCATGATAAGACGCATGTTGTAATTGATGTTATGAAAGTAATTGAGATTATTCAACAGAAAGCATCTCATCTACAAATTAATTTACTCGGTTCTGGACAAACTCTTGTTGAAATTATATACGAAAAAAAGAAGACACACCCAATTTTTTTCGGGCTTGTATGGCTATTACTTTTCATTGGAGCGGCCCTTGCGATCATTTATTTCCATGAAGATGTAAGTATGCAACAAGTACATCAACGGTTATATTACATGATTACTGGAGAATTTAATGCGCAACCACTTTTATTTCAAATTCCTTATTCTTTAGGTCTTGGTTTAGGGATGGTTTTATTCTTTAATCATGTATTTCAAAAGCGAATTAATGAAGAGCCAAGTCCGCTAGAAGTTGAGATGTTTCAATACCAACAGTCACTTGATCAGTATGTAATCGTTAATGAAAACAAGGATAATATGAAACAACTTACCGATGATTGAGTCTGGATTTGTTATTTTAATTGGTTTAGCTGGAGGGATTGCGGTAGGTAGCGGATATGTCGCATTTTTAGCTGTACTTGGTATAATCCCCCGTTTAGCCCAATTAACGAGAAGTGGAAAGCATATTCAATATTTTGAGTGGGCAGTCATTGCAGGTACTTTAACAGGGGCTTGGTGCAGTTTGAAAAACATTACATTTCAAACGTCGCAATATTGGCTCGTTATATTAGGGATATTTTGTGGCACGTTCATTGGAATGCTTGCTGCGGCATTAACAGAGGTGTTAAATGTTCTACCTATTTTAGCGAAACGAGTAGGGGTAGAGGGGAAGATTATTGTTTTACTCGTTGCTCTTGTACTTGGGAAAGTAATAGGATCGTTGTTTCACTGGATTTATTTCGTAAAGTAGGAGGCAGTATATAAATGACAAGTCAGAAATTGAAGGATGATTACATAAATAAAGTGAAGGAGTATCATCCAAAGCCAAACTATTTACTAAATTGTATCAAAGCATTTCTTGTAGGTGGACTCATTTGCACAGTTGGAGAAGTATTGATGAAATTTTATATACATTATTTTCACTTCAGTGAACAAGAGGCAGGAAACCCAACTGTTGCAACCCTTGTTTTATTATCCGCGATTTTAACAGGGTGTGGTGTATATGATAAAATCGGTCAATTTGCTGGAGCAGGATCAGCGGTACCGGTAACAGGATTTGCAAATTCTATGGCGAGCGCTGCCTTAGAACATAAGAGCGAAGGGGTTGTTCTAGGGATTGCTACAAATATGTTTAAACTGGCAGGAAGTGTGATTGTATTTGGGGTTGTTGGTGCATATATCATTGGGTTAATAAGGTATACCTTTAAAATTTTTATGTCTTAAAGGAGGGGCTAGTATGAGGTTGACCGGAAAACAAACGTGGGTATTTCAAAATGATATATATGTGAATGCAACGGGTACTGCTGTCGGTCCGAAAGAAGCTGAGGGCCCTCTTGGGAAAAAATTTGATATTTCATATGATGACTTGCATTGTGGAGAAGAAAATTGGGAGCTCGCCGAACGAAGATTAATGTCAGACTCAATTCAACAAGCAGTGCAAAAAGGGAATATAAAAACATCGCAAATTGATTTCTTTTTAGCGGGAGATTTATTAAATCAAACAGTGACAGCAAATTATGTTGCGCGTAAGTGGGGCATTCCTTTTTTAGGAATGTTTAGCGCTTGTGCAACGTCTATGGAGACTTTAGCAGTTGGCTCAGCTTTTATAGACGGTGGATTTGCAAATCGTGTCTTAGCTACAGTAAGCAGTCATAATGCAACGGCTGAAAGACAATTTCGCTATCCAACAGAGTACGGTGGGCAAAAACCAGGGACAGCAAATTCAACTGTGACTGGTGCAGGATCTATATTAATTAGCAATGAAAAAAGTGCAATTAAAATTACGTCAGCTACAATCGGAAAAGTGCAAGATTTAGGAATTACAAATCCTTTGGATATGGGGGCAGCGATGGCTCCAGCAGCAGCTCATACAATTCAACAACATTTTGAAGATTTAAGAAGAAGTGCCGATGATTATGATTTGATTGTTACGGGTGATTTATCAGCTGTTGGGACGCCGATTGCGAAACAACTTTTACTTGAGGAAGGTTATGATCTTGGGCATATATACAATGATTGTGGATTGATGATTTATGAATCAAGTCAAGAAGAAGTGTTTGCAGGTGGTAGTGGTTGCGCTTGTTCAGCAGTTGTTACGTATGGCCATTTATTACACGAGATGCAAAAAGGGAATTTACAACGAATTTTTGTCGTTGCGACTGGTGCATTATTAAGCCCGATGATGATGCAACAGAAGGAAACGATTCCAACAATTGCACATGGTGTCGTATTTGAGAGAGTTAAAGGAGAGTGAATTGTGGATTTTATATATGCATTTCTTGTAGGTGGAGCTATTTGTTTAATTGGGCAACTATTGTTAGATTTCGTAAAGTTAACACCAGCTCATTTAATGGCAACTTTTGTAGTCATCGGAGCAATTTTAGATGGATTTGGATTGTACGATAAACTAATAAAATTTGCAGGTGCTGGAGCGACAGTCCCTATTACAAGTTTTGGACATTCACTATTGCACGGAGCAATGCATGCAGCAGAAAAACATGGATATTTAGGAATTGGTATTGGCATGTTTAGTTTAACGTCTGCGGGCATTTCCGCAGCGATATTGTTTTCATTTTTTATAGCACTTATATGTAAACCGAAAGGATAAATCAAATGAGACGAAGGGTTGTTTTGGTCACAGATGGAGATGAATATGCAAAGCGGACAATTGAGCTTTTAACGAAGGAATTTGGGGGAAGGTGTATTTCAGCATCACAAAGTAATCCAACCAAATTGACAGGGAAAAAAGTTGTTGAGCTTATTATGCAAACGCCATATGACCCTGTATTTGTCATGTTTGATGACAGTGGATTTATTGGAGAAGGATCTGGTGAAAAGGCATTAAAATATGTGGCTACCCATAAACAAATTGATGTGCTCGGTATTTTAGCAGTGGCGTCTAATACGCATCATTGGGAATGGGCACGTGTAGATGTAAGTGTAGATCGGAACGGGAATTTAACCGAATATGGTGTTGATAAATTTGGACTTCCAGATGGTGAAATTGGCAGGATTAGTGGAGATACAATATATTGTTTAGACGATTTAAATGTTCCTGTCATTGTTGGAGTTGGTGATATTGGTAAAATGTGCGGAAATGATGAATGGGAGAGAGGGTCACCTATTACAAAGAAAGCAATTCAATTAATTTTGGAAAGGAGTGGTTTTTATGACGAAGCCTAAAAAAGTGGATATCCCTATATCAACTTTCATAAGTGACAATGAAAATTATTTAAAGCAGACAGTTGGACTAGGCGTTACATACGATGTTGGCATTCGTAAATTTCAAATTTTGAATAAAGAAATTGGTGTGTTATTTGTAAACGGACTTTGTGATACAAATTATATTATCCCTATTTTAGAAGAAGCGGTGGATACAAATGAGATAAGGGATGTAGAAGAAGATACAGTGAAGCTTTTAGAGAATCGCTTAATCCATCAACAAGTAAGTAAAGTGAAAACGATGGATGAGGTAATGCTCCAAGTATTATCAGGACTCATCGTGATATTTGTGGAAGGTGAAACGGAAGCGTTCGCGATCGATGTTCGTAGTTATCCAGGGCGAACACCGACAGAACCAGATACCGAAAAGGTAGTACGAGGTGCGAGGGATGGATTTGTTGAAAATATCGTTGTAAATACAGCGTTAATTCGTAGGAGAATTCGAGATCCACGTCTTCGAAATGAAATGGTTCGAGTAGGAGATAGATCGCAAACGGATATTTGTATTACATACGTTCAAGATGTTGCAAATCCAGATTTAGTAAAGATTATAAAACAAGAATTAAATAACATCGATGTAGATGGAATTACGATGGCGGATAAAACAGTAGAAGAATTTGTTGTAAAGCAAAGCTATAACCCATTCCCACTCATTCGATATACAGAAAGGCCAGATGTAGCAGCAAATCATCTACTAGAAGGACATGTGTTAGTACTTGTTGACACATCGCCAAGTGCTATGATTACACCGACAACATATTTTCATCATTTACAGCACGCGGAAGAGTTTAGACAAAATCCAGCTGTCGGTACATTTTTACGCTGGGTGCGCTTTTTAGGTGTTATATTCTCGTTATTTTTATTACCATTTTGGTTAGTGTTTGTATTTGATCCAACTCTTTTGCCAGCAAATCTTGCTTTTATTGGACCGACTAAGATGACGCATTTACCAATTTTATTACAGGTGTTAATGGCAGAGGTCGGACTTGAGTTTTTAAGGATGGCAGCCATTCATACTCCAACGCCGTTATCGTCTGCAGCAGGGTTGATTTCCGCTATATTAATTGGTCAAATTGCAATTGATGTAGGTTTGTTTGTGCCAGAAGTAATTTTGTATGTAGCAGTTTCGATGGTTGGTGCATATGCAACACCGAGTTATGAATTAGGATTAGGGAATAAGGTTGGGAAATTGTTTGTTATTATTTTAACAGGTCTCTTCCATGAGATGGGATTTGTAATTGGTATGACGATATTAATTTTATTTTTAACGTCTATAAAAAGTTTACAAACACCTTATTTATGGCCGTTTTTACCATTTGATTGGGGCGCGTTAACAAAAATTTTACTCCGTCCAACGATGTCTAGTTTAAAAGTACGACCAAGTATTGTAAGACCTCAAAATGTAAAAAGACAAAAATAAACGGGATTATACACCCGTTTATTTTTTTTAGCAAAAAATTTATTATTTTTTAACAAAAATCAAACATTTTTTGTGTACACTTAGAGTAGATATTGTGTATGAAAGGGGAAGAGGACATGATTAAATTATTTGTAAGTGATTTAGATGACACGCTCGTTTACGATGTGAATCATATGCAAAAAGAAGATGAACGTGCGCTGTGTTGGTTAGCTGAGAAAGGGACAAATATTTGTTTTGCCTCTGGCCGCTTTACACACAGAATTGATGAAGTTGTAAAAAGGTTTGCATTCCCATATTACACAACTGGCTTAAATGGAGCGACAATGTTACTTCCGGATGGAAATTTATTTCATGAATCGAGTTTTGAAAATGTGGTTGCCCAGGAAATATATCGATATATACATAAAAAAGGACTAGCGGATATTGTTTGTGCAAATGAGCAGCGATATACAAAAAGGAAGAATGAACATCACCATAATTTTGAAGCATATATGGGCGTGCATATCGCTGAAATTGAAGCGTTAGAAGAAGAGTTTGGTAAGACTGTACACCCTGCAAAATTGTTTGTTTTTGGAGAAGAAGAGAAAATTGTGACGTTAGATCAAGAGCTACGAGATACGTTTCAAGGCGAAGCGGAAGTTTTTATATCAGGTAAACGCTATGTTGATATTATGCCAAGAGGCGTGAGTAAGGGGAGTGCTCTAAAGCGACTAATGGATCATTTGCAAATTGAAGCAAATGAAGTTGCTTGTATTGGAGATTCTTTCAATGATATTTCTATGTTTGAAGTAACCCCACATTCATTTACTCTTCATCATGCCCATCCATATGTAAAGGAGAAAGCAAATCATATAGTGCGTTCGGTTGAAGAGGCTGTTATGAAATTACCGTTACTTGTATAAAAAAGAAGCCCGTCATTGGCGGGCTTCTTTTTTACTTGAATAAAGATTTAACAAAATCAATGATACTTGAGAAGAAATCTTTCACTTTATCTAGAAAACTTTGCCCTTCTTCAGATCCTAAAAAGGCAGAAACATGTTCTTTTGCTTTGTTTAATTGACTACCAACTTGATTCCAATCGATATTAAGATTTTTCATTTTATCAAATAACGATACTAAGTTATCTAACTGTTCATCTGTTAATGTAATGCCGAGTTGATCAGCAATTTTTTTAATTAATGAACGTAAATCTTCTGTTGTTTTTGGCTGTTCTTTTGCAATTTCTTCTTTAATTTTTGCAACAAGTTGAACTGCTTTTTCTTCACCAATTTTATCACCAAGCTGGGCTGTTTGTACCATTTCTTCATTCGCTACTTTTTTAACTTCTTCAGGAATTTGTTTATTGGACGCAGTTTCGTATGCTTTCATTAATCCAGTTAAAGCTGCAGTTCCTGAAACTTTAAAAGGTGCAGTAATTTGAATTTCTGCATCTTTTACACCTGCTGTAATCAAAGCGTTAGTGTACATTGCATCTGTTACCCAGTTAATGTTCTTTGATCGTACAATAAGACCAGATCCTGGTTTTGTGTATGTAATCATAGAAGAAGAAATTGCTCTCGTACCAATTTGTGCTTTTGGAACAATGCCTTCTAGAAATTTATGTTCTTCCGCATTAGATACAGTGATAATTGTAGCATCTTTTGGTGCTTTCATTTCTTTTAACAGATCTTGTTTTTGTTGTTCGGATAAGTTCTCTCCTAATGTAACAATTGATTCTCCCTCGATGATGTCTGCAAATGAAGCTGTTGGCATCATAAATACCGTTACAGCTAATAGCAGAGCTAATAATTTCGTTTTCACGAAAAATCGCTCCCTTTCTCTTTCTAAAATTTTCGGGCAACAAAGTTATTATAGTATATATTTCTTATTTGTCACCTAGCTTTTTCCACATTTCAAAAAAGAAGTATCTAGATTGTCGGATTCTTTTTGTTTCTAGTCATGAATGTGGTAATATAGTGCTGAGATAATTGAAAGGAGACATATACGCATGAAAACTTTAGGATACATATTAATGGAAAACGGTGAAAAAATCGACTTGGAATTTTTCCCAGAAGAAGCACCGAAAACAGTAGAAAACTTTAAAAAATTAGCAGAGCAAGGATTTTATGATGGTGTGACATTCCACCGTGTTATTCCTGGCTTCGTAAGCCAAGGTGGAGACCCAACAGGTACAGGTGCAGGTGGCCCAGGTTACTCTATTCCATGTGAAACTGATGGAAACCCTCATAGACACCTTGTAGGATCACTTTCTATGGCTCACGCTGGCCGTAACACAGGCGGTAGCCAATTCTTTATCGTTCATGAGCCACAACCGCATTTAGATGGTGTTCATACTGTATTTGGTAAAGCAACAAGCGGTATTGAAACAGTATTAAAAATGCGTCAAGGCGATGTAATGAAAGAAGTTAAAGTTTGGGAAGAATAAGGTAAGGAAAAAGAGAGCTTTTGCTCTCTTTTTTATTTTTAATGAGATTGAGTACTTCTTCTACAGCTCATCATACAAGTAGTATTGTTGCTAAAATATATTGCTTGTGAGAACAAACCTTTAACCAATTACATAGAATACATTACATTATATGTTTCAATAGATATTTTTTGTTATATTAATTTTGCTAGAATTGTGCTGCTTTAGGGTAACTATGAATGAAGTGGTGTTGAATGATATGTTTCTTTCCATTCCATATAAAATTTTCTTTTTTTAACTCTATTTATTAAAGGAATAGTGCTGAAACATAGATTTGACTTTCTTCTTTTCGCTTTGTATGATTATCAAGTTGTTTTAGACTCTTCTCACTCTGTTGAAAATATTGTAAAATGAATGTGATATGAAAAGAGTGATTGAGGGGATTACTAGTTTGTAACTTTTGTAAGAAGGGATAAGGGTTATGTTAATTCGTTTTAAAAAAAGTTATGAAAAAATTGCAATGGGGCTTCTTTCGTTTATGCCAACTGAAAAAGATGTGAAAACATTACAATTGACAATGAAAGAATATGAAGCAAAAGATGATTGGCAATTGTATTTGTGGAAAGAAAATGAAGATTTTGTTGGAATAATGGGGATTGTAAAAAAAGAGAATCAAGTATTAGAAATTCAGCATTTGAGTGTGAACCCGTCTCACCGTCATGTGGGGATTGGGACGAAGATGGTTCAAGAGTTAAAGAGTAAATTTCTTGAGTTTACAATTTGCGGAAATGAGCAAACGGCAAGTTTTTGCGAAAAATGTAAAGGGCTAGAACAAAATATACATTCGTGAAAGCAGAGATAAGTAGTTTATTATCTCTGCTTTCTTTTTTGTAATTGTTCGTTTCGTTCAGTAATGACCTCTGTGCGATCACGCATAGTGTGCTTGTTTATAATATATTCACCTGGGATAGCATTCAAGTCTTTCCAAGAGAGGTTTTGTTTTTGACATAACTCTATGCACTGCTTCTCTAACGATGGATCTGATAAGGGTAAAAATAAAGGTAAAAAACGTTCTTTTTTATGGATAGATTGCAATCTTTCATTGAGCAAGGAAAGAAGTTGTACTTGATTAATTCCTAAACGTTGTAAAGGCACACCGCTTTTTTCTAAAATTGTGATTGCGCTTTTCATCATTTTTGTGGAACCATTCCAATTAGCACGTCTTTGGTGGTATAAAGAAACTGCGATTTGAATGAGACCAACTAAGTAATAATCACGATTACCTCTTGGTTTTGTTTTCCAATACTCTTCTAGTATTTCGTGGCATTCAAAATAGTCATAATCTCCATGGAAATGAATTAAAAATTGTATGTATTCGGTAGGATACATGTTTTCTCGCTCCTATCTAACGGTTATACATATAAGTGTATCATAGAAATATGAACAATAAACGACTAGGAGGTTTCCCCCTAGCCGTTATTGTTCATATTAGCAGAAGCAAGCTGCTCCTACAATAATTAGTAAAATAAACAGTACAACAAGTAATGCGAACCCACCGCTAAAACCACAATCAACGTGACCCATAGTTTTTTGACCTCCTACATTGTTCTTACTACACTGTTATCATATGAAGTGGTGGGCATGATGACATAGGCATCGGTCTATTTTTAATTAAATTTCTTAAAAAGGTTGGATAGAACATGAGTATGCTCTATACTTATGTTGTTATAGAAAAAATGTGGTGGGATGCTTTGTGCAATATAATTTTAAAGTAGAGGCTTTTGAAGGGCCGTTAGATCTATTGTTACATTTAATACATCGTTATGAAATTGATATATATAATATTCCTGTAGCAGATATTACAGAGCAATATTTATCTTATGTGCATACGATGAAAGAACTTCAATTAGATGTTGCAAGTGAGTATTTAGTAATGGCTGCAACGTTATTACAAATTAAAAGTAAGATGTTGTTGCCGAAACACGAAGAAGATGTACTTGATAACGGTGATGATTTTATAGATGATCCTCGTCAAGAATTGATGGAGAGGTTAATTGAATATAAGAAATATAAGCAAGTTGCTACTGAGTTAAAAGAAAGAGAACAAGAAAGAGCACAGCTATATACACGTCCACCAATTGACTTTACATCGTTGCAACAAGAAGAGGAGACAAGCTTACCTCTTGATGTTACGTTATATGATATGCTAGCAGCATTTCAAAAATTAATGCGCCGTAAAAAGGCAAAAAAACCTGTAACAACACGTATTACTCGTCAAGAAATACCAATTGAACAGCGAATGACTGATATTTTAAAGCAGTTAAAAATAAAGGGTGGTCGCCAAAGCTTTTACGATTTGTTTGTTGATGCTGAACGTGAAATAATGGTTGTAACATTTTTAGCAGTTCTGGAACTTATGAAAAATCAACAAATCATAATTGAGCAAGAACATAATTTTGATGAAATTTTCGTATCAAGCTCTAATAAATCTGCATAGAGCAAGTATGTGAAAATGGGATACAAACATATCTCATGCTATGTTTTAATGTATCGTTTGGAACAAGAGAAAAAATATTGAACCGAACGCATTAATTGTGATTCGGTTTTTTGATGTGTATTTTTATGGGAAAATAGAAGGAAGGAGCTCGTGAAATGGATAGGAAAGAACAAAAGTCAATTATTGAAGGCCTTTTATTTGTTTCTGGTGATGAAGGGATTTATCCAGAACAAATAGCAAAAGTTCTTGAAATTGAAATGAATGAAGTAATTAATATTTTAGAAGAAATGCAACAAGAATGTGAAGGTGCAAACCGTGGTTTGCAAATTGTACAGTATGCAAAAGTATATCGTTTTGCTACAAAGAAAGAACATGCTTCATATTATCAAAAATTAATAGATACACCAACAGCTGCTTCACTCTCACAAGCTGCCCTCGAAACTTTAGCGATTGTTGCATATCGCCAACCAATCACAAGGACTGAAATGGAAGAGATTAGAGGAGTTAAAACCGATAAGGCGTTACAAACGTTGGTTTCACATTTACTTATAAAAGAAATGGGAAGAGCAGAAGGACCAGGGCGTCCTATTTTATACGGAACAACAAAAGAATTTTTGGACACATTTGGATTGAAAACATTAGATGATTTACCACTGCTTTCTGAAGAGAATGAACAAATGAATGAAGCAGATTTATTCTTCGGTTCCTTACAAGAGATATCGAAATAAAAGCTTAGCATTTTGCTAAGCTTTTTTTGTATATCAATTATTTACAGTGCCATACTAAATGAAAAAAGGAGACGAGTTATGAGAGGTATGCGGATTATTTTATTATTAGTTTCTGTTTTATTATGTTTTTCTTTAAATAGCGCATCAGCTAAAAGGTATATGATGTCCATTCATACTACGTCTCCTTTACATATGCATCGGCAACATCTTAGTAAAATGAAAGTGAGCTTTTTAAAAGTGGGGCAAGGTGACGCAACACTTATTATAATGCCAAATGGACAAACAATGTTAATTGATGGAGGACCTTATGAAGCAGGAGAGGTTATTATTCAGAAATTAATTGAGAAAGGGATTAATCATTTAGATGTAATTGTCAGTACGCATCCCGATATGGATCACATAGGGGGGTTAATTCCAATTGTAGAGCAAATGCCGGTATCGCTTATATTAGATAGCGGAAAAACATATAGTTCTCTTACTTATCATACGTATCGGAATAATATTAAAAAAAGAGGGATACCTTTCGTTTCAGTAAAGGAAGGACAATATATACCGCTGGATCCACATGTTTCTATACAAGTATTAAACAACGGGAAATCAAAAGATGAAAATAATGAATCCTCAATTGTTTTAAAGGTGCGATATGGAAAAGCGGATTTTTTATTAATGGGTGACGCGGATGTACGGACAGAACATGAAATATTAAAACAATTTGATGTCCATGCAGATGTGTTAAAAGTAGGGCATCACGGCTCATATACTTCAACAAGTGAAACGTTTATAAAAAAAGTGGAACCGCAGTTTGCTATTTTGTCGTACGGGAGTAGTAATCCGTATGGACATCCTCACCAAAGTGTAGTGAAACGCTTAAAAAGGCACGGTATAATGGTATATAGAACGAATAAACGTACAGTAGAAATGGAAACAGATGGTGAACATATTATGTTAGAGTCTAGCGGGTTAATGCCATTATTGAAGTGATTTCTAGATTAGGGGGCGATACTGTCCCTTTTTGGAAAAATGAATAATATATATTATAATTATAAGAGACGTAAGAAATTTCCTTTTCTGTTGAATAAAAAGGAAATTTCATTAGAATGTATAGACAACTACTCGTGCGTATATTAAGATGGAACTAGGCGAATAAGGTAATAATAAAAAGTAGGTAATTCATGGGAAAGGATCGATGAAAATGAAAACGCAAATTGTCATCAATGCCAAAATTTACACAGGTCAAGAAATAGTGGAAAACGGATTTATTCGTTACGCAGAAACCATTAAAGAAATTGGTTTGATGGCTCAATATGTACCACAAGAAAATGAAACTGTTTTTGATGCTACAGGGAAGATTGTAATTCCAGGTATGATCGATGTTCATATTCATGGTGGATACGATATTGATGCGATGGATGCAAATAGCGATGGGTTAGTAACTCTAGGTAAAGAAATGTTAAAAGAAGGGGTTACAACTTACTTCCCAACAACAATGACACAAGCTCCAGAGGCAATTGAAGCAGCGTTAACTGCTGCAAAAGAAGCAAAAGAAAAAGGAGCGCATTTCGAATATATTCACTTAGAAGGACCTTATGTTTCAAAGAAACGTGCAGGTGCACAACCACTTGAACATATCGTTCCTGCAAATATTGAGCAATTTAAACAATGGCAAGAAGCAAGTGGGAATTTAATTAAATTAGTAACATATGCACCAGAAGAAGAGGGAGCATTAGAGTTTGAACAATATCTTGCTGAAACTGGTGTAGTTGGCACAATGGGGCATACAGATGCAATTGATGAGCAACTAAAAAATAGAAAGATTACACATGCGACACATTTATACAATCAAATGCGTGGATTACATCACCGTGAACCAGGAGTTGTTGGTCATGTGTTATTAAATCCAGATGTAATGGTTGAAGTAATTACAGATGGCATTCATATTCACCCTGATATGGTGAAATTAGCATATAAGTTAAAAGGACCAAAAAAAGTAAGTGTTATCACTGACGCAATGCGTGCAAAGGGTCTTGAAGATGGATTATATGAGCTTGGCGGACAGCCAGTACATGTAAAAGATGGTAGTGCTCGATTAGAAGATGGAACGTTAGCTGGTAGTATTTTAAAAATGGATCAAGCTTTCCGAAATGTAATTGAATTTACAGGTTGTTCAATCGAAGATGCAGTACTGATGACATCAGTTAACCAAGCAGAAGAGTTTGGATTAAATAATAAAGGTGCATTAGCGGTAGGAAAAGATGCAGACTTTGTTGTGATGAATGAAGATTTACATGTATATGATACGGTTCGTTTAGGAATTCATATGAAGGAAGGGAAGTAATTAAATGAATATTCTTGTTGTAAAAACTCCAGAAGAACTAGCAGAAGCAGGTTATAAATTAATTGAAGAAGTTGTAAAAACAAAAGAAAATCCAACGTTAGGAATGGCTACAGGAAGCTCTCCATTAGGTATTTATGCAGAAATGCGAAAAAATAAACTTGATACAAGCCGTGTAACCACTGTAAACTTAGATGAGTACGTAAATTTACCACATGAAGATAAAAACAGCTATCACTATTTCATGCAAGAACAGTTGTTTGATCATCTTCCATTTAAACAAACTTATGTACCAAACGGGATGGCAAGTGATTTAGAGGAAGAGTGCAAACGTTACGAGAGCATTCTAGCTGCTAACCCAGTTGACCTACAGATTCTTGGAATCGGTGAAAACGGTCACATCGGATTTAATGAGCCAGGAACACCGTTTAATTCTCCAACAAACATTGTTGAATTAACAGAATCTACACGCCAAGCAAACCTTCGCTTCTTCGAAAAAGAAGAAGATGTGCCAACTCATGCGATTACAATGGGAATTGGAAGCATTATGAAAGCGAAACAAGTTCTACTTGTTGCTATGGGTTCTAAAAAGGCAGAAGCTGTTAAAGAATTATTGCAAGGTGAATATAGTGAAGAGTGTCCGGCTACAGTTTTACAACGTCATCCGAATGTAACCGTAATCGCTGATCAAGAAGCTCTATCTTTATGCAGTGAGGCGATTGCTGATGAACATCGACAAGTATTCACCATTTCCGATCTATTATCAGATTCAAGAGTGGGTGAAACAGCTAATTGAGGACGGCGAATGGAAGCCGGGAGATAAAATCCCATCTGAGAATGAACTTTGTGATAAGTTCGAAGTGAGTCGAATGACAATCAGACAGGCGATTAATAATTTAGTGGAACAGGGCTATTTATATCGGAAGCGTGGAATTGGAACATTTGTCCAACTTCCGAAAGTGGAACAAAAATTGCAAGGAATGACGGGATTCACAGAAGACATGATTTCTCGTGGGATGAACCCAAGTAGTCAATTACTTAGTTTCCGCCTAGTTCCAGCTACTGCGAAAATAGCAGACCGGTTGAGAATACAGGAGGGGGAATCGGTTTATGAAGTGAGGCGTATTCGCTTAGCTGATGATGAACCGATTGCTTTTGAGACGACATATTTGTCGCCAGCTCTTGTAAAAGATATTAACGAAGAGATATTGCAACAATCTTTATATGAACATTTAGAGAAAAAACTGGGCTTTAAACTTGTTAGCGCTACTCAGTCAATTGAAGCTTCCGTTGCGACGGAAAATGAAGCTGAACATCTGCATATTCCTAAAAAGGCGCCTGTACTTGTAATGCGTCAATGGTCATATTCAGAAGGTGAGGTACCGCTAGAGTACGTGAAATGTATTTATCGTGGAGATCGTTATAAATTTATTACGAATATCGCACGTAACAAATAGTATATTTCAGTTTGTGAAGTACAGTGGAATTGAAAATGGTTAACATGTAAAGAAATAAAAATACGACTCATCCTTATAAGGAATGAGTCGTATTTTTATTATGAGCAATTACGTGGTTAACAGCATCTTTGACGTGATTTACTACATAGTGAGCGTGATTTTTTACTGCATTATCTGCTTGTGACATAGCAAAACTGTGAGGAGTTAAAGAAAACATAGGAATATCATTGTAAGAATCCCCTATACAAGCAATTTCCTCAGGTTTTATTTGAAACTCATTTAATAAAACAGAAATGGCAGAGCCTTTACTAACATTCGGTGGCATTACATCTAAACATTGTTCTGCTGAGATGAAAGTACTAACTTTCCCGTGGAATTTTTCATCAATTTTTTTCTGAAGGAGTTGTAAGCTCTCCTTTGTTCCACCGACAGAAATTTTATTTGGGAAAATTGTATCATCAATCTTCTGTAGTAAGTTTGGTTCTTCAACAGAAGTCATAGTTACTTGTTGTTCAAGTTCTTGAATAAAAGGTGTTTTCTCTTCAATGTAATAATTATGCTCATCACTTACATAACGGAAATAAGGATCTTCATTCGTCATAGCTAACAAATCGGGAAGTATGCTGGAATCAAAAGTTGCAGATAATAGTTGTTTATTTTCATGTGTATATACAAAAACACCATTTACACTAATGCGATGAAAATTTGTATTTACAGCTTTCATTAAGTCTGCAATTTCATTATCAAGTCTTCCGGAAGCGAAGCAAAGAATAACATTTTGTTCGGCAAGGCTGCGTAGTGCCGCAACATCTTGTTCATCAATAAGACCTCCGTGTTGCATCATTGTACCATCGATATCACTTACAAACATTTTAATCATGCTGTTATCTCCTTTCTATGTACAGTTGCTCTTACATTATACGCATCATATATAAACATGTCTAAAAAATGAATTTTTATTAAATGGCAGATGTTTTACATTGACGACAAAGAAGAATATTCTGTAACATAAAAGTAGGCTATTTAAGTACGAGGGTGGTGTTATATGAGTAATTATCTAGAAATTAAAAAAGTTTTAAATAATAATGTCATCATTGCTAGCCATCCGGAACACGAGGAAGTAGTAGTGATTGGTAAAGGAATTGGATTTGGGAAAAAAGCGAAAGATGTATTGGAGCAAGAACAAATCGAAAAAATGTTTGTCTTAAAAAATGAACGTGATCGTGAACAATACAAATTATTAGTGCCGCATATTAGTGAAAAATTAATTGAATTGATGAACGATATTATGCTGTACATTCAAGAAAAAGCGAAATCTCCACTAAATGAACATATTCATATTGCGTTAACGGATCATATTTCATTTGCGATTAAAAGGTTAAAACAAGGACTTACAATTGATAACCCTTTTTTAGTTGAAACAAAAATGCTCTATCCAGAGGAATATGAAATTGCGGAAGGTGTTGTACAACTTTTAAATTCTCGTTTGCAAATTACATTGCCAGAAGGAGAAATTGGTTTTATTGCACTTCACATTTACAGTTCGCTTACAAATTCTGATTTATCTTCAGTTAATCAAAACTCCCGTCTCATTGCACAACTTGTATCTTTAATTGAGACAAACTTACAAATTACATTAGACCAAGAGAGCATTCATTATTTACGCCTTATTCGTCATCTTCAATATGCCATTGAGAGGGTGAAAAAAGGAGAAAAAGTAGAAGAATCGCAAAGTTTTGCTGATTTATTAAAGGCGGAGTATCCAGTTTGCTATAACTTGGCTTGGAAGCTAGTTAAGGTCATGCAAAAAGAGTTGCAACTACCTGTATATGAAGCTGAAAGTATTTATTTAACGATGCACTTGCAACGCTTAGTAAAGGCAGAGCATGTGTAAAAAGTCATATATTTTTGTCTAAAATGAAAACGTTAAAAAAAATGATTGAATCGCTTACAATAGTTATGTATAATAACTATTGCAAAGTTATACAAATTTCGACAAACACATTAAGGTGAGTAACGAAAACGTTTGCCTTAATTATAGTGAACTTATACGTAAACCTATTTTTGACACGTGTTACTGATTCGATCAGGCATGAGTGGAGAAAAGTAAGGAATGTAAGCTAGAGAAAGGGATATACTACCCTTTGTATAGCTATCGTTCTATCTTTTTTTCCTCATGTCTTTTTGGCGTTTGTCGGAAGGTATCAATATAGATAAGAGAGGAAGGGTTTCCATGTTTAAGAATATCTTTGGTGTTCTTCAAAAAGTCGGAAAAGCGTTAATGCTTCCAGTAGCGATTTTACCGGCGGCAGGTATTTTACTTGGATTTGGTAATGCATTTCAAAATCCACAGTTAACAAATGTTATTCCTGCTTTAAAAGCAGATTGGTTCGTAATGGTTGCAAAAATTATGGAACAATCTGGTGATATTATTTTCGCTAACCTTGCATTATTATTCGCAGTTGGGGTAGCAATTGGTTTAGCTGGTGGAGACGGAGTAGCTGGTTTAGCAGCATTCGTCGGCTACTTAATTATGAACAAAACGATGAGTGTGTTCTTAGAAGTAGATAAGCTAGTGAAAGTAACAAGTTCTGGAGCAGACCCAGTAAAAATTGGATTTGCAGATCCAGCGTATGCAAACGTATTAGGTATTCCAACGCTACAAACAGGAGTATTTGGTGGTATTATCGTCGGTATAGTAGCGGCATATTGCTATAATAAATACTTCAACATTGAATTACCATCATACTTAGGTTTCTTTGCAGGTAAGCGCTTCGTACCGATCGCAACTGCAACATTTTCTTTAATAGTAGGTATTATCATGTGCTTCATTTGGCCATACATTCAAGGTGGCTTAAACACGTTCTCACATCAAATGATTGATGCAAATAGAACAATCGCAGCATTTATATTCGGTTTAATTGAACGTTCATTAATTCCATTTGGATTACATCACATTTTCTATTCACCGTTCTGGTTCGAATTCGGTCAGTATACAAATGCAGCTGGCGAATTAATCCGTGGTGACCAAAAAATCTTTATGGCACAGTTAAAAGACGGTGTAGAATTAACAGCAGGTACATTTACAACTGGTAAGTATCCGTTCATGATGTTTGGTCTTCCAGCAGCAGCTTTAGCAATGTACCATGAAGCACGTCCAGAAAATAAAAAATTAGCAGCAGGTATTTTAGGTTCTGCAGCATTAACATCTTTCTTAACAGGTATTACAGAGCCACTTGAATTTTCATTCTTATTCGTAGCGCCAGTATTATTCGGAATTCACGCTGTATTTGCTGGTCTATCATTTATGACAATGCAAATTTTAGGTGTTAAAATTGGTATGACATTCTCTGGTGGTTTAATTGACTTCCTATTATTCGGTGTATTACCAGGCCGTACAGCATGGTGGTGGGTAATTATTGTTGGTCTTGTACTAGCAGTTATTTACTACTTCGGATTCCGCTTTGCAATTCGCAAATGGAATCTAAAAACACCTGGTCGTGAAGTGGCAAATGCAAATGACGGCGCAGGAAAAGCAGAAGCAGGCGAACTTCCTCGTGAAGTATTAGTAGCACTTGGTGGTAAAGAAAACATTGCTTCTTTAGATGCTTGTATTACTCGTTTACGTGTTCAAGTTAACGAACAAAAGAATGTAAACAAAGACCGCTTAAAAGAACTTGGAGCAGCTGGTGTACTTGAAGTTGGAAATAACATTCAAGCTATTTTCGGGCCGAAATCTGACACATTAAAATCACAAATTCATGATATTATGTCAGGTCGTACACCTCATGTTGAAAAAGAAGAACCTGTAAAAGTGGAAGAAACTCCTCAAAAAGTTGATGAAAATGAAACAATTGTATCACCAATCGAAGGAAAAATCTTACCAATTACAGAAGTACCTGACCAAGTATTCTCAGGAAAAATGATGGGAGACGGATTTGCAATTGAACCAACTGAAGGAACAGTAGTTTCTCCAGTGAACGGTGAGATTGTCAATGTATTCCCTACAAAACATGCGATTGGCATTCAATCTGAAGGCGGAAAAGAAATTTTAATCCACTTCGGTATTGATACTGTAAAATTAAATGGTGAAGGTTTTGAAGCGCTTGTAGCACAAGGTGACAAGGTGAAACAAGGCCAACCATTATTAAAAGTAGATCTTGCATTTGTAAAAGAAAATGCACCATCTATCATTACACCAATTGTCTTTACAAACTTACAACAAGGGCAACAAGTCGAATTGAAAAAAGATGGAAATGTTAAGAAGGGCGAAACCGCTATTATTGACATTCAGTAGGAATTTGACGCAAAATGTTTATAATTATAATAGGCGATGTGGTTGACCGAACATCGCCTATTATATACAATAGATGGTGTAGTACTCACGTCTATACAACTAAAAAATACTGTAATTTAAAGGAGATAAATTATCATGGAAAAAATCTTTAAAGTAACTAGCGACTCAGGAATTCATGCTCGTCCAGCAACTCTACTTGTAAACACTGCAAGCAAATTCGGTTCTGACATTAACTTAGAGTATAACGGAAAGAACGTTAACTTAAAATCAATCATGGGCGTTATGTCTTTAGGCATTCAACAAAACGCAGAAATTAAAATCACTGCAAATGGTGATGATGCAGCTCAAGCACTAGCAGCTATCGAAGAAACTATGAAAAACGAAGGATTAGGAGAATAATGACTCTTAACATTCAAGGGATCGCTGCATCAAGTGGGATTGCTATTGCAAAGGCTTTCAGACTTGAAAATCCTGAATTTAACATCGAAAAGAAATCAATTACAAACGAAGCTGCAGAAATTGCACGCTTAGACGCTGCGCTTGAGAAAGCAAAAACTGAATTAGAAGCTATTAAGGACCACGCATTTGCTGAGCTAGGTGCTGACAAAGCTGCGATCTTTGAAGCACATTTATTAGTGTTAAATGATCCAGAACTAGTAAACCCAGTAAAAGATAAAGTAAATAGCGAAAAAGTAAATGCTGAATTTGCAATGGATGAAGTTGCATCAATGTTTATTTCTATGTTTGAAAACATGGATAACGAATATATGAAAGAACGTGCTGCGGACATTCGTGACGTAACAAAACGCGTTCTTGCACATTTACTAGGAATTAACTTCTCAAATCCTGGTACAATTTCTGAAGAAGTAATCATCATTGCTGAAGATTTAACACCATCTGATACAGCTCAGTTAAACCGTAAGTATGCAAAAGGTTTCACTACTGATATCGGTGGACGTACATCTCACTCTGCAATTATGGCTCGTTCTATGGAAATTCCAGCTGTTGTTGGTACGAAAGTTGTTATGGAGAAAATCCAAAACGGCGATATCGTTATCATTGACGGTTTAGATGGAGAAGTAATCGTAAACCCATCAGAAGAAACTCTTCGTTCGTTTGAAGAAAAGAAAGCGAAATTTGAAGAGCAAAAAGCTGAATGGGCTAAATTAAAAGACCAAGCTACTGTAACAAGTGACGGACATCACGTTGAGCTTGTTGCAAATATCGGAACACCAAATGATGTACAAGGTATTATCGATAATGGCGGAGAAGGCGTTGGCTTATACCGTACAGAATTCTTATACATGGGCCGTGACAATCTTCCAACAGAAGAAGAGCAGTTCGAAGCGTATAAAGCAGTTCTTGAAGGTGTAAAAGAAGGTCAACCAGTCGTTGTTCGTACACTTGACATCGGTGGAGATAAAGAGCTTCCATACTTACATTTACCAAAAGAAATGAACCCATTCTTAGGATACCGTGCAATTCGCTTATGTCTTGATGAGCAAGATGTGTTCCGTACACAACTTCGTGCATTACTTCGTGCTAGCGTATACGGTAACTTAAAAATTATGTTCCCAATGATTGCAACTCTTGATGAGTTCCGTCAAGCGAAAGCGATTTTATTAGAAGAGAAAGCGAAACTTGTAGAAGCGGGTACAACTGTTTCTGATTCTATTGAAGTTGGTATGATGGTTGAAATCCCAGCTTCAGCAGTATTAGCAGATCAATTCGCGAAAGAAGTTGACTTCTTCTCTATCGGAACAAATGATTTAATCCAATACACAATGGCTGCAGACCGTATGAACGAACAAGTATCTTACTTATACCAACCATATAACCCATCTATTTTACGTCTTGTAAAAATGGTTATCGATGCTGCTCATAAAGAAGGCAAATGGGCTGGTATGTGTGGTGAGATGGCGGGCGATTCACTTGCTATCCCATTATTATTAGGATTAGGTTTAGATGAGTTCAGTATGAGTGCAACATCTATTCTTCCTGCAAGAACACAGCTAAGCAAGTTGTCAAAAACAGAAATGGAAACATTAGCAGAAAAAGCATTAATGATGTCAACTGCTGAAGAAGTTGTTGAACTAGTTAAAAGCATATAATCAATAAAAAAACCTGAGCCGATTTGAAATCGGTCTCAGGTTTTTTCTATGAGAAAAGTAAATCTTATTTGCTTACTATCGAGGATAAGAAACAGAATTAGATAGCGATTGCAACGATATCAGTTGGGCATACACGTAAAATACCAGTAAAAGTATTTCGATTTTGATTGTTCTTATCGTCTTTATTGTTATCTTTGTTATCTTTGTTATTACGAGCTAAAGCAGAGAAAAGAGCAACACCGTTAGCGAAACCTTCAAAAATTACATTATTGAAAGTGCCATTACCTCTAATGCTTAAAAGAGAAAGCTCTGTTCCAACTGAAATGCTAGCAAGTACGTTACATACAGCTGGTTGTTGTGGTCTAACTACTTCTCTCTCTTTCTCGCGATGTTCGCGATGGTCACACTCTCTTTCACGATGATGACAGTCTCTAAAGTTATCACAGCATCCAAATGATCCAAACATAATCCTCATCACCCCCTTCACACTTATAATCTATGTAAGTTCGGTAGTTAGTGACTGGACAGAGAGTGGAATTTTTTCTAGGGGATTTTCTCATTTTAAATGACTAGCTGGGTGTTTAGTATGGAATGATGTTTAAAATAGGGGGAATATAACAAAAAAATGTAAAAACCACCGAAATAAATGAAATGGGTAGCCTTTACACTTTTTTACTTTTATATAAAACGATGATATATACAGGAAGAGCTAGGAGTAGTGGCACAATGGATCGCGCAGTATGTTTTTCTGATTCTAATTGGAATGCTTCTTCTTTTGGAAATTGTAAAATGGAGATGTTTGCGGCATCACCAATAAAATATAGAAGCAGTACAGTTACTATGTAACATAAAAGTGCGATAAAGCTTCCGTATGAACTCAATGAAAATCCCTCTCTTGTTATCTATTTGTTATCATTGTATCACAATTGTAACAAAAATACACGGGTATATTTCAACACCTTAACAAAATTCGACACGAAACGTCACGTTTATTTATGAGGAGGGAATAGAATATACTTTCCCATAAGTATAAATGTCGAATGATTTGTAGTAATATTACAAAAGTATGACAGGAAATAAAAAAACGAAGGCAACGTAGTTACCTTCGTTTTTTATTATTTTGCCCACTCACTCACTTGCTCTACGCTCATGCGAGGTGCAGGGTGGCCTTTTAAAGTTGATTCACCAATTGTAATAAGCATAATTGGAACGTAACGAGATGAAACGTTAAATTCGTCGGTCAGTGCTTGTGGATTGAAGCCACCAATAGCACAAGTATCCCAACCAGTTGCTTTAGCTGCAAGCATAAGTTGCATTGCTGCTAAAGATGCATTTGAAAAGGCAGCATCTCTTGGGAATTGTTCACGAGCATATGCAGATTCAATATTTTTAGCTAAGCGTTCTTTTGCTTCTTCTTTCATAAATCCTTGTTCTACAATTGGACCATATACCGGCTCAACATTTTTATAAGCTTCTAAATCGCCTAAAATAGCGACTACTGCAGAAGCATCAAGAATTTGTTGTTGGTTATAAGCTATTGGGTGTAATCGTTTTTGTACATCTTCACCTTGAAAAACAAGGAATTTCCAGTGTTGTAAGTTCCAAGCGGAAGGTGCTTGTGCTGCGGCTTTTAAAATCTCATGTAATTCTGTAGATGAGATTTCTTTATTTGGGTTGAATGCACGTGTAGATGTGCGTTCATATAGAACATCAAAAAAGTTGTCGTTTGTCATTGTATATCCTCCAAATTGTATATCGAATTATTTTCAAAAAAATAATATACACTACTTACATTTTGTAAGTTATCGAATTTAAGAATATAATATCTTTATTTTAATTGTCAAGTTTTAAAATTTAGCTAGGGCATTCATACAAACGATACAATTCCTACAATCATACACTAAAAAAGGAATTTATAGAGTGAAAAGCGAAGATAACATTCTCAATTAGCTTGTTAATATGTATCTCTCACAAATTAAAGTTTATTGGAGACCAGTCTTTTAAAAAAGTTTGTGAGGAATTCAGTAGAACAAGATATATGAAGTGAGTGAAGACTAGTGATGAACATACTACATTTTTTATTAGAGAATACGGTTTTCCAAAATGTGTTACAAGATCTGCAGTTAAATGTCCTTTATATAGAAAATGGATGTAAGCATCAACAAACGGTAGAAAATATCCATCCAAAATGTATGTTTATAGCAAATAGTTTTGAAGAGGGCGAACTATTATTTCAAAGAACGAAACCACACATTATCATTACGTATGTAACAGATTATTCTCAAATAAAATATATAAAGAATATGTATACTCCGCACAGTACATTCATTGTCATTTGGGATCAACAAATAACAAAAGAATTCACAGATGTACTTGCATTAGGAATACGTAATATTGTAATAGCTCCTGTAACTCCGCAAGCAGTGTTAGAGGAAGTGAATAAGAGTTTGTATCAACTTTCTTTAGTAAGGCAAGTTAGTTTGCAGCAGGAATTGCTTCAAACGATGTTTGATTTTCAAAATGATCTATTATTTATAGTAGAAGATGATGAAATAGTTGATTGTAATACAAATTTTTTAGCTTTTTTCGGATATGAAAATTTGTTTGCCTATCGTGAGCAACATTTAGTATTTGCTGAACATTTTATTAGAGAAAATGGATACTACTCGACGACGCATGATATAACATGGCTAGACGATACTTTATCTAGTGGTAGAAGAATTAAGATGTTAAATTATGAAGGGGCAGTATCTACTTTTCTATTACGTGCGACACCATTGCCAGAAGATTTATCAAGATTTATTGTAAAGTGCACGGAAATTACAGAATTAGATGAAATCTATCAAGAACAAGAAAGACTTGCTATGATAGATTCATTGACAGAGATTTATAATCGTTTAAAGTTTCAACAAATACTAGAGGTAGAATGGGAAAAGGTAATACGTAGTGATGAGAAAATAGCAATCATTTTATTTGATATAGATAATTTTAAAACAGTTAATGACACATATGGTCATGATTTTGGCGATTTAGCATTAATACAACTTGCAGAGCTTATGAAATCTAAAGTGGAGCAGCAACATGTATTTGCAAGATGGGGAGGAGAAGAATTCATTATATTAGTGACAAATACAGTAGAAAAGGAAGCATTTCAAGTTGCGGAGTCATTACGATTCTTTATTGAAACAAAGCAATTTACTGGAATTTCGAAGTTAACAGCTAGCTTTGGAGTTGCGTTATATGAACAAGGAACTACAAGAGAAGAATTAATGCAACGAGCGGACATTGCATTATATGAAGCGAAAAAAAATGGAAAGAATCAAGTATGTGTGTATAGAAAAGAAAAAATGTAATTTTTCGCAACAAATTGTTGCGATTTTTTTTTATTGTTTGATAATAGAATAGGGGGGATAATTTTTAGCGAAGGAATTATGGAGGATCAATATGATAAAAAAAGTAATGGTGATGGCTTCACTGTCTGCTATAGTTGGCGGCGGAGTATACTATTTTCTTGTTAGCCCCAATATAAAGGAAAACACTGTATTAACAACTAAAGTGAATCCTACTATTGAATCGGAAGTACAAGGGAATATAGAAGAAAAAGAAGAGCAACAAATTGATTATGCTAGCATATCTCAAAAATTAGATCAATATTTAGTCGGAAAGCAATTTAATGGAACAGTTTTGGTAACAGATAAAGAGCATGTTATATTGAATAAAGGATATGGGTATGCTGATGTTCAAAATAAAATAGAAAATACGCCTCAAACAAAATATCGTATCGGTTCTATTACGAAAACAGTTGTTGCCACATCTATTTTACAGTTGCAAGAACAAGGTAAATTGAATATTCAAGATAATGTAAATAAATATATTCCTTCATTTCCGGAGAATAAAAATATTACGCTATATCATTTATTAACGCATACCTCTGGTTTACCTGAACATGCGAAAGGAAATGTGAATGCTGCTTCCCGTTTACAGTTAATTAATTGGATTGGACGTCAAAATTTAGAATTTCCTGCAGGAACAGGTTGGAGATATACAGATTATAATTATATGGTTCTTGCTTATATAATAGAACATATCTCCAAAAAACCTTTAGGAGATTACATAAAAGAAAACATATTTATAAAAGCAGATATGCATGAATCCGGTATGGGAAATATGGTACCTGGAGATAAAAATTTTGCAAAGGGTTATGTGAAAAAAGATAAAGAGCTTGTACCAGCGCAGAAGTTAGGCATGGATTGGCTATATGGTTGTGGTGAGATGTATACGACAGTTGGAGATATGAAGAAGTTAGACGAAGCAATTATAAATGGAAAACTTCTTTCTGAACAAAGTATACAAGCAATGTTTTCGCCTTCAGCAGAACGGAAATATGCATTTAGTTTATATATATATCCAGATTATTTTCATAATCATGGTGTGTTATCTGGTTGGAACACTTTCAATAATTTTAATAAAGAAAAAGGAATTTTTGTTATGTTATTTTCAAATGTGAAAAATAGTATGGATGATGACTTTAATAAAGAGTTCCGAAAGATGGTAAATGATTTATTAGAACAAAGGGGATGAGAAAATGGAACATAAAACTGTATCAATAGGTTTCATTGGTATTGGCGTAATGGGAAAAAGTATGGTTTATCACTTAATGCAAGATGGTCATAAAGTATATGTATATAATAGAACGAAAGCAAAAACAGATTCTTTAGTGCAAGCTGGTGCAAATTGGTGTAATACGCCAAAAGAGTTAGTGAAGCAAGTTGATATTGTAATGACAATGGTTGGATATCCACATGATGTAGAAGAAGTGTATTTTGGTATAGAAGGAATTATAGAACATGCAAAAGAAGGTACGATAGCAATTGACTTTACGACATCTACACCTACTTTAGCAAAACGTATTAATGAAGTTGCAAAAAGCAAAAAAATATATACGTTAGATGCACCTGTCTCAGGAGGAGATGTTGGCGCGAAAGAAGCAAAACTCGCAATTATGGTAGGTGGAGAGAAAGAAATATATGATAGATGCTTACCTTTACTTGAAAAGTTAGGAACAAACATTCAATTACAAGGACCAGCTGGGAGTGGACAACATACAAAAATGTGCAATCAAATTGCCATTGCTTCCAATATGATTGGAGTATGTGAAGCTGTTGCTTACGCGAAGAAGGCTGGACTGAATCCAGATAAAGTGTTAGAGAGTATTTCAACAGGAGCAGCAGGTAGCTGGTCATTAAGTAATTTAGCTCCTCGAATGTTAAAAGGAGACTTTGAGCCAGGATTTTATGTAAAGCATTTTATGAAAGATATGAAAATTGCTTTAGAGGAAGCAGAAAAATTACAATTACCAGTCCCAGGCTTAAGTTTGGCGAAAGAATTGTATGAAGAGTTAATTAAGGATGGCGAAGAAAATAGTGGAACACAAGTATTATATAAAAAATATATAAGGGGGTAAACGAGGTGGACCTTCAAAAGTTTGATGAGATGATTGATACTGTACAGCGAGCTACTTGTATGCAAATTAATGAAAGACAAAAAGAAGCTTTTAAACAAAAATATGATTTTGAACCAGAATTTGAATATGGAAGAGATGAGAAGGGGCATTATGTAATTCGAACCTCAAAAAAGATGTTAGAAGAAATGGAGTTTTATTTAGCATTGAAATATGATCGTGATGGAGTGGATCTTTATATGCAAGCTGAGATTGACGGCATATTTTATGTATCTATTAGCTATGGTGAAGATGCCCTACATCTACAAGAATTGTTTCAATTTCTAGAAGAAAATAAATAAAAGTCCTCAAATGAGGACTTTTATTTATTTAGTCATCTTTAATTTTTATAATTATAAGTTAGAAGCCCGGCGGCATCGTTCAACCGGGAACGGGATAATTTGTGCGATGTGATTAGGGCCAAATTGTTTTGTACGAGCATGGCGTATTATATAAAAAGCACACAGAATTGAAACAGGAATAGCGCCGAATAAACCAAATAATAAAGCGCTTACACAAGATGCGACAAATCCTAAAACACCAATTTCTAACTCTTCCATAATAGCTCCTAAAATAACAGGAAATGCTCCACATGTAACTCCAAGTATAAGTGCGATAAGTAAGCTCATGATTATCCCCCTCTGTTTGCGATATTATTTTCCTTCTTAGTTAATTGTAGTATATCACATATAAAACAGAATTTTCAGAAAAAATTCAATAAATGTTCAACAAATGTTCGAAAAATGCACTTGAAAAATCAGGGTGTTAAATTTGTGATGAAATAGTACTTTCAAGTAAATAAAAAATCAGGCTTATTTCAAAATGAAATAAGCCTGTTCCATAGGAGGATGTATATATGTAGAGTGAATAAAAGTTTGGAAAAGGGGGTCCAAGTCCTTTTATTCAACTAACTACCTTAATAGATTGGAACCCAGCCTTCAGTTGTCACAAAAATACGAATAGCTACAACTTGGCGATCATCTTGCAAGGTAAAATAATGTCTTGCATTTTCAGGAACAGATATTAAATCGCCTGGCTCAAGTTCAACATCAAAGAATTTCCCATCTTTACCTTCAATAGCGAAAATGCCATGACCACTGACGATAAAGCGAACTTCGTCATCTGTATGATGGTGTTCCTTTTGGAAATTAATTAATAATTCGTCAAGGTTAGGGGTGCTATTTGAAAGTGAAATTACATCATGTGCTTTATAACCACGGCGTGCTGAAACATCAGCGATTTCTTTTGAAAACACAGCTAATATTTCAGCTTTGTTTTCATCTGTTAACGAATAATTTTCATTTAAATGAGTAGGAAGTTTAGAAATATTCCATTTCTCATATAAAACGCCTTCCTCTTGTAGAAATTTAGATACTTCCACTTCATTTTCAATACGAGTATTTACTTCATGAATACGAATTTGCGCCATTAGAAACGCCTCCTTGAATTGATAATAGTTTTATATGAAATTGGAATAAAAACTCATAAGCTTCTAATCTCTTCTTTGCATCAAAGCTATCTCGGCCCCATACAGTAATACCGTGGTTACGGATTAATACTGCACCCGAATCTCCTTGTATATGCTTTCGGAAGTTTTCTCCAAGCGTTGGGATATGGGCATGGTTTTCAATAATAGGAATTTGAATTGTTGCACCTTCTTCCCAAATATCGAGTGCTTTAATAATTTCTTGATTTTGAAGGGTGACTGCATCACTATATAAATTTGTGATGACATTATTATCAGTTGTATGAACATGAAGTACGCACCCGGCATTCGTATTGTTATAAATGTGTGTATGCAATATTGTTTCTGCTGAAGGGCGTAATTCAGTCTCTAAAACGGGAACTCCTACATGATCTACTAATAGAAAATCATCTGGAGTGGTTTTTGTTTTATCTTTACCGCTTGCTGTAATAAGAAAAGTAAGTGGTTCATGGCTAACCTTTATAGAAATATTACCACTTGTTGCTGGAAACCAATTTCGTGTTGTTAACTCTTTTTTTAACTCGCTTAAGTCATACCATTGACGAAAAAGTTGTTTCATGCCTTCACCTCCAACAAAAGTTTTAATTCAGCTTGCACATCTTGAAATGTTTCAAACGGTGTATAAGCAATATGATTTTCTTCACACTTTGTAATAAGAAAATCGCGAGCGAATACTTTATCAGCTTGTTTCGCGGCTTGTAAATCAGTAATAGAATCTCCAATTACAATATGAAAGTCATTTGTATCACTTAATTTACGGATTAATGATGATTTACATAATCCGCAATGATTTTGACAATGATCATCACAAGAATGAGGCCATTTAACTGTAATAAACTCTGCTGAAAAGTCTGTTTCATTACAATAAATTTGCTCTTTTGGAATGATTCCTTGTAAGAGTGGATAGACGAAGAAATCCATTCCACCTGATATCACGTAAAAAGAAATGTTATTTTCCTTTACGAATTGTATAAACTCATGAAAACCACTACGGATTTCAGCAGTTTCTATTAAAAATTGAATAATATCATCGTGCAGATTAGTAGGTATTAATTGAAATAATCGAGAAACACCTTCTTGGATGGATAGTTCTTGTGATAAAATTTTATTCTTTACTTCTTCGGCTTCTGGTGGTGCGAATTTTTCCATAATGGACATAATGTTATCATTATTTGTAATCGTGCCATCGAAATCACAAAATACTTGAATACTCATAATTTCACCTCATAAGAGGGATTTCCCCATATTTGTAGTGCACTATGCAAATTTATGTCGTCTACTTCATGGAGTGGTTTATTTTGCAAAGTAGCATCAATTGCAGTACGGAAAGCTTTACCGCCGCCTTGCGCTCCATTTGGATGTCCGTGTATCCCGCCGCCAGCATTAATAACAACATCTTTACCGAAATCTCGTACAATAAAGGGAACGAAACCAGGATGAATACCAGCAGACGGAACAGAAAAGCTCTTCTTGAAAAATGCATCGTCTTCAGTTAAATATTTTGAGATAGCAAGAGCCTCCTCTTTTTCTAGCGCAACACTTCCGTATGGAGATGGGAATAATGAAAAGTCAGCCCCAGCATAACGTAGTAGCTTTCCAAGTAATAATGGTGATGAAACTCCATATAACTTGGATGCTGAATAAGCACCACTTACAGCAGGATGTGCCATAATAGGAACTGGGATTTCATCATCTTCTGCAAGTGATTGTAGTACATCTAGTCCGTAAGCAAATACGTTAAATAATAGAATATCAGCTCCAGCTTGCACTGCACGTTTAGCATTTTCTTTTAAATCAAAAGTTCGTCCTGTTAAATTTAAGGCATATAACGTTTTATGACCGTATGTTTCGTAGACAGATTGTAAAACTTCTTTTCCAGATACAATGCGTTTCGTAAGTGGTGTTAATGCATTTTCAAATAATATTTCATCATCTTTTACTATATCTACACCACCAATTGCTTGATCGCGTAATTGCGTTTTTAAATACCCAATGTTTCGTCCAATCATTCCTTTAAAAATACTCATTAAAAGGGGACGATCATGCACTTGTAAAAGATTTCGAATACCATCTATCCCGAATTTTGGACCAGGAAAATGTTTTTTTAACTCGTCTGAAAAAGTTAAGTCAATTAGTTTTACTTCGCCATCAAGTGATAGCTTTCCAAATGTAGTCGTTAAAATCGCTGGTAAATCTGGACTGAAGTTTAATAGCGGATATTCGATTTTAATAATTCCGCGTTTTACTTTTTTACGTAAATACGAATTGGTATATTCATGTTCAGCTAATTCCTCAACATGAATGACGTTGCCTTTATGCTGCTTTAATTGTTCTTGCAATAAGTGTGGCAAATGAGTCCAAGAGCCAATTGTTAAACCGAGTGCAATTTGCTCAGCTTTTTTTTCTAAGTTATGTGAATCATCATGGATTAAATACGTCGCTATAATTCCGCTCATTGTTATAACCTCCTAGTTAAATAAAAAAACCTCTCAGCTAAGGAGAGGTTTTTTTACAACCAGCTCCTTATCTGTCAGCGTAATGCTGCGAGAATTAGCACCGTGTCTACAATTGTAGATCGGTTGCCGGGTTTCATCGGGCTCGTCCCTCCACCTGCTCTTGATAAGAAGTATTTAGAAATGTTTAAATTTTTAAGATAACTGAATTTTGTCAGATATTTTTCGTGTTGTCAATTACTTTTTGAAAAAATTTAATTTATCAATTCGATTAATGGCTTCTCGTAATCTATCTTCTGCATGCAAGAGACCAACACGGACATACCCTTCCCCATGCTTACCAAATCCAACACCAGGAGCAACTGCGACATGTGCTTTTTCTAGTAAAATATCAGAAAATTGCTCAGAGGTATATCCTTTTGGAACGGGAAGCCATGCAAAGAATGATCCTTTTGGAATGTCTACATTCCAACCAATTGAGTGACAGGCTGAAATAAGAGCGTTTCTTCGAGATTCGTAACTATTTACAAGGTCTATTACGCAAGACTGTGAACTTAATAGCGCTTCTCGAGCAGCATCTTGAACTGCACCGAATATACTAACATACATATGATCTTGTAATAGGTTAATTGTTTCAATCACACTTTCATTCCCTACAGCAAAAGCGATGCGCCAGCCAGCCATATTGAAAGTTTTTGATAATGTGTAAATTTCAATTCCTATATCTTTCGCACCATCTGCTTGCAAGAAACTAACAGGTTTTTGACCATCAAATCCGATAGCGCCATAAGCAAAATCGTGAACAACTAATATATTATGTTTATTAGCAAAGTGAATGGTTGCATCAAAAAAATCTTTTGATGCAGTAGCACCGGTAGGATTATTTGGATAGTTTAAAAACATTAATTTTGCACGCTCTGCAATAGAGTCATCAATGTTCGTATAATCTGGTAAAAAGTTATTTTCTGCAATAAGCGGCATTGTTTCAAAGTGTGCTTTTGCTAAAGCAACCCCGGATAAATAATCTGGATAACCTGGATCCGGAACGAGAATCGTATCACCAGGATTTGTAAAACAAATCGGTAATTCTACTAGTCCAGCCTTCCCGCCAAACAAAATAGCAACTTCAGTTTTTGGGTTTAATTCGATGCCGTATTCACGTTTATAGAATGTAGCCACGGCTTCCTTTAAGCTTTCATGTCCGCGAAATGGCGGATATTTATGATGAATGGTCTTTTCGGCAGCATCTTGTAAAGCTTTTACGATATGCTGCGGTGTTGGTTGATCTGGATTACCTTGACCTAGATTAATAACATCGTGACCAGCTGCAACGACTTTGTTAACTTTTGCAACAAGTGAAGCGAAAAATTGTGTTGGCAATGATGTTACTATCTCAGAAGGTTTAAATAATTTCATACTTTCCACCTCTTTTGAAAGTTGTTACAATTCTAGTGACAAATGATATAATCTTTCCAGTATTTTGTAAAGAAAAAAATAAGAATGGGGCTGAAAAAATGAAAGTCGCATGTATTCAAATGGATATTGTTTTTGGAGATGTAGAAAAAAATATTGAGAATGCTAAAAATAAAATAAGCGAAGCTATGAAGGAAAGGCCAGATGTTATCGTCTTACCAGAACTATGGACAACAGGATATGATTTAACGAGACTTTCTGAAATTGCAGATAGGGATGGAGTGGAAACGAAAGAAAAGTTAATAGAATGGGCGAAGCAATATGATATACATATTGTTGGTGGTTCTATAGCAAAGCAAACAGAGCAAGGCGTTACAAATACGATGTATGTTGTAAATAATGAAGGACAGCTAGTCAACGAATATAGTAAAGTACATTTATTTCAGCTTATGGATGAACATAAATATTTAATAGCCGGTAATGGTACGGGCGAATTTAAGCTAGATGATGTCGAATGCGCTGGAACAATTTGTTATGATATTCGTTTTCCAGAGTGGATGCGTGTCCATACTGCTAAAGGGGCAAAAGTATTATTTGTTGTAGCAGAATGGCCATTAGTTCGTTTAGCACATTGGCGTTTGCTATTGCAAGCAAGAGCAGTTGAAAATCAGTGTTATGTTGTTGCGTGTAATAGAGCAGGAAAGGATCCAAATAATGTATTTGCGGGTCATTCTTTAATTGTGGACCCTTGGGGTGAAGTTGTAGTAGAGGCGAATGAAGAGGAATCAATTTTATTTGGAGAGCTTGAATTCGAGAAAATTAAAGAAGTACGTAAAGGAATTCCAGTTTTTGCGGATCGCCGTCCAGAATTATACAAATAAAATGTTGACAAGTGATTTTTATTCTTGGTATAGTCTTCAACATAAAGTTAAAAATTCAAAAAAATTATACAACTCTTATCAAGAGCAGGTGGAGGGATTTGGCCCGATGAAGCCCAGCAACCGACCGTAATACCATTGTGAAATGGGGCGTTTATTACGCCAAAAGGCACGGTGCTAATTCCAGCAGAAAGTAAAACTTTCTGGCAGATAAGAGGGGAGAAGATAAACTTCAAACCTCTTTCTTAGTGGAAAGAGGTTTTTCTATGTTAGAAAAACCTCTGAATTTAAAAAGGGGGAGAAGACGATGGGATATTATTCATTAACAGAAATAACAGCTGTACAATATGCGAAAGATCATGGCTATTTTGAAGCGAAGGCAAATGTCGTTTGTCATGAAATTGGAGACGGAAACTTAAATTACGTGTTCAAATTAGATGATGGAGAGAAATCCATTATAATAAAACAAGCACTGCCTTATGCGAAAGTAGTTGGTGAAAGCTGGCCATTGTCTATAAAAAGAGCAACGATTGAAAGCAAGGCATTACAAATTTTTGCGCAGTATGTACCGGATTATGTTCCAGTAGTGTACAGTCATGATGAAGAGTTAGCGATAACGGTAATAGAAGACTTATCAAGACTAACAATTACAAGAAAAGGATTAATAGACGGAGAAGAATATCCGCTTTTATCCCAGCATATCGGCCGTTTTCTAGCACATGTTTTATTTTATACTTCAGATTTTGGTTTACAGTCAGAAGAGAAGAGGGTACTAGAAGGTACCTTTGTAAATCCGGACCTTTGTAAAATTACAGAGGATTTAGTGTTTACAGATCCGTTTGGACATTATGATACAAATGATTATGAGCCAGATTTACAGCTCGTGGTTGATGAACTTTGGAGTGATAAAACGTTAAAACTAAAAGTAGCACAATATAAATATAAGTTCTTAACAAGAAAAGAAACTCTTATTCATGGTGATTTACATACTGGTAGTATTTTTTCGTCACCTTCTGAAACGAAAGTGATTGATCCAGAATTTGCGACATATGGCCCATTTGGATTTGACATAGGTCAATTTATTGCAAATCTATTATTAAATGCTTTATCTAGAGAAGAAGAAAAAAGAAGTGTACTATTTTTCCATATAGAAAAGACGTGGAGTTATTTTGTAGAAACTTTTACAAAGTTATGGATTGGAGAAGGTGTAGAAGCATATACGAAAGAAAAACAATGGTTACCAATTATTTTGCAAAATATCTTTACTGATGCAGTTGGATTTGCCGGATGTGAACTGATTCGTAGAACAATTGGTTTAGCTCATGTAGCAGATTTAGATGAAATAGAAAATAAAGAAACAAGAATTCAAGCTAAGAAACAAGCGCTATCCTTAGGTAAAGAACTAATAAAATATGAATCTAAAAGTGCTGATATTCAACTGTTTCGAACATTATTTCAACAGACAGTTTCAGGGGGCGTAAAAGCGTGAGTACAATTGTTACTGTTCCGAGATCTGTAAGCTGGAAAGGTGATGCAATTGCGGTATTAAATCAAACGAAATTGCCGCATAGCACAGAATACAAAACATTGACGACTATTGAAGAGGTTTGGAAAAGCATCGTAATGTTAGAAGTACGAGGAGCGCCTGCAATTGGAATTGTAGCTGCATTTGGCTTGGCGCTTGCATCAAAAAAATATAACACTGTACATATTGAAGAATTTCAAAAGAAGTTTAATAGAGATTGTAATTATTTAGGAACGTCACGCCCGACAGCAGTAAATTTATTTTGGGCAATTGATCGTATGAGAGAATCTATTCGAGAGATTACTACAATAAAAGAAGCACAAAAAACATTAGAAGAAGAAGCGCTTCGCATTCAGCAGGAAGATGAAGAGGTGTGCCGAAATATTGGGGAATATGCGTTAACATGTTTTAAAGATGGCGATAATATTTTAACAATCTGTAACGCTGGAAGTATCGCAACTGCCAGATATGGAACTGCATTAGCTCCCTTTTATATTGGAAAAGAGAAAGGTGTGCGTTTACATGCATATGCGTGTGAAACGAGACCAGTTTTACAAGGTGGTCGCTTAACGACCTGGGAATTGAAGCAAGCAAATATTGATGTGACCCTTATTACAGATAATACTGCAGCTCATGCTATTCAAACGAAAGAAATAAATGCAATTATTGTAGGGGCGGATCGAATTGTCGCAAATGGAGATACGGCAAATAAAATAGGGACAATGAATTTAGCTATTTTAGCAAAGCACTTTAATATCCCATTTTACGTTGCTGCTCCACTGTCAACATTTGATGTTACGAAAGAAACTGGAGCTGAAATTATTATTGAAGAAAGAGATGAAACAGAAGTTACGAAAATCTTTGGAAAACAAGTAGCACCAATTGGAACGGATGTTTATAATCCAGCATTTGACATAACGCCGAATGAATTAATTACAGGAATTATTACTGAGAAAGGTATTATACGCGGGGACTATAAACGAGAAATTGCATCATTATTTGAAAAACAAGCTAATACATAATAGCTTGTTTTTTTATGCCTAAATGCAGTGTTTTCTCTTACTTATATAATGAAAGGAGGGGAAGAGGATGGAAGAGTGGATCAAGATGATAGGTAATGTAGGGTTTCCGATTGTTGTAACATTATATTTACTCCACCGTATTGAAAGTAAACTAGAGGGGGTAATTGTTGCAATTGAGAAGCTCCCGCGGCAATTACTAAAGTACGAAGATCCTCGGGAATAAAAATAAAGTTTGCTCTTCTTGAGCAAACTTTATTTTTATTGAGCGGTATAACCACCATCTATAACAACAGCTTGTCCCGTTATACCTTTAGCTTTTTCACTCGCTAAAAACATCGCATAATCAGCGATTTCTTGTACTTGTAATAAGCGCTTTTGTGGGACGAGTGGATAAATAACATCTTCTAAAACATTTTCAAGTGGTACATTTCGTGTAGTAGCTAAGTCTTGTAGTTGATTACGTACAAGAGGGGTATCGACATAACCAGGGCAAAGGGCATTAACAGTAATACCATGCGTAGCACCTTCTAAAGCAGCAACTTTTGTTAATCCAATTACGCCATGTTTTGCACTATTGTAGGCAGCTTTTCCAGCAAATCCGACAAGACCGTTAATAGAAGCGACATTAATAATACGACCATATTTTTGTTGTTTCATAATCGGAAAGGCATGCTTAATTGCGATAAACGGAGCAATTTGCATAATTTGAATTAGTAGCTCGAACTTTTCAGTTGGAAAGTCTTCAATGGGTGAAACGTGTTGCATCCCTGCGTTGTTAATTAATATATGTAATGAACCGAAATGATCAACTGTTTGAGAAATTGCTGCTGTAATTTCCTCTTCAGATGTAACGTCACATTTTAAACCGATAGCTTGAAAACCTTCATTTTGTAATTGTTCAGCAGCTTCTTTTGCACGTTCTTCAAGTCGATCGGTAATCACAACTTTTGCACCTTCTTTTGCAAAAGCCTTTCCCATTTCATAACCAATACCACTTGCAGCACCTGTTAAAAAGACAACTCGATTTGTAACCATGATGAAAAACATCCCTTCATAATAAAGTTTTCATAGTGCTCTATTTAGAGAAGCTATAATGAAATTCCTGCAAACATTTGGAAAAAAATATCGTTAGGAGGATTTAAATTATGTCGACAAGTCAAATGCTGAAAGGGATTTTAGAAGGATGCTTACTTGCTATTATTTCTGAAGGCGAAATATACGGTTATGAAATGAGTGAAAAGCTAGCGAAGTATGGTTTTACAATGGCGAGTGAGGGAAGTATTTATCCGTTATTAATACGAATGCAAAAAGAAGGACTAATAACAAGCGTAATGAAGGAATCTCCATCTGGTCCAAAGAGAAAATATTATACATTAACAGAAAAAGGCGAGGAAGCACTTGGTAAATTTATGGATCGCTGGGAAGCGATGCAAAGTAGTGTAGAGCGTCTACTTGAAGGGAAGGGGAGAAAAAAATAATGCTATCAAGTGAAGCGCGAAAGTTTTTGTTAAATATGAGATTATTTTTGACGGCAAAGAGTGTAAAAGAAAGTGATATTGAAAACTTTTTAGAAGATGCAGAGTTGCATTTAATAGAAGCTGAGAGTGAGGGGAAGAGTGTAGAAGATATTTTCGGAAGCTCACCGAAAGAATATGCAGATGAACTTGTAAAAGTGATGGAAAGGGATAGACAGGAAACGTGGAAGCAAATTGGTTTTACAGTAATGAATATCGTATCGTTTTGGATTATTGCTTCTATCTTAATGGTGAATCATGGAATGTTACAGATTTCACTTATTCAGTGTATCGGTTACAGTTTTTCATTTATTTTAGTTGTTATAGGTCCTAATTTTCTACTTCGCAAAATGACTTTTGTAACAAGTTTTTCAAAAACGTGGTTTTCTATGTGGTTTTTAGTAATGATAGCGCCAATGTTTTTAATGGGAGTTATTATGGTACTAGATGTGATATATCCTACAAAAATGTTTATATTCACTCAAATGCAAAGTTATTTATTGGCTGGTGGTATTTTTATCATCACAGTAGTGATAAATATGTATTTTGAAGGATGGTTTAAAAACTTATATTTAATCATTCCGCTTTCTATTATGTTAATGTTTAAAACATTTACATCTGAAGATCTCATGCCAATGTTATTTCAAATTATATGTTTATATGGAAGTTTATTTATTTTAATTTTTGTTGAAATTATGATGAAAACAAATAGAAGAGAAATGGTTAAATAAGGGAGGGGTTATAATGAAGATTTCTAAAGAAGGTGAAAAGTTTTTAATCGATACGAAAGTATATTTAATAACAAAAGGGATTAAAGAAGAAGATGTGGACGCTTTTCTAGAAGATGCAGAGCTTCATTTAATAGAAGGTGAAAAAAAGGGAAAGACAGTAAGTGACATATTTGGTGACTCACCAAAAGAGTATGCGGAAGAATTAGCGAAAGAGATGGAGAAGGATAAAAGCGGGAGCATAAAAAGTATTTTAGGGATGATTATTGGTATTGGTGGGTATTGGTTACTGACAAATATTTTATTTGGAAGCCCCGATCAACAATTTGCTTTAACAAATGTACAGTTAATTGGTTATCCTATCGTTTTAATCATTACGATTATTGGAACGATTGTTGCATTTAGAATGTCTTCTTTTAAAAGTAAATTAGTAGAATTTGGAATGATTTATGTAATAGTAATGGTTCCTATTTTATTATTGGTGTTATTGATGTTTATGAATAAATGGTATGGGACACCTGTATTGCAATTGGCGACAATGCAAACATATATATTAGCAGCAATTATCTTTTTATTACTTCTTATTGGTGAAGTATATGTTCTTGGCTGGATGGGTGTTTTTGTACTAATTGTTCCTCTTATGATTATGTTCTTATTTAAAGACTTAGAAGAAAGTAATGTATTTTGGGGAATTGCAAAGGTCTTACTTATGTATGGAAGTATATATGGATTAATGAAATGGTCTTTAAAAATTGAAGAAAGAAAAAGTATGAACTAGAAATTCAATAAAAAGCGGCTGCTCTGGATATACCAAAAATTATTTCCAAAGAAATATTATATAGGGATTTTTAGAGGGATTACATTTACATTTAGTTGTCTATTTTTATTTCTAGCAGCCGGGATTTGTTTTGTTGATTGGAATAAGTTGTTTTAAACAGTAACATGAGGGTTACTGTTTTTTTCTTTGTAATAAAGAGCTTTGTAAAGAGAGCGCTTTTTGTTCTGCTGTTAATAAGGAATGAATATGAACGTTTTCTGGACGAGGGACTATCGGATACATAAGATTTGTTGGAGAAGGGTGGTGCTCCGAGCCGGTTGGAGAATGAGGATCTGCATGAGTAAGTTTTCCATGAATACGTCTTGTAAATAAAATATGACCAATTTCGTGAGCGAGCGTATATATATTTTTCATAGGAGCAGCTGAATTTGTTAAAACGATATAGCCAGTAAGTTGCTGTTGTTTTGCTAAAGAATAAGCGCAGGCAATTACTGCTGTTTCTTTGAAATAATCACTGCCAATATAACAAATATAAAGGTCGCATTCAGGAGCTTCATTTACACATGTTTGGAAAAAGGATGCCAGTTTTTCTTGACTTTGAATGGAATTTTTATAACTGATTTCACGGTCAAAAAAACGGAAAAGTTCATTTAATACAATTACTTCTTGAATTTGAAATGTAATGGGATGCCAAATTGATTCTGCAACAGCTAAATCTTTTGCGATGCGGTCATCAGAAATATCGGCGCCGGGAGTAATGCAAATACATATATTGACGTATGGATCCATAAGGAACACCTCAAATGAAAAAAGTTCTTCCTATAATATATGTGGGAAAAAGATGTCATGTATGGATAAACGCCTTCTTTATTGAATATATAGATGACAAGTCGAAAAAATTTCATAGTTCTATAACATGGTGTGGTCGTCTTTTTGATATAGTAAAGGAAAGGGGGAGAATATATGTATACATTAAAAATCGTTTCAGACAGAGAAGCACTTTATCAATTTGCGAGTTATGTAAGAGTTGTACAAGGGGTTGAAGATGTATATGTAGAGGTGGGAGAACCTTTATATGAACATCCTTTAATGAAGTTTTATGTACATATTAAGCTGAAAGAAACATATGAGCAGCATAAAGCGTTACAGGAAATAGCAAGATTAGTAGAATTGGGTCGTTTTACATATGTCCATTATCGTAATGATGAAATTGAGGAAGCTTTTGAAGCTGTAAAATATGAAAGTTTTAAGAAATAAAGATGAAAAAACGGAGGCGAAAGCTTCCTTTTTTTCTTTAAAATTACATGAACAAAAAGAGAGAAATTTTGTTATGATAAGGGAGGTTAGGGAAAGGGGAATTTACATATGGGGTATATTGAAGAGTTACGAAAAGTCGTTGGTACAAGACCGCTTATTCTCGTAGGATCAGCAATCATTATATTAAATGATAAACAAGAAGTATTGCTTCAATATCGTTCAGATACATATGATTGGGGTGTACCTGGCGGGGCGATGGAACTGGGTGAAACGACAGAAGAAACGGCACGTAGAGAGTTATTTGAGGAAACGGGGTTAACTGCAAAAATAATGCAATTTCTTGGTGTTCTATCAGGAAAAGAAGTATATTTCCGTTATCCGAATGGCGATGAAATTTTCAATGTCATTCATCTGTATCAGGCACATCATGTGAGCGGGGAATTAAAGCTCGATCATGAAGGGTTGAAACTTCAATATTTTCCAGTAGATAAGTTGCCAAAATTGAATGAAACGACAGAGAAAATTTTGCAAAAGTTTTTATATGCACTGACAGAATAGAAGGTTAATTCCTTCTATTTTTATTATATTAAATATTTTGATTTTTTAGTATGTTTATAGTATGATAGTTATAGATATACATCTTATGGAATTTCACCTAAAAACTTACTAGGGTACATAAGAGAGGGGCAAGTACAAAATGCATAATGTTGTTATTACAGCTGCAGTTCGTTCGCCAATTGGAACTTTTGGAGGAGCGCTAAAAAATGTAACGCCAGTAGAATTAGCTGTTCCTGTACTTCAGGAAGCTGTAAAACGAGGCGGGGTAGAACCACATGAAGTTGATGAAGTAATTTTAGGTCATTGTATTCAAAGAACTGATGAAGCAAATACAGCGAGAACAGCTGCATTAGCGGCAGGATTTCCTGACACAGTTACGGGATATACAATCCAACGTCAATGTTCTTCAGGTATGCAAGCAATTATGTCAGCTGCAATGCAAATCCAATTAGGTGTAAGTGATGTTGTTGTTGCAGGTGGAGTAGAAGCGATGAGTTCGAGCCCTTATGCATTGAAACAGCACCGCTGGGGACAACGTCTACAGCACGGAGAAATTCGTGATACGGTGTGGGAAGTGTTAGAAGATCCGATTCACCATATTATGATGGGTGAAACAGCGGAAAATTTAGTTGAACAATATGAAATTACAAGAGAGGAACAAGATGAAGTTGCTCTTCGCAGTCATACATTGGCACTGAAGGCAATCGAGTCTGGACACTTTGACGATCAAATTGTTCCTATTACAATAAAAGAACGTAGAAAAGAAGTAGTATTTTCGAAGGATGAGCATCCACGTGCAGATATTACAGCGGAAAAATTAGCAGGGTTAAAACCAGCATTCCGTAAAGATGGGTCTGTAACTGCAGGTAATGCATCTGGCCTGAATGACGGAAGTGCAGTTCTAGTATTAATGAGCGAAGAAAAAGCGAAAGAAAAAGGCTTACAACCGTTAGCTAGAATTGTTGGATATTCAGTAGCTGGAGTAGACCCGAAAATTATGGGTATTGGACCAGCACCAGCAATTCGTAAAGGTTTAGAAAAAGTAGATTGGTCATTGGAAGATGCAGATTTACTTGAAATTAATGAAGCTTTCGCGGCTCAATATTTAGCTGTAGAGAAAGAGTTAGGCTTAGACCGTGAAAAAGTGAACGTAAACGGTAGTGGCGTAGGACTTGGGCATCCAATTGGTTGTACAGGGGCTCGTATTACAGTAAGTTTAATTCACGAATTAAAAAGACGTGGGTTAGAAAAAGGAATTGCCTCTTTATGCGTCGGTGGCGGTATCGGGGTTGCCTTATTTATAGAAGCACTATAAAAAAGAAGCAGCTATTGCTGCTTCTTTTTTTACGACTCAAATAGATGATGAAATAATCGATCACGATTTTCAAAGAAAAGTTTCGTCGTTTGGTAATGCTCAGTTTCTTCTAATGTGGATTCGTGAATCCCTTCTTGTGTTAAAGAATATATAGTGGATTCAGGGTAGGCCATTAAAATAGGAGAATGCGTCGCAATAACAAATTGTGAACCTTGTTCCACTAGCTCATGCATTCGAATAAGCATGGAAAGTTGTCTCATTGGTGATAAAGCTGCCTCAGGCTCATCTAAAATGTATAAACCTTGTCCTGAAAAACGGTTCATAAATAAGGAAAAGAATGATTCGCCGTGAGATTGTTCGTGTAGTGAAACGCCGCCGTAAGATTTTATAGCATCTATTTCATCAATATAAGAAGCAACGTTATAAAATGATTCAGCGCGAAGAAAGAAACCGTCGTTTGGTGTATTGAAACTTTTGGAAATTCGAAGGTATTCATGTAAAGATGAATGTGAATCGTTAGTGCTAAAGCGGAAATTCTTCGTTCCACCTTCTGCATTAAAGCCTAACGCAATTGCAATTCCTTCAAGTAATGTTGATTTACCCGTTCCATTTTCTCCAATAATGAATGTTACATTTGGATGAAAAACTAGTGATTGTAATGTTCGGATAGCAGGTAAGCAGTAAGGATATGCGGAAAAACTAGGGATATTTTCTTTTTTTAATGTAACATTTTGTAAAAAGGGTACGTCAATCAATATATAAACCTCAATTCATAACGGATTTTGATTCTAAAAAGGCGGCAAATACAAGTGTTAATGACACCTGAATTCCTTCCTTATTTTCTGAATATTTTATGTGGATTATATCATTTAAACTATCATATTCCAATGTGAAAATAAATATTGCATGAAGATCCACTCTCTCGTTATGATATATGGTATTCTATTGAAAATGTGAGAAGGAGTTAAAGTATGCCGTTTACATTTGCACATCCAGCAGCAGTTCTTCCTTTTGCGAAAAAGCATTCTAAACATATTTCAGTAACGGCTCTTATATTAGGTAGTATGGCGCCTGACTTTGAATATTTTTTACACTTTAGACCGTATGGTGTTATTGGCCATAAATGGCTCGGGTTCTTATATTTAAATTTACCGCTTGTATTTCTACTCGCATACATATATCACTACATTTTAAAAAAGCCGTTTATAACGCATTTACCTAAACCGTTTGCTGGTTATTATTCATATGCAATAGATGAGAGGTGGGGGCTACATACCTGGAAAGAATTCTTTGTATTTTGCTATTCTGCATTATTCGGTATGCTCACGCATGTTGTTTGGGATGCATTCACTCATAAGACAGGCTATTTCGTTATGAAAATACCATTATTACAAAGAGAATGGTACGGTATCTCTGTTTATAAATATATGCAACATGGAAGTACATGTATTGGTGTTCTACTATTAGTATACGTTTTACGGAAGTATAGAAATGAAATGGGTAAAGATCTTATTTTAGCTTCGGAAAAAAGAAAGTATTGGGTTTCAGTAATTGTTGTAGCAACTATTATATTTATCGTGCACGCGTTCCTAGATCCCTATTTTCATATTTTCCAAATTGGAGGTATAATAGTATCTGGACTGACAAGTTCATTTTGTGGACTTGTCATTGTTTCTATAGTTTACAAAGCCAGGGACTAATTTTATATTCATGAATGATAGCGTTAGGAGAAATGAAATGATGAAAGCATGGAAAAGTATTTTTGTTTTATGTAGTTTTCTTCTTATGTTAAGTGGTTGCTTCCATCAAGAAGAAAAGAAAGCTGAACCGAAGAAGAAAGAATCTATTCCTGAAACAAAAGAATATGGTGGGCGTGAGCTGAAAAAAGTAGGACAAAAAGTGAAAGAAACAGGATGGGGTACTTTTAAGTTAGAGCAGATGCATTCTGTGAATCAAACATTTGAAGTAGCGCCAATGAAAATTCACGTACAAGATGTGAAAGTAATTTCTTTATCACAGATGAGTGAAAAGGCAAAAAAAACATTGAAAGTATACACGGCACTAACCCCTGAAGAAGTAAAACGGAGATTAGGGGATAAAGTAAGCCAAGAAGATGCAGAATTATATGCATCGCTAAGTGGAACAGAGATTAGTAATACAATTCGTTACGTTGAGATTACATATAAAGTGGAGAATACCGGAAATAAAAATATGCAATTTTTCTCTATGAATGATGTTATGATTAATGGTAAGCAACATTTTAAAGTAGCCACTCAAAACTTTTTATATGACGAAGATACGTTAGTTGGTACAAAAAATGTATCAAGAGAAGACTATAAGCCTGGTGAAACAAGAGATGGTATTATTGGTTTAATACTTGACGATGGAAAAGACAAGGTAAAAGATATTCAGTTTACAACTGATGATTTACTTGCAGGAGATTCAGAAACACAAGATGTTGTAAAAGAGCCACAAACGTTTAACATCTCACTAAAATAATGTAAGGCAAAACAGTCAGCATTCAAATATTATGCTGACTGTTTTTTTATTTCTTTTATGTATGAATCTACATTTTGAAAAGGCACCTTAATTTTAAACGCATCTTTTTGTTCATTAAATTGCTTTTCATTGTAGGGACCGAAACGTTTATTGTGCTTTACGTCAATAATCCAATAATGTTCACTTTTTTTATTTGCAATTGCTGCGTCAGGGTTATTCGGATCTGATTTTTCCTCGGTTTGTTTTGCAATAATGTATTTATCATCCCAAGCAATGTCTGTAATTTTTGCAGGGATGTATTGTGTGGCATATACAGCATCTTGCGAGGGGAAAAGTTCAAATGCATTTCCAGAAGTACGTATGAGTTCGTATTCATCGTTAACCGTATAAGTTAAGTGACCTGTGTTTCCTGCACAACCAGTTAATAGGAAGGCGACGAATAGGATTATCCATTTTTTCAATATGGGAACCTCCTTTATAATGCTATTGTAACAAATTGTACAAGAAAAGTAAGAGAAAGGCTAGTTTACAATGTTTTTTAGAAGTGGTACGATGAGACGGGTAAAGAAGGATATGAAGGAGTCGACATAAAATGAAGTTAAAGATGCATCGTCCAGCGCTTGTAATGAATCGCATAGGTGCTTCCCTAATTGACATGTTTTTAATCTCGGTTATGTATGGTGTAGTAGTAGCTATTATGACCGGAAACTATAGTGCTATGTTTAAGCGCTTTAATATAAGCTTAGGTGATTTTAGATATGATTTCGCAGTAGTTTTTATATTAATGGCGATATATTTTATTGTGTTACCCTTTATTTGGAACGGTGTTACACTTGGAAAAAAGGTAACGAGAATAAAATTAATTTCATTGAAGAGTGAAAAGCTAACGTTGCAAACATTAATTATAAGATTTTTTGTAGTGTTATTACCGAACGTATTGCTATTAGGAATTCCATTAATATGTAATATATATATGATGTTGTTCCGCAAAGATAATTGTGGTTTTCAGGATTTAATTACAAAAACGAAAGTAATAAGTCTTGTATAATGAAAAAAAGACCTTTTTATATATAAAAGGGTCTTTTTGATTTTATAAGTATATGGGGAATGTTTACAGTAAGGAAAAGCTAAAATGTGTTAATTCTATTTATAATAGATTGAAAATTAAGAAAATTATATAATAATTAAAAATAATATCTTTATTCCGCCATATTGGGGCTGATTAAAATTTCACTTTATATAATAAGGGGGAGATTAAAATGACTGGAGGTAGTGTAATCTTTTGGGGGATTTTAATTTTCATCGGTTTAGTTTTCGATCAGCGTAATAATAAGAAAAAAGAAGGATAAAAAGTAAACGTTTACAAGTAAAATAGCAATTTTTCTTGCTTGCAGATTAATCTTATAAAGGAGTATACTGAATGACGGTAAGACTTATAGAAGGGGTAATGAAAATGAAGCTTGCAGGAAAAGTTGCTATCGTAACTGGCGGTGGCATCGGTATTGGACGTAATACAGCTCTTTTGTTGGCTAAACAAGGCGCAAAAGTTATTGTGACGGACATTGATCAAGAGAGTGGACAAGCAACAGTGGAGGAAATTATGAATCTAGGCGGAGAGGCACTTTTTGTATCCTATGATATGGGAAAGCAAGGAGATTGGCAACGCGTTATTAGCATTACTTTGAATGCATTCAGTCGCATTGATATGCTTTTTCAAAATGCAGGTTTATATAAAATAGATTCTATTTTTTCTCGCCAACAAGAGAACGATTCCAATGTACTTTGTATTAATGACGTTTGGATAGAGATAAAACAATTAACGTCATCTTTTATGAAACAGCAAGAAGAAGTGGTGCTTAGTGATTTACCGATTTTCGGTATTATTAGCACAAAAGGACAATCATTTCATACAGTAGAAGCCCTAGTATAATAATAAAAACCGCCCTCAATATATGTGGACGGTTTTTTTGTATGTGTATAGTAAAGATAAATTTTTTAGCGAATACGTTGTTCAGTTTGGTTATCAAAGAAATGTGCTTTATTCATATCAAATGCTAATTTAATTTGATCACCAGGTGAAAATGTATGTCTTGCATCTACACGTGCTGCAAAATCTTGATTTCCAAGTTTCATATATAAAATGGATTCAGCACCTAATAATTCAGCGACTTCAATTTTTGTTGTGAAGGCAGTAGATTGCGAAGCTTCTAAAAATAGTAGTTCATCATGAATGTCCTCTGGGCGAATACCTAAAACAATTTCCTTATTTACATAGCCTTGTTCACGTAGCATCTTCATTTTTCCTTCAGATACTTTAATTTTTATAGTATTGTCTATAACGAAATCGGTTTCAGTCAATTTACCACGGAAGAAATTCATCGCTGGTGAGCCGATAAATCCACCCACGAAAATGTTTTCTGGCGTTTCGTATACTTCTTTTGGAGTTCCAATTTGTTGGATTTTTCCATCCTTCATAACGACAAGACGCGAAGCCATAGTCATTGCTTCTGTTTGGTCATGTGTTACATAAATTGTTGTTGTTCCAAGGCGATGATGTAGCTTAGAAATTTCTGAGCGCATTGCAACACGGAGTTTAGCATCTAAGTTTGATAATGGTTCATCCATTAAGAAAACTTTTGCATCTCGAACGATTGCTCTACCTAACGCAACACGTTGGCGCTGTCCACCTGATAATGCTTTCGGTTTTCTATCTAAATATTGTTCAAGTCCTAAAATTTTTGCTGCATCTTTCACACGACGATCGATTTCATCTTTTGGTATTTTTCGAAGTTTTAATCCAAATGCCATATTATCATATACACTCATATGTGGATAAAGAGCGTAGTTTTGGAATACCATAGCGATATCTCGATCTTTTGGAGGAACATCATTCATTAGTTTACCATCAATTGAAAACTCGCCTTTTGAAATATCTTCAAGTCCAGCTACCATTCGTAATGTTGTAGATTTTCCGCATCCAGAAGGACCGACAAATACAATAAATTCTTTATCTTGAATGTGTAAATTAAAATCAGTTACAGCTGTTACGTTATTATCATATATTTTATAAATGTTTTCTAAATTAAGTTCTGCCATGGTATTTCCCCCTAGAAATAATTATGCAAACGTTTTCTTTGAGTTCATTATAAACGAATAGATTCAAAAAATAAATAAAAAAATAAAACGTTTTCATTTATTGGAGATTTATTAGTGGTTTTCATATGTTTTCTTAGAAAAAGAACAATAAAAATTGTAAGCGCTATTTTAAATTGAGATAGAATCTGTTATCATTCATTAATGAAAACGTTTGCGCCTTAAAAAAGAGAAAAATGAATGATGAATGAAATGGGGTAGCATAATGGAAAAACAATGGTGGAAAGAAAGTGTAGTATATCAAATTTATCCTCGTAGCTTTATGGATAGTAATGGTGATGGTATAGGAGATCTTCAAGGGATTATTTCAAAGCTAGATTACTTAAAAGAGTTAGGGATTGATGTGATTTGGTTATCACCAGTCTATGAATCTCCAAATGATGATAATGGTTATGATATAAGCGATTATTGTAAAATTATGAACGAGTTCGGAACAATGGAAGATTGGGATGAGCTATTACATGAAATGCATGAACGTAATATGAAACTTATGATGGACTTAGTTGTTAATCATACTTCGGATGAACATAATTGGTTTATTGAATCACGTAAATCAAAAGATAATAAATATAGAGATTACTATATATGGCGCCCTGGAAAAGAAGGGAAAGAACCGAACAACTGGGGAGCTGCTTTTAGTGGATCTGCATGGCAGTATGATGAAATGACGGATGAATATTATTTACATCTGTTTTCTAAAAAACAGCCAGATTTAAATTGGGATAATGAAAAGGTAAGACAAGATGTTTATGAAATGATGAAGTTTTGGTTAGAAAAAGGAATTGATGGCTTCCGTATGGATGTTATTAATTTTATTTCTAAAGAAGAGGGATTACCAGCTGTTGAAACAGAAGAAGAGGGGTATGTTTCAGGTCATAAGCATTTTATGAACGGTCCAAACATTCATAAATATTTACATGAAATGAATGAGGAAGTATTATCGCATTATGATATTATGACGGTTGGTGAAATGCCTGGTGTAACGACAGAAGAAGCGAAATTGTATACTGGAGAAGAACGAAAAGAGTTGCAAATGGTATTCCAATTTGAACATATGGATTTAGATTCAGGAGAAGGTGGAAAGTGGGATGTAAAACCATGCTCACTTCTTACTTTAAAAGAGAATTTAACAAAGTGGCAAAAAGCATTAGAGCATACCGGATGGAATAGCCTTTATTGGAATAATCATGATCAGCCTCGCGTTGTATCTCGTTTTGGTAATGATGGAATGTATCGCATTGAATCAGCAAAAATGTTAGCGACAGTTCTTCATATGATGAAAGGAACGCCATATATTTATCAAGGAGAGGAAATTGGAATGACGAACGTTCGATTCCAATCAATTGATGAATATCGAGATATTGAAACGTTAAATATGTATAAAGAAAAAGTGATAGACCATGGTGAAGATATAGAAAAAGTAATGGAATCTATTTATATAAAGGGTCGTGATAATGCTAGAACTCCGATGCAGTGGAATGATCAGAATCACGCTGGATTTACAAAAGGTGAACCTTGGATTACTGTAAATCCTAACTATAAAGAGATTAATGTGAAACAAGCAATCCAAGATGAAGGTTCAATTTTTTATTACTATAAGAAATTAATTGAACTACGCAAAAATAATGAAATAGTTGTGTATGGATCATATGATTTAATATTAGATAATGACCCTTCTATTTTTGCTTATGTAAGAACATATGGAGATGAAAAACTACTTGTCATTGCAAACTTTACTGCGGATGAAAGTGTATTTGAAATGCCTAAGGATATTAGTTATAGTGAATCAGAGTTATTTATACACAATTACGATGTAGAAATCGGATCAATAGATAACATTCCATTACGTCCGTATGAAGCGATAGTGTTCAAATTGAAATAAGAAAAAGCCTTATGCCATTTCGAACTTGGCATAAGGCTTTTTTGGATTACCATTTTAATATGGAGAATCCATATGGAGGAAGTGTAACTTGTAATACACTTGCTTCCGCTGAAAATTCTTCGTTTGTATAAATGTTAATTATTTTCTTACCAGTAACATGAAGAGGGAGTGAAACTGTAACTTCACTATTAGTAGGGTTTAAAACGAAAAAGATAGTTTCATCCTCATATGTTTTCGTATAAGAAATATAATTATGTTCATCATTTGCTTCGATGAATTGAAAAGTACCATGTCCTCCAAATGCTTTATGTTGTTTACGTAATAAAATCAATGTTTGTATATGGGTAAATAATGCATGATCTTGTTCTTTAGTATCCCAAATCATACATTTACGGCAATCAGGGTCCATGCCGCCATCCATACCAATTTCATCCCCGTAATAAATACAAGGAGAGCCGATGAAAGAAAGATGGAATACATAGAGCAATTTCAACTTATTTTTATCTCCGTTGCATGTTGTTAAAATTCTTGGAGTATCATGGCTGTCTAATAAATGAAATGCTGCTTCATTTACATTCATAGAGTAGGAATGTAGAGATTCTGTAATTTGCTTCATGAATTCACTTGCTTTAATGGAATCGTTAGCAAAGTAAGAAAGTAGAGCATTTGTAACAGGATAGCTCATGACAGCATCAAATTGATCGCCTTGTAGCCACGGAAGGGCATCGTGCCAAATTTCTCCCAAAATATATACTTCAGGATTTAGTGTCTTTATTTCAGTTCGGAATTCTCTCCAAAAGTTGTGATCGACTTCATTGGCGACATCAAGGCGCCAGCCATCTATATTGAATTCTCGTACCCAATAACGTCCTACTTCAAGTAAGTATTCTTTTACATCTGGATGAGCTGTATTTAATTTAGGCATATACGGTGTAAAGGCGAAAGTATCATAATTTGGAAGTGGTTCGGTTATAATCGGAAATTCATGAATGTGGAACCACTCTTTATATGCGGACTTCTCACCATTCTCTAGTACGTCTTGAAATTTCTCGAAAAAGTATCCACTATGATTAAACACAGCATCGAGCATTACTTTTATACCGTGCTTATGACATTCTTCAACGAGCTCTTTAAAAGTTTCTTTCGTCCCAAATTGTGGGTCAATTTCCATATAGTCAATTGTGTCATATTTATGGTTTGAATGAGCTTTGAAAATAGGTGTGAAATATATTCCGGAAATGCCAAGCTTAACAAGGTAATCAAGGTTTTGAATAACACCAGAAAAATCTCCGCCGAAAAAATTAGTTGGAGTTGGATTCGCACTTCCCCAAGGAAGCGTGTTTTCTGGATTCAGCGTACTATCGCCATTAGCGAATCGCTCAGGGAAAATCTGATACCAAATGGTGTCTTTAATCCAAGATGGTGCTTTGAATACATCATCTGCATGAATAAATGGAAAACAGAAAAAGTTACCAACATCATCATTTGGAATGCTAGAAAAGAATCCTCGCTCTGCATAAATAAGAGTGTCTGTTTCAGATTTTAATTCAAACCCATAACGTAAGCGCTTAAATTTTGGTTCAATTGCAATGGACCAATAATCAAATAATGCAGTAGAACCCGTTTTGTTCATGGGTGTACTTGCTGATATCCATTTCCCGTCTTTCCATTCGTAAGGATCACCGTAAATAAGATCGGCGCTTTGAATATCATCTCTCTTAGTACGTACTCGGATGTGAATTGTTTGTTCATCATAAGCGTATGCATAATTATCTTTCGGCCTATGATAAATGGCTTCTTTAAACATATAGAAAATCCCCCTTCAATATCTCTATACATAGTATTCCCTTAAGTGTAATAATAAAGCCTGTATTGCAAACGATTGCCTTTCTCGTAGCTTTAATATTGCTTATAAGAGTAGTATTCATTTTATATAAAGTCAATGTATAAAGAGTATAATGACATAATTTTTAAATTAATATTTGCAAAATGAATAAAAGAATGTATAATGATAGACAAATAGCGCAAACGTTTTCATAGATTGAGATATTGTTTGCGCTTCAATTAAACTATTAAATGCAAACGTTTTCAGTTACTGAGGTACATAGACAATTTAGGGAGGTTTTTGGGATGAAGAAAGCATTATCATTATTAACGGTTTCAGCATTATCTATTGGTATGTTATCTGCATGTGGACCGAAAGATTCAGGGAAAAAAGAGGAAAGTAAAGCGAAAAAAGACTATGATCTTCTTGTTTGGGAAGATGATAAAAAAGGTGTTGGTTTAGAACCAGCAGTGAAAAGCTTTGAGGAAAAATATAAAGTAAAAGTAAAAGTTGTTGAAATGCAAATGACAGATCAAGTGAAGAAGTTACGCCTTGATGGGCCAGCGGGGACTGGACCAGATGTTGTAACATTGCCACACGATCAAATCGGAAATGCAGTAACAGAAGGTTTACTTTCTGAAGTGAAAGCAGATGATGCTGTAAAGAGTAAATTTACTAATTCATCAATAGAAGCACAGACATATAATGGAAAATTATATGGTTTACCAAAAGCAATTGAGACACCAGTCTTTATTTACAATAAAAAACTAATGCCAAAAGCGCCAGAAACGATGGACGAGCTGTTTAACTTCTCAAAAGAATTTACGAAAGATGGCAAGTACGGATTTTTAGCATTAGGAGATAACTTCTACTTTGCTAATGCATTCATGGCAGGTATGGGCGGTTATGTATTTGGTGAAAAAGATGGAAAGCCAAATGCAAGTGATGTTGGATTAAATAATAGTGGAGCAGTACAAGGTGCTGAATATCTTCAAAAATGGTACAAGGAAAAATTATTCCCAAAAGGTATTATCGGTGAATCAGGTGGGCCTGCTGCTGATGGACTATTCAATGAAGGAAAAGCAGCTTCTATCATGAATGGCCCATGGGCGTTCCAAGCAATGGAAAAGAACGGGATTGATTATGGCGTTGCTCCAATGCCGAAATTACCAAATGGTCAACCAATGAAAACGTTTGTTGGGGTTAAAGGATGGCATGTAACAAGTTTCTCTAAACAAAATGATTTAGCTACAAAATTCACTGAGTGGGTAACAAATGAAGAAAACGCAAAAATTCGATTTGAGAAAACAAAAGAAATTCCTCCAGTAAAATCAGTAATGGAAGATCCAATTATTAAAGATAACGAAGCTGCAAAAGCAGTTGCAACGCAATCTGAAAATGGAATTCCAATGCCAAACATTCCAGAAATGCAAGAAGTTTGGAAACCAGCTGGAGATGCGCTTCAATTAGTTGTTACAGATAAAGAGGCACCAAAAGCGGCGCTTGATAGTGCAGTGAAACAAATTAAAGGTAATATTGAGGCAAATCATAACAAGAAAAAATAAGGTGAAATTCGTGCCTCTAATATGAGAGGCACGAATTCTCTCCCTTCCATGTAGGAAGAAAAAAGGGGGAAGGAACATGCAAACATCTATGGAACCAGCAAATGGGTTAAACCATTCAAAGCATAGGAAAATGGCAACCATGTTATCAATCATTCCAGGCGTGGGCCAAATGTATAATAAACAATTTGTAAAAGGTCTTATTTTTCTAGTATTAACAGGTTCTTTTATTGTAGCCTTTGCTGATTTATTAAATATGGGATTATGGGGTATTGTAACGCTTGGTACAGAAGTTCCACGTGACCATTCTGTCTTTCTATTAGTAGAAGGAATCTTGGCCCTTATCGTTATCGCTTTTGGGCTAGGCATATATGCATTTAACTTATATGATGCATACCAAAATGGAAAGAAACGTGATAGCGGAACACCGTTAAATTCTGTAAAAGAGCAATATCGTAATTTGTTAGATCAAGGTTTTCCTTATTTAATGGTTTCACCAGGTTTTCTACTACTTATCTTTGTGGTCGTATTTCCAATCATCTTCGTAATTTTAATTGGATTTACAAACTATGATTTATATCATTCTCCTCCAGCTAAATTAGTAGATTGGGTGGGCTTTAAAAACTTTATTGATATTTTCACTTTACCGATGTGGAGAGAGACATTTGTAAGTGTATTCTCTTGGACTGTCATTTGGACATTCGTTGCAACAACATTACAAGTTGCACTTGGTATTTTCTTAGCGATTATCGTAAATCAGCCTGGTATTAAAGGAAAGGCGATTATTCGAACAATCTTCATTTTACCGTGGGCGGTTCCAGCATTCGTATCTATTCTTGTTTTCTCTGGTATGTTTAATGAAACATTCGGAGCGATTAACAATCAAGTATTAGCTTTATTCGGAATTGAAAAGATTGCTTGGATGACAGATCCATTTTGGGCGAAGATTGCTTTAATTATGATTCAAACGTGGCTTGGGTTCCCGTTTATCTTTGCGATGACAACAGGTATACTGCAATCGATTCCGGGAGAATTATATGAAGCGGCTACAGTAGATGGAGCGACAGCTTGGCAACAGTTTCGTAAAATTACATTGCCACTTGTGTTATATGCAACAGCACCAATATTAATTACGCAATATACGTTTAACTTTAATAACTTTAGTATCATCTATCTATTTAATGGTGGAGGTCCTGCTGTAGCTGGACAAGACGCAGGTGGAACGGATATTTTAATTTCATGGATTTATAAGTTAACGATGACTTCAGCGCAGTACGGAAAAGCAGCAGCTCTTACAATGATATTATCGTTAATTGTTATTACAGTTGCGTTATGGCAATTTAAGAGAACAAAATCATTCCAAGAAGAGGATATGATGTAAATGAATATTAAAAGACAGAAGATGTTACGTCTCTCATTAAGTTATTTAGTTATTTTCGTAATGTGTGCCATCATTTTCTATCCGTTATTATGGATTATTGGCTCATCGTTTAATCCAGGTGATAGTTTATCTGGATCAAGTATTATTCCACAAAATGCAACGTTAGATCATTATCGTAAGTTATTAGATCTAGAGAATAGTAATTACTTACTATGGTATAAAAACACATTAAAAGTAAGTGTTTTAACGATGATTTTCTCAGTGTTAGCAATTAGTTTTACCGCTTATGCATTTTCGAGATATCGTTTTGTTGGAAGAAAAAATGGTTTATTAACATTTTTAATTCTGCAAATGATTCCAAACTTTGCAGCGTTAATTGCTTTATACGTATTAGCTCAATTAACAGGATTAATTGATACACACCTTGCATTAATTTTAATTTATGTAGGCGGGGCTATTCCGATGAATACATGGCTTATGAAAGGGTATTTTGATACGATTCCGAAAGAACTGGATGAATCAGCTCGAATGGATGGAGCAGGACATTTTCGTATTTTTTGGCAAATCATTATGCCACTTGCAAAGCCAATCGTAGCGGTTGTAGCGTTATTTACTTTCATTGGTCCATTTACAGATTTCATTTTAGCGAGTATTATTTTGCGAACACCAGAAAATTATACTTTAGCAGTTGGATTATATGAAATGGTTGCGAAGAAATTCGGTAATGAATTTACAACGTTTGCAGCGGGTTCTGTGTTAATTGCGATCCCAATTTCAATTTTATTCCTATCACTACAAAAATACTTTATTTCTGGTTTAACAGCTGGAGGTACAAAAGGATGAAAAATGGGACATTACGTCCCATTTTTCTTTTCATCTCCCTATAAATAAGTTTATAGGGAGATGAAAAGAGATTTGACATCACATGTGAAAAGAAGTGAAATAAATAGTATATTATAGTATAGGAAAAAATAGCTATATCCCTTACAATACATGAAGAGGGAGAATAGGATTAGTTTTGCAAGATATAAGAAATGAAAGTTTATGACTTGCAATGAGTGCGAGATAAAATATATGAAAAATGGCAGAGAAATGAGAGGAGGGGGATTTTTATGACAGTTACAATTAAAGATGTGGCGAAGCAAGCGAATGTTGCACCATCAACAGTTTCTCGTGTAATTGCTGATAATCCAAGTATAAGTGAAAAGACAAAGCGCCGTGTTAGGAAAGTGATGAGTGAATTAGGGTATCATCCCAATTTAAATGCGAGAAATCTTGCGAACCAAACGACGAAAACACTTGGTCTTGTTATGCCAAGTTCTGCAAGTAAAGCTTTTCAAAATCCATTTTTCCCAGAAGTTATAAGAGGGATTAGTTCATTTGCACACGTAGAAGGTTATGCGCTTTACATGTCGACAGGTGAAACGGAAGAAGAAATTTTTAATGGTGTCGTAAAGATGGTACAGGGACGCCAAATTGGGGGCATTATTCTTTTATATTCAAGGGAGAATGATCGGATTATTCAATATTTACATGAACAAAATTTCCCGTTTGTTTTAATAGGAAAACCATATGATCGAAAAGATGAAATTACATATGTAGATAATGACAATTATACAGCTGCAAGAGAAGTGGCAGAATATTTAATTTCATTAGGGCATAAGCAAATCGCGTTCATTGGTGGTGGATCAGATTTACTTGTAACGAGAGATCGTTTAGCTGGTATGAGTGATGCCTTGAAATTAGCAGACATTGTATTACCAAAAGAATATATTTTACATTTTGATTTTTCGAGGGAAAGTGGTCAACAAGCTGTTGAGGAATTAATGGGACTGCAGCAACCGCCAACGGCAATTATGGCAACGGATGACTTAATTGGACTTGGTGTGTTAAGTGCTCTTTCTAAAAAAGGATTCGTTGTACCGAAAGATGTTTCTATTGTAAGCTTTAATAATGCTTTATTATCAGAAATTGCGAGCCCTCCACTTTCGACAGTTGATGTGAATATTTATCAGCTAGGATATGAGGCAGCAAAAGCTTTAGTTGATAAAGTAGAGAATGCAGAATCCACTGCAAAGTGTATCATTATTCCTCATAAATTACTAAAACGTCAAACTTGTGATCATTATGCATAAAAAAGCTAAGAGTTTAACTCTTAGCTTTTTTCATTAGAAAGGCTTCTAATCGGTCGCAGCCTTCTTTTAAAGTTTCGATACTATACGCATAGGACAAGCGAAGGTAGCCTTCACCGTATTCAGAGAATGCTGTTCCAGGAACTACAGCTAGTCCCGCTTCTTTGACAAGATCAAGTGCAAAATCAAATGATGAAGATGTCAAATGACCAACATATGGGAATAAGTAAAATGCACCTGTTGGCTTTTCAACTGTTAATCCCATTTGAGTGAGTCTATTATATACGTAATCACGGCGTTTTTTATATTGGTGGCGCATCATTTTTGGTGCGTCTTTAGCTGCTGTTAATGCTTCAATTGCAGCGTATTGAGCGATTGAAGTAGCACACGTTACATTGTATTGATGAACTTTTAATATGTGTCCTGCTAAATAACTTGGTGCAAATAAAAGTCCAACACGCCAGCCAGTCATAGAATGTGATTTAGATAAACCGTTAATGACAATTGTTTTTTCACGCATTTCTGGGAAATGAGCGATAGATGTATGCTTTTGTTCATATACAAGCTCGCTATAAATTTCATCTGAAAGGACGAAAATATTTTTATCTTTTAAAACATCTACAATATCTTTTAGCTCTTCTGTTGATAAAGTTACACCGGTTGGGTTAGAAGGATACGGTAGTACGATACATCTTGTTTTTTCTGTAATAGCATTTTTAAGCGCTTCAGCTGTTAAACGAAATCCAGTTTCACGAACATCTACAAAAATAGGCGTTGCACCGCATAATCGAATAATAGGTTCGTAGCCTGGATAAATAGGAGCAGGTAAAATTACTTCTGTTCCTGGCTCTAAAATCGTTCGGAATGCAACATCAATTGCTTCGCTAGCACCGATTGTAACGATGGTTTCGTTTTCAGGTGAATAATGTAAATCGTAGTTATCTTTTACGAAGTTACAAGCTGCCTTACGTAATTCTAGTAAACCAGCGTTATGTGTATAGCTTGTATAGTTTTCTGTAATAGCCCGTTTAGCCGCTTCTTTCACGAGAGAAGGTGTAGGGAAATCGGGTTGTCCAATTGTTAAAGAAATCAAATTATCATAGTTTTGAATCATGTTAGAGAACTGACGGATTCCAGAAATTTGGATGTCCTTCACTCTAGGGTTAATGAATTGTTCCATTGTATCTCCCTTTCTTCCGTTTGAAAATTAAGTTCATTTTATCATATTTTCTATGATTACGCTTTGTATATGTTATTTAGAAAGAGAGAGAAAAGAGAAAAAAAGCCGCTATAAGCGACTTTTTAATATCCGTATTCCCAATCTATTTCATCTTCATTCCAGAGTACAGAGGATACCTTGCCAAGGTGAACGACTGATTCGTTTACAGCACATGTGCAGTTTTCATCTCCCGCTTTATGCTGTAACTCTTCATATACTGATTTTTCAACATTTTCTAGAACAACCAAATTTTCTTCTTTTAAAACAAGCGTAGTACCCGCCATATTTATCTTCCTCCTACTAAAGTAATGATCACTTATTTGTAAACATAGATAGTATGGATTATATGCTGTATTTTGCTATAATTGTCCGTCTAAAAAAGTATTTTTATATTTTCTTTGTAATCCGTATTCATTGTATACTGCACGAAGGAAATTTGGTACAGGGTTTACAATCATTTCGAAAATCTGTAACAATTATTATGAGTTGTTAACAAAGAATTAACAAATATGTTAAGAAAAATCAAAATTTTAAAACAAATACACCTATAAAATGATATAATCATATCAAAATACATATAGGGGATGAGAGGTTATGGAGCTTATCCGTGATTTATTGATTCAAATTGCCATCATAATTTTGCCACTATTTTTATATGAAGCGATTCGTTTAAATCGCTATCAAGAAATGCCTCCGAAGCCAAATCGTTACTTTATTATGTTTTTATCTAGCGTTACGCTCGTTCTCTCCATGACATACTCTATTTGTTTTGGCAATGTGTGTGGGTATAACTTTCACCCCATTCCAATTGTCAGTGGTTTTTTATATGGTGGGATTGTTGGTTTAATCCCAGCGGTTATTTTTGTTGCATATGAATGGTTACTAAAGGGAATGAGCTTTCTTCCAGTTTTAGAAGTAATATTTCTATTGATAGTTCCGCTATTTTTATCAAAGAAATGGTCTCTTTTTTCAAGGGATAAGAAATTAATTTTAGCATTTATGATTTCATCATTTTATGTGCTTGTTTCTTTAGTATTAGGCATGATTAATGTTCTTTTGGAAACAGGATTTACACCGTATATTTCGCAAATATATAGCGGATTTATATTTGCCTCGCTTATCATGGTCATGACAATGGTATTTCAGGTGTATTTAACTGAATATTTAAATGAAAATGCATTGCTACGTACAGAGATGCAAAAATCAGAAAAGCTTAATATTGTAAGTGAGTTAGCAGCAAGTGTGGCACATGAAGTTCGAAATCCACTAACTGTTGTTCGTGGATTTATCCAATTGCTAGAAAGTACGGAAGATGTGAAGAATAAGGATTATATGCGTCTTGTATTAGCTGAATTGGATCGGGCGGAACAAATTATTTCAGATTACTTAAATTTAGCAAGGCCGCAAATTGAGAAAAAAGAACACATTTGTTTATCAGCCCAATTAATAGAAATGACCACTCTTATGTCGTCATTTGCAGCGATGCAAGGTGTATATTTACAAGTTGAAATTTCAGAAAGTCTTTATACGATTGGTGATAAGACAAAATTGAAGCAAGCTATTATGAATGTTGTTAAAAATGGTATTGAAGCAATTCAAGGAAATAAAGGATATTTAAAAGTAACAGCTATTCAAAAAGATGAAACAATCATAATAAGAGTTAAAGATAGTGGTGTTGGTATGACGAAAGAACAGTTAGCAAGGCTTGGGCAACCATATTATTCTTTAAAAGAAAAAGGGACAGGATTAGGACTTATGGTAACATTTAGTATTTTACAAGCGCATAATGGTACATTGGAATATAAGAGTGAAAGTGGAAAAGGCACTGAAGCAATTATTATATTACCAGCTGTACAAAATAAGGAATAAAAGTTACCGATGAAAGGTAACTTTTTATTTTATATTGTTTATTCATTTGTTTTTTCTTGTTTTGCTCGGCTAAATAAACTTTTAAATGATTGAAAGAAGCTTTGCTCTTTTGAGGCAGCAACCATTCTTTTTGTTTCTTGAATTTCTCGAATAACTTGCATAAGCTGTGCATCACGGTTACTGTCTTTGTTATAAATTTGACTAACAAGTTTATTCATTTTTTCTTCCTGTTTGGATTCTCGTTTATACATATGATTCATTAATAAGTCCATCTTTTCTTTTTGCAGTGCATCTGTTTGAGCGGCGTGATCGACTAACTCTTGAAGCATTTTTTCTTGAGAGCCTTCTTTTACATAAACTTGTTGCATCAATTCGTCTAGTTTCTCATCCTTTAAACGATTTTGTGTAATTAGAGTAGAATTTTGATGAATAATTGCTTCATTTAATTGAGCTAGCATTTCAAGTTTTAACATGAACTCCTCAAAGTTACGCCCATCTTCTTTTTCTTTCGTTTGTATCTCTTGCTTATCTTGTATAACTGGTACAGGTGGGGCCTCTTTTTCTTTTAAAATAATCGGTATCGTTTCTGAAATATCTTCTTGTAATGTAGCAGCTCTTTCGTGTATAGATTTCAATAGTTTTAAATCATCAAGTTTATAAATACGAGCATCAGCTGTTTTGGAAATCATATAACCATGTTCCTCTAACAGCTGACTATATTTGCGAACTATATGTTTTGGGATGCCTGTTTTATTCGTGACATCTTTCGTTTTATAGGTAGCTTCCATCATATTTCCTCCCCAAAAAGTATCGTATATATCATTTCAATCTTTTATGAGGACTTCCTTTGAAAAAGAATGTCGGAAGGCTATTAGTTTTCTACAGCATTAGTGAAAAAATGAAAATTTTTGGCGGAATGGCAAGGAATAACTAAAATAATGTCTGAAAACATATACAGGAGAAGTTTGTTATAATAACGGAGGAAAAGAAACTGGTAGAAACATGGAGGTATACATGAAGCAATTAAAAGGTATTATCATTTCAATTATCGCAATTCTGTCTATTTTAGTAGCAGTTTATGAAGTACTTGTGCCAGAGGAAACAAGTGTAAAGAAAACGAATACGTATGATCAAGTGTTAGAATTTCCGAAAGAACGTTATCCAGAGACAGGAAAACATATTACGGATGCTATAAAAGAAGGGCATTCAGAAGTTTGTACAATCGATCGTGGTGGTGCTGCAGATAGAAGGAAATTGTCGTTAGCACCATATCCATCAAAAAAAGGGTATGATCGTGATGAATGGCCAATGGCGATGTGCAAGGAAGGCGGAAAAGGAGCACATATTGAATATATAAGTCCGGCGGATAACCGCGGAGCAGGCTCTTGGGTAGGGAATAAGTTAGATAAATACCCAGATGGTACGCGAGTAAAATTTGAAGTGAAGTAGTAGTTGTATATTTCATAATGAAGGAGAAGGGGAACTATGGAGTTAACGATTTCTTATTCGCAATTAATGTTGATGAACTATGACGGTGAGCAGCCTTATGTAGATTGGACTGATGAAGATTTTGAAAGAGGTTATGCTAAGGCAGATGGAACTGTTATTTTTGAAGCACTTTCTGATTATACTTGTGAAGTGAAAGTGACCCCAGGGAAACATATTGAAAAAGAAGAAGTAGTTAGAACGATTACGGTTCCTTTTACAGTTGAAAATGAAAGTATCGTTATAACGAGTATTCTTTCTAATAAATTTCAAATACCTATTCCAAATGGTGAGTATACAGTTGTATTACAAGCAATTCCTCTTGAAGAGCCAACGGATGATGAATTATATAAAATACAATATGAATTCTTTTTTGAAAGTAAAGAATAAAAAATGGGTTATCCTGAGAAAAGGATAACCCATTTTTGTTATGCGTTTGTTTTTAAAAGGGAACGAGCATCTTTCGCTGCTTGCACCATATGTTCTAAAGCTGGAATAACTTCTTCTGTTTTTCTCGTTTTTAAACCACAATCGGGATTAATCCAGAAATATTTAGGATCACATACTTCTAAAGATTGTTCTACGATTTTATACATTTCATCTTTACTCGGTACACGTGGGCTATGAATATCATATACACCTAGGCCAATGCCTTTTTCATATGTTGTATGTTTTAATGTATCAATAAATTCTCCGTGACTTCTTGATGTTTCGATAGAAATTACATCTGCATCTAATGCGCGAATCGCGTCAACAATATCTTCGAAGTTACTGTAACACATATGAGTATGAATTTGTGTTTCATTTGCTACAGAAGAAGTTGCTAAAAGGAAGGATTGTACTGCCCATGTAATATAAGCATCCCAATCTTTTTCTTTTAGTGGCATTCCTTCACGAAGTGCGGGCTCATCGACTTGGATTACTCTAATTCCAGAAGATTCAAGTAGTTCAATTTCGTGACGAAGAGCTAGTGCAATTTGATACGAAACTTCTTTTCTTGGAATATCATTTCGAACGAAGGACCAATTTAAAATTGTAACAGGTCCGGTTAACATTCCTTTTACAACTTTCTCTGTTAAGCTTTGTGCATAAACTGTTTCCTTAATAGTCATGCCGTTAATAAAGGCTACATCACCATAAATAACAGGTGGTTTTACGCAGCGGGAACCGTATGATTGTACCCAACCGTTTTTAGTGAATGAGAAACCAGCAAGGCGCTCACCAAAATATTCGACCATGTCAGTTCTTTCAAATTCACCATGTACAAGTACATCAAGCCCAATTTCTTCTTGGTAACGAATCCATTTTTCTGTCTCTTTTTCAATAAATTGTTCATATTGGTCATTTGAAATAACACCGTTACGCCATTCTTTTCGCGTTTGACGAACTTCAGTTGTTTGCGGGAAGCTACCAATAGTCGTTGTTGGTAATAGCGGTAACTCTAGAGCAACTTGTTGTAATTCGTATCGTTTTTCAAATGGAAGAGGACGTGAAAAATCTTCTTCTTTTAGTGCTGTTCGTGCTGCTTTGACATCTTCTCGGTTACGTGCAGCAGATGAACGAATTGTATGATGTACGTTTCGATATGTTTCCAGCTCATTACTAATGCTTTCTGTACCTTGAGTGAGAGCGGAATGAATAAGAACTAACTCTTCTAATTTTTGATTTGCAAATGCTAACGCATCAAACAGCTCAGTCGATAAGTGAGTTTCTTCTGTTTTATCGATTGGTGTATGCAATAAGCTACAAGAAGGCTGAACGATGATATCTTTCGTTTGGACTTGTTTTTGTAACGTTGTAAATAACTCAAGAACTTCATCAAGGTCAGCTCTCCAAATGTTACGGCCATCTATACAACCGACAGCTAAAGTTTTATCAGCTGGGAATCCATATTTTGAAATAGCATTTAGATTACCTTCTTTACCATGAATGAAATCTAATCCAATACCGGATACCGGGAATGTAATAATTTCTTCATAGTTTTCTTCTACGCTATCAAAATATGTTTGTAAAAGAAGAGTCGCATTTGGAACTTCTTTACGAATAGCTTCATAAATTTCTTTTGCTTGTTGAACTTCTTTTTTAGTTAAAGAAGCGAAAATCGGTTCATCAACTTGAATGGCTTGTGCCCCAGCTGCATGTAGTTCTGAAAGCAGTTGTACGTAAGGTGCAACTAACTGTTTTAAAATGTTAGGAAATTGTTCTTGTGTATAGCCTTTAGCTAATTTTAAGAAAGTATATGGTCCTAAAATAACAGGCTTTCCATCTACTCCTAATTCTTGTTTTGCCTCTTCGTATAAGCGAAGTGGGCGATTATCTTTTAAAGAGATTTGTAATCCCTCTTCATATTCAGGAACGATATAGTGATAGTTTGTGTTAAACCATTTTGTCATTTCGGAAGCTACGTGATCTTTAGAGCCACGCGCCATTGCGAAATATACATCAAGGTAAGATGTAAACTCAGAAAAACGTGATGGAATAAATCCTAGCATATAGGCAGTATCCAAAACGTGATCATAATATGTAAAGTCGCCAATTGGAATGAGTTCAATCCCTTTTTCTTGCTGTACTTTTACGTGTTGAAGGCGAATTTCTTTCATTGTTGTTAAAAATTGTTCTTCATCGATTTTATTGGACCAAAAAGCTTCCAATGTTTTTTTCCACTCTCGTTGTAGTCCGATACGTGGATAACCTAAGTTACTTGTTTGAATTGCCATTTTAAATTCCTCCCTAATTGAAAGTAAGCATTTCCGTTTACTAGGAAATACCTATAACAAAAAGTACAAAGACATAGAAAATAAGCCTTCCTTTTTGTTTTAACACCTCATCATCATCCGTGAATCTATCAGTGTTGTTAAAACAGGCAGGTCTCCTGACTTATGCTTCATATAATTTCTTTCACCTTCCCGTTTTCACAGTGGCACCAAAAAGAAATCTCAGCATTTACAGTGGCGGGACCGTGTTGGAGTTTCACCAAGCTTCCCTTTTAAACACGAAACGAAACTTTCGTGTACCTATTTTCCTTTTGAAAGGAATTTAACAAGCGATATGATATTGAAACAAATTCTAACACAATTTTTGGAATTTTGTCTACTGTTTTGAAATAAGAAAATTCAAAAGTTTTTATTTCTTATTATTATGACTTTTCATCCTGGATTAACTAATAATATTACAGTATAAAAAGAGAAATTGAGCTATGAAAGAAGTAGGGATGCCTTCTTTCATAGCTCAATTTTCATCTATAGCAACTTCTGAAAGTCGGCCTGCTATAGCATCTTTAAGGAGGGTGTTTAGCCATTGTAATTCAACTGTAATATGCTCAATTACACTTTGCAAAATATATAGTTGTGCACGTGGAACCTTTCCTTTATTACAATCATATATCGTTTGCATAGTATGTAAATATTGAAGAGTATCGTTTTTCTTTTTTTCTAAAATAGGAACTAATTCGTGATCATTGCTAAAGTGAGCGAAAGATAAGGCCGAATAAATAGGTTTATATATTTGGTTTTTGGCTTCGAATTGTTTTAATAGTAAAGTGTGGAATAGTTTTTTGCCTTCTTCTGTTATATGAAAAATCGTTTTGTCAGGTCGATTTGTGTCTCTAATTACATTTGTAATATGAATTGCGCCTTGCTTTTCTAATTGCTCGAAGGCGTAATAAAGTGATCCTTTAGCATATTTAATGTAACAATCCATTTGTCGTTCTTTCATAATATGCTGCACTTCATATGGATGTTTATCTCCTTCGAGTAGCAAGCCGAGAATGACTAATTTCATGCTCATGCTGTCTCAACTCCTGTATATAAAAACTTTATCTAGTAAGATCCCCACCCAAAAATTCAGCGGAAGCAAAGAAGTTAGGTGGGGATTAACTGCCCGTAAAAGCCCGATTGGTGAGGGCTAATAATCAGTGGGGGATGAACCCCCCCCCACTGATTAAAGTTTCACTTTATACATATTATAAACGGCATATCCTTTTTCATAAAGGAATATGCCGCTTCTTTTTTATATTAACTAACTTGCTTTTGTTTTTCTTTCTTTTTAGGGTCTGTAAAGAGGCGTTCATTTCCCATAAGTAAAATACAAATAATACTTAGTACAGCCGGGATGAGTGCCCAGAAGAATGTATTCGCAATAGATGTAGCGAGAGCTTCTTTAATACCCGCTAATATTTCAGCAGGAATTTTTGCGGTAGCGCCTGGTGATAATAAGAAACTTGTGTCTCCGCCTTTTGGAGCTAATTTTGCTAGTTCAGGGGGAAATACAGAGTTTAGTTTATCTGTAAAAATATGATTTTGAATTGTACCGAAAATCGTTACACCAAGAGTCATACCGAGTGATCGGAAGAATGAGTTTGTTGATGTCGCCGAACCACGGTCCCGCATTTCCAACTTGTGAATAGAAGACATACTTAATACTGAGAATGAGAAACCAACACCAAGCCCAGCGAGAATCATAAATAGTGTTACGAGTAAACGAGGTGTGTCCATTGTTAAAGTACTTAATAAATAAATACCAAGAACGAAGAAGACACCAGATACCATCATAATGTTACGATAGCTTGTTCGAGAAGCTAATTGTCCTCCTGTTTGACTTCCAATTACAGAACCAACCATCATTGGTGTTAAAATTAATCCAGCATTAGAGGCGGAACCTCCAAGAACGCCTTGAATGAAGATTGGAATATAAACTGTACAGATAATAAAAGCGGCACCATAGAAAAAGGCAACTCCTTGGCTAGCTGCGAATAAAGGTTTTTTAAATAGATGGAACGAAATAATAGGCTCGGTTGCTTTTCGTTCTACAAAGAAGAAAATAATAAGCGTAATAAATACTGTTGTAAATAAGCCAATAATTACAGTGGAATTCCAGGCATATTCCTTACCACCAAGTTCTAATGCGAACATTAAGCAAACGATACTTATGACAAGTGTAATAGCACCAGCCCAATCAATTTTTTGTTTTCTAAATTCTAGAGACTCACTGTAGTATTTAGTAATGAAGAAAAAGGAGATAAGTCCTAATGGAATATTAATATAGAAGACCCAATGCCAACTTATATAGTCAGTAATATAAGCACCTAATAAAGGACCGAATACACTAGATGTCCCAAAAACAGCACCGAATAGTCCTGTCATCTTCCCGCGTTTTTCTGGTGGGAAGATATCATACATAATTGTGAAGGCGATAGGCATAAGGGCACCACCACCGATACCTTGAATAGCTCTATAAATACTTAATTGCTCAATACTTGAAGCTGTTCCGCAAAGAGCAGAACCGAATAAGAAAAGAATGAGGCCACCAATATAAAAACGTTTCCGCCCGTACATATCAGAAAGTTTCCCGAAGATAGGCATCCCTGCCATTGTTGCTACCATATAAGCTGATGTGACCCAAACAAACTTATCAAATCCTCCTAGGTCTCCAACGATTGTTGCCATTGCGGTTGCAACGATTGTATTATCCATTGCGGCCATTAATATACCAAGCAGTAAACCAGCAACAACAAATTTTGTCTTGTTGGCGTCTTTTTTTAATGGTTGAGTTTCCAAATATAACCCTCCTTTAGAAATAAGTAAACTATATTAAGTTTTGAGTGCAGTGGATAAAAAATTTTAAATGTATAGTTGATTTTAATTCCTTTTCCATAAGTGCACTGATATGCCATAAAGAATATTATAGTCAAATTTGACTATAAGGCAAACTTTTTCTTCCGTCAAAATATTCTTTCGTATGAGTAGAGAACGAGTGAGCCATACTGAATATTGCTATAAAGGAAATGAAGTAAATTGTAAAAAAATTCCATAAAGAACACCTTCTGTTAATAGATGAAAAATGGTTTTTTCTTCATATTGTCGAATAGGATAAAAGGAAGAGAAATATTAAACATTGCTTGTAGCAAGCTTTAGTGATTTGGGGAATTCATTGTGTGTATGTTACATCTGAAATGAGGTGAATATATATTATGAAAATATGGGGACGAATTTCGGATACAGGAAAGTATTCAATACCGCTACAACCAGTATTGTGGATTGACGGATCGAAAAAGGAAAACGAATTTCCTCAAGTAGCCGTTACATTACAAATTGGTAGTATGTATACAGAACAGTTTTCGTATGAATTGACCTACGATGTAAACGACATACTTATTATGCGAATTGAAGTGGAAAATAAAGGGGTAGAAATGATTTCGAGAGTTGTTGTAAGTCATATGATTCGAGATTACTTTGCTTATATTCCTAATTCTTTAAAAGTTGATAAGGGGATAAGTGAGTTTTTATTCCAGCTTGTTAGATGGCGAATTGATGATTTGTTACCGAATGAGAAGGTGGAACTACGTTGTAAAATAAAAGCTAATAAAGATAAAGCTCTTAAACAAACATTCTTTCAGGCTACATATACATTTCAAGATAAAGAGATATCATATGGCCCACTGCAAACAAATGAAGTTGTTGTGCGTCAATGATAAAAAGGAACCTGTACAAAAGGTTCCTTTTTTAGTGAAGGTTGTGTTTTTTGAGTATTTTCTTTTGCTCTATTCCTTTTTTTCCTACATAGTTATTTTTGTAGCCAAAGTATAGAATAAATAAAAATGAAACAACATTAACAATAGCGTCGATTTGATCGTTTGTAATAAAGTGTATGCCGAAAGAGGTAAATAATAATTTTAATGATAATAGAAAACCAGCTAGTAAACGCATAGCATCTGATAGATTCTCTTTTTGTAGCATATAGATTACTCCTTTCTATAAAAGTTATATTATATATATATATGAAATAGAGTAGAAAAGGTATACAAGCTTAAGCAGAAATGTACATTGCATATGTACATTTTTTATTTTGTAGAAAAACATTATTGATATAGAAACATATATTGGTATAAAAGGGGGAAAAGTATGAAACATAAAGGGAAAATTAGTGGATTATTGCTTGGCAATACTGTGGCAGTTACAGAATGGATTGCACTTCAGGATGTAATTGCAAAACTGGATTCACGATCATTTTATACCGTCTTTATTATTTATATATTGCAAATGATACTAAGTTATTATTTTGGACATTGGTACGATAAAAGAGCGAACGAGCGTATGGGTATGGAAGTAGGAGGAATGGCAAGCAATGATTTTGTTGTTGATTTTTTTGGGAAAGTAGCTGCTTTATCTGAAAGAGATTCTCGTAATATTACAGTGTACATTCTTTCTGTAAAAGAATGGGAAGGATTAAAAGACACGTTGCAAGAAAAAAAGTTGGGAGTATTAGTACAAAAATTAGAGAGTACCATTGTAAAGACAATTCGGAAGGGCGATGTTGTTACAAAGTGGGATGAAAATAAGTACGTTATTGTAGCAATTGATAATGGTCATGAAACATCAACAATAACAAAACGATTAATGAAAAATATTGAAAGTGAAATAGAAGGTGATTTACTCAGTGTCACTCTTTTATTTGGAGCAGCTAGCTATCCAGTAGAAGGAAAAACGTTTGAAGAACTGTTGAGAAAGTCGCAAAATCAATTGTACCAGTATAGAAATTTGCAAGAAAATGAGTGAAGCTTTGATTTGAAGATATATGATAGGAAGATGTTTTATTTGTAACATTTTTTTGACTTTTATTACAAAAAAACGCCACGTTTGTAATAAAAGTCTTTAAAAATATATGAAATAAGCATATAATTATGATGGTAGTGTCAATGCAATTTGCACAGTGTGTTTTATTTTAAAAGTGTAGAGGAAAGCAAGCTCTACACTTTTCCTTTTTAGGAAATGAAAAGAATATTTGTAAGTTGTTGCGAGATATCGATTGTACTGTGTAAAATGAACAAAGAGATTAATTGATAGAAAGCTGGAAAGGGAATGATAGACGTGAGAGCGGAGCGATCACCTTTTATCAGGTGAACTATTATAGTCTTATTAAGACTGAGGTGAAATTCCGTGGACATTAAAGTAATACATAGTGTAAACAGGCCTTAAAAAACACGAAGTAGTATACTTAAAGATGGATATGGAATTGCTAAATAATTCAAAAAGAATAATGTAATATCAAGTAATAATTTGTACAAACAATATTAATGATCTTCGTAAAAAAGATGCGAGTGTATAGAACAATTACATATTTTATAACTTTTTTATATTACACGATGGTCGTTTATAAGTAGGAGGAAGAGATGTTGAAATATAGTAAATTAGCAATTGTAACTGCATTATCAATGATTTTATTAGCCGGTTGTTTCGGTCCGAAACCAGAAGAAGAATTATATGTAGCGTTTGAAAACGCTGCTAAACAAGAAAAAACAATGTTTGAAGATGCAAAAAAACTTGAGACTTTAGAGAAAGAAGGACAAGAATTATATAACCAGATTGTTCAAGAAGGAAAAGATAATAATCAAACTGTTAAAGAAAAACTGAATCAAGCAGTGAAAAATACAACTGAACGAGAAAAAGTGCTTGCAAAAGAAAAAGAAGTTTTAAATAAAGCGCAAGAAGAAGTGAAGTCAGCTGATAAGTATGTGAAGAAAATTGAAGATAAGAAATTGAAAGATCAAGCTGATAAAGTGAAAAGCACGTATGAGAAACGACACGATTCATTTAATAAAATGTATGACAGCTATGACAAATCTTTAAAACAAGAAAAAGAGTTATATACAATGTTACAAGATAAAGGTACTAAATTAAAAGATATTAGTGAAAAAGTAAAAGTAGTAAATCAATCTTATAAGGATATTGAGTCAGAAAAAGATAAATTTAATGAATTCACAAAGTCTTATAATACAGAAAAAGTAGCTTTTTATAAACAAGCAAATATTAAAATTAAAGAAGAGAAAAAATAAAACAGTTTGGCCTACACTTGGCCAAACTGTTTTATTTTTTTGTATAAGTACGACTATACCATGGAACAGGTTCACTTAATTTTTTTTCTTGTTTTAATGCTTCAGGACCAATATAATCTTGAATTGTTTTTTTTGCCACTGTTAAAGATAAGGTTGTTTTCGGATTTCGATAGGAGGATTCAAGATGACCAAGATGCGGTAGAATTCGAAAATCTTCTTTCGTAGGAGGGATGTGGAAAAAATAATCGCCTAAACGTATAAGGACATCAGATTGTTGTTGGCTGAAACGTGGGTTTCTAGAAAAATGTAATCCTTCTTTAATTGCTTTTTTTTCAGCAATCAAACGTTCTAAAGCTGTCTTTTTTAACCAGTATAAATATTTAGGATTAGTAGCTGCTTTAGCATGACGATTCACAACGAAAATAGATTGAGCTAGTCGATTAATAGAATGTTGGTTTTGTAATTGAGATTGTGGTTGTGAAGGTTTCATATTGAATCTCCTTTCAATTTTTCATTATTATACCATAAATAAAATAGGTATTTATTATACGCAAAAAGTGATTGTATATATTTTCAATATTAAAGCAATATTGTTACAAAAAACAACTATTTTGTATAATAGTAATAGAATATGTTTTTGAAATTTGATAATGAAAGAGTGAGAAGTTTGAAAGAAATATTAAAACAACAGTATGCCATTATAGATATTGGATCTAATACAATGCGTTTAGTTATTTATGAAAAGCAAAATGGAGGTTTTTATAAAGAGATTGAAAATACGAAAGTTGTTGCTAGGTTAAGGAATTACTTAATTGATGGTGTGTTGAATGAAGAGGGAATAGAAGTATTATTACAGACATTATTTCAATTTCAAGAAAGTACAAGATTCCATCAGTTGCATCATGTACTTTGTGTTGCAACAGCAACAATTAGACAGTCGGAGAATCAAGAGGAAATTAAAAAGCTTGTTGAAGGACAAACGGACTTTACTCTTAGAGTATTATCAGAGTATGAGGAAGCGCGTTACGGATACTTGGCGGTTATGAATTCTACATCGTTTTCAGAAGGAATAACGGTAGATATCGGCGGGGGAAGTACAGAAGTTACATACTTTAGAAATAGAGAGATTTTAGAGTACCATAGTTTTCCATTTGGGGCACTTTCTTTAAAGCAACAATTTATTAAAGGGGATATTCCTACTAAAGATGAGTTAGAGGGAATGCAACAGTATTTAGAGTTTCAATTTCGAACGTTACCATGGTTAATCAATAAGAAATTGCCTCTTATTGCAATTGGTGGTAGTGCTAGGAACTTAGTGAAAATCCATCAAAATTTAATATGCTATCCTATAGCAGGATTACATTTATACAAGATGAAAGAAGAAGATATTGAAAGTGTAAAAGATGAATTGGAAAAATTGTCGTACATAGAACTTCAGAAATTGGAAGGATTGGCAAAAGATCGAGCAGATACGATTATTCCAGCGGTTGAAGTATTTCATACACTTGTTAATGTTATAGAGGCACCGGCATTTGTATTAAGTAGAAAAGGGTTAAGAGAAGGTGTTTTCTATGAAGAGTTGACAAAAGATTTGGGGATTTCATATTATCCGAACGTAGTTGAAGAAAGTCTGCATTTACTATCACATGAATACGAAATGGACATGGAATTTGTTATTCAGCTTATTAAACATGGAAGACTAATTTGCAAACAACTTGAGGAAATAGGGCTTATTTCTATGTCAGTAAAAGACTGGGAAGTGTTCCATCAAGCAGCGAAAGTATTTAATATAGGCAAATATATAGACGAAGAAGCAAGTCGTTTACATACGTTTTATTTATTAGCGAATAAGACAATTGATGGCATGATGCATAAAGATCGAGTAAGGCTAGCGCTTATTGCATCGTATAAATCAAAAATGTTATTTAAACAACATTTATCTCCATTTGAAGGTTGGTTTGATAAAAGCGAACAAAAAAAAATCCGCCTGTTAGGAGCTGTTTTACAATTTTCAGCTACTTTAAATGTAAGGCAACGATCGCTTATTGATACCATATCTATAACAGAAAACGAAGAAGGATTAACATTTAAAGCTTTATGTGAACAATCGGCATTAGCGGAAAAAGTGCAGGCTGAAAAACAAAAAAAACAGTTAGAAAGAGTGTTAAAAACGAATATTAACTTGTTATTCGAACTAAAACATTAGGTTGTACGGATGTCTTTACAAAAAATTTACACTTTATAATATTGTAATTTGCTAAAATAAAAGTAACTAAATTATAGTGAAAAAGTTTCAAGGGGAAGTGTGAAGAGAATGGAATTATTGAAGGGGAATGCAGTAAATTTAAATGATACAGCTTATTACAATAATCGAGAGTTAAGTTGGTTAGCATTTAATGAACGTGTCTTACAAGAAGCGCAAGATGCAAATAATCCACTTTTGGAAAGATTGAAATTTATTAGTATTTTTAGTTCGAATTTAGATGAATTTTTTATGGTACGTGTAGCGGGATTAAAGGATCAAGTGAGTGCTGGATTTAATCAGCCAGAAAATAAAGCTGGCTTAACACCAAAAAAGCAATTAAATAAAATTGCGATAAAAGCCCATGCACTAATGACAGTACAATATGATACATTTAAAAATTATGTATTACCAGCGCTTGAGTTAGAGGGAATTGAACGTTTAACATTCAATGATTTGACGAAAGAGCAGCGAGAATTTATAGAAGAGTATTTTGATGAGCAAATTTTTCCGGTGTTAACTCCTGTAGCTATTGATGCATATCGCCCATTTCCAATGTTATTAAACAAAAGTTTGAATTTGGCTACTCTTTTATATGATGAGAAGCAAGCGGAAGAGGAAAACAGGACGAAGTTAGGAATTGTGCAAGTTCCTTCATTACTTGAGCGCTTCATAATTTTACCGAGCGAAGGGCAAAAGCATAAATTTATTTTATTAGAAGACGTAATTAGTAGCTTTACTCATAAATTATTTACGGGATATACAGTATCATCTGTTACTCGTTTCCGTATTACACGCAATGCAGATTTAACGATTCATGAAGAAGGTGCGAGAGATTTATTAAAGGTAATTGAAAAAGAATTAAAAAAGCGTAAGTGGGGGGCTGCTGTTCGTTTAGAAGTTGGGAAAGAACACATTGATGAAAGAGTACTAGCGTTATTATATGAGGTTCTGGAAGTAAAAGATGAAGATGTATATATAATGGATGGTCCATTAGATTTAACATGTTTGTTTTCTTTATATAAAAAACTAGCTCCTTTATATGAACATCTTGTATATCCGGCTCTTATTCCGCAACCACCTCAAGATTTAGGTGATGAAGAAGATGTATTTGAAAAAGCAATTGAGCATGATATTTTATTACATCATCCTTTTGAATCATTTCAGCCGGTAGTTGATTTTGTCCGTGATGCGGCGGACGATCCGAATGTACTTGCGATTAAACAAACGTTATATCGTGTAAGTGGTGATTCACCGATTATTCAGGCGTTAAAGATAGCGGCTGAAAAGGGAAAACAAGTGACAGTATTAGTTGAATTAAAGGCAAGATTTGATGAAGAAAACAATGTTCATTGGGCTAAAGAATTGGAACAGGCAGGCTGTCATGTTATTTACGGTGTAAGTCACTTGAAAACACATAGTAAAATTACATTAGTTGTAAGAAGAAAAAACGGAAAAATCGAAAGGTTCGTACATCTCGGAACTGGAAACTATAATGATGCAACAGCGAAGTTATATACTGATTTTGGATATATTACATCAAGAAAAGACTTTGGGGTTGATGCAACCAATTTCTTTAATTATTTAAGTGGTTATACAACAAAGCCACATTTTCATCATTTATCGGTTGCTCCATTTGATATAAGAGAGCAATTTATAGATTTAATAGATGAAGAAATCCGTTATCATAGGCAATATGGAAATGGATATATTATCGCTAAGATGAATTCATTAACAGATAAACCATTAATTAAAAAAATGTACGAAGCATCACAAGCTGGAGTAAAGGTAGAGCTCATTGTTCGAGGGACATGTTGTTTAAGACCTGGCATTCCAAATGTAAGTGAAAATATTCGTGTAGTTAGTGTTGTTGGAAGATACTTAGAGCATAGCCGTATTTATTATTTCCATCATAATGGGGAGGAGAAAATATATTTATCTTCAGCTGATTTGATGACGCGAAATATGGAGAAGCGAGTGGAAATATCTTTCCCGATATTAGATATTGAAATGAAGGCACGAATTAAGGCGATTTTACAGCTTACATTAGCTGATAATGTGAAAACACGTGAACAAAATAAAGATGGTGATTACTATTATGTTATTAATAGTAGTACAGAAGAAATTGATAGCCAAGTGAAGTTGTTTAAGATGGCATATCAAAATACAGACGCTGAATAATGAAAAAAGTAAAAACCTCTTATGTCAATAAGAGGTTTTTACTTTTTTCTACTCATATGCTCCAAAAATGGAAGGATGAGTAGAAACAATAGTTTTATTATAAGCGTGTAATGAGATGGCTCGTTGAGAGAATAATATTTGAAAGAATCGTTATTTTAACTTAGTAATAGTATGGTTGCTGACATGGTCCACCGTAACAAGGATAAGGTGCTGGCGGCGGGAAAGGTGGTGGATAAGGTGGATAAAATGGTCGAGGGCCGAAAGCTAATGCTCCGCCGAGCAATCCACCAGCAATTCCAGCTAGAAAGGGAACGCCAAAAAACGGGAAGAAGCGTGAGTCGCCTACTGGACCAATAGGTGCTGAACGGACTGGAATTGGTTGATAATATGGATACATGAACATACCTCCTTTATTGGACTCACTTTTATCATATGGTAAACAAAACGTGGATGAGCGCGTACAAGAAAGGATATGTAAGAAAATAGGCGAATTATTACGAATGTTGGAGTGTGAAAATTGTGATTTCAGGTTTTGACATAAAGCGAAATGGGACACGTGTTCTTCCCAGGCCTCGATTGACATAGAGAGTTAAATCCTGAATTGTATAGAAGCCTTCAATATAGTCTTTGGCGAGTGAAGGTGTAATAATAGCTCCTAAAAAAGGAATTTGTACTTGTCCGCCGTGACTATGACCAGAAAGTTGCAAGTTGATTGGATATTTAGAAACTTTGGGCGCGATATCTGGTTCGTGAACAAGAACAATGTTATAAGTACTTTGCCGTGCATGCTCTAATGTTTTCTCTATTTTTGGTTTGCCTAATAGTATATCATCGAGACCGAAAATAGAAATTTCACTATTATCCATTAGATGAATTCTTTTTTCACTATTGAGCAATAGCTCAAATCCTGATTCACGCATGATGTGCTCATAGTATTCAGTTCCATATCCACCGTGATCATGGTTACCATAAATAGCGAATTTACCAAAGGGGGCTTGTATATTTTTTAAAATGGATGCAACGAAAGGAGTGTCAGTATACGTTTGATAATTATCAATGAGATCTCCGGTAAAAAGGACAATATCTGGATTTACAGCATTAATTTTAGAAACAACTTTAGATAAATGTTGAAGCGAGAAATAGTATCCGAGATGTAAATCGCTGAATTGAAGAATTTTCATACCATGAAAACTTTTTGGGATGAGTTGTGATTTTAATGTGTGCTGTGTAAAAGAAATGAAATGGGGCTCTATATATTTAGCATAGTAGTATCCGATGCTACTGGTTATAAATGAATAGAGACAAGTACGCATACCAATTTTTAAAAAATTTCTTCTTGTAATGTGCTTCATAAAAATATGAGTATACCTCAATGTTTTCATTCCATTTATAGGCTACTCAAATCTCCTTTCAGTTTATTTAAAATATACTTTACATAATAAAAAGTAGTATAGATTACGAAAAAAAATGAATAAAAAGAAAGTTCTTTACGCTAAAATATCAGAAAAGTTTAAAAATATAAAGATTTCTATTAAATAAAGTGATAAAATGAATGTGTATTCATTTTTTGGAGGGGATGTATGTGAAAGAAAAGGTAGTTATTATAACAGGTGGATCGAGTGGAATGGGAAAAGGAATGGCGACTCGTTTTGCAAAAGAAGGGGCACGAGTTGTTATTACAGGACGTACAAAGGAAAAACTAGAGGAAACAAAGTTGGAAATTGAACAATTTCCAGGGCAAGTATTACCTGTACAAATGGATGTAAGAAATACGGATGACATTCAGAAAATGATTGAACAGATTGATGAGAAGTTTGGTAGAATTGATGTTTTAATAAATAATGCAGCTGGAAACTTTATTTGTCCAGCAGAAGATTTATCTGTGAATGGCTGGAATTCAGTCATTAATATTGTATTAAACGGTACGTTTTACTGTAGTCATGCTGTCGGAAAATATTGGATTGAAAAAGGTATAAAAGGGAATATCATTAACATGGTAGCAACATATGCATGGGATGCTGGTCCAGGAGTTATTCATTCGGCTGCAGCGAAGGCAGGAGTATTAGCGATGACGAAGACGCTCGCTGTTGAGTGGGGACGTAAATATGGAATACGAGTTAACGCTATCGCGCCAGGACCAATTGAACGTACGGGCGGTGCTGATAAATTATGGATTTCAGAAGAAATGGCTAAACGTACGATACAAAGTGTTCCGCTTGGAAGGCTGGGTACGCCAGAAGAAATCGCTGGTCTAGCTTATTATTTATGTTCAGATGAAGCTGCGTACATAAATGGAACTTGCATGACAATGGATGGAGGACAACATTTACATCAATATCCATTTTAAAAGGGATAAAAAAATGAATATTTGATTCATTTTTTTATGGCTAAATGTGACGGAATTGTGACATATGAAAGAAAAGTGTTTACAAGAGGTCATATATACGTTATATTTAAGACCTCTTTTTTCTTCATAGTAGAATTGCTAATTCCCCTTAGCATTTTACCCCTCTAATCCCTTCAGGAAAACTGAAGGGATTTTTTATTATTTTTCCGTAAATATCATGTTATAATTTTTGAAAAGTAAAGGGAGGGAAGCACGTTGATAGATGCATTAGATGTAATGAGTAACTTGGATAAAGTCCTTCCTTATTATCAAGCTATTTTTAGTGCTGATGAGCATACTGTAATTGGATACGAAGTAGTAGGACGTATTCAAACAGAAGAGGGCATACAAAGTTTAGCTTCTTTCTTTCACGATGATTCGATTCCAAGTGAATTTCAACTGGAAGCGGATAATATTATAGTAGAAAAAGCTTTAAATCGTTATTTAGAAAGCGATCAAAAATTATTATTATTTATACATCGGAATGCTAATGTATTAATGAATGATGATGATGAAAGCTTGCTTCAACTTTTATTGAGGTATGAAGAACAAGGTTTAAATTTAAAACAAATTGTTTTAGAGATTACAGAACATGAATGTAAAGAAGATATAGAGCAATTTAATCATTTGCTTATGTATTATCGTACATATGGTATTCAAATTTCGATTAATAAAGTCGGAACGGGCACAAGTAATTTAGAGCGTATTAGCGTGTTAGCACCTGATATTTTAAAAGTAGATTTAACGAACTTAAGGCAAACAGCACTTTTACAATCTTATCAAGATATTTTATATTCTTTATCATTACTTGCTAGAAGAATTGGTGCAACTTTGTTATATGAAGAAATAGATGCTTTTTATCAACTGCAATATGCTTGGAAGAACGGCGGAAGATATTATCAAGGTAATTATTTGAAAGAATGTTTACCTGATTTTATTGAAACGAATGTTTTGAAAGAGCGACTAGGTAATGAATGTCATCAGTTTATTCAGCATGAAAAGAAGAAGTTACAAAAAATTTATAATTTAACAGAGATGTTACGCGATCGCATTGGCGATGTTTTATCAAAACAAAAAAAGAATGAAGATATAAATGATTGGTTATTACAATTTAGTCAAAGTGTATCACAGTGTAGTTTTCGTATATTTATTTGTAATGAAGATGGTTTCCAACAATCAGGAAATGTTATGAAAAAAGATGGAGAATGGATTGTGATGCCGGATTATTATATGAAGAACTGGAGTTGGCGCCCGTATTTTCTCGAGAATATCATGAAAATGCGTTTTGAGAATAAGGCGAGGCTTTCAGATTTATATGCAGATATTGAAACGGGAGAAATGGTACGAACATTTTCTTTCCCGATTGATGATGACAACTTTTTATTTATAGATTTATCTTATGAATATTTATATGAAGAAGATGTTTTATTTTAATGCACGAAGAGATTCGTGCATTTTTTGTTTGTTTTTATCATAAATTGGTAATAGTGAAAATGGTGATGAAAATGCTGTCTATCGTTGTAAAGATTTTACGAACGAAATCTGTCCTGTCTTTGCATAATCATTGTTACAATGAATACTACAAAGACAAGTTCTTTTAAAAGGAAGGTGAAAAAATGAGGAAATATGGAATATGGCTTGTTCTATTTGTATGTGTTGCCTTTCTAGTTGGTTATAGTGTTACGACTGTTTTAGGAAAAGAGGAAGTGGAAGTCGATCGGAAAGAAGTATTTACAACGATACAAAAAGGCTATGAAACCCAGTTTTCAATTCGTGGGAAGCATTTGCCGATGAATAAGATGATAGAGACGTTATCACCGTATTTTACAGATAATTTCCTTCAAGTATTTACAGATGAAAATAGCAGAAGTGATAAACAAAGTGGTGAATATTTACTTCCGGCAAAAGAAGCACCGTTTTCTTTTAATTCAGAAACGAAAATGTCGTATGATGAAGAACATAAAAATTTATATGTATATGAGCGGACAAAAAGTGGACAGTATCAAATTGTAACATTGAAAAGGGATCAAGATAAATGGAAGCTAGCAGGATATCATGAAAGTCAGGAACTTTTAACTGAAATAAAAAGGTTGCAACAATTATAAAGTGAAACTTTTAATCAGTGGGAGGGATTACTCTTCCATCTAACTTCTTTGCTGTAGCTAAATTTGGGGTAGGAGTTTTACTACCCACAAATAGCGGGATAAGAATAGGAATAGGTATTTACCTATTCCTATTCTATATTGAGTAGTTGTTGTAACTTTTCAATTTGAAACCCTGCAACTACTTCGCCATCAATTACGACTGTTGGAGTTGAATAAGAATCATAGTCGTATAAAAGACGATTGCGAGCAGCAGCGTCTTTTTTTACGTCAAATTCTTCATATGCAACGTTATTATGCTTCAAAAATTCTTTCACAATAACACAGGGCGGACAATCGGGTTGTGTATAAACCTCAATTTTTTTCATTGTTATTCCTCCTTTTTTCTGTTTTTTATTATATTCTTCCAGTATAAAAACCGCAATAAAGAAGGGGAAATATGTTCTTTCTGTTTTTTCCTTCGCATTTCGACAAATTTTTAGTTGAGTTTCTGGCCAATAACCTTTATCCTAGAGTGTGGAACATTTTTTCTGTTATGACGGATAGAATGAGTATAGCTGTAAAACCTATTGGTAGGAAGATCAGAGAAAGGAGAGATTTCATGTCTCTACTCCAAGGAATTTTAACTCGACTTGTTAGTCTACAAGAACAAGCTGAAAGCGGTGAAGTAGCACAACGCTATTTTGAAGTGAACGGTGAGCGCAAATGTAGCGTGAAATTTTTCGATAAAAGTGAAATGTATGAGTTAGAAGTGTATCAACAAGGTGAAAAACCTCAAGTGTATCAATTCGATAATATCGACATGGTTGCAATTGAGATTTACGATATCATTTCTTGATACATATAAAAAAGGTACTGCCATGTGGCAGTACCTTTTTTAGTTCTATTACTTTCTAGTGGAATGTATAGAAGTTTTTTATTTTTCCTACAATGGTATTAAAATGAAATTTTAATCCGTGCAAGTTTGCTTATCCATGTGGAAAATGAGTCCCGTCAACCGGGTGAATATGTGAAGCTAAACTTCTCACAATCGCTGGGTTCTGCAAATAGCGGGAGAAATATAACTAGGAGGTTATCGTATGGAACGTTTACCAGTTGTGATTTGTCCTAATTGTCAAAGTTCTGCTGAGATTATTCATGTATTAACGGCTCAATCTAATCAAAATGTAATTTATACGTGCCAAGTTTGTCACTTTGTAATTCGAAATATTGAAACGAATAAAGGATAGGAAGTTATAATTTTAGTTTTTGTCCCATACAATGAGAATACGAAAAGTCTGTCTAATTGAAAGGACGTGACTCTGTGGACGGTGCACATAAATTTTACAATGTTTCAGAGAGACATTTAAATTTTGATATGGTCTTTAACCGTATTTGTAGTTTCATTGAAAAGGATCCGCGAAATTTATATCGATTATCCATTGGGACAGACTCACAAGCGCATCAAAAGGATACGAGGTTTATTACAGCAATCCATATTCATCGTGTTGGAAAAGGTGCCTGGGGCTGTTTACACCATAGATCAGTAAAAGATAAGCCGGCAACCTTACGTGAGAAAATATATTTAGAAACGCAGTTTAGTCAAGAAATCGCATGTCTATTTACGCCTACTCATATACAAACAATATGGGAGTTATTGCATCCTTATGCTCAAGATGGGGCTGGATTCATAATGGAAATTCATTTAGACATTGGGAATGATGGTTTAACAAAAGAATTTATTTTAGATATGACAGAAAAAATTCGAGCGATGGGATTAACTGCAAAAATTAAGCCAGATGCTTATGCGGCGTTTAGCTATGCAAATCGATATACGAAATGATTTTTTTTGTATGTATACGATTGCTACATATCTTTTAATAAAAACTGAATATTACATCTATTAAATAGGTTGAATTTTTTATATAATAAGAGTAACGATGCGAGTGTAAGGAGAGGGGTATATGCAAAGGGAAGTTGTTTTAACGAAGGAAGAAGAAAGTTTACTACTAGATATTTTATTTCAGCAAAATTACGCAAGTGAAATTTTAGCTGTGGAACTTACAGATATTGAGAATGGTTTGAAACAGACAGATGTGATGCAATATAAAAAAATCACAAGGTTATTTTACAGATTAAAAAATAAAGGGTATTAAGTGCTACCGGAATGGTAGTCTTTTTTTTGTGCTGTATGCTAAAATAGCTGTGTGATTGTATTTTTATTGAAATAAATTTAGGACAAAATAATAATATGAAAACGCTGTCATAAAATGTGAATAGAGTTGTGAACATAAGCAGGAAAAAGGGAAAATGGGGGATGTAATATGATTAGTATTCCGAAAGACGAATTTCAACAAATTCTTGTGAAGGATTTAATGATTTCATCGGAAAAAGTAGCTCATGTCCAAATTGGAAATAGTTTAGAACATGCTTTACTCGTTCTTGTGAAATCTGGATATTCGGCCATACCTGTCTTAGATCCAATGTATAAACTACATGGTTTGATTAGTACTGCCATGATATTAGATGGTATGTTAGGATTAGAACGTATTGAGTTTGAAAGACTCGATGATATGAAAGTAGAGCAGGTGATGAAAGAAGATATACCTGTTCTTAAATTAGACGATTCATTTGCAAAAGCTTTAGAAATGACAATTGATCATCCTTTTATTTGCGCTGTTAATGAAGAAGGCTATTTTGAGGGGATTTTAACACGTCGAGCTATTTTAAAATTGTTGAATAAGAAAGTAAGGCAACATAATCGATAACGTAAGAAAAGTGACTTCATAGAAACGAAGAAGTCACTTTTTTTTCGTGCATATCACTTGTGTATGTATTATATTTAAAAAGACATAAAACATAAGGAAAGTTTGCGCTGGACAATTGTATTTTCTGAATGAAAGCATTCGGGTAAATTAAGGATGAAAAGCTTATTGAAATAAGGTGTATGGAAGCTAAGGAAAGAGGGAGAAAGTTGCAAATTGATGATTTTCAAATGATGGTTGTGTTAGCTCAGGAATCAAATATGAGAAAAGCGGCGGAACGTTTATTTGTTTCCCAACCTGCGCTGAGTCAACGATTACAATCTATGGAGAAACAATGGGGAATGAAGTTTTTTATTCGCTCACAAAAAGGATTGACAATTACACCTGAAGGGGAAAAAGTTGCAAATTATGCTAAAGAAATGTTGCAAAGGGAAGAAGATATAAAAAGTGAGCTAGCTGTTTTCAGAACGGAAACTCATGGAACGTTAAAAATAGCTGTTGCATCAGTTATTGGTCAATATTGGCTCCCTCCTGTTTTGAAAAAGTTTGTGCATAAATATCCTTCTGTCAAGATATCGCTGTTTACTGGATGGAGTAGTGAAGTGCAAAAGCAGTTTTATGAAGGAGACGTTCATGTTGCTATACTGAGGGGAACACAAGAATATAAAGGTCAGAAGCAACAATTATTTGAAGATGAACTGTATTTAGTTGATAAAGAAATAAAAGATATTTCGATGTTAAAAGAAACAAATAGGCCGTTCATTCAATTTAAAAGTGATTCGACTTATTATGGACAAATACAAAATTGGTGGTATGGTTTATTTTCTAATCCGCCTAAGCGAACGATTGTAGTTGACCAAATTGAAACATGTAAACAACTTGTTTTAAATGGTATAGGTTATGCCCTTTTACCTTCTACTGTTTTAAAGGAAGTACAGGAAAATATGTATAAAACACCTGTTCAACTGACGAGAGAAACATGGTTGTTAACAAGTGACTCGGCAAGGCAGTTGAAGCAAGTACAAGCATTTTTAGAAATTATAGAAGAAATTCAAAGGGAAAAATAAGATTATTATCTTGCTACTCGCTCTTTCGTTTGGTAGAGTAACATTATAAATGGATTTAGGAGGCAACAAGAATGAAAATGATGGACGCTAACGAAATTATTTCGTTTATTCAAAAAAGTGAAAAGAAAACTCCTGTAAAGGTATACATAAAAGGGGATTTAAAAGAAGTAACATTCCCTGAAACAGTACAAGCATTTGTGAATAAAAAGTCAGGTGTATTATTCGGAGAATGGTCTGAAATTAAGACAATTCTTGATGAGAATAATAAGCACATCGTTGACTACGTTGTAGAAAACGATCGTCGTAATTCTGCAATCCCGATGCTTGATTTAAAAGGTATTAAAGCTCGCATCGAGCCAGGTGCTATTATTCGTGACCATGTTGAAATTGGTGACAACGCTGTAATTATGATGAATGCAACAATTAACATTGGTGCTGTAATTGGTGAAGGTTCTATGATCGACATGAACGCAGTACTTGGTGGACGTGCAACAGTCGGTAAAAACTGTCACGTAGGTGCAGGTGCTGTACTTGCAGGTGTTATTGAGCCACCTTCTGCAAAACCAGTTATCGTTGAAGATGATGTAGTAATCGGTGCAAACGTGGTTGTTTTAGAGGGTGTTACAGTAGGGAAAGGTGCAGTCGTAGCAGCAGGAGCTGTTGTAACAGAAGATGTGCCTCCATACACAGTTGTTGCAGGTACTCCAGCACGTGTAATTAAAGAAATTGATGAGAAGACAAAAGCAAAAACAGAAATTAAACAAGAGCTTCGTCAATTAAACCCAGAGAAATAAAAAGTAAAAAAAGCGTAAGAGCGTAAATGGGCTCTTACGCTTTTTATAGATAGAGGTGCAAAAATGACAGTAAGCAAATTTATCCAAATTCGTAGAGATTTACATAGAATTCCAGAAATCGGATTTAAGGAATGGAAAACACAACAGTATATTTTAGATTATATAGGAACACTTTCTCATGAATTTATGGAAGTGAAGACATGGAAAACGGGTGTAATCGTTAAAGTAAATGGAAAAAATCCCGAAAAAATAATAGGTTATCGTGCAGATATAGACGGTTTACCAATTACAGAGGAAACTGGATACGAGTTTGCTTCTATTCATGAAGGAATGATGCATGCATGTGGCCATGATGTACATACAACAATCGGTTTAGGCCTTCTAACGAAAGCTGTGAGCGAAAGAATAGATGATGACCTTGTATTTCTATTCCAGCCAGCAGAAGAAGGACCAGGCGGTGCTCTTCCTATGTTAGAAAGTGAAGAGTTAAAAGAATGGAAACCAAATATAATTCTTGGTCTTCATATTGCACCAGAATACGCTGTGGGGACAATTGCAACGAAAGAAGGACTGTTATTTGCCAATACTTCAGAATTATATATTGATTTAAAAGGGAAAGGTGGCCATGCTGCCTATCCGCATACTGCAAATGACATGATTGTTGCAGCGAGTCACCTTGTTACACAGCTTCAATCCGTTATTAGTCGCAATGTAAATCCTCTTGATAGTGCAGTAATTACAATCGGGAAAATTACAGGTGGTACGGTTCAAAATATTATTGCAGAAAAATCTCGTTTAGAAGGAACGATTCGAACATTATCAGTGGAATCAATGAAGCGTGTGAAAAGCAGAATTGAGTCAATTGTTGCAGGTATCGAAGCTTCTTTCCAGTGTGAGGCGATTATAGATTACGGAGCAATGTATCATCAAGTATATAACCATGAAGAGTTAACGAGAGAGTTTATGGAATTTGTACATAAACAAACTGATATGAATGTTATTACATGTACTGAGGCAATGACGGGTGAAGATTTTGGTTATATGCTTCGAGAAATCCCTGGATTTATGTTTTGGCTTGGAGTAAATTCAGAATATGGTTTACATCATGCAAAATTAAAACCAGACGAAGAAGTGATTGAAAAGGCAATCACATTTTTAAGCCAATATGTAAAGTGGAAAGGGAATAGAAAATAAAACTTCCGCTCTCTTGAAGGTTCCAAAAAACTTTTTGTTCTGAGGTGTAAGTAACGCTCGTATAGATTGATTTTAGACATTTACATACAAATGGAAGAATTAAAGTTAATTGTACTGTTTTAATAATGAGCAGGGGGTTTAGCCACTGCTCATTATTAATTATTTGACTAACTTATATATGTTTACTTTTAGTATGAAAAGTGTGTAAAATCAATGTGAAACATAGAAAAAAGGGTGGGGAATTACGTGCAAATTAGCAGTGCGATTTTATGTTTCGTCTTATATGCGTATGTTATTATTGCGGCGGTTTATTTTGGGATAAGTTTTTATGCCTATCGTCTAGTAGATAATAATGAATATGACGAAACATACAAATGGGTGAAGAGATATTTATCACCTGTACTAGAAATTATGAATGGGTTTGTGCTCTTTTTATTTATTGGATTAATTGCTTTCTCAACGAGTTTAGTAGGGAATAAAACTACGTTATTTGTATTGGGTATCATTATTTTTATGTTGTTAGGAATAAGGATTGGTAATACGGTCTTTTGGAATGAAAGAAAAGTAGATGGTTGGACGGGAATGTTAATTCCGTGCATGTTAGCTGCAATCGTGACAAATATAGAGCATGAATATTATCAATTACATTTTTGGCTTATTATCGTTTTAACAATTCTTTCTGTTTTGTATATAAGCACAGTAGTACTAACATATATTGCACATGAAAAAGGAGATGTTAAAGGCACTCGTTTCTTTAGAGGACGGGCATTATTTTGGAGTGTGCCGACGATGGCAGTTATCGCGCTTATTGCGATATTAGTAAATGGATATCAATTTTCTAATTGGCAACTATTTTTAGAAAATTGGTGGATCTTTATCTTTTCGTTTATTGCTTTTTTAGGTGCAACGCATTATTTATTCCATCAACATCATTACATATGGGCGTTGTTATTTGCATTCACACAGCTTCTATTTGCCTTTTTTGGTCAAGAAACATTATTATTCGTTTTTGAAACATTTAGTTCTTTTGGAAATATATTTGTATTTGCTATGCTACTTGTTGGTATCGCTTTTTACTTGCAACAATATTTTTATATACAAAAACAAAAATAAGAGCTAATCATAGTTTTTGTGACGCATATAAAGTGTGTTACACTGAAAATAAATAGTACTTGAAGTTATTGGAGGAATTCTTGTGGGTGAGAAAGAAAAAGAATTTGCTGTCATTGGACTTGGTCGCTTTGGTGGAAGTATTTGCCGAGAACTAGCTCAATTAGGTATGGAAGTAATGGCAATCGATTCAGATGAGGATAAAATTAATGAATTTGCAAATATAGCTTCGCATGCTGTAATTGCAGATTCAACAGATGAGATGGTATTAAAAAGCCTTGGTATTCGAAATTTTGATCACGTAGTCGTTGCTATTGGAGATAATTTAAATTCAAGTATTTTAACGACTTTGATTTTGAAAGAGTTGGGTGTAAAAAATATTACTGTAAAAGCTCAAAATGATTATCATGAAAAAGTGTTAAGTAAAATAGGTGCAGATCATATTGTGCATCCAGAACGTGATATGGGAAAAAGGATTGCTAATAATATTGCATCAAGCAATGTGCTAGACTACCTTGAGCTTTCAGATGAGCATAGTATTGTAGAGATTATTGCGAATAAAAAAATTGATGGGCACTCTTTAATTGAATTAGATATTCGTGCGAAGTTTGGATTGAATATTGTAGCAATTAAACGAGGCAAAGAAGTTATCGTATCCCCTCGAGCTACGGAGAATATTCAAGCAGGAGATATATTAATTGTCATTGGTCATGACGATGAAGTGGATCGATTTAAACACTTTTTAAGATAAGAGAAAAGAAAAGGACAATGCCTTCATGGCATTGTCCTTTTTCTTATATTTCCATAATGATTGGTAAAATCATTGGACGACGTTTCGTTTTCTCATATAGGAATGGGGCTAATGTGTCTGTAATTTCATTTTTAATTTCAGACCATTGTGTTGTTTTACGCTCCATTACTTTTTCTAAATGAGTTGTAATTAATGTTTGTGCATCATTGATTAAATCGCTGCTTTCACGCATGTAAACGAAACCGCGTGAGATGATATCAGGTCCTGCTGCAACTTTAAATTCTTTCATATCAATGCTTACAACTACAATTACAAGTCCTTCTTCAGAAAGGATACGACGATCGCGTAATACGATATTGCCAATATCTCCAATACCGTTTCCATCAATGTAGACCGAACCAGATGGGATTTTTCCAGCTACGCTAGCTTCATCCGAACGTAAAGCAAGAACATCGCCATTATCCATAATGAAGCAATTTTCTTCAGGGATGCCACAATCATTTGCTATGTTCATGTGCATACGCTGCATACGATATTCACCATGAATTGGCATGAAGTACTTCGGTTTAATTAGACGTAACATTAACTTTTGTTCTTCTTGTCCACCGTGTCCACTTGTATGGATATTTGAAAGTTTCCCGTGAATTACATCAGCGCCAGCGCGGTACAACATGTTAATTGTACGACTTACGCTAATTGTATTTCCTGGAATTGGTGAAGAAGAGAAAACAACTGTATCTCCAGGAATAATTTGAATTTGGCGGTGTGTACCATTTGCAATACGTGAAAGTGCTGCCATCGGTTCACCTTGACTACCTGTACATAAAATAACAACTTTATTAGCTGGTAAGCGGTTTAGTTGAGATGCATCTATGAATGTATCTTTCGGGCAACGAATATAACCAAGGTTTTGTCCAATTTCAATCGCTGCTTCCATACTTCGACCAAACACAGCTACTTTACGGTTGTTTTCAACAGCAGCTTCAACAACTTGTTGTAAGCGGTGGATATTTGATGCAAAGGTTGCGAATATAATCCGTCCTTCTACTTTACGAAAAATGTCTTGAATGCTATCACCAACGCGACGCTCAGACATAGTAAAGTTTGGAACTTCACTGTTCGTACTATCAGATAATAGACATAGTACGCCATCTTTACCGATTTCAGCCATTTTTGTTAAATCAGCTGGTTCACCAACTGGTGTGAAGTCAAATTTGAAGTCACCTGTATGAACAACTTGACCTTGAGGTGTTTTCACAACAACGCCGTACGAATCTGGAATACTGTGAGTTGTACGGAAGAAGGATACAGACGTTTTTTTGAATTTAATAACGTCATCTTCTTGAATCTCGTAAAGTTTTGCTTTACGAAGTAAGCCGTGTTCTTCTAATTTGTTTTTGATGAGTGCAATTGCTAATTTTCCGCCGTAAATCGGAATGTTCACTTGACGTAATAGGTAAGGGATTCCGCCGATATGATCTTCGTGACCATGTGTAATGAATAACCCTTTAATTTTATCTTCGTTTCGCACAAAATAAGTGTAGTCTGGTATTACATAATCGATCCCGAGAAGTTCGTCCTCTGGAAATTTAATTCCAGCATCAATTATAATAATTTCATCTTGAAATTGAACAGCGTATGTATTTTTACCGATTTCACCAAGCCCACCGAGAGCAAATACAGCAACTTGGTCGTTTTTTAGAAATTTCATATCGCTATACGATTTCCGCTAATGTTAAATCAGCGTTTTCTTTTTCATATTCAAGATGAGCGCCAGTAACAGACTGAACAAACTCGATATTATATGCGAACTTATTTAACTTTGTACGAACATCCTTTTCAGACGTAGCCTCTAAATATAAAACTTTTGTATTTTCACGTACTGGAACCTCAGTTAATTTTTCTTGATAAAATACTTTAAAAATCATTTGGAAAACCTCTCCTTGTCTATGTTTTGCATTATCTGTTACTTATTATAAAGCAAACAGTCACGATTTTCATGTTTTTTCGAATGAGAATGAAGAAAAAGCCCGAAATGGGCACAATTTAAGCGATTGTCTTTTTACGGACTAGACCGTTTAAATAACGCTTGAGCTTTTTCTTCAGCTTCTTCAGCATGATTACTCCTTCCTTTCCTTATTTTAAACATGCCTATTACTAGTGAAAACTCTATCTCTGATATAAGAGATAGGACAAAAGTGAATGGTGAATCTTGTCCTTTCCCATACAGTGAAAGTTATTCTATAGTAACGATCAGTAGCCGTTAGTTATAGGTATAGTATGAGGAAGAATGGAAAAGAAAATTCATCCGAACAAGTATCTACATGTTTTACTAATATATATATGCAAAGTTTACAAATAAGGTCAGAAAGGGAACGCTTTCTTCACAGATGTTTAATATGTTATACTTTTTTTTAGAATTTGAAAAGTGATATTCAAAATAGGAATATAGAGTCCCAGAAAGGATTTTGACAAATGAATGATAAAATTGTCTTTTTTGATATTGATGGAACATTATTAGATCATGATAAAAAAATTCCGCAATCTACACGAGATGCAGTAAAACGGTTACAAGAAAAAGGTGTACATGTAGCAATTGCGACAGGGCGCGCGCCATTTATGTTCGAAGATATTCGCAGGGAACTTAATATACATAATTATGTTAGTTTTAATGGACAATATGTTGTCTTTGAAGATGAGGTAATATTTAATAATCCGTTACATCCAGATGCTTTACATAGGTTTACTCAGTTTGCAAAACAAGAAGGATATCCACTTGTATATCTTGACCATCAAGATATGAGAGCATCAGTGGAATATCATGATTATGTGAAAGAAGGCTTTGGAAGCTTAAACTTTGAGCATCCAGCATATGAGCCTAATTTTTATGAGGAACGTAATATTTATCAAACACTACTTTTTTGTGAAGTAAATGAAGAGGAAAAGTTTATTAATCATTATCCAGATTTTCATTTTATTCGTTGGCATGCATATTCAATGGATATCATTCCGAATGGTGGTTCTAAGGCAAAAGGAATTGAGAAATACATTGAAAAGTTAGGTTTTAATCGTGATCAAGTGTATGCATTTGGAGATGGCTTAAATGATTTAGAAATGATCGAAGCCGTTGGCACAGGTATTGTGATGGGAAATGGCCATGAAGACTTGAAAAAACTTGCAAATCATGTGACAAAGGATGTTAATGAAGACGGTATATATCATGGACTAAAGTGGGCTGGATTGCTATAAGTGAATATGGAACCCATTTCATAATAAAAAGGCGGAAGATTAACTTCCACCTTTTTATTATTATCGCTCTAGAGGTTTGGAATCATCAGGAGCGGCAAAAGGATTTTCTTTATTGATATGGTCATAGAACATAACGCCATTTAAATGATCAATCTCGTGTTGGAATACGATTGCTGGTAAACCTTTTAAACGCAATTTTACTTCTTCTCCGTTAATAGAAGTTGCTTTTACTGTAATTCTTGTATAACGAGGAACATAACCAGGTACTTCGCGGTCTACAGACAGACAGCCTTCACCACCCTGTAAATATGTACGTTCAACAGAATGGCTAATGATTTTTGGATTGAATAATGCATGGCTATATAATGTACCATCCGCATCGGTTACATGAACTGCAATCATTTTTTTTGAAACACCGATTTGCGGAGCCGCTAATCCGATTCCAGGGCGTAAACTATATTTTTCAGCCATTTCAGGATCTTGGCTATTTATTACGAATTCAATCATTTCTTTTAAGGTAGTTGTATCTTCTTCGCTTGCCGGTAATGACACCTCTTCTGCAACGTTGCGCAAAATAGGATCTCCTTCGCGAATAACATCTTTCATTGTAAGCATATGTAATCTCTCCTTTCCTCTTTAGTCTACCAAAGGAGATGGAAAAAGTCATCGGCAAGAAAGGGAAGGCATTTTGGAAATTGTTCTATTATAGAGTAGTTATGTATGTGATAAAACGAAAAAGACGGCAAAGCCGTCTTTTTCTTTCCATAGTTGTTTCGTTTTACATTAGCGAATGCAAGCAGCACCAACGATAATTAAAAGAATAAACAACACAACGATTAAGGCGAAGCCGCGTCCAGACCCGCCACAAGAACCGCCATAACCGTAGGAAGGATATGAACAAGTTGGATAGCAATATGAGTATCCGTACATGAGATGACCTCCTTTATCATTTCCCGCTAATACTGCGGTTACTATAATGTATGGAAGAGAGGGTAGAAATGTATAGGTATTTACCTAAAAAAGGAAGAGTAGTTTGTATATTTTTGTTACGAAGAGAGAAAAACTAAAGAGAATTAAATCGTTTACATATTATTCTAAGAGAAAAAATAAGTGAAAAAGGGAATAATATAACAGTAGGTCAATGCTTACTAATACAGATGTAAAAAATAAAAACACGTTTGTGTAGTAGAAACCTGCATATTATTTATAAAAAAACGTATTCAAAGTAATTGACATCGTAATTAGAATAGTTGTAAACTAAAAAACGTGATCAAGATTGTATTAATATGTTTCTGAAAAAACATTAGTACAGATTGTTAGGTACACAAAATTATTCTCAACCGACATACAAACATGTTGGTTTACATCGTTGCGCTTTTTAAACTGGAAAATAGCCAGTGAAAGCGTTTCAGAATATGGTTCAAGAGAGGAAGAGGTGAACGGAATGGGTACTAAAACAAAAAAGACCCTATTTAATGTTGATGAGCAAATGAAAGCTATCGCAGCTCAATTTGAAACATTACAAATTTTAAATGAAAACGGTGAAGTTGTGAATGAAGCAGCTATGCCTGAATTATCTGATGATCAATTAAAAGAATTAATGCGTCGTATGGTGTATACTCGCGTATTAGATCAACGTTCTATTTCTTTAAACCGTCAAGGACGTTTAGGTTTCTACGCACCTACAGCTGGACAAGAAGCTTCTCAATTAGCAAGTCATTTCGCACTTGAAGCAGAAGACTTCATCTTACCAGGATACCGTGATGTACCACAATTAGTATGGCACGGATTACCATTATACCAAGCATTCTTATTCTCTCGTGGACACTTCATGGGTAACCAAATGCCTGAGAATGTAAATGCATTAGCTCCACAGATTATTATCGGTGCGCAAATCATCCAAACTGCTGGTGTTGCGTTAGGTATGAAACTACGTGGTAAAAAATCTGTTGCAATTACTTACACTGGTGACGGTGGTGCTTCACAAGGTGACTTCTACGAAGGTATGAACTTTGCAGGTGCATTCAAAGCTCCAGCAATCTTCGTTGTTCAAAACAACCGTTATGCAATCTCTACTCCAGTAGAAAAGCAATCTGCAGCTAAAACTGTAGCACAAAAAGCAGTAGCAGCAGGTATTTACGGAATTCAAGTAGACGGTATGGATCCATTAGCTGTATACGCAGCAACTGCTTTTGCTCGTGAGCGCGCAGTAAATGGCGAAGGCCCTACTTTAATCGAGACTTTAACATTCCGTTACGGTCCACATACAATGGCTGGTGATGACCCAACTCGTTACCGTACAAAAGATATCGAAAACGAATGGGAACAAAAAGACCCAATCGTACGCTTCCGTAAGTTCTTAGAAGCTAAAGGCCTATGGTCTCAAGAAGTTGAAGAGACAGTAATCGAAGAAGCAAAAGAAGATATCAAACAAGCAATTGCTAAGGCTGACCAAGCTCCAAAACAAAAAGTAACTGATTTAATGGAAATCATGTACGAAAAAATGCCTTACAACTTAGCTGAACAATATGAAATCTACAAAGAAAAGGAGTCGAAGTAAGCCATGGCTCAAATGACAATGATTCAAGCAATCACTGATGCTTTACGCGTTGAAATGAAAAATGACCCTAACGTACTTGTATTTGGTGAAGACGTTGGTGTAAACGGCGGTGTATTCCGTGCTACTGAAGGTTTACAAGCTGAATTTGGTGAAGATCGTGTAATGGATACTCCACTTGCAGAGTCTGGTATTGGTGGACTTGCAGTTGGTCTTGCACTTGAAGGATTCCGTCCAGTTCCAGAAATCCAATTCTTCGGTTTCGTTTATGAAGTAATGGATTCAATTTCTGGTCAATTAGCTCGTATGCGTTACCGTTCTGGTGGACGTTGGACTGCTCCAGTAACAGTTCGTTCTCCATTCGGTGGTGGTGTTCATACTCCTGAACTACATGCTGATAGCTTAGAAGGATTAGTGGCTCAACAACCTGGTCTAAAAGTTGTTATTCCATCTACTCCATACGATGCTAAAGGTCTTTTAATCTCTGCGATTCGTGACAACGATCCAGTTATCTACTTAGAGCATATGAAATTGTACCGTTCATTCCGTCAAGAGGTACCAGAAGGTGATTACACAATTGATTTAGGTAAAGCTGATATCAAACGTGAAGGTACAGATGTATCTGTTATCGCTTACGGTGCTATGGTTCACGCTGCATTAAAAGCTGCTGAAGAACTTGAAAAAGAAGGTATCTCTTTAGAGGTTGTTGACTTACGTACAGTTCAACCATTAGATATCGAAACAATCATCGCTTCTGTTGAAAAAACAGGTCGCGTAGTTGTAGTTCAAGAAGCTCAAAAACAAGCTGGTATTGCAGCTAACGTTGTAGCGGAAATTAACGACCGTGCAATCTTAAACTTAGAAGCTCCAGTTGTACGTGTTGCAGCTGCTGATACAGTATTCCCATTCTCTCAAGCAGAGAGCGTATGGTTACCAAACCACAAAGATATTGTTGAAGCTGTAAACAAAGTAATGAACTTCTAATTTTTAGCTTTTCATGTGCAAAAGAAATCAGCACATGCTGGTTTCTTTTGTACATATTCCATAATAATGAAATGAATCAGGGGGCTGAATTCCGTGGCATTTGAATTTAAACTACCAGATATCGGTGAAGGTATCCACGAAGGTGAAATCGTAAAATGGTTTATTAAACCAGGCGATGAAGTAAACGAAGACGATGTACTTCTTGAAGTACAAAATGATAAAGCAGTAGTAGAAATCCCTTCTCCTGTTAAAGGTAAAGTACTTGAAGTACTTGTAGAAGAAGGAACAGTTGCAATCGTAGGAGATACATTAATTAAATTTGATGCTCCTGGATACGAAAACCTTAAATTTAAAGGTGACGATCATGATGAAGCTCCAAAAGCTGAAGAAGCAGCAGTAGAAGCTCCAGCAGCGGAAGCTACTCCAGCAGCAACTGCAGAAGTAGTAAATGAGCGCGTAATTGCTATGCCATCTGTTCGTAAATACGCTCGTGAAAAAGGTGTAGACATTCATAAAGTAGCTGGTACTGGTAAGAATGGCCGTATCGTAAAAGCTGACATCGATGCATTTGCAAATGGTGGACAAACTGTAGCAGCAACTGAGGCTCCAGCAGCAGTAGAAGCTACTCCAGCAGCAGCGAAAGAAGAAGCACCAAAAGCACAACCAATCCCAGCTGGTGAATATCCAGAAACTCGTGAGAAAATGAGTGGTATCCGTAAAGCGATTGCGAAAGCAATGGTTAACTCTAAACACACAGCTCCTCACGTAACATTAATGGACGAAGTAGATGTAACAGAACTTGTTGCTCACCGTAAGAAGTTCAAAGCAGTAGCAGCTGACAAAGGTATTAAATTAACTTACCTTCCGTACGTTGTTAAAGCTTTAACATCTGCATTACGTGAATACCCAATGTTAAACACTTCTTTAGACGATGCATCTCAAGAAGTAGTTCATAAACATTACTTCAACATCGGTATCGCAGCTGATACAGACAAAGGTCTATTAGTACCAGTTGTTAAAGATACAGATCGTAAGTCTATCTTCACAATCTCTAACGAGATCAATGATCTTGCTGGTAAAGCACGTGAAGGTCGTCTAGCTCCAGCTGAAATGAAAGGTGCTTCTTGCACAATTACAAACATTGGTTCTGCAGGTGGACAATGGTTCACTCCAGTTATCAACCACCCAGAAGTAGCAATCCTTGGTATCGGCCGTATCGCTGAAAAACCAGTTGTGAAAAACGGTGAGATCGTTGCAGCTCCAGTATTAGCATTATCTCTAAGCTTTGACCATCGTTTAATTGACGGTGCAACTGCTCAAAAAGCGTTAAACCAAATTAAACGTCTATTGAATGACCCACAATTATTAGTAATGGAGGCGTAATAACAATGGTAGTAGGAGATTTCCCAATTGAATTAGATACAGTCGTTGTTGGTGCAGGTCCTGGTGGATACGTTGCGGCAATTCGTGCAGCACAATTAGGTCAAAAGGTAGCAATCATTGAAAAAGCTAACCTTGGTGGCGTATGCTTAAACGTTGGATGTATTCCTTCAAAAGCGTTAATCAATGCAGGTCATCGTTATGAGAATGCAATGCATTCTGATGACATGGGTATTACTGCAGAAAACGTAAAAGTTGACTTTACAAAAGTTCAAGAATGGAAAAACGGCGTAGTTAAGAAATTAACTGGCGGTGTTGAAGGCCTTCTTAAAGGTAACAAAGTTGAAATCATTCGCGGTGAAGCTTACTTCGTAGATGCTAATACATTACGCGTTATGACTGAAGATGCAGCTCAAACTTATACGTTTAAAAATGCTGTTCTTGCAACTGGTTCTACACCAATCGAAATTCCAGGATTCAAATACTCTAAACGTGTTATCAACTCTACAGGTGCTTTAAGCTTACCTGAAATTCCTAAAAAACTTGTTGTAATCGGCGGCGGTTACATCGGTATGGAATTAGGTACTGCATATGCTAACTTCGGTACAGAAGTTACTGTAGTAGAAGCTGGCGACGAAATCTTAGCTGGTTTCGAAAAAGCTATGAGCTCTGTTGTTAAACGTGCTCTACAGAAAAAAGGTAACGTAAATATCCATACAAAAGCTATGGCTAAAGGCGTTGAAGAAACAGAAACTGGCGTAAAAGTTAGCTTTGAAGTTAAAGGTGAAATCCAAACTGTAGAAGCAGATTACGTATTAGTAACTGTAGGTCGTCGTCCAAACACTCAAGAAATCGGTCTTGAGCAAGTTGGAGTTAAAATGACTGACCGCGGCATCATCGAAATCGATGAGCAATGTCGTACAAATGTACCAAACATCTATGCAATCGGTGATATCGTTCCTGGACCACCATTAGCTCACAAAGCTTCTTACGAAGGTAAAGTAGCTGTAGAAGCAATTAGTGGCCATGCATCAGCTATCGATTACATCGGAATTCCTGCAGTATGCTTCACTGATCCAGAACTAGCATCTGTTGGTTACACTAAAAAACAAGCTGAAGAAGCTGGAATGACTGTAACTGTATCTAAGTTCCCATTCGCTGCTAACGGTCGTGCATTATCATTAAACAGCACTGACGGTTTCCTACAACTTGTAACACGTAAAGAAGATGGCCTTCTTGTAGGTGCTCAAGTTGCAGGTGCAGGTGCTTCTGATATTATTTCTGAGATTGGTTTAGCTATCGAAGCTGGAATGACAGCTGAAGATATCGCTCAAACAATCCATGCTCACCCAACATTAGGTGAAATCACAATGGAAGCAGCTGAAGTTGCTCTTGGAATGCCAATTCACATTGTAAAATAATTTAAGTAATGTAAATAGCCCTTCTCTTATTGTAAGAGAGGGGCTATTTTTATTTTCATCAAATGACTTGCAAGGTCTTTAAACGTACTTGTCGAATGAATATATAATACTTTAACAAATGATTCAGGCTTAACTTACTTCGAAGGTAATATATATCATCCTATAATATGTAATTGATTCAAACTTACCCCCATATATTAATAAAATAGAGCATGTCAAAGGAGAAGGTTCCATGAAAATATTACATGTTATATTTTATCATTTACTACTATGGAGTGGCTTTTCCACTGTATTAACATTATCGAATGGTGATAAGTTTCATTATAAAGTTATTCTTTTTTTCGTATTTCTATATTTAGCCTATGTAATAGCATATTTTGTATTGCACGTAAGAAAGCAAGCTTTATTTCTTACATGTTCGAATTGTATATTATTTTTAATCATATTATCTATTTTTTAAATTAGCGTTTATAAAAATACATTGTTCTTCCATTAAATAATTGTAACTCTCCTTCTAATTTCTTCGCTAAAAAACGGCAAAATTCATTTGCTTTCCCTTTGTCACCAAATGTTGCATTAGGTGGTAAAGAAACTTGGATGAAAGATTGTTCATTTTCTATACCAACACCAATATAAATTGAGTCATACCGGTCGTGAGTGGATTGAAGTTTTAATGTTGTTGTAGATGTATCTAAAATTTCATAAGGAAAAGCGGTATTTGTATACGTGTAATTAATTTGGGCACCAGTTTTAGAAGTAACTGTTTTATAATAATGAAAAAGTTGTTTTATATCATCTATTGAAACTGATTGTTGGTTGGATTTCGGTACAAGCGTAATAAAGGCGTGTTGCATATAAGTTCCCCCTAGCTTAGTAGAATACTATCATTCTACATCCTACTGAATTTTTTGACAATTAAAAGGAGTATTACATGTTTTGTTTAATATACTATTAATGAAACGTGATGTAGAAAGGTGGAAACCAATGTTTGAAAAATTGTATGATGAGCATGAAAGTGTGAAGGTACGATTTTTAGGGTTTATGACACATGATACACGTTATGATTTTGGTGTTATTTATACAAATATGTTTTTTGGAAAGCCGCTCATTGTTTGTATGCAAACAGGAAGGTCTACTTTACTCGGACGAGATGATGTAGAGAATGTTCAATATATACAGGAGATTTTTAAATTAGGATCAGAAGAGGAAGCAAAGGAGTTAGCTCAGTTTTTCAAATTTCTAGTTCCGTCAACTTCTTTACATGCGGAATATGAAGAATAATTAATGTGAAACAGTCGTACTTATAAATATGGCTGTTTTTTTATTTTAATATCGCATACTAATTTAAATTAAAAATATTTAATGTGTTATACTAAAAACCTATTGACGTAAAAAGTATAACATATTAAAATGAAGACAGAAAGTTAAGCGGTTACAAAAAGTTTTTGGGATTATAAACTTAGGGGGAAATGAAAAATGGGAACAATCGTATGTCAAGATTGTGAAGGTACAATTGCACACTTCGAAGATGAGAAAGTAACGGTACTTTACGGGAAATGTGGATCTTGCGGATGTGATCACACAGAGCATACAAAAGCCCAATAATTGATAGGAAATGGACAGCTAAAAGTTTTTAGGACCATAAACTTAGGGGGAAATGAAAATGGGAACAATCGTATGCCAAGTATGTGAAGGAACAATCGGACATTTTGAAGATGAGAAAACGACGGTACTTTACGGAAAATGTGGAACAAATTGTGACTGTGCTAGAAAAGATAATGCGAAAGCTTAATGATAAATAAATAGATTACTATTAAAACTCAGGGGGAAATGAAAATGGGAACAATCGTATGCCAAGTATGTGAAGGAACAATTGGACATTTTGAAGATGAAAAATCAACAGTACTATACGGGAAATGTGGATCTCATTGCGAATGTGACCATAAAGAACATACAAAAGCTTAATAATAAGAAAAAGCGCCTACATGTGTAGGCGCTTTTTTAATAAATTGTAGTTGTATGACCAACTGTTGCAACGATTGCATCATCTCTAATTGGAATAAAGCTTATGGATGTCTGTGGTGTACTAGAAGAAGCATATTGGCTCATTATACGGCTATCGATACGGGTAATAGTATCGGTCAAGAAAGCTGAAATAAAAGCGTAAGGGACTCTTCGTTCATTTAATGAATAAATAATTTCTTCTTTTGTTTTTACACCCACGCCATGTCCGTAAAAAAAGAAATTTCCTAAATAGATTGTGTTTTCTCCTTGCCACTCAATCGTAGCTGGATTCACTTGTGGGTTTTTAAAGTAAACGAGGTCACCTGGAACAAGATCGCCACCGTTTTTTGTTATGAGCCTTAGATCTTGATCGTAGTCCCATGTATAAAGTAAAAGATTTGCAAATAGACGATTGAAAGTTTCTTCCTCATACAATGATAGTAAAGCTTTATAAAAAATAATGATCATAGCGGTTGCGCATTCAGTTCCATATAGTTTTCCATTTTTAAAAATATCTTGTATGGCAATAGAAGATGGTATGTTTGGAAGAAGCTCGAATCCTCCAAGGGATGTTCTTTTCCAATACTGGGGGTTGCAAAAGGATTGTTGAAATGTGCGAAACTGAAATCCACTTTGAAAAAGCTCTAGTGCAGAGATAATAATATTAACTCGTAAATTGAGATCAAAGCTGAGTTCATCAGCTGTTCGGAAGGAATAAACTTCTTGATTTCCTGCCATTATTGATAAAATTTGTTGTTTCTCTGCTGCAAATGGCTCATATTCATTTGTAATATAAGGATGTACAATAGAACGGCCTATTACAATCATAATAGTATCCCCACCTATACGTTACATTCTTAAGTATCGTATGAAGAAAAGGAAAAAAGGTGAAAAAAAAGCCTATCAACTGATAGGCTTGTACTCTTTAATAACACGTAATGTTTGTAATGTCATATCTTCAGGACCTTGTACAGGTAAACCTGCTTCTAAGTTTTTCCGAATATACTCTAAGTTTTCTTGTGTAATAATTTCCCCCGGAGTAAAGATTGGAATCCCTGGCGGATAAACCATAACAAAATCAGCTATAATACGACCCGCTGCATTTTCAAATGGGATGACTTCTGTTTCCGAATAAAAAGCATCTCGAGGAGAAAGTGCTAGCACTGGAATTTCTGGAATCTCTACTTGTACTTGAACACCTTTATCTGCCCTATTTCTAAATGTTGCTGCTAAATCGTGTAAAGCTGCAATAAGTGTATTTGTATCACTTTCTGTATCTCCCAAAGTGATAAGACATAGTATGTTGTATAGATCTGAGAGTTCTACTTCAATGTTATATTGCTCTCTAAGCCATACTTCAGCTTGGTGGCCGGTAATACCTAAATCTTTTACAGATACAATTATCTTTGTAGGATCATAGTTAAAGGTAGCATCTGTACCTAACATTTCTTTTCCAGGACAGTAAAGATGCTCAATAGAATTTATAGCATCACGAACATGCTCAGCTAATTGTATTGTTTGTTCTATGAGTGCTGTTCCTTCTGTAGCAAGACGTTTTCTCGCAACATCAAGGGATGCTAACAAGATGTAAGAAGTTGATGTAGTTGTAAGCATACTAATAATAGATTGGACATGCTTTACATTCACTAAGCCTTCTTTCACATTAAGAATAGAACTTTGAGTTAAAGAGCCTCCTAATTTGTGAACACTTGTTGCTGCCATATCCGCACCAGCTTGCATCGCTGACATAGGTAATTCATCGTGAAAATGAATATGAACACCATGAGCCTCGTCGACTAGTACAGGGATGTCATAAGAATGTGCTAATTGTACAATCTGTTCTAAGTCTGCAGCAAACCCAAAGTACGTTGGGTTAATAACAAGTAAGCCCTTTGCATCTGAGTGCTCTTCAAGTGCTTTTTTGACAGATTGAATTGTGATTCCATGAGAAATACCGAGCTTCGGATCGATTTCAGGATGCATGAAAATCGGTTTTGCACCTGAGAAAATAATAGCTGACATTACTGATTTATGCACGTTTCGTGGTACTAGGATTTTGTCACCAGGACCGCAAACGCTCATCACCATTGTCATAATAGCGCCACTTGTACCTTGAATAGAAAAGAAAGTATGATCTGCACCGAATGCAGCGGCTGCTAAATCCTGTGCTTCTTTAATCATACCTTTTGGATGATGTAAATCATCGAGTGGCGCAATATTAATTAAATCAATTGCTAATGCATTATGCCCAATAAATTCGCGAAATGTAGGATCCATGCCCTGTCCTTTTTTATGACCAGGAATATGGAATTGAATTGGATTTCGCTTACTGTGCTCAACTAAAGCGGTAAACAATGGTGTTTCGTATTGGGACAATCTATACACCCCTTCTTCTTCATAATATTTAGTGTAATTTGTTTTATATAATCCTGCTCTAAAAAAGTGTAGCCTTTTTTAGAATAAGGCTTGTTTTTCTGCCATTCAAAAAATCGTTTTTGAGATGGTAGCTTCACTTTATTTTCTATAAAACAAAAGCATTATATCACCAATAATTATAGATGTATAGAAAAAAATGTTTTTAAGGTGAGTATGTTTAATAGTTAGCCTCAACTAATGAATAGAGGAAGACAATTCCATTAAAATGAATAAATAGTGTATAATGCAGAGTGGCTATAATGAAGAATAAAATATTCTCTTTAAGATAGCATAATGAAACAAGAAGAAATGATAAATGAGGTGCGAAATGGAATATCAATATCCGTTAGATTATGATTGGTCAAATGAGGAAATGGTTACAATTGTTAAGTTTTATGAAGCGATTGAGAAAGCTTATGAAAAAGGGATTATAAGAGAAGAGTTAATGGGTTTATATCGTCGTTTTAAAGAGATTGTTCCATCGAAAGCAGAAGAAAAGAAAATTGATAAAGAATTTCAAGAAGTAAGTGGATACTCTATATATCGTGCTATTCAAAGGGCAAAAGAAGTCGAAGAACAAAAGCTCGTAAAAATGTAAAAAATATTTTGAAAAATAAAAACTGAAGTGATATAATGTGATAACAACTAAAAACGGACAATATAAATTGTCCGTTTTCTACTATCGATTACACAGTGCATATAAAGGAAGGAGTGATTGCATCGTAGATTCAATCTTAGCAAGGAATTGTTCGTTGGTCATTGCTGAAAACTCCTCTGGTGATATATGAATACCAACTAATAATTCTGCTTTTTTTACAGTAGCTAATCGTTCAATCATCTTTTGTAAGTCTTCGGTTTCAAGTGTTTTATGTAATTTCACACTTGGTTTAGTATGGTCAATGGACCAAACGAAGTCATTTGGAATATTTGTTTTTAAATCATTTAAATGTTCTAAGAAGGCATGAGCCGTCTCAACTTTTTGTGGACACTCATAGATTAAACCAAAGTATATGAAGGCATGAGTACCCCATAAGCCGATTTGGAAATGCGGTAGCATTTTATATCCTCGTTTATTTGTTGAAAAAGCAACCCAAGTATCGTTTGGTGGATTGACTTTGCGGCGTGCGTGTTTTGCAACATGATAAAAAAAGTTCTCATCAGTTTGTTTGGATAAGTATTCTGCAAATTGTTCCCCTAAAGCTTCTAGCTTAGGATGAATGTTCGTTTTAATTGCACTCATTCGTTCTTCGAGACCATCAACTGTAAAGACATCAAAATCAGTTGACTTGAATGTTTGTATTGTCATGATTGTTCCTCCAACTCCTATTTTGCTTTTATTTTAGCATAGCTTGTACTATTCATAAAAAAAACAGCACAAAAAAATTTAAATAAAAAAATATAATTTTGTTGCATAGATGATTTATCCAACATAGTATAGTATAAAACAAAAAATCAGAAAATTGAATTAATTCTAGTCCGAGGGCAGACGAATATTGGGAGGAGGCAAATAATATGAGACAGGTGATTAATGCGTTAAAGAGAACAGATGCTGAAAAGAGAATACCGGTGCTACGTTTGGAGCTAGATTATGAATTAGCAACTTTATATGATGCGATGATGGAAGATGACAAACAGAAAAAAGAAGAGTGTGTACAAAAGTTAGAAGTGTTAAGACTTGAAATGATTCGTTTAGAAGCGTAATAATAGTATATGTATAAAAAATTAGTTGGTGCGAACCTTATAAAGGGTTCGTTTTTTCTGTGAACAGTATAGATCGGAGTGTTTAAACATGCAAGAAGTATGGAAAGACATTGATGCACACGCCAAACGGTGGATTCGGGATGCAGGAGAGCATTTAATGGCATCAATGAAAAAAGCACTTATTATAGAAACAAAATCAAATGCAGCTGACTTAGTTACAAATATGGACCGAGAGATAGAACAGTTTTTAATTGGGAAAATTAAAGAAACATTCCCGAATCATAATATTTTAGGAGAAGAGGGTTATGGAGACGAGATAACGTCTTCTGACGGGGTTGTTTGGTTAATTGATCCAATTGACGGCACGATGAACTTTGTTCATCAAAAAAGAAATTTTGCGATTTCAATTGGGATTTATGAGAACGGTATCGGAAAGATTGGACTTATATATGATCCAGTGCATGATGAACTATATCATGCAGTCAAGGGATATGGAGCTTTTTGTAATGATATATCAATTCCTACACTGAAAAAAGGAACTGTAGAGCAAGGTATTGTAGCTTTAAATGCGATATGGCTTACAGATAATCCATTGCTTAATATGGAAAGTATGATGGCACTTGTTAAGAAAGCAAGAGGCACAAGATCATATGGCTGTGCAGCGTTAGAGATGGTATACGTTGCAACAGGAAGAATAGATGCATATGTAACGCCGAGATTATCACCATGGGATTTTGGCGGAGGAAAGATAATTGTAGAAGAAGTTGGAGGTAAGGTGACGACATTCTCTGGAGCGCCACTTTCTATCATAGAGAAGAGCAGTGTGTTAGTTGCAAAACCAGGAGTGTATGAAGAAGTGTTATCGTTTATATGAGAGCAACAAAAAAAGTAAGAGGCTGTGTATAAGCTTCTTACTTTTTAGCGTTATTGTGATTTGCGCATTTTTCTTTTTGTTACAAAACCGTATCCAACTGTAACAAATGTGCCGATAATGCAAATAATAATACCGATTGGACTATTTTCAGCAATCATAATGCCGATACCGATTAAGAAAATAACACCGATAATTGCAGTTAATAAAAAGCGATATTGAATGTGTTCCATTTCTTCACCCTCCAATCTCATTTTACTTTCACAAAAGTAAGAATACAACTATATTTTCATTCTTGCTTTTATTTTAATTGCTATTGTATCCCCTTCGCTCTTATAATAGAGAAGGATTAAAAAGACATTAGGAGTTGGACATGTTGAAAAAACGACAAGATTTACGTAATATAGCAATTATTGCCCACGTTGACCATGGTAAAACAACACTTGTTGACCAGTTATTACGTCAAGCGGGGACTTTCCGTGCGAACGAACACGTTGAAGAACGCGCAATGGATTCAAATGATCTAGAAAGAGAACGCGGTATTACAATTTTAGCGAAAAATACAGCGATTCACTATGAAGATAAAAGAATTAACATTTTAGATACACCTGGTCACGCTGACTTCGGTGGAGAAGTAGAACGTATCATGAAAATGGTTGATGGTGTTTTACTTGTTGTTGATGCATATGAAGGTTGTATGCCACAAACACGATTTGTTTTAAAGAAAGCTCTTGAGCAAAACTTAACTCCAATCGTAGTTGTAAACAAAATTGACCGTGACTTCGCTCGTCCAGATGAAGTAGTTGATGAAGTAATCGACTTATTCATTGAGCTTGGTGCAAACGAAGATCAATTAGAGTTCCCAGTTGTATTTGCATCAGCAATGAACGGAACAGCAAGCTTAGATTCAAACCCAGCAAATCAAGAAGAGAATATGAAATCATTATTCGATACAATTATCGAACATATTCCAGCACCAATTGATAACAGCGAAGAGCCACTTCAATTCCAAGTAGCACTTCTTGATTACAACGACTACGTTGGACGTATTGGAGTTGGTCGCGTATTCCGCGGTACAATGAAGGTTGGACAACAAGTTGCTTTAATGAAAGTAGACGGAAGTGTGAAGCAATTCCGCGTAACGAAATTATTCGGTTACATGGGATTAAAACGTCAAGAAATTGAAGAAGCAAAAGCAGGGGACTTAGTAGCCGTTTCTGGTATGGAAGACATTAACGTAGGTGAAACAGTATGTCCAGTTGAACATCAAGATGCGTTACCATTATTACGTATTGATGAGCCAACACTACAAATGACGTTCCTTGTAAATAACAGCCCATTTGCAGGTCGTGAAGGTAAATACATTACATCTCGTAAAATTGAAGAGCGTCTTCGTTCACAATTAGAAACAGATGTAAGTTTACGTGTAGATAATACAGATTCTCCTGATGCGTGGATCGTATCTGGACGTGGGGAACTACATTTATCTATCTTAATTGAAAACATGCGTCGTGAAGGTTATGAATTACAAGTATCTAAGCCAGAAGTAATCATTAAAGAAGTTGATGGCGTAAGATGTGAGCCTGTAGAGCGTGTACAAATCGATGTACCTGAAGAATACACTGGTTCTATTATGGAATCTATGGGTGCACGTAAAGGTGAAATGTTAGATATGGTGAATAACGGAAACGGTCAAGTTCGCCTTACTTTCATGGTTCCAGCACGTGGTTTAATTGGTTACACAACAGAATTCTTAACATTAACTCGTGGTTACGGTATTTTAAACCATACATTCGATTGCTACCAACCAGTACACGCTGGACAAGTTGGTGGACGTCGTCAAGGTGTTCTAGTTTCACTTGAAACAGGAAAAGCATCACAATACGGTATTATGCAAGTTGAAGACCGTGGTGTAATCTTCGTTGAACCAGGTACAGAAGTATATGCTGGTATGATTGTAGGAGAACACACTCGTGAGAATGACTTAACAGTTAACGTTGTGAAAATGAAACAACAAACTAACATTCGTTCTGCGACGAAAGATCAAACTTCAACAATGAAGAAACCACGCCTAATGACTTTAGAAGAATCATTAGAGTACTTAAACGATGACGAGTTCTGTGAAGTAACTCCAGAATCAATTCGTCTACGTAAAAAGATTCTTGATAAGAGTGAGCGCGAAAGAGCTGCTAAGAAAAAGAAATCTGTCGAAGCGTAAAAATAAAAAAACAACGCCCTTTATAAAGGGCGTTGTTTTTTTATTTTGTTTATTTTTTAGAATATTTACTCATTTTTGTGGACAGTATTTTTTTTGCGAGTTACTCTTGTATTAAGTGTATAAAGAAAATTGCATTTTACTGCTAGGGGGGAAGAGTGTGTTAGAAAGGATGTCTTTTTTTGCAAAATTGTGTAAGGTAGATGAAAATCCAGAGTTAGGAATGTGGTTACTTTATGGGACGATTATTATATTAAGTGCTCTCGTTTATAATTTAGGGTTTGCTAGAAAGTTGTCTGTACTAAAAAATATTGTGATATACATATCATTAGCAATTGGATGCACAGTATTAACCTTTTTTGCTGTGTTTTTACCTGTTGGAGAAGGACTTGTTGTAGCGGCAATTGTACTTGGAATTTATAGATTGCGTTTGCGTCAAGCGAAACAACAAAAAGCAGGATAAGGAAGGGGAGTTTTCATGCGTTCAGTACAAGATGCACTATATAATTGGTTAACAATTAAAACAGTTGCGGAAGCACGCCCAGATGATAGTGCTGCAAAAGAAACATATTTGTTATTTCAAAATATGATATATGAAGAACATAAATTAAGAAATGTGGAAGTCGAAAAGAACGAGGAAATGTATTTAATTACATATGAAATGAATGGAGAACGGAAATCTGCAAGGTTTCCGTTAGAAGCCATTGATTGTTTTTTGGATCAGATGAATCGTGAACCAGAAAAATATAAATAAGTCCTTATCTATATGAGTAAGGACTTATTTACATTTTACCAATCATCTTCGATTTTTTTATCACGATATAATCGGAAATTACCACTTGCATGACGTTCCATTGTACGCTCTGCAATTCGTTCCGAACATTCCATGCACATATATGTATGAATAGGGCGATTACGCAGTTTTTTTGCCATAGGATTTTCATCATCTAACATATCTTTTTTATCACAAATCATACATTTGACTCTCATTTCGTCACCTCAATACGAATTCTATCAGTATAAGTATATCATGGAAGTATAATGTTTTTGAATAATAGTGGGAAAAAATAATATTTTCGCAATTCAAAAAATAAGTTATGATAAGGATATACCAAGTATGTTTGGAGGTGAAAATATGGCGAATGTAGTAGAGCCTACCTTAACAGAGGATTTAGTACAAACGTTGCGTAAAGAGTGTATTGTTATGATAGCAACGACAGATTTCGAAAAGCAAGTTCCTAACGTAAGTGCTATTTCTTGGGTGTATGCAGTGAGTAAAACTAGTATTCGATTTGCAGTAGATCAACGTTCACGTATTGTGGAAAATATACGGCATAATACAGGTGTGGTATTGACTATAATGGCGAATGAATCCGTATTTTCTATAAGTGGTGCAGGTGAAATTTTGACAGATAGAATGGAAGGTATTTCTCTAAAATTAACTGTAATAGAAGTAAATGTGCAAGAAGTGCGTGATGTTATGTTTTATGGAGCGAAACTTGCAATTGAACCAACATATGAAAAAACATATGATCTTCGGGCAGCGAAAAAGCTGGATAATGAAGTGTTAGTAGGGATAAGAGAATTATAAAGATGCTAAATAGGAAATTCGTTTATTCACTTTTGTAATCGGTTATTGTGATTTAACGTTAATAATTATAATAAAAAGTAATATATTGAATAGAAATGAATAAAGAATAAATAAAAGGTTTAATGACTATGATTTTCGATTCTACCTCGTTTACACGGTACATATAATTATAACAATGGTTCGTCCATATTGTATGGATGAAACCCTTGTTCTACAAATTTAAAAGTGGAGTCAGGGGGTAACAGGTTGGATAAAATTTATGTGTTAGATACGAATGTACTTTTGCAGGATCCTTTATCTATTTTTTCATTTGAAACCAATGAAGTAGTGATTCCAGCAGTTGTATTAGAAGAGGTTGATTCGAAAAAACGTTATATGGATGAAGTAGGACGAAACGCTCGTTATGTATCTAAGTTAATAGATAAATTTCGTGAAATAGGAAAGCTGCATGAAAGTATCCCGCTAGAAAACGGCGGAACATTTCGTATTGAATTGAACCATCGTTCATTCGTGCAACTACAAGATATTTTTGTAGAAAAAACAAATGATAATCGAATTTTAGCTGTAGCAAAAAATCTATCTTTAGAAGAACAGGAAAAAGAGGACGGGAAGTCTGTTATTTTAGTAAGTAAAGATGTACTCGTAAGGGTAAAAGCTGATGCAATTGGTTTGAAGGCTGAAGATTATTTAAGTGATCGCGTAATTGAAGTAGAAAATATATATTCTGGCTTTTTAGAAGGATATATATCAAAAGAACAATTGGATTATTTTTATGAGAAAGGTGAATTGCCTCTATCTGAAATTGCGAATCATCCTTTTTACCCAAATCAGTTTGTAGTGATGAAAGATGCATTAGGGGGCTCTAGTTCTGCTCTTGGCATTGTGGATCACTTAGGTAAGAAGGTAAAGAAACTTATTTTTCACAATGAACAAGTATGGGGGATACGACCACGAAACGTGCAGCAAATTATGGGATTAGAATTGTTGCTTCGTGAAGATATTCCGCTTGTAACGTTAACGGGGAAAGCCGGCACAGGAAAAACGTTACTTGCGTTAGCTTCGGGACTTATGCAAACAGAAGACTTAGGGTTATATAAAAAATTACTTGTGGCAAGACCAATTGTTCCAGTCGGAAAAGATATCGGTTATTTACCAGGAGAAAAAGAAGAAAAGTTAAGACCATGGATGCAGCCAATTTTTGATAACCTAGAGTATTTATTTAATACGAAAAAGCCAGGAGAGTTAGATGCTATTTTAGCTGGAATGGGTTCGATTGAAGTAGAAGCCCTTACTTATATACGCGGGAGAAGTATTCCAGATCAGTTCATTATCATTGACGAAGCACAAAATTTAACAAAGCATGAAGTGAAAACGATATTAACTAGGGTAGGGGAAAAGAGTAAGATTGTATTGATGGGAGATCCTCAGCAAATTGATCACCCATATTTAGATGAATATAATAATGGCTTAACATATGTTGTAGAGAAGTTTAAAGAACAGCGTATTAGTGGTCATGTGAAGTTTGTTAAAGGTGAGCGATCTAATTTAGCTCAACTAGCAGCAGATTTATTGTAAAAAGGAGTGAGCTTAAGCTCACTCCTTTTCTTTAAATAATTGTAAATTTACGGATGTTACGGATTGGATTTTGTTGATTAGATCCATCATTGAAATAGAGATGAACAGGTCCGTCTTCTTTTAATGGTTTTCCTTCTTTTGAAAAGCCTAGTATAGCATTTTTGACAGTTTCTAATGGAAGTGTCATTGTATGATCTACCGTTTCAATTTCAACTTGCGTAGCGTCCTCTAAAATTTCAGCGTTAGCAAGAAATGGATGAAATGGTATACCAAATGTTCCAGTAATCAGCTGTTCTTTTTTATATTTCTTCACACTTTGTTGTATTGGAGGAAAAGCGGCACCATCACGGATTTCGCGATCCCAATGTTCTGAAGTGTTTTTTAAATAAGTTTCTAGTTCAGACGTGTTTTCTCTAGTTTCATCAAAGTAAGTTGTCAAATCTACTTTTCGATCATCAAAGATCCAAACAGTTGGATCAATAGTGATTGGAAAACGTACTTTTCCGTTAATAAATAAAATTTCGCTCATTGTTGTTCCCCCATTTGTGTTATACTCCCACTTTTCAGTATAATAGTATTAGACACTGTTGTCACAAAAAATGTTTCTATTGCAATTTATTAAAACTATCGCTAATATTAATAGATAGGATAGAGGAGAGTAGGACGGAAACGGAGGGAATCAATTTGGCGTCTGAGACAGTAGCAAATCATCAGGAAAAGGCACTAGCCCTTCTACAAGCGGATGCAGAGAAGATTTTAAGACTTATTAAGGTGCAAATGGACCATCTTACAATGCCGCAATGTCCATTATATGAAGAAGTGTTAGACACACAAATGTTTGGACTATCCCGCGAGGTCGATTTTGCGGTTCGCCTTGGTCTTATTGCAGAAGAACAAGGGAAAGCAATGTTAGGTGAGCTCGAACGTGAGTTATCTGCACTTCATGAAGCATTTACAAACAAACAACAATAACGGGTTCAAATAAGGGGGCTCAAACTAAATTAGTTTGAGCTTTTTATTTGTATAATAAAGCAGGAAGAATCAATGTACATATGGAATACAACAATAATTAAATTGAAACAGAAAGAGGAAATGAAATGAAAAAAGTATGGAAATCAATGGATTATTCATTATTACTTCCTCTTGTTATCTTATGTGTGCTGGGAGTAATAATGGTATATAGTTCTAGTTCCATTGTTGCGATTTCGAGGCATAACTGGCCGGCAAATTACTTTTTTAAAAAACAATTAATAACTTTAGCTATTGGAACGGTATTGTTAGTAATTGTAGCTTCGTTACCTTATAAGTTTTGGAGAAAACGAATAATTTTATCGGCGATGGGGCTAGGGAGTATTGCTTTACTAGCAGCAGCCTTGATTTTTGGTAAGGAAATAAATGGTGCAAAAGGTTGGATATTAGGTATACAGCCCGCTGAATTTGTTAAATTATCGATTATTATTATATTAGCTCGCTTTTTTGCAAGGAGACAAGAAACAAATACACCTGTTTTTAAAGGGTCGGGACTTACACTTGGTTTTGTTGGAATGGCAATGTTTTTAATTTTAAAGCAAAATGATTTAGGTACCGATTTGTTAATTGCAGGAACAGTAGGGATTATGTTTCTTTGTTCAGGAGTAAGGATTAATTTATGGATTAAACGAATTGTTTTAACTTCTATAGTATGGATTCCAGCTCTATATTTTTTGGCTAATTATAAATTAAGTGGATATCAAAAGGCACGTTTTTCAGTTTTTCTTGATCCATTCAATGATCCTCAGAATGATGGATTCCAATTAGTAAATTCTTTTATTGGAATTGCTTCAGGAGGGCTAAATGGTCGAGGATTAGGAAATAGTGTGCAAAAATATGGTTATTTACCAGAACCTCAAACAGATTTTATTATGGCTATTATATCTGAAGAATTAGGTTTTATTGGTGTAGCTATTATTTTAATTTGCTTGCTACTTATTATTATTCGTTCATTCAGGATTGCTCAAAAATGTAACGATCCTTTTGGAAGTTTAATTGCAATCGGAATTGCAAGTTTAATAGGAGTACAAACTTTTGTTAATGTTGGTGGTATGTCTGGATTAATACCGCTTACTGGAGTGCCTTTACCGTTTATTAGTTATGGTGGAAGTTCCTTAATAGCTAATCTACTTGCAATGGGAATACTACTTAATATTGCTAGTCACGTGAAACGACAAGAGAAACAACAGAATGGTGTAATGAAAGAAAGAGAACAAAATGGACCACATCTTGTAGTTGTAAAATAAAAACACATTGTGCTTTAGAGCATGATGTGTTTTTTATTTTTAAGTAGTTTTAAATATGATGTACTAATTTCTCTTTCAGTTAAAAGATATATCACATTAAGTTAAATGTGATATACAATTAAGTTGTTAGAAAAGGAAGAGGTATGCTATACTATTTTTGTGAAACAAATTGCACAGAAAACTTATCATTTGTTAGAAAATAAGGTATGATGGATAAAAATAAAGTGAAGCTTTCTAAGTATAATATAATGTGGAAAGTGAAGAACTTCACGCTTTTTAAGGTGTGTATATATTTTATCTCTAGAGTGGTAGGAAAGTAGAGGGGGAAAATCATGACAAAGCTGCAACGTATTCAAAAAGTATTGGTAGCTAACCGTGGAGAGATTGCAATTCGTGTGTTTCGAGCTTGTTCGGAACTTGGATTAAAAACAGTTGCAATCTATTCTAAAGAGGATAGTGGTTCTTATCATCGCTATAAAGCCGATGAGTCCTATTTAGTTGGGGAAGGAAAAAAACCAATTGATGCTTATCTAGATATTGAAGGCATTATTGAGATTGCAAAAAGTAATCATGTAGATGCAATCCACCCTGGATATGGTTTCTTATCAGAAAATATTCAATTCGCTAAACGTTGTGAAGAAGAAGGAATTATCTTTATCGGTCCGAAAAGTAAGCATTTAGATATGTTTGGAGATAAAGTGAAAGCAAGAACACAAGCGCAGCTAGCACAAATTCCAGTTATACCTGGTAGTGATGGTCCAGTAAATTCATTAGAAGAAGTCGAAAAATTTGCTGAAAAGTATGATTACCCGATTATTATTAAAGCATCCCTTGGGGGTGGCGGTCGTGGTATGCGTATTGTGCGTACTAGTGAGGAATTAGGAGAATCATATAATCGAGCGAAATCAGAAGCGAAAGCAGCTTTTGGTAATGATGAAGTTTACGTCGAAAAATTCGTTGAAAAACCTAAACATATAGAAGTACAAATTTTAGCAGATGAAGAAGGCAATGTTGTTCATTTATACGAGCGTGACTGTTCTGTACAACGTCGTCATCAAAAAGTTGTAGAAATTGCACCGAGTGTATCACTTTCAGATGATCTGCGTCAGCGTATTTGTGATGCTGCTGTGAAGTTAACGAAAAATGTAAACTATTTAAATGCAGGAACAGTAGAATTCCTTGTAAAAGATGATGAGTTTTACTTTATTGAAGTAAATCCACGTGTTCAAGTAGAACATACGATTACAGAAATGATTACGGGAGTAGATATTGTTCAATCACAAATTTTAATAGCGGATGGACATTCATTACATAGCAAAATGGTAGGTGTTCCGAAGCAAGAGGAAGTAGTTGTACATGGATTTGCAATTCAATCTCGTGTAACAACTGAAGATCCGCTAAATAATTTTATGCCGGATACAGGAAAAATTATGGCGTATCGATCAGGTGGTGGTTTTGGTGTGCGTCTTGATACAGGGAATAGCTTCCAAGGTGCAGTTATTACACCGTACTACGATTCTTTACTTGTAAAAGTTACAACTTGGGCACTTACTTTTGAGCAAGCTGCTGCAAAAATGGAACGTAACTTAAAAGAATTCCGTATTCGTGGTATTAAAACAAATATTCCATTCCTAGAGAATGTAGTAAAGCATAAAAACTTCTTATCAGGAGAATATGATACTTCATTTATCGATGCGTCACCTGAATTGTTCTTGTTCCCGAAACGTAAAGACCGTGGAACGAAAATGTTAAATTACATTGGTACAGTAACAGTAAATGGTTTCCCAGGAGTAGGGAAAAAAGAAAAACCAATATTCCCAGATGCTCGTATTCCATGTTTAAAACATTCAGAGCCAATCCAAAATGGAACGAAACAAATTTTGGACGAGCGTGGAGCGGACGGATTAGTAAAATGGGTACAGGATCAAAAACGTGTACTTTTAACGGATACAACATTCCGTGATGCACACCAGTCATTACTTGCAACTCGTATTCGTACAAAAGATTTACATCAAATTGCGGAGCCAACAGCGAGAATGTTACCGAACCTATTCTCAGCGGAAATGTGGGGCGGTGCAACGTTTGATGTTGCGTATCGTTTCTTAAAAGAAGATCCATGGGAACGATTACTAGATCTTCGTGAAAAAATGCCGAACGTGTTATTCCAAATGTTACTTCGTTCTTCAAACGCAGTTGGATACAAAAACTATCCAGATAATTTAATTCAAAAATTTGTGGAATGTTCTGCTCAAGCAGGCATTGATGTATTCCGTATTTTTGATAGTTTAAACTGGGTGGAAGGCATGAGAGTTGCAATTGACGCTGTACGAGACACTGGTAAAATTGCAGAAGCAACAATGTGCTACACAGGGGATATTCATGATCCACTGCGTAGTAAATATGATTTAAATTATTATAAAAATTTAGCAAAAGAGTTAGAAGCATCAGGAGCTCACATTTTAGGTATTAAAGATATGGCGGGCTTACTAAAACCAAATGCAGCATATGATTTAGTTTCTGCATTAAAAGAGACAGTGTCGATTCCAATTCATCTGCACACGCACGATACGAGTGGAAATGGTATATTAACGTATACGAAGGCAATTGAAGCAGGTGTTGATATCGTCGATGTAGCAGTGAGTTCTATGGCTGGTCAAACGTCACAACCAAGTGCGAACACGCTATACTATGCGTTAGGTGGAAACGAAAGACAACCAGATGTTAATATAGATTCTTTAGAAAAACTATCTCACTATTGGGAAGATGTACGCAAATACTATGCACCGTTTGAAAGTGGTATGAATGCCCCTCATACAGAGGTATATATGCATGAAATGCCGGGTGGGCAGTATAGTAATCTTCAGCAACAAGCGAAGGCGGTTGGTTTAGGAGATCGCTTCGATGAAGTGAAAGTAATGTACCGCCGTGTGAATGACATGTTTGGAGATATTGTAAAAGTAACACCATCATCAAAAGTTGTTGGTGATATGGCATTATTTATGGTTCAAAACCATCTGACAGAACAAGATGTTTTAGAGCGTGGACATGCGATGGACTTCCCAGGGTCTGTTGTTGAAATGTTCTCTGGTGATTTAGGTCAACCGTACGGTGGTTTCCCGAAAGAATTACAAAAGATTATTTTAAAAGGGAAAGAGCCATTAACAGTAAGACCAGGTGAATTACTAGAGCCAGTAGATTTCGAAGCGTTAAAAGAAGAATTATTCCATAAACTTGGACGCGAAGTAACGATTTTTGATGTAGTAGCATATGCTTTATATCCAAAAGTATTTATGGATTATGAAAAAGTTGCTGAGCTTTATGGAAATGTATCTGTACTTGATACACCGACGTTCTTCTATGGTATGAGACTAGGTGAAGAAATTGATGTAGAAATTGAACAGGGTAAAACATTGATGGTTAAACTAGTATCAATTGGAGAACCTCAGCCGGATGGAAACCGTGTTCTTTACTTGGAATTTAACGGTCAACCACGTGAAATTATCGTGAAAGACGAGAGTGTAAAAGCAACAGTTGCACAACGTGTGAAAGGAAACCGTGAGAATCCAAATCATATTAGTGCAACGATGCCAGGAACGGTAATTAAAGTAGTTGTAAAAGAAGGCGACGAAGTGAAAAAAGGCGATTCTATGGCAATTACAGAAGCGATGAAAATGGAAACGACAGTTCAAGCGCCGTTCAATGGTAAAGTGAAGAAAGTATATGTTAACGATGGTGATGCGATTCAAACGGGTGATTTACTTATTGAATTAGATCACTAAAATAAGAAAAGAGCTGTGTAAATACAGCTCTTTTTTTATTGCAAAAAATCCCTTGCCGAATTGGCAAGGGATTTTAGTTTTAAATTATTTTGTTTGTTTAGAAGTTGATTCGGCTTCTTTGGCATTCACTTTACTTCTTGTTCCTAGCATAACTAAATAGCATAGTACGGCAAACAAGCAAGAAATGAATAGAGAATGTAACAATGCCATTGCTAAACTAGCGTTTGTAAATACAACTAAAACTCCTACTACAGCTTGAAGTGTAACAAGGATAAATGAAATAATCCATCCCCAATATACTACAGATTGCTGCTTGTAATGGCGAATAGCGAGAATCATCGCGTATAGTATCCAAGCGAAAATTAACATCGCTGCAACTCTATGGCCCATTTGAACCCATTCATGTAGTTGAGTTGGCATAGGTCTGTTTTTGCTACATAAAGGAAAGTCTGGACAGGCTAAGCTAGCTCGTTCGTGACGTACTAAAGCACCTGTGTAGACGACGATATAACTGTAAATTGTTACACCATAAATATGAAATTTCATTTTTTTGTCCATAATAAGTGAACGTGCATCAAATTTTTGGTCAATTTCAAAGATAAGACACGTTAATAAAATGACAGAAGCAAATGAAATTAAGGAAATACCGAAATGGATAGCAAGTACAGCTGGCATTTGTCCCCAAACAACTGCTGCTGCTCCCATTAATGCTTGTGCAACTAAAAATACGAAGGATAAAATTGCTAACGTTTTTGTTTCACGCACATGTTTATAATATTTCCAGGACAAAATACAAAGTAGAGTGACAAGAATTCCAGCTGATCCTGATGTTAATCGGTGGCTAAGTTCAATAATAGTTTCCATTGATAAATTAGATGGAACAAATTCACCGTTACAAAGTGGCCATGATTTACCACAACCTTGACCAGAACCTGTTTTTGTAACTAAAGCGCCTCCTAATAAAACTATTAATAAATCAAGGCTTGTAATGACTGCTAACCATTTAATAAAGCGTTGCAATCTCTTTCACCATCTTTCTGCTATGAAGTTATTGCGAAATATTTTCATTCCATTATGTATAGAATAAAACGCGCTAGTTCCTATGATATATAAAAAATAATAAAATAGCAAAGAAATGGAGGGGGAAGGAAAGGGAGAGAAAATAGGTGTAAAAACAGGGTTCGAAAGGAAAATTTTGGGTGGAAAATAGGCTATTTTGAAAAGAAATGGGGAGAATACGTGTTAAATAGGACAAAATAGTTTATTATAGAAGGTAACATCATGTTATGATAAGGACAAGTCAGAATGAAGTTTTTTATATTCGACACAAAAAGTTCATGTTTTCTTCACAAAATGTTCGGGAAATATGATTTAATATATTGGAGTATGGGCGTAGATTAGTAGTAGAATGGGTTAACAATGTTTCTACTGTAATAATATTGCTATATAGAAGCGAATTATTTCATTTGAAATAGGCGCAAAAAGAAAGATGAAAGTTTTAAGAGGGGGTTAGAGTGATGAACCATGCAACAAGTGAGCTGCATGATGAGTCCGCTGTTACAAGTGTACCGGAAACAACTCGGTTACAAGATTTAAAAGCACTCGTTAAAATGGGGATTGTAAACTCAAATACACTTACTGTATTTACAGGATTTTGGTTGGCATTACACTTTAATGGATTAAGTGTAATGGATAATCTGGATAAGTTATTCTTTACAATCGTTGGTTCAGGATTAATTATGGCAGGGGTATGTTGTTTAAACAACTACATTGATCGAGACATCGATCCATTAATGGAAAGAACAAAGACCCGTCCAACGGTTACTGGAAAGTATAAACCAGGATTTGCACTTACATTTGGACTAGTCATATTACTTCTTGGTTTTGTATTTTTATTATTAACAACACCAATGGCAGTCTTAATGGGATTTATTGGTGCTTTCACATATGTTGTTCTATATAGTTTATGGACAAAGAGAAAGTATACACTAAATACTGTTGTAGGTAGTATATCTGGTGCAGTTCCTCCTTTAATTGGATGGGCAGCAATCGATCCATCTTTAGGCCATCCAATTGCTTGGATGTTATTTTTAATTATGTTTATTTGGCAAATCCCACATTTCCTTGCATTAGCAATGAAACGTGTTGATGAATATCGAAATGCAGGAATTCCAATGCTTCCTGTAGTTCATGGATTTGAAATTACGAAACGCCAAATTATGATTTGGACAGTATGTTTATTACCACTACCATTTTATATGAGTGGACTAGGGATAACATTTATGGTAATTGCAACACTGCTTAACATCGGATGGATCGTTTTAGGATTTTATGGCTTCCGTAAGAAAGATGACATCAAATGGTCCGTGCAAATGTTTGTTTATTCCCTAAATTATTTAACAATCTTATTTGTATCAATGATTGTAGTTACATTCTTCTAAGACAACGACATAATTGGATTTCTTTACGTTGAGATTTACTTTACTTAACTATAAAGTACAATCTAATTCACAAGGAAAGTGGGGGTTGTTTGTATGAAGAAACAGTGGCGACTGCTTTCGTTCGTTTCACTGCTGGCTTTACTGTTAGGGGGATGCGGTAAAGCCTTTCAATCTACTTTAATTCCGCAAGGAGAAGTAGCAAAAATGCAATATGATTTACTTCTACTGGCGAGTGCAATCATGGTAGGAGTAGTACTAGTAGTTACTATTATTTTCTTATATGTAATTGTGCGTTTCCGACAAAAGAAAGGTCAGGAAGATTATATTCCAGAGCAAGTTGAAGGGAATCACAAGCTAGAAATTATATGGACAGTTATTCCGATTATTCTTTTACTAATCTTAGCTGTTCCAACAGTTACATATACATTCAAACTTGCTGATGTAAGTGCGATGGAGAAAAAGAATATTGATAAAGATACTATCGTTGTTGATGTAACAGCGAATCTTTATTGGTGGGAATTTTCTTATAAATCAGAAAAGATAGTAACTTCGCAAGATTTGGTCATCCCCACAGGTAAGAAAGTGTATTTAAATTTGAAGGGTGCCGATATTAAACACTCATTTTGGGTTCCATCTTTAGCAGGGAAAATGGATACAAATACAGACAATGTGAACAAAATGTGGTTAAAGGCAGATAAATCGGGCACTTATAATGGTTTTTGTACAGAATTTTGCGGCCCATCACATTCTTTAATGCAATTTAAAGTGAAAGCTTTAGATGAAAGCGAGTACAAAAAATGGCTTGCTGATATGAAGAAGATTGATGGGAAGAAAGAAGTAGTTTCAACAAAGGCGCAAGAGGGCCAAGAAATATTTAATAAAAGCTGTATTGGTTGTCACGCAGTTGGATCTAATGATAGTAGACCACCTTCCGCTCGTATCGCACCAAACTTAGCAAACTTTGCGGATCGCGATATGGTTGCCGGTATTGCCGAAAACAATGAAGAAAACTTAAAAAAATGGCTGAAAGATCCTGAAAATATGAAGCCAGGAAACAAAATGACTGGCAAATATGGCAACTTAACGGATGATCAAATTGATGCATTAAATGCATACTTACAAACGTTAAAAGTTGAAAAGTAAAGAGGGACTATTCGCGAAGGGGAGGTTGAAAACGTGAGTTCTGTAGCAAAAAAACAGGGGATGGGTGCTGTCATATGGGATTATTTAACGACAGTAGACCATAAAAAGATTGCCATTCTCTATTTAATTGCAGGTGGATTGTTTTTTGTAATAGGCGGAATAGAAGCTCTATTTATTCGCCTTCAATTAGCGATTCCTAACAACGCTTTTCTTGTTGGGGATGCTTATAATCAAGTATTAACGATGCACGGTACAACAATGATTTTCCTCGCAGCTATGCCACTCGTGTTTGCATTTATGAACGCCGCTGTACCACTTCAAATTGGTGCACGTGATGTAGCGTTCCCGTTTTTGAATTCACTCGGATTTTGGTTATTTTTCTTTGGTGGAGTATTTTTAAATTTAAGTTGGTTTTTAGGTGGAGCACCTGATGCAGGATGGACATCTTATGCATCTTTAGCTTTAGCCTCTAAAGGTCATGGTGTTGATTTCTATGTACTCGGCTTGCAAATCTCAGGTATTGGTACACTAATTGGAGGAATTAACTTCCTTGTAACCATTATTAATATGCGCGCTCCAGGAATGACGTATATGCGTATGCCGATGTTTACATGGACAACATTTGTAACATCTTCGCTTATATTATTCGCTTTTCCGCCGTTAACTGTAGGATTAGGACTTTTAATGTTAGATCGTTTATTTGGAACAAGTTTCTTTAATCCGGCATTGGGCGGGAATACAATTATATGGGAGCATTTATTCTGGATTTTCGGTCATCCAGAAGTATACATTCTTATACTCCCAGCTTTCGGAATATTCTCAGAAATCTTCGCAACATTTTCGAAAAAACGATTGTTTGGTTATTCATCGATGGTGTTTGCGACTGTATTAATTGGATTTTTAGGATTTATGGTATGGGCGCACCATATGTTTACTGTTGGACTTGGTCCAGTTGCTAATGCTATTTTCTCAGTTGCAACAATGGCGATTGCGGTTCCGACTGGTATCAAAATATTCAACTGGCTCTTTACAATGTGGGGCGGAAGTATTCGTTTTACGACACCAATGATGTGGGCAGTAGCTTTCATTCCATCATTCGTAATGGGTGGAGTTACAGGGGTTATGCTAGCATCTGCACCAGCTGATTATCAATTTCATGATAACTATTTCGTAGTAGCACATTTTCATTATGTAATCGTTGGCGGTGTTGTATTTGGTTTACTTGCAGGAGCTCATTATTATTGGCCACTGATGTTTAATAAAGTATTAAATGAAACATTAGGAAAGATAACGTTTTGGCTATTCTTTATCGGCTTCCATTTAACTTTCTTTATTCAGCATTTCCTTGGCTTGATTGGTATGCCACGCCGTTACTACACATATCTTGAAGGGCAAGGGTTGGAAATGGGGAATATGATTAGTTCCATCGGAGCGGTGTTTATGGCTCTTGGAACGATTGTTCTTCTATTCAATGTAATTAAAACGACAGTATCAAAAGAAAAAGCTGGTCGTGATCCGTGGGATGCACGTACATTAGAATGGACAATGCCAGCACCGACACCAGAATATAACTTTAAACAATTACCATTTGTTCGCGGATTAGATCCGTTTTGGATTGAAAAACGTGAAGGTAATAAAGAAATGACAGCAGCGGAACCAGTTGGTGATATTCATATGCCAAATCCTTCGTTTTCACCATTTGTCATTTCTTTCGGATTGTTTATAGCGGCATTTGGTGCGATGTATATGCAGGGCGGAAAAGATAAGTTCTGGTTATTAGTAGCAATTATTGGTTTAATCATTACATTTGGCACAATGTTCCTACGTTCAGTAATTGATGATCATGGGTATCATATTCATAAAGAAGATTTAGAGGATAAGGGGGGCAAGGCATAATGCATGTAGATGAAAAATTAACGAATGAAACATTTCCAGCAGAGCCTGAAAAAGCAACCCTTGAAGGGAAAAATAAGTTTGTCGGTTTTTGGTTATTTCTTGGAGGCGAAACAGTGTTGTTCGCTTCCTTATTCGGAACATATTTAGCGTTAAAGAATTCTACAAATGGTGGACCAACATCTCAAGAGATGTTCCAAATGCCACTCGTTTTCATTATGACGATGCTTTTATTAACGAGTAGCTTAACGAGTGTATATGCGATGTATCACATGAAAAACTTTAACTTTAAGAAAATGCAGCTTTGGTTACTAGTAACAGTATTGCTAGGTTTAGGGTTTTTAGGATTTGAGATATATGAGTTTTATCATTATACACATGAATTTAAGCATACTATGAGAAGTAGTGCCTTTGGCTCTGCGTTTTATGCTCTTGTTGGTACACATGGACTCCACGTATTGTTTGGGTTATGTTGGATTTTAACATTAATCTTTAGAAATGCGAAGAGAGGTCTAAATTTATACAATGCACCGAAGTTTTATGTTGCATCGATTTATTGGCACTTTATTGACGTAGTTTGGGTGTTTATTTTCACTGTAGTATATTTAATGGGAATGGTGGGATAAACAATGGCGATAAAGCAAACGAATAATCCTAAAGTTGATCTTGTTTATCGGAAGAGAAAAAGTGCGGAGGAAATGAGGCATCAAGTTATTACGTTTGCATTAATGATTTTTTTAACATTAGTTGCATTTGTAGCAGTGGCGTATCCAAAAACTTTTAGTCCGATTTTCTCTGTACCGTTTATTTTACTATTAGCAGTGGTACAAGTAATTTTTCAATTGTATTATTTTATGCATATGAGTCATAAAGGACATGAAGCAGCAAGTTTCTTTCTTTACTCTGGTCTGCTAATAGGGTTAATTACAATTTTAGCTTTTATGACAATCGTGTGGATTTGAAAAGTGAAAAATAAGGGAGCTTGTGTTGTCACAGCTCCCTCTTCATATTATGAGATAACCTTACGAAGGCAGGTGTGAAAATGAGTAACTTGTGGATATTTGGTTTTCAGGCTTTATGGAGTCCAATCTTTTTATTATTTATGCTTTCGATTCTTATTGGGTACTTCTTAATTATTGGACCATATAGAATGCGATTTGAAAATGCGACGAAGGTAAGTAAGAAGCAAATTTTTTATTTTACGACTGGTATTGTTCTTTTGTATTTTGTAAAGGGAGGGCCTATTGATTTAATTGGCCATATTATATTTAGTGCTCATATGTTTGAAATGGCAGTCATGTATATTGCAGTTCCACCGTTACTGTTGCTTGGTATACCAATTTGGTTATATCGTTACATTACTTCTTTTAAGTTCGTTCAAATTATATTAAAGGCATTTGCTAAACCACTTATTGCGTTGTTTGTATTTAACGGCCTGTTTTCTTTTTATCATTTACCAGTTGTTTTTGATACAGTAAAACAAAGTCAAATAGCTCATCCTATTTGTCTCGCTATATTGTTTTTTACAGCAATCATGATGTGGTGGCCGATGTTAAATCCATTACCAGAATATCAAACGTTAAGTGATATAAAGAAACTTGGTTATATGTTTGCTAACGGCATATTATTAACGCCTGCATGTGCGTTAATCATTTTTGCGACAGCCCCGTTATTTGCAACGTATACGGATCCGGCTGCTTGGATGAAGGCGATGGAACTATGTGTACCAGCGGGCACTTTATCAGATTTAAATATAACGGGACCAGAATTTTTGCACTGGATGCCAGTCGTACAAGATCAGCAAACTGGTGGTATCATAATGAAAATTGTCCAGGAAATAGTGTACGGTACAATTATAGGTTATGTATTCTTTAGATGGGCACGTAGAGAACGTGAAAAGGATAAGGAGCAGTTGCAACAATTGCCGCCGTATTTACAGATTAAGTAAAAAAGTGTATGGGATTCCATGCGCTTTTTCTTTTTTAGTTACCTTAAAAAGATTGAATTTTCTAACTTTTTATGTTAAGTTAGTGTAGGCGTGTACTAAAAGTGGAGATAAAATTTACTACTAGCTTTCATGCGTAATAATTCCATATGTAGTGCAAGTTTTTTAGAGAGTTACAAATATATATTGTTATCTTTAATAAACACGAACTATTTTAAGGGGGAGTTTAAATGGGTAGTAGTGGAAGTATGGTAAAGCCGATTAGTGGTTTTTTGACAGCACTAATTCAATATCCAGTACCAGTAGTAGAATCGCGTACAGACATTGATAAACAAATTCAACAAATCATAAAAACAATTCATTCGACCAAATCAGGTTACCCTGGTTTAGAATTGATAGTATTTCCTGAATATAGTACACAAGGGCTCAATACAAAAAAATGGACTACAGAAGAATTTTTATGCACAGTGCCTGGGCCAGAAACAGACTTATTTGCTGAGGCATGTAAAGAATCTAAAGTATATGGTGTTTTTTCAATAATGGAGAAAAATCCTGATGGTGGAGAGCCGTATAATACAGCAGTTATTATTGATCCACAAGGTGAAATGATTTTGAAGTATCGAAAGCTAAATCCTTGGGTGCCAGTCGAGCCTTGGAAAGCTGGAGATTTAGGCTTACCTGTTTGTGATGGACCTGGAGGAAGTAAATTAGCTGTTTGTATTTGTCATGATGGCATGTTCCCTGAAGTAGCTCGTGAAGCGGCCTATAAAGGTGCAAATGTCTTAATTCGTATTTCTGGATATAGTACACAAGTTAGTGAACAATGGATGCTAACGAATCGTTCAAATGCATGGCAAAATTTAATGTATACATTGTCGGTAAACTTAGCGGGTTATGATGGTGTATTTTATTACTTTGGTGAAGGACAAGTATGTAATTTTGATGGGACTACTTTAGTACAGGGTCATCGAAATCCTTGGGAGATTGTTACTGCTGAAGTATATCCAGAACTAGCAGATCAGGCTAGATTAGGATGGGGATTGGAAAATAATATATATAATCTAGGTTCAAGAGGATATGTAGCAACTCCTGGTGGGGTGAAAGAAAATCCATATACGTTTGTAAAAGATTTAGCTGAAGGTAAATATAAGGTCCCTTGGGAAGATGAGATTAAAGTAAAAGATGGATCTATTTATGGATATCCAGTAAAAAAAACGATTCATTCTTAGGGAAGGGAAATGAAACAAGCGCATCATATTGATGCGCTTGTTTTTGTTAATCAATAATTTGAAATTCTTTTAACTCTTTTTCGACATTTTGTAGGAGTTGTTCGCTTTTTTGAAGTACATTCGTTGGGAAAGTCTCATCATCACCATATTCAACGCCGTGAGGATAATAATGTTTTCCTAATAAGGGGGGGAGTAGTTTTACTTCAGCGTGTCTACTGCCAATGTCACCTTCAACAGCAACTCCTTGCACTCGTAAATAATAAACATCCTTTAATATTTCAAATTTATAATCGTATGTAACTCGTTCATAATCCCACTGTCCGGCAAGTACGAAGTGGTTGTTTTCCATGATTTCAGTTAAAAGAGTTAATTCAACGACGGCTCCATTAAATTTCGTATTTGTAAATTGCATATAATACCTCCTTTTTTAATGTTACACCATTATTTTTATAATAGTATGAATAATAAGAAAGTGCAATTCATATTGAGAGAAAAGGGATAATCCAGACTTTTTTCACAAAAATATGATATAGTGAAAAGAGTACGGTACACACAAAAAGAAAGAAAAGGATTTGTGTATATCTCAATTTTATGTTTTGTTCAGGAGGTATATCGTTTGAAGAAATTATTGCGTATCGTAATGATTACATTTTTAATTTTAGCTGTTGATTTATACGGGAAATTACTCGTTTCACAATATATATTAACCCCATCTCAATCAAAGCAAGAAAATAAAATTGTGAAAAAGAAAAAGCAAATTAAGGAAGACTCCTCAGACACTGTTTTAAATATGATTGGTGAAGACTCTGAAAACCTATTAGCGAAGTGGGGAGAACCCTCTCGAATAGAGCCATCTGCATACGGATATGAATGGTGGGTATACAACCAGGATTTAACTCAGTATGTTCAATTTGGAGTTTCTGAACGTAAAGTTGTAACGGCATACGCAGCTGGTGAACAAGTTAAGGTTCCACCTTATTATATAAATGAAAAATATGAAGAAGTATATAAAAAAAGTCCGCTTTCGCATGAAATTTCATTAAAAAGAGGGAAAAATAGTTATCAATTTGAGCTATCTGATACCGAAGTCATGGAACAACCGTTAATACCTGTAGAAGATGGATGGGCGCAATTGTATTTTGATCAATTTACACATGAGCTTGTTGGTGTTCGTTATATGGATGATGAAACTTTATTACGCCAAAGACCGTATCAGCTCGTTTATTCAGGTGAATTAATAGCAGAACAACCATTGACTCCAGAAAAAATAAAACAAGTAGAAAATGGGAATATGCAACAAATTTTTGATTTAACAAATATCATTCGAAGTCGTCATAAATTACCATTATTAACATGGGATCAGGAAACAGCAGATGTTGCTGTTGGTCACAGTAAAGATATGAAAGACAATAATTATTTTTCTCATGACTCACCTACATTAGGTACACTAGGAGATCGTTTGCAGCGCGGGAAAGTAGGATTTCAACTTGCTGGTGAGAACATAGCGGCGCAACATAGTGATGGAATTGCGGCAGTGCAAGGTTGGTTAAATAGTGAGGGGCATAGAAAGAATTTATTAAATGAACAATTTACAGGATTAGGTGTTGGTGTATACGATAAATTTTATACACAAAACTTTATTCGAAAATAAAGCGAAACTGTAAGCGGTGGGGTGTTACATCACCTAATTAGTTACTTCGTATTCACTGAATTGTAGGTGGGAATCTGACCGTATGCAAATAGCAGAAAAAAAGGTGCATGAATCGTCTAAAAATAGGCGAACCATGCGCCTTTTTTTTCTTACTATATAGTAGATATACATGGAGAGGTGAGGATTATGCCAACAACAAAAGGACCGTTACATCCATCGGTTCAACAGTTTAAAGAATTTGTAAACCATCACCCTAAAATGGTTCATGAGGTTAGAAGTGGTCATAAAACATGGCAACAATTTTATGAAGAATGGTACTTACTTGGTGAAGAAGATCCAATATGGGCAACTTATAGACCGGATGGAGCGCCTGCTTTTTCTTCGGTAAAAGAAAATAAAAAAGAAAAAGATAATCGAACTGAAGAGGAAAAAACTGCTGATGTGATGGGGCAAATGCTTTCTTTTTTTAAAAAGTTGGACGTGGAACAAATGCAGAACCATTTAGCCAATGTGACGAGTGCAATTGGGAGCGTGCAACAAGTTATTCAGCAATTTCAAGGTAACCGTACGCAGCAAGAGCAAAGTACTTCAGAAAATAACCCGTTTTTCTTTCAAAAGGATTAGGGGGAAAGATGATGAGAGCAGAAATTATGGAGTTTATAAAAGCTGATGAGGATTTATCTCGTTATATTAGAGAGCAACCGTACTGGTATAGAAAATTAACACGAAATCCTGAAGAAAAAGAGGCTTTTGAGTTAGCGGCGATGCAACATTTCAAAAAAACGATACCAGATAAAGTGGAAAAGTTTCAAAATCAATTGGCCGTTGCTTCGATCATGATTGATATGTTTCAGTATATGAAGCAACAAAACGCAACCTAATTGGAAGTGAAAAATATGTCCGTCATGCAGAACTTTTGTTACAATAGAAGTTGATTATTTAAAAAGGAGTTGCAGCATGACGGAAATTTGTTTAGTACGACATGGACAAACTGATTGGAATTTTCAAGAAATTATTCAGGGGCGAGAAGATATTCCGCTTAATGAAGTTGGTAAGAAGCAAGCGAGTCAAAGTGCAGCTGCTTTACAAGAAGAAACGTGGGATATCATTATAAGTAGCCCGTTAATTAGAGCGCAAGAAACGGCTAATGAAATCGCAACGGCAGTTGGATTACAATCGATTTTATTAGATGAGCGATTTGTTGAACGGAATTTTGGAGAAGCTTCAGGGAAGCCGGTTGCGGCTGTTAGAGAGTTGATTGCTGAGGGTAAAGTAGAAGGTATGGAGCGAGATGAAGAGATTGTAGCTCGTTGCTTTGCTGCTTTAGAAGATGTTGCGACAACTCATTTTGGCAAACGTATTATTATTGTTGCTCACTCACACGCGATAAAAGCGATTTTACATGCCATTGAACCAGATGAAATTACATTTAAGACACCATTAAAAAATGCGTGTATTAGTTATGTGAAACAAAATAGTGGAAAATGGGATGTTCTTAAATATAATATAGCGGAACATATTAATGTATAAGTGTGTACGGATATAGTGTAAAAATAGTTACGTTATATCTTTCTTTTGAGTAAGTCACTTCAATTAGTAGTTCTAATCTAAATGTGGTATGATGGATACTCGGAGGTGTCTCTCATGATTGTAGCGACGCTAGAAAGCGTATTAATATTAGATAAGGCAGAGCAGCTTGCAAAAGCGATTATCTGTTCAGATATAGCAGAAGATTATCGTAAGTATTATAGAGAATTACATGAAGATATGGAACTTCAGACGCTAATTCAGCAATTTACAGCGATGAAAGAACGGTATGAGGAAGTACAGCGTTTTGGAAAATACCATCCTGACTATACTACCGTGTCGATGAAAATGAGAGAATTAAAGCGTTCTGTGGACTTACATGATAAGGTTGCAGCTTTTAAAAGAGCAGAAACTGCTTTGCAGAAGTTATTAGACGAAGTTAGTGTAGCAATCGGTTCGGAAGTGTCTTCTTCCATTAAAGTGCCAACAGGAAATCCATTCTTTGATGCTGGTGGCTGTGGTGGAGGTTGTGGTACTGGCGGAGGTTGTGGTTGTAAAAAAACGGGGTGATGTACCCCGTTTTTTAGAAGTTGGAAGAAAACGTATACAGAGTTTGTCCTGTAATGTTATAAATTTCTGATTGGTTTTCATAGAATATAAAATATATGTTTTTAAAAGGAGAAGATGGAGAAGATTATGTTCGGGCAACGACAAAGTATGATTGTTTATTTACATTCATTGAAACATGCCAAGATTTTAAGGAAATATGGTAACATACATTACATATCAAAACGATTAAAATATGCTGTAGTATATTGTGATATGGAACAAATTGAGCATATGATGCATAAGTTGAACAAACTTCCTTTTGTGAAAAAGATAGAACAGTCGTATCGCCCGTATTTAAAAACGGAATTTGAAAATTCCCGTCCTGATCGAGCAAAAGAATACGATTATAGCTAATAGAAAAAATCCCCTGCTAAATTTAGCGGGGGATTTTTCACTTGAAATAACGTGTTATTTCATCGGAGGAATGAAATTGTTCATTCGTAAAATACCAATTAAATGATTAAAAAATAGTTCTTTTTCTGGGAAAGTTGTAGATGGTTTTACAGTAAAGGTAGCCACTTTTTTTCCGAGTTGTTCTGCCGTTTCTTCAAATAAAATGACACGTTTACTTTTTTTATTTTCAAATACAGGAATGCCTTCACGACATATGTATAATGGTTGGAAATCACCAGTAGTAGTTGGTTTTAATATTACAACAAGCGAACACACTTTTTTATCGTTTTTTATCGTTTCAAATTGTAACATATGTGCTATACGTTCTTGATTTGTTTTGGCAATTTCAAGTAATTCATATAAATCAGAGTAGCCTTCTCCAAGTTCTATAAAGCGTTGAATCATATCTTTTCCTCCTCTTTCTTTTACTGTACCATTTCACTTTTTAAATGAAAAGCACACAAAGAAAAAAAACCCTGCATAGCAGGGCCCTTCTTATACTAGCATGTACTAGTAAGAAGGCAAAGGGAGAGGAGAAACCGGAGGAAGAACTTATGGGGAAACGTAAGTCTTCTCCGCGGTTGGCAACAACATCGAAGGTGATGTTGTTATAATTATTTATGTCCAATCTAAATGAAGATATACATAATGAAATTAAATTTTATGTTGGGCTTTTTATTTTTCTTTTTTTTATTTTGTGATAGGATAAAAAAGATAAAGTGGAACTAATATACATATTGGGTTCATATTAGTGAATGATGAGATGAATACATAAAAATAACGAGAGGTTATTTGAGGCCGAGTTTTTCTATAGTTAGGTGAATGTGGTTTGTTAACGGTTACCGAAGTGGGAATGGCTTTCTATAATCGCTCGATAGATTGAAATAAAGGTAGTGACAACAGATGAGAGTAGTTTCAGGAAAATGTAAAGGACACCCACTTAAAGCGGTTCCTGGTAATACAACACGTCCAACGACAGATAAAGTAAAAGAATCTATTTTTAATATGATAGGTCCTTATTTTGATGGTGGTATCGCCCTTGATTTATTTGGTGGTAGTGGTGGTCTTGGAATTGAGGCTTTGAGCAGAGGGATCGATAAAGCAATTTTTGTTGATCGGGATAGTAAAGCGATAAAAGTAATTCATCAAAATTTAGAAAGTTGTAGAGTACAGGAACAAGCTGAAGTATATCGAAATGATGCTGAACGTGCAGTAAAGGCGTTAATAAAACGTGAAATGTCATTCGATCTTATATTAATAGATCCTCCATATAAAGAGCAAAAAATTGTATCTTTAATTAGTGTAATGGATCAACATGGATTGCTACATAGTGATGGATTAATTATGGCAGAGCATGGTAATGATGTAGTTTTACCTAATTCAATAGGAAGGCTTGTAAAAGTACGAGCTGAGAATTATGGGATTACTGCAATATCGATTTATAAGTATGAAGGTGAGGGGACAGAATGACAAGTATAGCTATTTCTTCAGGAAGTTTTGATCCAATTACCCTTGGGCATCTGGATATTATTAAAAGGGGAGCAAAAGTATTTGATGAGGTGTACGTAGTCGTTTTAAACAATTCATCAAAAAAACCATTCTTTTCAGTTGAAGAGCGATTAGAACTAATTCGAGAAGCGACAAAGGATATCCCGAATGTAAAGGTAGATTCGCATAGTGGGCTATTAGTAGAGTATGCAAAAATGCGTAATGCAAATGCAATATTACGTGGTTTACGAGCAGTTTCTGATTTTGAATATGAGATGCAAATTACTTCTATGAATCGAAAATTAGATGAAAATATTGAAACATTTTTTATTATGACAAACAACCAATATTCATTTTTAAGCTCGAGTATTGTAAAAGAAGTTGCGAGGTATGGAGGAAGTGTAGTGGATCTTGTACCTCCTATTGTAGAGCGTGCTTTAAAAGAAAAGTTTCAAACCCCGTTAAAGTGAACGGGGTTTTTCTTTATACGTGCGCAAAAATAATAAAATAACATATAAGTATAGACAAAATAATGTAAAAATTGGTCCATAATGTATAAAAGATGTCCAAATTTCATGTAGTATAGAAGGATGCTCGGATAAAAATACAGGAATATCTTTTGGCATAGGTGAGAAAGAACTCACTTTCTCATAAAATGGTGTCCAAAATACAAATGTAAAAATAGGGGCAAGAATACTTTGAATAATTCGTGCGAAAAAATAGGGTTTAAATCGGATATCTGTTTCAGCTAATATGCTAGCAACTTGTGCCTGAATAGAAAGACCGCTAAATGCTAAAATGAAGCTTGTTACCATAGCTTGTTGTAAGAGCGGTGTTTCATTTATTTGACTAATCATTTGGCTTCCGAGTGTCATTTCGAAAATACCTGATAATATAGGTATACTAAAATCTGTACTTAGTTGGAAGAATGATAAAATATGTTGCATAATAAAAGAAAGAGCTGCTGTAATGTGGAATACAGTAATCATTTTATTTAACACAGAGAATAAAATAATAAATCCGCCAATCATAAGTAATGTTTGAATAGAAGAAACAATGGCATCCCCAAGTAATTTACCAATTGGTCTTTTTTCTTGTAAGCGTGTCTCGTGAAGAATTAAAAAAGGGTTTTGAAAGCGACGTTTTTTTGTAGTGTGTGTATTATTTTTGTAAGCGGTATTATCGCCGTAAAAACGCATAATTAATCCGACAGCAAAGTTACTGAAATAATGGGCAGCGGCTAATATAATTCCTAATTTCGGATTATTAAAAAAACCGATAGACACAGCACCGAAAATAAAAAGTGGATTAGAAGAATTTGTGAAAGAAACGAGGCGCTCTGCTTCAATCTGAGTTAAAAGATTGCTTTTTCGTAGTCTAGCGCTTAATTTGGCGCCTGCAGGGAAACCAGAAGCCATTCCCATCGCCCAAACAAATCCGCCTATCCCTGGAACGCGAAAAAGTGGGCGCATGAGTGGTTCTAATATAACGCCAATAAATTTTACAACACCGATACTAATTAGAAGTTCCGCAATGATGAAAAACGGTAGTAGTGAAGGGAATACAACTTCCCACCATATATTTAACCCGCGAATAGAAGCTTGCAAAGCGGCTTGGGGGTGGAGTACAAGAGAAAAGGTTAAAAATAGCGTTGATATGGTAAGGAAAGCGGTTTTCCATTTTTCATACATGTAAGTAAATCCCCCTTTGTCCCAAAAAACGTTCATTTCAGTATACGTGGATACGTAGTGAATTTAGACCATAAGTATGAAAAAGGAATGAAAAAAATTAAAGGGTGAGAAAAATGAAAGAACCAAAGATTGGTTTAGCACTTGGGTCTGGAGGAGCCAAAGGGTTTGCTCATATTGGTGTAATAAAGGTTTTAAGGGAAGCTGGTATCCCTATTCACATGATTGCAGGAAGTAGTATGGGGGCGCTAATAGGTACGTTTTATGCGGCAAGTAGTAACGTTGAAAGATTGTATAAATTGGCATCTGTTTTTAAGCGGAAGTATTATTTAGATTTCACGGTACCGAAAATGGGATTTATTGCTGGAAAACGTGTCAAAGATATGATTAAAATGTTTACATATAATAAAAATTTAGAAGAGTTAGATATCCCGACGGCTGTTGTGGCTACTGACATATTGAAGGGGGAAAAAGTGGTTTTTACAAGTGGGCCAGTTGCAGATGCGGTGAGGGCTAGCATATCTGTTCCTGGAGTGTTTGTACCAGAAAAAATAGATGGAAGATTATTAGTGGATGGTGGAGTCATTGATCGCATCCCAGTATCGGTTGTGAAAGAGTTAGGGGCCGATATTGTTATCGCTGTTGATGTATCTCCAATTAAGGTGAATGGCGATGTTACGTCCATTTATGACGTAATCATGCAAAGTATTGAAATTATGCAGCATGAGCTTGTAATGAATCGGCAAATTGCATCGGATTTAATGATGCGACCAGCTGTAGAGCAATTTAGTTCACGTGCTTTTACAAACATTGAAGACATTATTCGAGTTGGAGAAGTAGAAGCAGAAAAACATGTTTCAAATATTTATTTATTAATTGAGCAGTGGAAGGAGAAACATAATGTTTAAGCGTTTTCGGTTTATATATGCAATCTTAATAGGGGTTATATTGGCGATGTTACTTGTTTACGTACGTTTACCGTATTATATAACAAAACCAGGAATGGCTGCCAAATTAGAGCCTTATGTTCAAGTTGAGGGTGGAACGAAAGAATCTGGTGATTTTATGCTTGTTACGGTTTCAATGGGACCAGCAAATGTGGTGAATTTAATAGCGGCACAGTTTAATAAATATACACATATTTCGAAAGCGGAAGAAATATTGCAAAAAGGTGAGAGTGATGAAGAATATCAATTTCGCCAAAATTATGCGATGAAAGATTCGCAAAATGCAGCAATTTATAATGCATATAAACGTGCAAATCGCTCAGTATCTTTTGAAAATAAAGGTGTATTAGTTGCTGGTGTGGCAAAAGGAATGCCGTCAGAAGGAAAGCTTAAGCTTGGTGATGTTATTATAGCTGTTGACGGAAAAACATTTGAAAAGACGGAGCAATTTATTGAATATATGACAGGGAAAAAAGAAAACGATGCTGTAAGTATTGAGTACATGAGAAATGGAAAACAATTGAAAGAGAATTTAAATGTAAAGACGATTCCTAATGGGAATGGGCGTGTCGGCATAGGTGTTTCTATCGTTACGGAAAGAGAATTAGTGGTCGATCCGAAAGTGAAAATTAATTCTCATGAAATTGGTGGACCATCCGCAGGTTTAATGTTCACATTAGAAATATATAATCAACTTGTGGAAGAAGACTTAACGAAAGGACATGAAATAGCTGGAACAGGTACAATTAATGAAAAAGGAGAAGTGGGCCCAATTGGTGGTATAAATCAAAAAGTGGTGGCTGCTAGCGATGCCGGGGCTGAAGTGTTCTTTGCGCCAAATGAAAAAGGTGCGGAGAAATCGAACTATAAAGATGCACTTGAGACTGCAAAGGATATTAAAACAAAAATGAAAATTGTACCAGTAGATACGCTGGATGATGCGTTAACATATTTAGAAAAGATGGATAAGGAAAAAACCTCTCTGAAATAGAGAGGTTTTTTTATAGGAATTTTGTAGTTGTTTCATCATAGCGAACAGGATGGTGTGTTATATCCTGTTTTAATAGTTGTGTGCGTAACGGTTCGTGCATGATGGAGAAATATACAGAGTTTGCTTTTTTCTCTATATCTAAAGCGGCATGGTCGAATGTTTTTGTATGAGTAAGGATTGGAAGTTCGATTTTTTTCTTGTTTTTTGAAAGGTAAGTTTGTCCTTTTTGTGACATACCTAGCAGGCGAATATATGGTGCGTGTTGTTCTATATTTGCGCTACGTATTTCCTCTTTTGTTGTGTTTGTTAAAATGTGTGTACAAGCTCTTTGTAATCTAGTCCATGTATAACGTTTTGTTTTTAATGCTTCCATGAATGAATAGAAGGAGGAACTGTTTTGTATTTTTGATAAAATACGATGCTCTAAACCTTCTTCTATTTCATATATATGTCGTAAGTCCCCTGGAGACATCGTCATGAGTCTATATTTAAAAAATGAAAAGTATTGTTCCCAATTATGTAATATCCCGTAGTTTTGTTTGTAATTTGCTAAAAGCGAAGTGGTTGCCTGTGGGAGAAAAGGTTCAATTGTTGTAAATGATCCTTCTTCGCTAAAGAGTTGTTTTCGGATGCTTGTCGCGCTTGCAATATGTTGGTCATTAAATGTTTCATCATGATAATGAGAGGCAAATCTTTTTATAGTTTGAGCTTGTATAGAGCTATTTTGTGACAGAATTGCTTTCATATATTGGAAGCCTAAAATATTATTTGGTTGTGACATATCTATGTTTTTTTCAGATGTTAAAATGTGTGAGAAAGCATCCGATGTTGCTTTTGCATAACTATTACCAGCGTCCATGAATTGTTTTACAAGGCAGTTAAAAGTCTCATCTTCGTTTTTTTGTACGGAGATGGTATTATAAAAATTTTCGATTTGTCCATCCTCACTACCGAAACAAATTTCAGAAACACGTAGGGCATTTAAAATGGAAATAGCACCATTTGCGAAGGTTTCAGCCTTTTGTGTTGCAAAGACGTATGGAAGCTCTACAACAAGGTCTACGCCGTTTGCTAAGGCCATTTTAGTGCGATACCATTTGGAAATGAGTGCGGGCTCACCACGCTGTAAAAAAGGACCACTCATAACGGCAATTATTATATCGGATTGTGTTAACTTTTTTGTCTGTTGCACATGATAAAGATGACCGTTATGAAAAGGGTTATATTCAACAACAATACCACCAGCTTTTATGGTAATCTCTCCTTTCGATGTAGCATCTTTTTGAAAAACGTGATACTCTATATATTATTTACTATGATGACTTCATTATAGTGTAAAGAAAAAACATTGACAAATATAAAATGGCTAGCTATAATTTTGTTTGTTGCCTTGAGGTGATATGATATGAAATGGTCCATCCATCAATTGAATAAATTGAGAAATAAAGGATTGACATTGGATGAGATGGTAGATGTAAGTGAGCTAAAAGAGGTCGAGAAAGATATTCGTGAAATTAATCCTGTTCATGTAACGGGAAGAGTTGATTTTGGCTCCGGTAAGTTTACGTTTCATCTACATATAACTGGAAGCATGGTTTTACCATGTTCTCGCTCTTTAGTAGATGTGACATTACCATTTGACATTAAAACAACTGAGGTGTTCCAAACTTCACAAGAAGAATTTGAAACTGAAGCTGAAATTCATTCTTTAGAAGGAGAAGTACTTGACTTACTGCCCGTAATCAAGGAAAATATACTTTTGGAGATTCCAATGCAAATTTTCAGTGATGATGTTTCTGGTGGAGCACCGACGCAAGGTCAAGACTGGCAAGTGATTTCGGAAGAAGACAAAGAAAAGACTGTTGATCCAAGATTGGCAGGACTTGCAAAGTTTTTTGACAAATAATCGGAAGACTGGTTCAGGCCTTCATATGAAAATAACTATTTCTTTTAAGGAGGTGGGAAGAATGGCTGTACCTTTTAGAAGAACTTCTAAAACAGTAAAAAGAAAGCGTCGTACGCATTTCAAATTATCAGTACCTGGTATGGTAGAGTGCCCAAGCTGTGGTGAAGCGAAATTAGCTCACCGTGTATGTAAAGCATGCGGTACTTACAAAGGTAAAGAAGTAATCAGCAAGTAATTGCGGGAAAATAAACGCAGAAGATATCTTCTGCGTTTATTTTTTTTGTCTTAATCTTTAGTTGTTGTATTCTATCTTTTCTAGTAACTGCATATGCTTAATAAAAAATGCATAGGGAGGACTAGAGAGATGGCGACAACAAGACAAGATGCTTGGACTGATGATGAAGATTTGCTTCTGGCAGAAGTAGTACTCCGGCATATTCGAGAAGGTGGAACACAACTTTCTGCCTTTAAGGAAGTGGGGAAAAATTTATCTCGTACACCAGCAGCATGTGGGTTTAGATGGAATTCTTACGTAAGAAAGCAATATAAAGAACGTATTGAGGAAGCAAAGCAACTTCGTAAAGTAGAAAATTATGAAGTGAAAGAGACAAAGGTGTTAGAACCTACGTCAATTACGTTGAATGATGTTATTGATTTCTTGCAAAATTATAAAGATGAAAACTCTTTAACGGTGTTGCAACAACAAGTTGAATCATTACAAACAGAAAGAGAGCGTCTTCTGGATCGATTATCAGTATATGAAGAAGAGTATAGAACACTACTTGATTATATCGATCAAAAAAGAAGTGTAATGGTAGCGGAAAGAAACAATGCTCGCTCGAATGAGAAGTTAGAGAAGCTTAAGAAATAAAAAAACAGCTGTTATACAGCTGTTTTTTTATTTCTTAAGCCGATTCTTCGTTTGTAACCGCATTCAAATTTGCTTCTGGATGCCAAATATAAAAATCTCCATCAGTTACTGATACGGGGTTGAAATTTAATTTATCCCAAAAACCAGCTGAATGAATACGTGCTATCGTTTTAATAGGAAATTGCATTTGTTTCGCATGATTTACAAGCATTTGCCCGAATCCTTGTTTTTGAAAAGTTGGTAATACTTCAAGTTTATAAAGTTCTAGGTAGGGACCTGTAATTTCGAATGGTTCTCCGCCGTTTCTTTTCATATATAGACTCATACGTGCGATTAGTGATCCGCCATAATAAATACCGTAAAATGGAGATTCACTGTCGTTTTCAATAATGTTTGCTTGTAATTCTTCCAGCATAGATAGTTCCTGGGCTCCGCACCCTTTAAATTTTTTGAATTCATCTAACGTTTTATAATTGATGAGCAAGCGCTCAACTTTTGGGAATCCCATTACATCACATCCTTTTCTTGTCTCGTTGAATGCAGAAAAGTAAAAATATTTATAATAATAGTATAACTCATTTTTTTATTTTTATGAAGAAGATAGTATATTTCTTTTTTTATTTTTTTGAGGATTTGCTAAACTAAGAGTAGAAGCGTATTAATAGGTGGTACATACATAGTGAAAAATGAGAGTATATTTGTTGGGCAGAGGACAGCGGAATTATAGGGCGTGCTCAGGTGCTTTAAAAAGATATAAAGGGGGGAAGGCAAGGGCACTTAGTGTGAATTCCTTGTGTGAAAATGAAAATTGGAATTGTCGGACCAGGTGCTATTGGTCTATTGTATACATTTTATTTACAAAAAAATAACCAAGATGTTACGTTGTTTACAAGAACAGCTAAGCAAGCTGAAGAATTAAATGAAACAGGTGTAACTTGTATTAGAGATGGAAGATGTGAAACAGTATATCCATCTGTTTTACCGATAGAAAGTATGGTAGCGCAAAATTTAGATTATATATTTATTGCTGTGAAGCAATATCATATAGATGACGTACTACCGTTTGTGGAAGGGGCATCATCATTAATCTTTTTGCAAAACGGAATGTCGCATCTTCAAAAGATGCTGAACATAGGGAGTAAAAATATAGCTGTTGGTATTGTAGAACATGGTGCGAAAAAAGAGGGAGGGCATATCGTTTATCATACTGGGATAGGGGTAACAAAATTTGGAGTGGTTTGTGGTCAATCTATACATTTTAAAAAAATATTCAATTATTTTCCTGTTGCTTATTTTCCAGTTCAAATAGAAACGGATTGGGAAGAGATTATGCATAAAAAATTAGTAGTAAATGTATGTATCAATCCGTTGACAGCACTATTGGGAGTTAAGAATGGTGAATTAATCACGAATCGTTTTTTTTATCAAATGATGGAGCAAGTGTTTCAGGAGGCAGCATTTCTTATTAGAGGAGAAAAAGAAATGGTATGGCAAATGGTACGAAATGTGTGTGAAGGAACGTCTCGTAATACATCTTCTATGCTAGCGGATGTAAGAGCGAGTAGACAGACGGAAATTAATGCGATTGTTGGATATGTATTAGAAGAAGCTAAGAAACAGCAACGACCAGTTTCGACACTTCAATTTTTGTTCGATGCAATAAAAGGTTTAGAAACAAGAGTATAAGTGTTATTCTTTGCTTTTACGTGAAACATTGACTACAATGTGGATTGGTGAGAGAACTGGATACGAAAGGAAGAATTATATGGAGATAAAAGAAATCTCTGTTCCGCAACAAGGTATTGTAGCGGACTATATGAACGGTAAAAAAGAGATACAGTCATGTTTTGATTATATGTTAACAGAAGATGCTTTTAAACAACGTTTACATGATTTGCGTGAAAGGGAGTTTTTCCGCCAAGATTTAGTAGCGCATTTATTAGAATATAATACAAAATTACAAGCGGGAGAATCTACACTTCAAAATGTAAAAGCGCTTGGAGATGAAAATACATATGTTGTTATAGCTGGACAACAAGCGGGGTTATTAACTGGACCGCTTTATACAATTCATAAAGTTATTTCAATTTTACAGCTTGCAAAGGAAAAGGAAGAAAGTTTAGGAGTTAAAGTTGTCCCTGTCTTCTGGATTGCGGGTGAAGACCATGATATGGATGAGATTAATCATACTTTTGTAGCGAAAAATAAAAAGATGAAAAAAACTATTTTTTATGACCGTAATCCGAAAAAGGCAAGTGCTTCTGAGTCTGAACTTTCTGTTGAAGATTGTAGAAATTGGATTGAAGAGATTTTTAAAACATACCCAGAAACAAATTTTACAAAAGATGTATTAAAATTTGTTGATGATGCTTTGAAAAAATCGAATACGTATGTAGATTTCTTTGCTCATCTTATTACGAAAATCTTTGTTAATTCTGGTTTAATCCTTGTTGATTCACATCATCCTGAATTAAGAAAGTTAGAAATTCCATTTTTCAAGCGAATTATAAGTAAGTATAAAGAGGTACAAGAGGGCCTTCGTAATCAGCAGGAAGTAATTAAAGAACTAGGATACAAACCGATTATTGAAACGAAGTCTCATGCAGTGCATATATTCATGGAAATAGATAATGAACGAGTATTGCTTGAAGAGCATCAAGGTAAGTTTGTTGGAAAGGATGGGGCGCATTCCTTTTCATACGAAGAGTTGATTGAAGAGATGGAGAGAAATCCGGCACGTTTTAGTAATAATGTTGTAACACGTCCTCTTATGCAAGAGTATGTATTTCCTACGCTCGCATTTATTGGAGGTCCAGGGGAATTAGCTTATTGGAGTGAATTACAACAAGTATTCCATACTGTCGGTTTTCAAATGCCACCTGTCGTTCCTCGTCTTACAATTACTTATGTGGAGAGAGATATAGCGACAGATTTATTCGATCTGCAATTGAGAGAAATTGATCCGTTTTTAAATGATGTCGATAAACTGCGTGAAAACTGGTTGTCTAATCAAATAGAGGAACCGATTGATGATCATTTTGAAAAGGCGAAAAAAGAAATTGCCGATATTCATACATCTTTACAGCAATTTGTAAAGAAAATAGAGCCAGGGTTAGGTGCGTTTGCAGGGAAAAACGAATTGAAAATTAATGAACAAATTGAACTGTTGGAAAGAATGTTGAAAAGAAATGTTGAGAAAAAGTATGAGGTTCAGCTAAATAAATTCCGCCGTATACAATTCGCACTTCGTCCATTAGGTGCGCCGCAAGAACGTGTGTGGAATGTATGTTATTATTTAAATCAGTTTGGTTTGGATTTCGTTGATCGTGTAATGGAAAACCCTTTTTCTTGGGACGGAAAACATCATGTTATAAAACTATAAAATCTTGCTCTTTGGAGCAGGATTTTATTTTTATTCCGTTGAATTTACTGTGAAGTGATTTTTTTCTGAATTATCAATCAAAAAATGTTAGATATGGCAATTGTGTTGGATACTTAAATATATGACAAAATAGCACAAAATGTAAACGTATTATTCGCTTTTTCGACAGTTTTTTATTTAAATTCCCGCAAAAGATGATAAAATTTAGTATATAATAAAAGAAAATAGCGATTTGTATAGTATGTTGCCTTTGTTGGTAAGTTAAATGAGTCGTTCTTTCGTATTATTTCATTCTCTAAGCGTGAAATATGTGTTTAGAGGAAGGGATACATTCAACATAATTAATTGGAAAAAGAGTAGGTGCAACAATGTTTAAACACGTAACAGTGCTTTTAAAGGAAACAGTAGACGGCTTAGATATAAAGCCAGATGGTACATATGTAGATTGTACACTGGGGGGAGGAGGACATAGTTCTTATTTATTATCCCAATTAACTGAAGGTGGAAAATTAATAGCGTTTGATCAAGATGAGATAGCGATTCAAAACGCGAAAGAAAAGTTCTCTTCATACGGTGAACAGTTTATAACAGTAAAGAGTAACTTCCGTTATTTAGCTGAAAAACTGCAGGAAATAGGTATAACAGAAGTAGATGGTATTTTATTTGATTTAGGTGTTTCATCCCCACAATTAGATACACCAGAACGAGGCTTTAGTTATCATCATGATGCACCGCTAGATATGCGGATGGATCAAGATGCCCCATTAACAGCGTATGATGTTGTAAATAGCTGGTCATATGAACAACTTGTAAGGATTTTCTTCCAATACGGTGAAGAGAAATTTTCAAAACAAATTGCAAGAAAAATTGAAGCTTATCGTGAGAATAAAGCTATTGAAACGACAGGAGAATTAGTAGAGCTAATTAAAGAAGGTATTCCGGCTCCAGCTCGTAGAACGGGTGGGCATCCTGCTAAGCGAGTGTTTCAGGCAATTCGTATAGCTGTAAATGATGAATTAAAAGTATTTGAAGAAGCATTGGAATCTGCTATTGAGATGGTTAAGCCAGGTGGAAGAGTTAGTGTTATAACATTCCATTCATTAGAAGATCGTATTTGTAAAACAACGTTTAAGCGAAATAGTACAACGCCACAATTGCCGCCAGGATTACCGATTATTCCTGATGAATTTAAGCCGAAATTAAAGCTTATTACAAGAAAACCGATTTTACCTTCTGATATAGAGCTAGAAGAAAATAATCGTGCGCGTTCTGCGAAGTTGAGAATCGCTGAAAAACGATAAAAGGGAGAGAGAGGTATGACTAATTTAGCTGTAAAGTACAAACAACAAGCGCAAGAAGAGGTGCAAATTCAAACGCCCCCACAGCAGATGGCTAAGCCGAAGGTTAAAGCGAAAATTACAAGAATCGAAAAACTGTTGTATGTAGCGTTTATTGGCTTTTTATTGTATGCCTGTGTCGCGTTTATTGGAAATAAAGCAGGCCTTTATCAAGTTAATGTAGAAGCAGCGACGATAGAAGAAAAAATTGTACAGCAGCAAAAAGAAAATCAAGAATTACAAGCTGAAGTAGAGAAGCTAAGTCGCTATGAACGAATCGCTGAAGTTGCAAAAAAACACGGGCTAGAAATTAATGCGAATAATGTGAAAGGCCTCAAATAAGGCAATAGGTGTGAAGGAACGATGAAGAAGAATATGACTAAATTTCATACCAATAAGGGAGCAGGTTATTTTATGATATTTTTCCTCCTGCTCTTTTTGCTGTTATTAGCCCGATTTTTTTACATACAATCAACAGGAACAGTTCATAATCAGGATTTAGATGCACTTGCTAAACAAAAGCATAGTAAAAAAGGAGTTCTTGAAGCGAACCGAGGAACCATTTATGATCAAAACGGTCATGTGTTAGCGCAAGACGCAAACTCTTACAAAATGGTAGCTGCACTAAAAGGTGCTAACTCAGTTGAGAATAAAGAAGATACTGCAAAGAAAATTGCAGGAGTACTTGGAAAAGGCGAAGAGGATATTTTAGCTGCTTTAAATAAGGAAGGTAGAAGTCAAGTCGAATTTGGAACGTTAGGCAAGGATTTGACGAAAGAAAAGAAGGAACAAATAGAAGCGTTGAAGTTGCCGGGAATATCTTTTATTACAGAAAATGCAAGGGTGTATCCAAACGGTGATTTTGCATCTTACGTTATAGGTCATGCAAAACCAAATGAGAATGGAACCTCGGTAGGTCAATTTGGCATAGAGAAAAGCTTGGATAAATACTTAAGTGCCTCGAACGGAGAAGTAGCATATACAGGTGATCGTAAAGGTGTGTCCCTTGATGGGGGAAAAGTTAATGTAAAGGCACCTAAAAATGGAGATAACGCTTATTTAACAATCGATCAACGTGTCCAAAGTTATTTAGAAGACGCGATGAAAGCAGCAAGTAAGCAATATGAGCCAGAAAGTTTAATAGGGATTGTTGCAGATCCGAAAACTGGGAAAATATTAGCGATGTCTACTAAACCTAGTTATGACCCTAATGATCGTCAAATTAAATATTTCTTCAATGACGCAATTGCCAATGCATTTGAACCTGGATCAACAATGAAAATTTTCACGTTAGCGGCAGCTATTAATGAAGGTGTGTACAAAGGCCAAGATTATTATCAGTCCGGGACATATCAAGTCGGAAATAGGAAAATAAAAGATCATAACGGTGGTGCTGGTTGGGGCTCTATCACGTTTGATGAAGGGGTAGAGCGTTCTTCAAACGTAGCGTTTGCAATTTTAGGAGATCAAAAACTTGGTCCAGAACGTTTCCGAAAATATATTCATAGTTTTGGATTAGATGAAAAAACGAACATTGATTTATCAGGTGAAGGATCGAATACAATTTTATTTGATCAGCAAATACAACAAGTGACAACAGCTTTTGGACAAGGTTCCACTGTAACACCAATTCAGCTTGTACAAGCTGCAACGGCCATTGCAAATGATGGGAAAATGATGAAACCTTATGCAATTGATAAAATTGTAGATCCGATAACAGACAAAGTAAAATTAGAACATAAGCCAGAAGAAGTAGGAAAACCTGTTACAAAGGAAACAGCAGCGCAAGTAAGACAATTATTAGAACGTGTTGTTACATCTCCGAAAGGTACAGGGACAGCTTATAAAATTGATGGATATTCAGTTGGTGGTAAAACAGGTACAGCGCAAATTCCGGATGGAAAAGGCGGCTATATGACAGGGAGACAGAATTATATATTCTCATTCTTAGGTATGGCACCAATGGACGATCCACAACTTGTTGTGTATGTAGCTGTTAAACAGCCTAAATTAAAAGATGATGAGAACGGTGCACAACCGTTAGCTGATATTTTTAAATATGTAACAAAAAATAGTTTAGAGTATTTAAAGATTAAGCCAAATGAAGTTAAAGATCCGAAAAAACATCTGAAAGAACAACAAACTACTGTTCCGGATGTAAATGGTAAAACGATGGCTGAAGCGGGGAAAGCGATTGATAAAGCAAAACTTCGTCCAATCGTACTAGGTGAAGGGAAAGTACAGCAACAAGTACCAAAAGCGACTGAACAAACATTAAAAGGCGACCGAGTCTTCTTGGTAGGAGATAAGCCTACAATGCCAAATATACAAGGATGGGCACTGCGTGATGTTATGAATTTAGCGAAGACATTACAGCTTAACTTGAAACCTTCTGGTACAGGATACGTAACAGAACAAAGTGTGGCGGAAGGAACATTATTACAACCTGGTACAGAATTAGGTGTCACACTCGTACCGCCACTCGAACCACAGCAAGAAGCAGAAAAGCCGTAATGGTAAAAGAGAATAAGTTCTAATTAAATAAGTACAAGCATATATTGGAACAAGCTAGGCGTAAGGGAGGCTTGTTCCAATATGCGTGTATCAAATGTAACAGTTAGAAAACGACTTATTTTTATACTTATATCAGGTATACTTATTTTCACGATTATCGATATTCGTCTTGGATATGTGCAATTTTTTCTTGGGAATATGTTAACGGATCGTGCGAAAGATTCATGGAGTCGTAATATTACTTTCGAACCCGAACGTGGGAAAATTTTAGACCGAAATGGTGTGGAACTTGCCACGAATAAAAGTGCTCCAACTGTCTTTGTTGTACCGAGGCAAATTGAAAAACCAGCGGAGACTGCAGAGAAGTTAGCTGCAGTATTAGGTGTGGAAAAAGATGAGATTTATAAAAGGATTACAAAAAAAGAATCGATTGTAAGGTTAGATAAAGGCGGAAGGAAAATATCACATGACAAAGCGAAAGAAGTACGAGGATTAAGTCTGAAGGGCGTGTATATCGCAGAGGATTCTATCCGGTACTATCCATTTGGAAACTTTTTATCACATGTATTAGGTTTTGCAGGTAGCGATAACCAAGGTCTTATGGGACTAGAAAAATATTATGATAAAGAGCTAAATGGGGACAAAGGTCATGTGCGTTTTTTTGCAGATGCGAAAGGACAAAGGATGCCTAATGTTGGTGATGATTTCAAAAAGCCAGAAGCCGGTTTAAATTTAGGATTAACAATCGATGCGCGTATTACAAGGATTATGGAAAGAGAAATGAATATTGCGGAGTCAACTTATAATCCTGACGGTATGATTGCGATTGCAATGAACCCTAAAAATGGTGAAGTTTTAGGGATGTCTAGTCGACCGAGTTTTGACCCAGCGGATTTTCAAAGTGTCTCTCCAGAAGTGTATAACAGAAATCTACCTGTATGGAGTACGTATGAGCCTGGTTCAACATTTAAGATCATTACATTAGCTGCAGCATTGAATGAAAATTTAGTAGACTTAGAGAAGGATACGTTTTATGATGATGGAGCAGCTGAAGTAGGTGGAGCTAGATTGAAATGCTGGAAAGCAGGAGGTCATGGCAGTCAAACGTTTTTAGAAGTCGTTCAAAACTCATGTAACCCGGGATTTATTGAACTTGGTGATCGCCTTGGTAAAGACCGATTATTTAAATACATTCGTAATTTTGGTTTTGGGCAGAAGACTGGAATTGACTTGCAAGGTGAAGGCAGTGGGATTTTATTTAATTTAGATAAAGTTGGTCCAGTAGAGCAAGCAACAACTTCATTCGGCCAAGGAGTTTCTGTTACGCCGATTCAACAAGTAGCAGCTGTAGCGGCGGCTGTAAATGGTGGAACATTGTATCAGCCGTATATAGCTAAGGAGTTTATTGATCCGAAAAATAATCAAGTTGTTAGTAAAAAGACACCTGTTGAGAAAAGAAAAGTTATTTCCAAGGAAACTTCAGAAAAAGTTCGTTATGCATTAGAGAATGTTGTAGCGAAAGGTTCTGGTAAAGGTGCTTATATTGATGGATATCGCGTAGGTGGAAAAACGGGTACTGCTCAAAAGGTGAAGGATGGTAAATATTTAGAGAATAATTATATAGTATCTTTTATCGGATTTGCTCCAGCGGATGATCCAGAGATTGTTGTGTATGTAGCTGTTGATAATCCAAAAGGGGTTACACAGTTTGGTGGAGTGGTAGCAGCTCCGATTGTCGGGAATATCCTTCGAGATGCGCTTCCTGTTATGGGAGTGAAACCGAGAAAAGAACAAGTTGAGAAAGAATATAAATGGGGCGATACACCAACTGTGGAAGTTCCGAATTTAATTGGAATGAAAAAGAAAGACTTACAAACACAACTCGTCGATTTGAAGCTTGATATAAGTGGAGATGGAGAGAAAGTAATTAAACAATCACCAGAAGCGGGAGCTAAAGTAAAAGAAGGCTCAAAAATTAGAATTTACTTCGGGAATTAAAGGTAACATAGTACGTTTTATGGTACAATTGGTGGAAGTGAGTTCTTTATAGAACAGTTACTTAATTTGAGACAGTAAGTGTCTCATTCATAAATAGGTCAGTAGCACTTACCTCCTTATATAGGAGGTAATGTGTTGCTTACTGAAAAAAGATAAATAAACAATGTAGAGAGGGTTTAGTGAAATGAAGTTGCATACACTTGTATCATGTTTGCATGATTTTCCAGTTGTTCCAAAAGAAAATCCAGAAATCACATCTATAGAAGCTGATTCACGTAAAGTGAAAGAGGGAAGCTTATTTGTATGTATGAAAGGATATACGGTTGATAGCCATGATTTTGCTAAGCAAGCAGCGGCACAAGGAGCGGCTGCTATTGTTGCGGAAAGACCAATTGATGTTGACGTTCCAGTTGTACTTGTGAAAAATACTTTTCGTTCGTTAGCGGTTTTAGCTGATTATTTTTATGGTCAACCGACACACAAGTTACATTTAATCGGAATTACAGGTACAAATGGAAAGACAACAACATCGCATATTATGGATGAGATTATGCGAGCACATGGTCATAAAACAGGGCTAATTGGAACGATTAATATGAAAATCGGTGATGAAACATTTGAGGTGAAAAATACAACACCAGATGCACTAACACTTCAACAGACGTTTTCAAAAATGGTTGAACAAGGTGTGGACAGCACGGTAATGGAAGTTTCGTCACATGCGTTAGATCTTGGTCGTGTACACGGATGTGATTACGATGTAGCGGTGTTTACGAATTTAACACAAGATCATTTAGACTATCATAAAACGATGGAAGAATATAAACATGCAAAAGGGTTACTATTTGCACAGCTTGGCAATAGTTATAATCATAATCGTGAAAAGTACGCTGTGCTGAATAGCGATGATAATGTAACAGAAGAGTATATGAGAAGTACTGCAGCAACAGTTGTAACATATGGTATTGATACAACAAGTGACATTATGGCAAAAAATATCGTTATGACGAGTGGCGGGACTACATTTACGCTTGTCACACCATATGAAAGTGTAAATGTTACGATGAAATTAATAGGTAAATTTAATGTATATAACGTACTTGCAGCAACAGCAGCAGGACTTGTTTCGGGTGTGAAATTAGAAACAATCATTGCTGTTATAAAAGAACTAGCTGGGGTTCCAGGGCGTTTTGAAGTTGTTGATGGAGGACAAAATTATACAGTTATTGTTGATTACGCACATACGCCGGATAGTTTAGAAAATGTATTAAAAACTGCAAAACAATTTGCAAAAGGTGATGTGTATTGTATCGTTGGTTGTGGCGGCGATAGGGACCGAACGAAGAGACCGATAATGGCAAGTGTTGCAACAAAATATGCAACTCATGCAATTTACACATCAGATAATCCAAGAAGTGAAGATCCAGCGGCTATTTTAGATGATATGGTACATGGTGCAAGTGGGAAAAATTATGAAGTGATTATTGATAGAAAAGAAGCGATACACCATGCAATCACTAAAGCGAAAGCAGATGATATCATTATTATTGCTGGTAAGGGTCATGAAACGTATCAAATTATTGGTAAAGAAGTTCATCATTTTGATGATCGTGAAGTTGCTAAAGAAGCAATTAAAGGGCGTTTAAGCAACGAAGAGTAACAACGTGAGAGGAGGACTACATGTGCTTGAGCAAGGTTTATTAGTAACGGCTGGGGTAGCATTCTTAATTTCTGTTGCCCTTTCGCCATTGTTTATTCCATTTTTAAGAAAATTAAAGTTCGGACAGAGTATTCGTGATGAGGGACCAAAGTCACATCAAAAAAAATCAGGGACACCGACAATGGGTGGTATCGTCATATACGTATCTATGATGGTAACTTCACTTATTATGGCGATTAAGTTTAATTATTTAGGTGCAGAGGTTTCGTTATTACTATTAGTGACGTTTGGTTACGGCTTGATTGGATTTTTAGATGACTACATAAAGGTAGTTAAGAAGAGAAATCTTGGTTTAACATCAAAACAAAAATTAGTAGGTCAGCTTGTTATTGCTATTGCATTCTTTTTAATTGGAAAAGGGCAAGCGTTCCACACATACATCATGATTCCGGGAACGGATGTTAAGTTTGAATTAGGTTGGGCGTATTTCGTACTTGTACTATTTATGCTTATTGGTGGATCAAATGCAGTTAACTTAACTGACGGTTTAGATGGTTTATTATCAGGAACAGCTGCTATTGCATTTGGAGCATTTAGTATTATTGCTGTGGCACAAGAGCAATTTGGAGTGGCGATATTCTGTATGGCAGTTGTAGGAGCTGTACTTGGATTTTTAGTATTCAATGCGAATCCAGCAAAAGTGTTTATGGGAGATACAGGTTCATTAGCTTTAGGTGGAGCCATTGCAGCTGTAGCGATTTTATTAAAACAAGAATTGCTACTTGTAATTATCGGCGGAGTATTCGTAATGGAAACTTTATCGGTTATCATTCAGGTCATTTCATTTAAAACAACAGGAAAACGTGTCTTTAAAATGAGTCCATTACACCATCATTATGAATTATGTGGTTGGTCAGAGTGGCGTGTTGTTGTGACGTTTTGGTCTGCAGGATTTTTATTAGCTGTGTTAGGAATTTATATCGGGGTGTGGATGTAATTGAAAACTGTAACTGAATTTCAAAATAAGAATATTCTTGTATTAGGCATTGCAAAAAGTGGTTATGCAGCAGCTACATTGTTACAAAAGTTAGGGGCAAATGTTATTGTAAATGACGGAAAGCCTTTAGCAGAGAATGTACTTGCTGCAGAATTACAAGCAAAAGGAATGGACGTTGTATGCGGTGGTCATCCTTTAGAATTATTAGAGAGAAATATTTCTCTTGTAGTAAAAAATCCAGGAATCCCGTATTCTAATCCAATATTAGTTGCTGCGAAAGAAAAGCAAATTCCGATTGTTACGGAAGTTGAATTAGCATATCGTATTTCAGAAGCACCATTTGTTGGGATTACGGGGTCTAACGGTAAAACGACGACGACAATGCTGACATTTGAAATGCTAAAAGAAGGACAAAAGCATCCTGTAATTGCAGGGAACATTGGAACTGTAGCGTGTGAAGTAGCACAGGATGCAAAAGAAAATGAAGTTGTAGTTACAGAACTTTCATCGTTTCAATTGATGGGAGTAGAATTGTTCCAACCTAAAATTGCTGCGTTTTTAAATTTATTTGAGGCCCACTTAGATTATCATGGGACGAAGAAAGAATATGGTTTAGCGAAAGCAAATATTTTTAAAAACCAAACAGAAAATGATTATAGTGTAATAAATGCGGATGATGCAGATGTGATGGCTTTGTCTGCGTATTCTAAAGGTCAAAAAATCCTGTTTTCGACAACGAAAGAAATTGAAGATGGCGCGTGTATAAAAGATAACGCTCTTTATTTCAAAGGTGAAAAAGTTGTTGAAGTAAGCGATATCGTTTTACCTGGTCAACATAATCTAGAAAATATTTTAGCTGCGATGAGTATTGCGAAATTATTAGGTACTTCTAATGAAGCAATTACGGTCGTGTTAAAACGTTTTACGGGTGTAAAACATCGTTTAGAATATGTAACAACGATTAACAACCGTAAGTTTTATAACGATTCAAAAGCAACGAATATGTTAGCGACTGAGAAAGCACTATCTGCGTTTACACAACCGATTGTGTTACTAGCAGGTGGGCTTGATCGCGGAAATGAATTCGATGATTTAATTCCGTATTTCAAAAATGTAAAAGCGATTGTAACATTTGGACAAACAGCTCCCAAACTAGTAAGAGCGGCAGAAAAAGCGGGATTAGATATAATTGAAAGTGTCGATACTTTAGATGAAGCAGTGGTGAAGGCTTATGCTCATTCTAAAGATGGCGATGTCGTTCTTCTTTCTCCAGCGTGTGCAAGCTGGGATCAATTTAAAACATTTGAAGAAAGAGGAGACATTTTTATACAAGCTGTGCATAAACTTATATAAAGTAAATCAAAACATCAGTAGGCTAACACCTACTGATGTTTTGTTACATAGGGCAAAAGGTTCTGCCTAAAGAGGTGGTGTTTGTGGGTAATGAAGAAAACGCCTGATTTTATTCTCATCATCGTAACACTTTCATTGTTGACAATCGGAATGATTATGGTTTATAGTGCGAGTGCAGTTTGGGCCTCTTATAAAATGGGGGACTCATTCTTTTTTGCAAAAAGACAATTACTGTTTGCGGGTCTTGGTGTAGTAGCTATGTTTTTTATTATGAAAATTGATTATTGGGTGTGGCGTACGTATTCAAAAGTGATTTTGCTAGTTTGCTTCATTCTTCTTATTCTCGTTCTTATTCCTGGAGTAGGTCTTGTTCGAGGAGGAGCACGAAGTTGGATTGGAATCGGAGCATTTTCGATTCAACCGTCAGAATTTATGAAGTTTGCGATGATTATTTTCTTGGCAAAGTTTTTAGCAGAACGTCAAAAATTGATTACATCTTTTAAACGTGGTTTATTACCGGCTCTTAGTTTTGTTTTTCTTGCTTTTGGGATGATTATGTTACAGCCAGACCTTGGGACAGGAACGGTAATGGTTGGGACATGTATCATTATGATATTCATTTCGGGAGCGAGGGTCTTTCACTTTGCAATGTTTGGTTTGATTGGTGTAGCAGGATTTGTAGGGTTAATTGCATCAGCACCGTATCGAATGAAACGCATTACATCATATTTAGATCCGTGGTCAGATCCGCTCGGAAGTGGATTTCAAATTATCCAATCATTACTTGCAATTGGACCTGGTGGATTATTTGGGCTTGGACTTGGACAAAGTAGACAAAAATTTCTTTATTTACCTGAACCGCAAACTGACTTTATATTTGCGATCTTATCCGAGGAATTAGGTTTTATTGGTGGTTCATTTGTGTTATTATTATTTAGTCTATTATTATGGCGCGGGATTCGTATCGCATTAGGAGCGCCAGATTTATATGGTACGTTTTTAGCAGTAGGTATTGTGGCGATGATTGCGATTCAAGTAATGATTAATGTTGGTGTTGTAACAGGACTGATGCCTGTTACGGGTATTACCTTGCCGTTTTTAAGTTATGGTGGATCAAGTTTGACATTAATGTTAATGGCAGTAGGTGTATTATTAAATATAAGTCGCCATTCTCGCTACTAAACCCTGTTTATAAGACAGGGTTTTTCGTATGTGTGTAAAAATGCAATATGTATATAGAAATAAATATAATGGAAATAAGAAAAGAGAAGCGGAGGAGTTAGTAGTGCGTGTATTAGTGAGTGGTGGGGGTACTGGTGGTCATATTTATCCAGCTCTTGCTTTAATTAGAGAAATAAAAAAGTTAAATCCAGAAGCAAGATTTTTATATATTGGTACGGAAAATGGACTAGAGAGTACAATCGTTCCAAAAGCAGGTATACCATTTCAATCTATTGTTATAAGTGGATTTAAACGAAAAATATCATTAGATAATGTGAAAACAGTAATGCGTTTTCTAAAAGGTGTACAGGATAGTAAACGATATATTCGTCGTTTTAATCCGGATATTGTAATTGGAACGGGTGGATATGTATGTGGACCAGTTGTATACGCTGCAGCCAAATTAGGTATTCCAACTATTGTACATGAACAAAATAGTGTACCAGGTGTAACGAACAAGTTTTTAAGCCGTTATGTTGATAAAGTTGCTGTTTGTTTTGAAGCAGCTATAGAGCATTTTCCAGAGTCAAAAGTGGTAATGACAGGTAATCCACGAGCATCAGAGGTAATGGATCAAAATGGAATGAAGGGGAAACGTTCAGTTGGGCTTTCTCTTCCTAAAAAGTCTGTACTTATATTTGGTGGAAGTCGTGGGGCTAGACCGATTAACGATGCCTTCGTTGAAGCAATTGAACAGTTTGGGAACAAAAGCTACGAAATACTATATGTAACGGGTGAAGTACATTATGATAAAGTGATGGAAGCCGTGAAGCAAAAAGGGAACCCAAGCAATGTTATTATTAAGCCGTTCATTCATAATATGCCAGAGGTACTAACTGGTGTAGACCTTGTTGTTTCAAGGGCTGGGGCAACAACACTTGCAGAATTAACAGCGTTAGGAAAACCAAGTGTGTTAATACCGAGTCCATATGTAACAAATAATCATCAGGAAAAGAATGCACGTTCAGTTGTTGATAAAGGAGCGGCAAAAATGTTACTTGAAAAAGATTTAACAGCTGAAACGCTTATTCGTGATATTGATGAGATTTTATTGAATGCACAAACATTACAAAATATGAAGCTAGCGGCTAAGCAACTAGGTATTCCAGATGCAGCAAATAAGCTGTATGAAGTAATGAATAAGCTTGTAAAAAAATAAAGTGAGGCTCTAATCAGTGGGGAGTGATTCTCTCTCGTTGATTATTATCTTTCACTAATCGGATGTTTACTGACATCCTGATTCCGCCTAATTTCTTTGTTATCGCCGAATTTTGATTTAAGAGCTGTACTGCCCGTAAATAGCGGGATAACGTTAGATGAACGCCCTGCATATTATTGTCATAAGGAGACTTAATATGGGGGAGATTGTCTATGGAACAATTAGTAAATGAGCTTATAGAAGCAGACGTTGGTCGTGTTTTAGTTAACGAGCCGTTAGCACGTTATACAACTATGAAAATAGGTGGACCAGCGGACATTTTAATTGTGCCAAAGCATGTAGCCGGTATTGAAAAAACATTACAGTTAGTAAAGCAATACAAAACGAAGTGGACTGTAATTGGTCGCGGTTCAAACCTTCTTGTATCTGATCAAGGCATAGAAGGTGTTGTTATTCGTTTAGGAGAAGGATTAGATCACTTAGAGGTCGAAAAACATAAGGTAAGAGTTGGTAGTGGATATCCTCTTATTAAATTGTCAACTTTACTTAGTCGTCAAGGGTTAGCTGGATTGGAGTTTGCGAGCGGTATTCCAGGAAGTGTCGGTGGTGCAGTATATATGAATGCAGGTGCACATAAATCGGATATATCGAGTGTATTATCGAAGGCTCTCATTCTGTTTGAAGACGGTACAATTGCCTGGTTAACGAATAAAGAACTGGAGTTTTCTTATCGGTCATCTGTATTGCAAACGAAACGTCCTGGTATTGTTTTAGAAGCGGAGTTTCAATTACAGGCGGGAAAACGTGAAGAAATTGTACGTAGCATGCAAAATAATAAAGACTACCGCCGTGAAACGCAACCATGGAATCATCCGTGTGCAGGAAGTATATTTCGGAATCCAATCCCACATTTTGCAGGAGATTTAGTAGAAAAAGCAGGGCTTCGTGGTTATAGGATTGGTGGAGCTCAAATTTCTGAAATGCATGGCAATTTTATTGTTAATACCGGGGGAGCTTCAGCGCAAGATGTATTGTCTTTAATTGAATTAATAAAACATACAATTAAGGATAAATTTGATGTAGATATGCACACAGAAGTAGAAATCATTGGAAGATAACGGTTATTCGTTCCGCTCATTATCATTTATGTTATAATAAGAAGATAAGAACGGCATGAGGAACATGCCGTTCTTTATGTTACATAGGGGGATCGTACATGAATAATAGTAAAGTGATTAAACTACAAGATCGTGTACCAAAATTGAAAAATCAAAAGAAAAAAAACAAAAAAAATGTTAATCATCGATTGATTTTATACATATCAATTTTATTTTTATTAGTGCTCTTTTTAATTTATTTTCGGTCTCCGCTTAGTAATATAAAAAAGATTAGTGTGTTTGGAAATCACTATATGACGGATGAGCAAGTAATGAAGGATTCAGGCGTGACATATGATACAAGTTATTTCCGAGTGACAGCACATAAAGCTGAAGAAAACTTAACGAAGCGAAAAGAAATTAAAGCAGTAAATGTAAAAAAACGTTTTCCAAACAAGATTGATATTCATATCGAAGAATATTTAACGATTGGTTATATAAATAAAGAGGGAAAACTACAACCGTTATTAGAAAATGGAAAAACGCTTGATGTACTACCTAATGGAAAACTTCCTGTTGCAGCACCGATTTTCGAACCTTTTAAAGAAGAGAAAATGAAGGAGTTAATCGCTGAACTAGAAAAATTAACACCAGCTATTTTAAAATCTATTTCGGAGATTCGCTATTCACCAACGAATGCGAATGAAGATCATCTTACTTTATATATGAATGAAGGTTATGAAGTGAGCACTACGATTCAAAATTTCGCAAAACGTATGGAAGCCTATCCACTTATTTTAAAAACAATTGAGCCAGGTAAGAAGGTATTAATTGACTTAGAAGTAGGTGCATATACGAAAGAATTAGGTGCGGAAGACAAAAAAGAATAGAATGGTAGTTTTCGTTGCTTATAGCAGAAAAAACGAAACGAATGTTCTATTATATGTATACGAATTTAGAAGAATGGTTCATTTGATGAAAAATATGTAAAAATTCTTAGATTCATACTAGTATTGGTACAAGTTTCACTTTTCTATGAGTACATCTTAGTGTAGACTTATACTTGGCGGTAAACTTTACACTGGAAATAGAATTATTTCAAGATAAGCAGTTATTCATAGTTTACTGCGATATTCTTAATTGAATGCTAAATAAAAATAAGAAAAATATAGGGTTAAAAAAGGGAAACGTATAAAGACGTTGAATATTTTTCTTATAAATAGTAAAGTTGCGATTGTTGTTCCATATATTGAGTTGTATGGTATAAATAAAGAAGGAGGTGCCAAAGAATGAACAGCAATGAAATATATGTTAGTCTTGACATCGGTACATCCAATGTTAAAGTCATCATTGGTGAAATGGTTAATGACAGCTTAAACATTATTGGTGTTGGAAATGTAAAATCAAATGGTTTAAAGAAGGGATCGATAGTTGATATAGACGAGACTGTTCGATCAATTAAAAAAGCAATTGAACAAGCTGAGCGCATGGTGGGAATCCACATTGAGCAAGTTGTAGTAGGTGTCAATGCAAACCAGGTACAGCTACTTCCTTGTCACGGAGTAGTCGCTGTTTCAAATGAAGATCGTGAAATCGGGAATGAAGATGTCTTACGCGTTCTAGATGCAGCACAAGTTGTGTCAATTGCTCCAGAGCGTGAGTTTATTGATGTGGTACCTCGACAGTTCATCGTAGACGGTCTTGACGAGATTAACGATCCACGCGGGATGATCGGTGTAAGATTAGAAATGGAAGGTACACTTATTACAGGCTCGAGAACTTTACTACATAACCTACTTCGTTGTGTAGAAAAAGCAGGTCTTGAAATTGTTGATATTTGTCTTCAACCTTTAGCGGCTGCAACAGTTGCTATATCTTCAGATGAAAAAAATAGAGGAGTAGCCCTTGTTGATATGGGGGGAGGATCTACAACTTTATCTATTTTTAAAGATGGAGAGTTACAAGCGACGAGCGTATTACCATTAGGTGGAGACCATATAACGAAAGATATTGCGATTGGGTTGAAAACTTCAACAGAAAATGCAGATCAAATTAAGTTGAAATATGGACATGCTTTTTATGATACAGCATCTGAAGAAGAGATGTTTACGGTTCCTATTATGGGAAGTGATCAAACAGAACAATATTCTCAGTTGGAATTATCGGATATAATAGAGGCTCGTGTAGAGGAAATTTTAATGTTTGTTCAAGATGAAGTGCGTAAGTTAGGAGTAAAGCAAGTGGCTTCTGGTTATGTACTAACTGGCGGAATTGCTTCTATGCCAGGTGTTCTTGATCTTGCATATGATATTTTACATGAAAATGTTCGTGTAGCAACTCCTGATTATATTGGTGTGCGTGAGCCCCAATATACAAGTGGAGTTGGATTAATTAAACATTCTTATCAAAAAGCTAAATTACGTGGGAAAAATGTGCAGGAAAAGCAAGAGCATTTTGAACCAGTACCAGCACCAGCACCAACGCCGGTACAACAGCAACCCGCGAAACAAAAAACTCGTAATCAAAACAATAATAATCAAAATGATGACCGCATGATGTCAAAAGTAAAACGTGTATTCCGTTATTTATGGGATTAAAATTGGACACGAAAAATGAGGTTCTAGGGGGATTTCGACATGTTAGAGTTTGATACTACTCAAGATCAATTAGCGAATATAAAAGTTATCGGTGTCGGCGGTGGCGGAAACAATGCTGTAAACCGTATGATTGAACACGGTGTACAAGGTGTAGACTTTATCGCTGTGAACACTGATGCACAAGCATTAAATCTATCAAAAGCTGAAACAAAAATGCAAATTGGTGGAAAATTAACGCGTGGACTTGGTGCAGGCGCAAACCCTGAAGTAGGGAAAAAAGCTGCAGAAGAAAGTAAAGAACAGATCCAAGAAGCACTTCGTGGTGCGGATATGGTCTTCGTAACTGCCGGTATGGGCGGTGGAACTGGAACTGGTGCAGCTCCAGTTGTTGCTCAAGTTGCAAAAGAATTAGGTGCTTTAACAGTTGGTGTTGTAACACGTCCATTTACTTTTGAAGGACGTAAGCGTGCGACGCAAGCAGCATCTGGTATTGCAGCATTTAAAGAAAATGTAGATACTCTTATTGTAATTCCAAACGATCGCTTATTAGAGATTGTTGATAAAAATACGCCAATGTTAGAAGCATTCCGTGAAGCTGATAACGTATTACGTCAAGGTGTTCAAGGTATTTCGGATTTAATTGCAACGCCAGGTTTAATTAACTTAGACTTTGCAGACGTAAAGACAATTATGTCTAATAGAGGTTCTGCTTTAATGGGTATTGGTTCTGGTAACGGGGAAAATCGTGCTGCAGAAGCTGCGAAAAAAGCGATTTCTAGTCCATTACTAGAAACATCTATTGATGGAGCTCAAGGTGTTATCATGAACATTACGGGTGGCGCTAACTTAAGCTTATATGAAGTACAAGAAGCGGCAGATATCGTAGCTTCAGCTTCAGATCCAGAAGTAAATATGATCTTCGGTTCTGTTATTAACGAAGGATTAAAAGATGATATCGTTGTAACTGTAATTGCAACTGGTTTTGATGATAGCATTGCAACTCAACCACCAAAACCAATTATTCGTCCGAATGCGAACCACACGCAACAACCAGTAGCTCAACCTTCAAAACAACGTGAAGTAAAACGTGAAATAAAGCGTGAAGAGCCAGTTGTACATGAGCGTCATTCAGATTCAGATGATATCGATATTCCAGCATTTTTACGTAACCGTCGTAGACGATAAAAAAAGGAGCTTTCATGCTCCTTTTTTGTTTTTTAAATGGAAAAGACCTGCTAAGCAGGTCTTTTTTTTATTTGGTATATTTTGTTGGTGAAAATAAGAGTATATCATTCTATGAATTTGTACTTTTATTTTTTACCGACAGATTATGTCTAGAAATCACAAAATAACAAAAAAACACCTCCGCAAATTGACACACTTTCCTATTGGATATGCATTATACTAGTCTCAACTTGAAAAAAGAGGTGAATTGTTTGGTTGTTTACGCCGACGTTGTTTGGTTGTTAAACGCCTGCATTGATTTTCTTTTGCTTTTATTAACAGCTACCGTGTTAAAAAAGAAAATCAAAAAATGGAGGCTTGTGTTAGGGGCATTTATAGGTTCAACTATTGTTATTTTTGCCTTTACTCCTTTTGCTTCTATGATGACACATCCAATTATGAAACTACTGTACTCGTTACTTATTGTGTATACAGCATTTGGGTTTACAACATTTAGAAATTATGCACAAACTGTTTTTACTTTTTACTTTGTAACCTTTATGGTTGGCGGAGGATTAATTGGAACTCATTTCTTTTTGCAAACGAATGAAATGGTAAATGGATTGGTTCAATCTCAGTCAATTTCTTACGGTGATCCAATTAGTTGGTTATTTGTTATTTTTGGTTTTCCAGTAATTTATTATTTTTCTAAAAAGCGTATTGAAAGCGTAGAGGTCACGAAAATACACTATGATCAAATTGTGAAAGTAAAAATTCAATTAGCAGAAGAAGAACTAGAACTGGCAGGTCTTATTGACAGTGGGAACCAACTTTATGACCCATTAACAAAAACACCCGTTATGATTATGCATGTTTCATCATTAGAACATTGCTTACCATCTTGGTTAACAGAACAAATTTATTCCAAAACAGAAATTCCTCAAATACCAGAAAATGATTCTGGTTGGGCGACAAAATTACGCTTAATTCCTTTCCGTGCAGTAGGAGTAGAGAGTCAATTTTTGTGGGCAATTAAGCCTGACAGTGTGCAAGTTGACCATGAAGGTAGTTCTATTGTTGTAAACAAAGTATTAATTGGATTAAATACACAACAGCTTTCTACTAATGGGGAGTATCAATGTATTGTGCATCCAAAAATGTTGATTTCGCAAAAAATGGTAATCGCTTAATAATGAGAGGCGGGATAATATGATGAAATTAAAATTTTATTTAGTATACCTTTGGTATAAAGTATTGCTGAAATTAGGAATTAAGACCGATGAAATTTATTATATTGGTGGAAGTGAAGCGTTGCCACCACCGTTAACAAAAGAAGAAGAGGAAGTTCTTTTGAATAAATTGCCAAAAGGAGATCAGGCAGCAAGGTCATTACTTATTGAACGTAACTTAAGGCTCGTTGTATATATAGCAAGAAAGTTTGAAAATACAGGGATAAATATTGAAGATTTGATTAGTATAGGAACAATCGGCCTTATTAAAGCGGTAAATACATTTAATCCAGAAAAGAAAATAAAATTAGCAACATATGCATCGCGTTGTATAGAAAATGAAATTTTAATGCATTTACGTCGAAATAACAAAAATCGTTCGGAAGTTTCTTTTGATGAACCACTAAACATTGATTGGGATGGGAATGAACTGTTATTGTCTGACGTGTTAGGTACAGATGATGATATTATTACAAAAGATTTAGAAGCTACTGTAGATCGTCACCTTTTAATGAAAGCATTACACCAATTAAATGATCGTGAAAAACAAATTATGGAACTTCGGTTTGGGCTTGCTGGAGGAGAGGAAAAGACGCAAAAAGATGTGGCTGATATGCTTGGGATTTCACAGTCATACATTTCGCGTTTAGAAAAAAGAATTATAAAAAGATTACGAAAAGAATTTAATAAAATGGTGTAAAGAATAAGACCAGCCGTTATGTAGGCTGGTCTTATTCTATTTAGTTGTATTAGGAAAGATAATTTAAATAACAAATCGTGAAAAAACCACATGCATAAAATCCCCTTCAAAGGAAATACTTTACACTGTACAGCAACTCCCGATAGGAGGGAACACTTTGACGAGAAACAAAGTAGAAATTTGCGGTGTTGATACAGCTAAACTTCCAGTATTAAAAAATGAAGAGATGCGTAAATTATTTCGTGAAATGCAAAGTGGAGAGATAAGCGCAAGAGAAAAATTAGTGAATGGAAACTTACGTCTTGTACTGAGCGTCATCCAAAGATTTAATAACAGAGGAGAATATGTTGACGATTTATTTCAAGTTGGTTGCATCGGACTTATGAAATCAATTGATAATTTTGATTTAGGCCAAAATGTAAAATTTTCAACGTATGCTGTGCCGATGATTATTGGGGAAATACGCAGATATTTGCGTGATAATAATCCGATTCGCGTATCGCGCTCATTGCGAGATATTGCGTATAAAGCTTTGCAAGTAAGAGAAAAGTTGATTGCAGAAAATTCAAAAGAACCAACAGCAATGGATATTGCAAAAGTGCTAGAAGTAACTCATGAAGAGATAGTATTTGCTTTAGATGCAATTCAAGATCCAGTTTCATTATTTGAACCGATTTATAATGATGGGGGAGATCCTATCTTTGTTATGGATCAGTTAAGTGATGAAAAACAAAAGGACGAGCAGTGGGTTGAAGAATTAGCATTGAAAGAAGGAATGAAGCGTTTAAATGATAGAGAGAAAATGATTATTAGAAAACGTTTCTTCCAAGGAAAGACACAGATGGAAGTTGCAGAAGAAATTGGGATTTCCCAAGCGCAAGTATCACGTTTAGAGAAGTCAGCCATTAAACAAATGAATAAAACGATTCAAGGATAAGGTCTCACCAATTATGGTGAGACCTTTTTATATGTAATATGGTTTGTGCTCATAGTAGGGGATTTGTGTTCATATAATGAAACTAGCATGGTGTTTCGTGTAGGTGGCTTCCTGTAAATATGAGAAACAGTTTCCAATTTGTCATATAAGGGAGAGGATAAAAATGGTGATACGAATTTCAGAGTTACAGATGAAGGATGTTATAAATATTTCAGATGGAAAAAGGATTGGGAATATTGGAGATATTGAAATTGATATGAACACAGGGAAAATTTGTTCTGTTATTATTTCCAAACAGACACGTATGCTAGGTATTTTTGGAAAAGATGTTGAGATTGTAATTCCTTGGAAGGAAATTGTGAAAATTGGGGAAGATGTCATACTTGTAAGAGTAAATCCTGTTAATTCTGTAACAGAATCAATACAAACACCGACAATTTCATAAAGAATATTACAAATTCCTCTTTTTTTTCTGTTAGGATTATGAAAAAATAAAAGTATGGTAAAATAGACAGGAAGTACCATGCTTTTTTCTGTTATTTTAATTAAAAGGAGCCGCTTTATTATGAGAGAACCATTTAAATATGTGGACGGTATACTGTATTTACAAGCGTGGAAAGAACTTGGAAACATTACTGCTGGATTTACGACAAAAGATGGTGGGATAAGTACGGGCTCCTTTCATGCGATGAATTTAGGATTACATGTGAATGATATCGTGGAGAACGTTCATGAAAACAGACGCATTTTAGCAAATAAGTTACAAAAACCATTAGAAAATTGGATTTGCTCTGAACAAGTTCATGCTCATCATGTTGAAAAAGTAGGGCAACAGGAAAAGGGAAGTGGTGTCTATTCATATGAGAACGGCATTTCAAAAACAGATGGCATTTATACGAGTAATGAAGATGTTCTGTTAACGTCTTGTTACGCGGATTGTGTTCCGCTCTATTTTTATGCACCATCACATGGTATGATAGGACTTGCGCATGCTGGATGGAAAGGCACTGTACAAGAGATTGCAAAGGAAATGATTCAAAAGTGGAATGCAGAAGGTATTTCAAGTGATGAAATTCATGTTGCAATTGGGCCGTCGATCGGATCTTGTTGTTATGTTGTGGATGATCGTGTATTAACAGCAGCACAGGAAGTAGTTAGGGGTGCTGTTCCTCATCAAAAAATTTCTGACGGGCAGTACGCAATTAATTTAAAAGAAATTAATCGTATATTATGTGTACAAGCAGGCATAAAAGAAGAGCATATTGTAATGTCATCTCTTTGTACAAGCTGTGAAGAGCAACTATTTTTCTCTCATCGTCGTGATCAAGGTAAGACAGGAAGAATGTTGAGTTTCATAGGTTTTAAGGAGGAAGAAAGCAAGTGACAGTACAAGAAAATTTAGTAATTGTAAACGAAGCTATTAAAGAATCTTGCGCTCGAGCTGGACGTTCGTTGCAAGATATTAAACTTGTTGCAGTTACAAAAACTGTAGGGATTGAAAAAACAAACGAAGTAATTGAAGCTGGAGTTATCGATTTAGGTGAAAATAGAAATGAAGGTTTCTTACAGAAATACGAGCATTTCTGTAAGAAAGTTAATTGGCACTTTATTGGCTCATTACAAACGAGAAAAGTAAAAGAAATCATTAATGAAATTGATTATTTACATTCGTTAGATCGTCTTTCACTGGCGAAAGAAATTCAGAAACGTGCTGATAAGAAAGTGAAATGCTTTATTCAAGTGAAAACCTCATCTGAAGAATCGAAGCAAGGATTGGCAATAGAAGAGGTTGTTTCTTTTATTCAAAGTTTGCAAGAATTCGATAAAATTGAAGTGGTTGGACTAATGACGATGGCTCCATTTACAGAAGAAGAGGAAGAAATCAGACGCTGTTTTAAGGAATTACGTATGCTGCAAACAGAGGTGCAGGAGCTAGAGTTATTACATGCGCCATGTAAAGAATTATCAATGGGAATGTCCAACGATTACAAGATTGCAATTGAAGAAGGGGCTACATATATTCGTTTGGGAACGATTTTAGTAGGAAAAGCGTAAAAGGAAGGAGAATCTTATTATGAGTTGGTCAAAAGTAAAATACTTCTTTTTTGATACACCGGAAGAAAAAGAAGCAGCTCAATATGGTTATGAAAAGGAGCAAACAGACATGAAAAAGCAGCAAGATCCACCAGAACAACAAGACGTTACGTTTCCGAAAGCGCAACCGAAGCAAAATGTTGTGAGTATTGAAACAGCAAAACAATCTTCAAAAGTTGTTTTATTAGAACCACGCACATATTCGGAAGCACAAGGGATTGCGGACCACTTAAAAGGTAGACGAGCTGTTGTAATTAATTTGCAGAGAATGTCTACTGATCAAGCGGTACGTATCGTTGACTTTTTAAGTGGTACTGTATACGCTATAGGCGGGGACATTCAAAAAATAGGGCCGAAAACATTTATGTGTACACCTGAAAATGTAGATATTGTTGGTGCGATTTCAGAGTTATTCGGTGAAGAAGAAGAAACAAATATAAAGAGGTGGTAATACGCCATGACAACAGTTTTTATAGTGTTAAGTTATGCTATCGAGATTTACTCGTGGGCACTTATTATTTACATTCTCCTATCATGGTTTCCTGGTGCAAAGGAATCATCTTTTGGAGAGTTCCTGGCACGTATTTGTGAACCGTATTTAGAACCATTCCGCCGCTTTATTCCGCCGCTTGGAATGATTGATATTTCTCCAATCGTTGCAATCTTTGCGTTGAAACTTGCTAAAACTGGTTTGTTCAGTTTATTAAGCTATTTCTTATAGTAAGAAGGTAAATACATGAGCATCTACGAACATTTTAGGCCTGATGAGGAGGTCTTTGTGGATAAAGTGCTAGAGTGGAAGCGAGCGGCGGAGTACCATCAAGTGAAGTTAACGGATTTTCTTGATCCTAGGCAACAACAAATTGTTTCTATGGTAATAGGACAAGGTGATGTTGCTGTGCAATTTGGTGGTGCAACGCCTAATGCAGAGCGTAAAAGAGCACTTATTTATCCAGACTATCTAGAATTAAATGAAGAAGAATTTCAAGTAGAAGTATTAGAAATTGACTATCCTTCCAAGTTTTATACGCTAGAACATAGGCAAATATTAGGTACATTTATGTCTCTTGGTTTAACAAGAGAAAAATGTGGTGATATTTTGCTGCAAGAAAATCGTGCCCAAATTGTAGTTGCGAAAGAAATTGTATCGTATATTGAGATGAACTTACAATCAATAGGGAAAGTAAAAGTCTCTTTAGCGTCAGTGCAAGGAGAACAAATTCTACAGATACATGAAACGTGGGGAGAGAAATCTGGAACGGTTTCTTCACTTCGTTTAGATGTTATGTTAGCTGAAATGTTACATTTATCTAGACAGAAAGTACAACCTTTCATAAAAAATGGTTTAGTAAAAGTCAATTGGAAAACAGTGGAGCAAACTTCTTATGAATGTTATCCAGGAGATGTTTTTTCTGTTAGAGGATATGGCCGAAGTAAATTATTTTCTGTAGAAGGTAGAACAAAACGCGACAAATGGAGAATTTTGTATGGTATACTAAAATGATTGGTTTTTTAGAAGGAAATCCTCCTATTTTGTCGAAGAAAAGATATAATTGAAAGAGGAAATTTAGATAACTACTTGGAGGTGGCGTTGTGCCGTTAACACCATTAGATATTCATAACAAAGAATTTGGTCGCGGATTCCGTGGCTATGATGAAGATCAAGTAAATGAGTTTCTTGATCAAATTATCAAAGATTATGAATTGGTCATTCGTGAGAAAAAAGCTTTAGAAGAAAAAGTTGCGCAGTTAGAAGGGAAGTTAGATCATTTCTCTAATATTGAAGATACGTTAAACAAATCTATCGTTGTTGCACAAGAAGCAGCGGAAGAAGTAAAACGTAATGCGCAAAAAGAAGCGAAATTAATTGTGCGTGAAGCTGAAAAGAATGCTGATCGTATTATTAACGAAGCATTAGTAAAATCAAGAAAAGTTGCTTTTGATATTGAAGAGCTAAAGAAACAAGCGAAAGTATTCCGAACTCGTTTCCGTATGTTATTAGAAACACAGCTTGAGATGTTAAACAACGATGATTGGGATAAACTAATTGAATTAGAAGACGAAGTAGATGAACTGTTGAAAAAAGAAGAAACAGTGTAAGCTTGACGTTTTTCTCATTATTACATATAATTTTAAACAACATATTTATTAAGAAAAACGAAGATAGGGATAAGTACCTTTTCAAACCTTATATAGCGAACTGAGGATGGTGTAAGCTCAGGATAAGGAGATAGTGGGAATATCACCCTGGAGTTCCGCGCTGAACAAATAGAGTAAGCGTAGGCGTGTATTCGCGTTAAGAATATAAAGAGGATTATATACATATGTATATAATCTACTAGGGTGGTACCGCGGGAGACTTTCTCGTCCCTTTTGGGGATGAGAAGGTCTCTTTTTTATTCCGTTTTTTAAGTATTTCTTTTATACATGTAAGGAGGAATTGAGCATGGAGTACAAAAATACATTACTGATGCCAAAAACAGAGTTCCCAATGCGTGGGAATTTACCAAAACGTGAGCCTGCAATGCAAGAAAAATGGGCTGAAATGAATATTTACGAAAAAGTACAAGAACATACAAAAGGTCGTCCTTTATTTGTATTGCATGATGGACCTCCATATGCGAATGGTGACATTCATATGGGACATGCATTAAATAAAGTATTAAAAGACTTTATTGTTCGTTATAAATCAATGACTGGTTTTAGTGCGCCATATGTTCCGGGATGGGATACGCACGGTTTACCAATTGAACAAGCTTTAACAAATAAAGGTGTAAAACGTAAAGAAATGACAGTTGCTGAGTTCCGTAAGTTATGTGCAGAGTATGCATATGAACAAGTAGAACGTCAACGTGAACAATTTAAGCGTCTAGGTGTACGTGCAGATTGGGATAATCCATATATTACTTTAGAGCCAGCTTATGAAGCACAACAAATTAAAGTGTTTGGTGACATGGCGAAAAAAGGTTATATCTATAAAGGTCAAAAACCAGTTTACTGGTCTCCAACGAGTGAATCTGCTTTAGCGGAAGCTGAAATTGAATATCAAGATAAAAAATCAGCATCTATTTACGTAGCATTCCCTGTAAAAGATGGAAAGAACGTATTAGAAGGTGATGAAAAGTACATCATTTGGACAACAACACCTTGGACATTACCTGCAAACTTAGGTATTTCTGTTCATCCAGAGCTTGAATATAGCATTGTAAAAGTAAATGATGAGAAATATATCATTGCTTCTGAGCTGTTTGAGACAGTTGCAAAAACGTTAGAGTGGGAAAATGCTGAAGTTGTGAAAACAGTAAAAGGTAGCGAACTTGAGTATACAGTTGCAAAACATCCATTCTACGATCGTGATTCATTAGTTATGCTAGGAGATCACGTAACAACAGATGCAGGTACAGGTTGTGTTCATACAGCACCAGGACACGGGGAAGATGACTTCGTTGTTGGTAAAAAGTATGGATTAGAAGTACTTTGCCCAGTCGATGATAAAGGTGTATTAACAAATGAGGCACCTGGATTTGAAGGCTTATTCTATGATAAAGCTAACAAACCAATTACAGAAAAATTAGAAGAAGTAGGCGCGTTACTGAAACTAACATTCATTACACATTCATACCCACATGATTGGAGAACGAAAAAACCAATTATTTTCCGTGCGACAGCACAGTGGTTTGCATCTATTGAAGCATTCCGTAAAGAATTAATAGAAGCTGTAGCAGAAACAAAATGGGTACCAGCATGGGGAGAAACTCGTCTTCATAATATGGTTCGTGACCGTGGTGACTGGTGTATTTCTCGTCAGCGTGCATGGGGTGTGCCAATTCCGGTATTCTATGCTGAGAATGGTGATCCAATTATTACGGATGAAACAATTAACCATGTAGCAGATTTATTCCGTGAACACGGTTCTAACGTATGGTTCGAGCGTGAAGCGAAAGATCTATTACCAGAAGGATTTACACATCCAGGTAGCCCAAATGGTGAATTCCGTAAAGAAACAGACATCATGGATGTATGGTTCGATTCAGGTTCTTCTCACCAAGCGGTATTAGAAGAGCGCGAAGATTTACAGCGTCCAGCTGATTTATATTTAGAAGGATCTGACCAGTATCGTGGTTGGTTTAACTCTTCATTATCAACAGCAGTTGCTGTAACAGGTAAAGCTCCATATAAAGGCGTACTAAGCCACGGTTTCGTACTAGATGGTGAAGGACGTAAAATGAGTAAGTCGATTGGAAACATCGTCGTACCGAAGAAAATCATGGATCAATTAGGCGGAGACATTTTACGCTTATGGGTATCTTCTGTTGACTATCAATCTGACGTACGTATTTCAGATGATATTTTAAAACAAGTAGCAGAAGTGTATCGTAAAATCCGTAACACATTCCGTTTCTTATTAGGAAACTTAGACGACTTTAAGCCAAGTGAAAATGCAGTAGCTGTAGCTGAACTTCGTGAAGTAGATCGTTACATGTTAGTAAAATTAAATGACTTAATTACAAAAGTTAAAGAAGCATATGAGACATACGATTTCGCTGCTGTGTATCATGCAATTCATAACTTCTGTACAATTGATTTAAGTTCATTCTACTTAGACTTTGCAAAAGACATCTTATACATTGAAGGTGCAAACCACGAAGATCGTCGTGCAATTCAAACTGTATTATATGATGTTCTTGTTGCGTTAACGAAACTTGTAACACCAATCTTACCGCACACAGCTGATGAAGTATGGCCATATATTCCAGGCGTAACAGAAGAAAGTGTACAATTAACTGATATGCCAGAAGCTGTACAATTAGATGACGCGGAAGCGTTAAAAACAAAATGGGATGCATTTATGACATTACGTGATGACGTGTTAAAAGCACTAGAAGTAGCTCGTAATGAAAAAGTAATCGGTAAGTCATTAAATGCAAGCATTACGCTATATCCAACTGCAGAAATGAAAGCTATGTTAGAGTCTATTAGCGAAGACTTAAAGCAATTATTCATCGTTTCTGAGTATAAACTTGGTGGTATGATGGATGAAGCGCCAGCAGATGCACCGAAGTATGAACATACAGCGGTTGTTGTTGTTCAAGCAACTGGTGAAACATGTGAACGTTGTTGGGTAGTTTCAGAAACAATTGGTAAAGATGCTGAACATGAAACATTATGTGAGCGTTGTGCAACAGTTGTTAAAGAAAACTATGTAAAATAATAAAAAACTGACTGCTATTGATGCGGTCAGTTTTTTTGTTGATGGTATATCAAGATCACTTTCAGACTCTTTCCTGTGAAGGAAAAATGTGTGTGAGGTAAGCAAATAAATTTCGGACACACTAACTGTACATTACAGCTAGGAGGAATGTACACGTGAATGAAATTTACATGGAAATAAAAGAAGAATTGCAATTGATGAGAAAAGAGTTGCAAGAGAGACTAGCTAAAGAAGTAATGCACAAATATGATGTCGAGTTCAGCCAAGAGCTTGGATATGAAATTAAGGAAGAGATAAAGAAAAAATTGCTATTACATGATATAAAAGAGGATTTAAAGGATGTAGAACGCGCATTATTTAAAATGGAAATAGACATGTATGGTATTTGTGAAGAGACGGGGAGATTAATTTCGACAAAGCAAATGAAGACAATGCCGACTGCCCGTACGATTCATGAATTCTTCTACGAAAAGGTAAATGTATGAATACGCACAACGATATTATATTACCTTTTTTTAATTTATTTTATTCTTCTATAAAGGTTCATTGTGAAAAGGTAGCAGCTATGCTAAAATTTTGAGGTACACTGTCTTTGTGGGGGAAATGAAAATGATATATTATGTAATAGCGTTATTCGTCATTGCTATCGATCAAATATCGAAGTGGTTAATTGTAAAGAACATGGAATTGGGTACGAGTATTCCGATTATCGACAATGTATTATACATAACATCACATCGAAATAGAGGCGCTGCTTGGGGTATTTTAGAAAATAAAATGTGGTTCTTCTACATTATTACAGTTGTTTTTGTAGTGTTTATTGTATTTTATATGAAAAAGTATGCGAAAACAGACAAGCTTCTAGGTATTTCGTTAAGCCTAATTTTGGGCGGGGCAATTGGTAACTTTATTGATCGTGTATTTAGACAAGAAGTAGTGGATTTCATTCACGTGTATATTTTCTCGTACAACTATCCAGTATTCAATATAGCTGATTCAGCATTATGTATTGGTGTTGTATTAATTATTATTCAAACATTATTAGAAGGCAAGAAAGCGAAGGAGTAATTGAATGAGTGAAGTAGTACAAGTAACAGTTGCAGCAGAGCAAAAAAACGAGCGAATTGATAAATTCGTTGCAGGGATAAATAACGAATGGTCACGTACGCAAGTGCAGCAATGGATTAAAGATGACGTTGTGACAGTAAACGGAAAAGCGGTAAAAGGGAATTATAAAGTAAAAGAAGAAGATGAAATTACAGTAACAATTCCTGAACCAGAAGAGTTAGATATTCAACCAGAGGATTTAAATTTAGAAATTTATTATGAAGATGCAGATGTGCTTGTTGTAAATAAGCCACGTGGTATGGTTGTACATCCAGCACCAGGGCATACAAGTGGTACACTTGTAAACGGCCTTATGCACCATTGTACAGACTTATCAGGCATTAACGGTGTAATGCGTCCAGGTATCGTGCATCGTATTGATAAAGATACATCTGGACTATTAATGGTTGCTAAAAATGATATGGCACATGAATCGCTTGTAAATCAGCTTGTAGCAAAAACAGTAACGAGACGTTACAAAGCGATTGTACACGGTGTGATTCCGCATGATAAGGGAACGATTGATGCTCCGATTGCTCGTGATAAGAAAGAGCGTCAAAGTATGACAGTTGATGAAAATGGTAAGAACGCTGTTACGCACTTCCAAGTGTTAGAACGCTTTAAAGACTTTACGCTTGTAGAATGTCGCTTAGAAACGGGACGTACGCACCAAATTCGTGTTCATATGAAATATATTGGCTATCCACTTGCAGGAGATCCGAAGTATGGTCCGAAGAAAACGTTAGATATGAATGGACAAGCACTTCATGCGGGTATTTTAGGCTTTGATCATCCTCGTACTGGTGAATATATTCAGTTTGAGGCACCGATTCCAGAAGTGTTTGAAGACGTATTAAATATTTTACGAAAATAGTATTGACAAATCATAAGAAAACTGAGATACTGACAACAGTTAAATAATGATCCTTTAACACAGCCCCGTGAGGTTGAGAAGGTAACGGTTTGAAATACTTAGGGTATGTTGTACCCTTTTTTCAAAAGTCCTCTCGCACACGCTGAGAGGACTTTTTTTATACCATTACTCTCACGCAAGAAAAAAGCTTGGAGGTGTAGAGCATGCAAGAGAAAGCTGTCGTTTTAGATGACCAAATGATTCGCCGCGCTTTAACACGAATTAGTCATGAAATCGTGGAACGAAATAAAGGTGTCGATAATTGTGTTCTTGTCGGAATTAAAACTCGTGGAATTTTTATTGCACAACGTTTGGCAGAACGAATTGGTCAAATTGAAGGAAAAGAAATGGAAGTTGGAGAGTTAGACATTACGTTATATCGTGATGATTTAACACTACAATCGAAAAATAAAGAACCACTTGTAAAAGGTTCTGATATCCCTGTAGATATTACGAAGAAGAAAGTTATCCTTGTGGATGACGTATTATATACAGGAAGAACAGTTCGAGCAGCAATGGATGCTCTTATGGATTTAGGTAGACCATCTCAAATCCAATTGGCGGTTCTTGTTGATAGAGGTCATCGCGAATTACCAATTCGCGCTGATTATGTAGGGAAGAACATTCCAACATCAAGTGAAGAGCGTATCGAAGTTGATTTGCAAGAGACAGATCAACAAGATCGAGTAAGCATATACGATAAGTAAAGCCCTTTTAAATGTAGTCCTGTGAGGCTGCCAAAGGGTCTTGGCTTTCATATGTCAAATTTGGCATACGAAAGTGTAGGACTCTTTGTGCACAGGCACAAAGAGTTTTTTTATTGCAAAGATTTAAACTGAAGGAGGATGTAACAATGGAACAAAAGCCAGTGTTAGACGTTAATGAAGTACCGAAACCGGGAAAATGGTTATTTTTAAGTATACAACATTTGTTCGCGATGTTTGGATCAACAGTGCTTGTTCCGTTTTTAACAGGATTGAATCCATCAGTAGCATTAATATCAAGTGGATTAGGAACGTTAGCGTTCCTTCTTATAACGAAAGGTCAAGTACCTGCCTATCTAGGATCATCATTCGCCTTTATCGCACCGATTATAACAGCGAAAACGGCAGGTGGACCGGGAGCAGCAATGCTTGGTGGTTTGCTAGCAGGACTTGTGTACATCTTAATCTCACTCGGAATTAAGAAATCAGGATCAGAGTGGATTATGAAATTACTACCACCAATCGTAGTTGGTCCAGTAGTAATGGTAATCGGTCTAGCTTTAGCACATACAGCAGTTAACATGGCGATGAACGGTGCGGATGGCAAATATAGCTTTACACACTTTTCAGTAGCATTAGTAACATTAGCAATTACCATTATATGCTCGATATTTGGAAGAGGATTTTTCAGTATAATACCAGTGTTACTTGGCATTATCGGCGGATATATCTTCGCTTACTTCCAAGGGCTAGTAGACTTAAAGCCGGTAGCTGAGGCAAAATGGTTTGTTGTACCAGATTTCACAGTACCATTTGTAACATATACACCAGAGTTTTCATGGAAGATTGTACTCTTGATGGTACCAGTTGCACTAGTAACAATATCAGAACATATCGGACATCAAATTGTTCTTGGAAATGTTATTAAAAGAGATTTAATTGAAAAACCAGGTTTACACCGTTCAATCTTCGGTGACGGAGTAGCAACATTAATTGCGTCACTAATCGGTGGGCCACCGAATACAACGTATGGTGAAAACATCGGTGTGCTAGCAATTACGAGAGCATACAGTGTATACTTATTCATCGGTTCAGCAGTATTCGCAATCATGTTCGGGTTTATCGGTAAGATTTCTGCACTGATTCATTCGATCCCAACACCAGTTATGGGTGGTGTATCAATCTTACTATTCGGTGTAATCGCATCAAGCGGATTACGCATGATGGTAGATGATAAAACAGATTTAAGTGACAAACGAAACTTAATGATTGCATCAGTAATATTAGTAATCGGTATTGGTGGAGCGGTACTTCACGTAGGAGAATCATTCCAAGTAGAAGGAATGGCACTAGCAGCAATTGTAGGTGTACTGTTAAATCTACTACTACCGGAAACGAAACAAATAAAACAATCTAAGCAGATTGCTTCATAATAATAACCTTTTAATTCAGTCCTGTGAGACCGGAAAGGGTGGCTTCTTTCTTGCACCCTAGTCTCACATGACTAGGGTATTTTTATGCAAAGGTTGTTATAAAAATTCAAAAGTGGTAACATAAAAATCAGAAAGATGAGGGATGACGATGAGCCATTTGTTAACGATGAGTGAATTATCGGAAGTAGAAATTTCAGAAATCCTAAAAGATGCAGAAGATTTTGCGAATGGAAAAGAGAGCAAAACGACAGAGCAAACTTTTGTTGCGAACTTGTTCTTTGAGAATAGTACGAGAACGAGATTTAGCTTTGAAGTTGCTGAGAAGAGATTAGGACTTGATGTTTTAAACTTTTCAGCTGATGCATCTAGCGTACAAAAAGGAGAAACTTTATACGATACGATAAGAACACTAGAATCAATCGGAACAAAAGCAGTGGTCATCCGCCACGAGCAAGATCGCTACTTCGATGAACTAAAAGATCAGGTGAATATTCCAATCTTAAACGCTGGAGATGGATGCGGAAACCACCCAACGCAGTGCCTACTCGATCTTCTTACAATTAAACAAGAGTTTGGAAGATTTGAAGGTTTGAAGATTGCAATAGTAGGAGATGTTCGTCATAGCCGAGTAGCACGTTCTAATGCAGAAGCATTAACGAAGCTTGGTGCAACAATTTACTTTGCAAGTCCAGAAGAGTGGAAAGATGAAGACAACACATTTGGAACATACAAACCATTAGATGAACTTGTTCCAGAAGTTGATGTAATGATGTTACTCCGTGTACAACATGAGCGTCATGATCATTATGAAACAGACATTATGAAAGAATATCATGAGAAACACGGATTAACAGTAGAAAGAGAAAAGCGTATGAAAGAAGGAAGCATTATTATGCATCCAGCTCCTGTAAACCGTGATGTTGAAATTGCAAGTGAACTTGTTGAGTGTGAGCGTTCACGCATATTTAAACAAATGGAAAATGGAGTTTACGTAAGAATGGCTGTACTAAAACGCGCCTTACCAAATGTATTAGGAGGAATGAAACATGAATTATTTGTTTAAAAATGGTCGTTATATGAATGAAGAAGGAAAAATCGTAGCAACGGATCTTCTCGTACAAGACGGTAAAATCGCTAAGGTAGCAGAAAATATTACGGCAGATAATGCTGAAGTAATCGATGTGAACGGAAAGTTAATCGCACCTGGATTAGTAGATGTACACGTACATCTTCGTGAACCAGGTGGTGAACATAAAGAAACAATTGAAACAGGTACACTAGCAGCGGCAAAAGGTGGATTCACTACAATTTGCGCAATGCCAAATACACGCCCGGTACCAGATTGCAGAGAACATATGGAAGACTTGCAAAAACGTATTGAAGAAAAAGCTCATGTTAACGTACTACCATACGGAGCAATTACAGTACGTCAAGCTGGTTCTGAAATGACAGATTTCGAAACATTAAAAGAACTTGGAGCATTTGCTTTCACAGATGACGGCGTAGGCGTACAAGATGCGAGCATGATGTTAGCGGCTATGAAACGTGCAGCAAAATTAGATATGGCAGTAGTTGCGCACTGTGAAGAGAATACGCTTATTAATAAAGGTTGTGTACATGAAGGGAAGTTTTCTGAGAAACACGGATTAAACGGTATCCCATCAGTATGTGAATCTGTACATATTGCAAGGGATATACTGCTTGCTGAAGCAGCAGATTGCCACTATCACGTATGTCATGTAAGTACGAAAGGTTCGGTACGTGTAATCCGTGATGCGAAACGCGCTGGAATTAAAGTAACAGCAGAAGTAACACCGCATCACCTAGTGTTATGTGAAGATGATATCCCATCAGCTGATCCTAACTTTAAAATGAACCCACCGCTTCGTGGAAAAGAAGACCATGCAGCATTAATTGAAGGTTTATTAGATGGAACGATCGATATGATTGCAACTGACCATGCACCGCATACAGCGGAAGAGAAAGCACAAGGAATTGAAAGAGCACCGTTTGGAATTACTGGTTTTGAAACAGCATTCCCGCTTCTATACACAAACCTTGTGAAAAAGGGAGTTATTACGCTAGAACAGTTAATTCAATTCTTAACAGAAAAGCCAGCTGATACATTCGGCTTAGAAGCAGGTCGCCTAAAAGAAGGTAGAGCAGCTGATATTACAATCATTGATTTAGAACAAGAAGAAGAGATTGACCCAACAACATTCTTATCAAAAGGAAAAAATACACCATTCGCAGGTTGGAAATGCCAAGGATGGCCGGTAATGACAATCGTTGGTGGTAAGATCGCATGGCAAAAGGAGAGTGCATTAGTATGAAAAGACAACTTATCTTAGAAGATGGAACAGTATTAATTGGAACAGGTTTCGGAGGCGAAATCGAAAAGTCAGGTGAGGTTGTATTTACAACAGGAATGACTGGATATCAAGAAACATTATCTGATCCATCATATTGCGGTCAAATCGTAACATTCACGTACCCATTAATCGGAAACTACGGCATTAACCGTGACGATTTTGAATCCATTCACCCATCTGTAAATGGTTTAATCGTAAACGAAATTTGTGATCATCCATCAAACTTCCGTAATGAAATTTCGTTAAATGATTACTTGAAAGAAAGAAATATCCCAGGATTAGCAGGGATTGATACGAGAAAATTAACGAGAAAAATTCGTCAATACGGTACATTACGTGGACGCCTTTGTAATATGGATGCAGATGTAGAGTACATTGTAAGTCAATTAAAAGCGACAGTATTTACAGATCATGTAAAACGCGTATCAACGAAAGATCCATACCCAAGCCCAGGTCGTGGTCACCGAGTTGTACTAGTAGACTTCGGTATGAAACATGGTATTTTACGAGAATTAAATAAGCGTGACTGTGATGTAATTGTAGTTCCTTACAACACAACAGCAGAAGAAATTTTACGCCTTAGCCCAGATGGAATTATGTTAAGTAATGGACCTGGAGATCCGAAAGATGTATCAGAAGCAATTGAAATGTTAAAAGACATTATCGGTAAAGTTCCTTTATTCGGAATTTGCCTAGGACATCAATTGTTCGCTCTAGCATCAGGTGCAAATACAAGTAAGTTGAAATTTGGTCACCGTGGTTTAAACCATCCAGTAAAAAATCTTGCAACTGGAAAAGTAGCAATTACATCTCAAAACCACGGATACGCAGTAGAAGAAGAATCAGTTGAAAATACAGATCTTGAAATTACACATGTTGCTTTAAACGATGGAACGGTAGAAGGTCTTCGTCATAAGAAGTTCCCAGCATTTACAGTACAATACCATCCAGAAGCTTCAGCGGGACCAGAAGATGCAAATGATTTATTCGAAGATTTCTTAACAATGATTGAAAACTTCAAGAAAGAAGGGGAAGAGTTATGCCAAAACGCCTAGACATTAACACAATTTTAGTAATCGGATCAGGACCAATTGTAATTGGGCAAGCAGCGGAGTTTGACTACTCTGGTACACAAGCTTGTCAATCTCTTAAAGAGGAAGGTTACAAAGTAATCCTTGTTAACTCTAACCCAGCAACAATTATGACGGATACTGCAACAGCAGATAAAGTATACATCGAGCCATTAACATTAGAATTCGTAAGCCGTATTATTCGTAAAGAACGTCCTGATGCAATCCTACCAACATTAGGTGGTCAAACAGGTTTAAACATGGCTGTTGAACTTGCAAAATCAGGCGTACTTGACGAGTGCGGAGTTGAAATTTTAGGAACAAAATTATCAGCAATCGAGCAAGCGGAAGATCGTGATTTATTCCGTACATTAATGCAAGATTTAAATGAACCAACACCACCAAGTGAAATTATTCATAACCTTGATGAAGCATATGGATTTGTAAATGAAATTGGTTATCCAGTAATCGTTCGACCAGCGTTCACATTAGGAGGAACGGGCGGCGGAATTTGCCATAACGAAGAAGAGCTAATTGAAATCGTAACAAGTGGTTTAAAACATAGTCCAGTAACACAATGTTTATTAGAGAAAAGTATTGCTGGCTGTAAGGAAATTGAATATGAAGTAATGCGTGATTCAAATGATAACGCGATTGTAGTATGTAACATGGAAAACATCGATCCAGTTGGTGTTCACACAGGTGATTCGATTGTAGTAGCACCGAGCCAAACGCTAAGCGACCGTGAATATCAAATGTTACGTAACACTTCATTACGAATTATTCGTGCACTAGGAATTGAAGGTGGATGTAACGTTCAGCTTGCGCTTGATCCATATAGCTTCCAATACTATGTAATCGAAGTAAATCCACGTGTAAGTCGTTCATCTGCACTAGCATCTAAAGCAACTGGATATCCAATTGCGAAATTAGCAGCAAAAATTGCAGTCGGCTTAACGTTAGATGAAATTGTAAACCCAGTAACACAAAAAACTTACGCTTGCTTCGAGCCAGCGTTAGACTATGTTGTTTCAAAAATTCCACGTTGGCCGTTTGATAAGTTTGAATCAGCGAACAGAACGCTTGGAACACAAATGAAAGCAACTGGTGAAGTTATGTCAATCGGACGTAACTTAGAAGAATCATTACTAAAAGCAGTTCGTTCTTTAGAGCTTGGCATTTATCACTTAGAATTAGACCACTTAAAAGAACTTGATAAAGAAACGATGAAAAAACGTATCATTAAAGCGGATGATGAACGACTGTTTATTGTAGCAGAAGCAATTCGCCAAGGTGTAACGAAAGAAGAAATCAATGAATGGTGTGAAATGGACTTCTTCTTCTTACAAAAAGTTGAAAACATCGTAAATATGGAACGTGAAGTAAAAGCGAATGTAGGAAATATAGAAGTACTACAAACTGCAAAAGAAATGGGCTTCAGCGATCACTACATTGCAGCAGCTTGGAACAAAACGGAGCGCGAAATTTACGATATGCGTAAAGAAAATAATATGATGCCAGTATTCAAAATGGTAGATACTTGTGCGGCAGAGTTTGAATCTGCAACGCCATATTACTACAGCACATATGCGGACGAAAATGAATCGATTGTAACAGATCGTAAGAGTGTAGTAGTTCTAGGATCTGGTCCGATCCGAATTGGTCAAGGTGTTGAGTTTGATTACGCAACAGTTCACTCAGTATGGGCAATTAAAGAAGCTGGATATGAAGCAATTATCATTAACAACAACCCAGAAACAGTTTCAACAGACTTCAGTATTTCTGACAAATTATACTTTGAACCATTAACGATTGAAGATGTAATGCACATTATCGATTTAGAAAAACCAGAAGGTGTTATCGTTCAGTTCGGTGGACAAACGGCAATTAACTTAGCAGCGAAACTAGAAGAACACGGTGTGAAAATTTTAGGAACATCACTTGAAGACTTAGACCGTGCAGAAGATCGTGATAAATTCGAAGCTGCTTTAACAAAACTTGGCATCCCGCAACCAGTTGGTAAAACAGCAACGACTGTAGAACAAGCGGTAGCAATCGCAGAAGAAATTGGTTACCCAGTATTAGTAAGACCATCTTACGTACTAGGTGGACGTGCAATGGAAATCGTATATCGTCAAGAAGAACTGCTGCACTACATGAAAAATGCAGTTAAAGTTCATGCAGATCACCCAGTATTAATCGACCGTTACATGGTTGGTAAAGAAATTGAAGTAGATGCAATTTCGGATGGTGAGAATGTATTCATTCCAGGTATTATGGAACATATTGAACGCGCTGGAGTTCACTCTGGTGACTCAATTGGAGTATATCCACCACAAAGTTTATCTGAAAAACTAAAAGAACAAATCATTGAACATACAATTGCACTTGGAAAAGGATTAAACATTGTTGGATTACTAAATATCCAGTTTGTAGTATTCAAAGATCAAGTGTACGTAATTGAAGTAAATCCACGTGCAAGCCGTACAGTACCGTTCTTAAGTAAAATTACAGGCGTACCGATGGCGAATGTTGCAACGAAAGTTATTTTAGGGCAAGACCTAGTAGAGCAAGGATACGGAACTGGCTATCACCCAGAAGAGAAAGAAGTATATGTAAAAGCTCCGGTATTCTCATTCGCGAAACTACGCTCAGTTGATACAACATTAGGACCTGAAATGAAATCAACAGGGGAAGTAATGGGTAAAGACTTAACGCTTGAAAAAGCATTATATAAAGGATTAGTTGCTTCTGGAATTAACATCCCAACGCACGGCTCAGTAATCATTACTGTAGCTGATAAAGATAAAGAAGAAGCGATGGAAATTGCAAAACGTTTCCACGAAATCGGCTATAACTTATTAGCAACAGCTGGAACAGCACAATCATTAGAAGAGCAAAATATCCCAGTACAAGTTGTAAACAAAATTGATTCTGAAGACTACAACTTACTAGATATTATCCGTCAAGGAAAAGCACAGTTTGTAATTAACACATTAACAAAAGGTAAACAACCAGCGCGTGATGGTTTCCGCATTCGCCGTGAATCAGTAGAAAATGGTGTGGCTTGCTTAACATCACTTGATACAACGAGAGCAATCTTACGAGTATTAGAATCTATGACATTCTCAGCTCATTCAATGAAAGAAATTACGCAAACAAAGCGTCACGAGGTGGTACATGCATGATGCAAAAGCAAAATATGATCGTCGTTAATCAAAAAGAAATCGCAAAAAATATTTACGAATTAGTGCTTCAAGGAACGTTAGTACAGCAAATGAACGAACCAGGGCAGTTTGTACACATTAAGGTAGCAGAGGGCATTGCGCCCCTTCTGCGCCGCCCAATTAGTATTTGTAATGTAGATCAAGAGAAGAACGAATTTACAATGCTATATCGTGCCGAAGGACAAGGGACAAAAACATTAGCAACTAGAAAACAAGGTGAAATGGTAGATGTACTAGGACCATTAGGACACGGTTTTCCTGTAGAAGAAGCAGAAGCTGGTCAAACAGCTTTACTAGTAGGCGGGGGAATTGGTGTACCACCACTTTATGAATTATCACAGCGCCTCGTTGCAAAAGGTGTACGTGTTATTCACATCTTAGGCTTTCAAACGAAAGATGTAGTTTTCTATGAAGAAAAATTTGCAGAACTTGGTGATACGTACGTTGCAACAGTAGACGGTACACACGGTACAAAAGGATTTGTCACAGATGTAATTGATAATTACGGAATTGACTTTGATATTCTTTATTCATGTGGTCCGTTAGCGATGCTTCGTGCATTAGAAGGACGTTACAAAGAGAAAAAAGCCTATATTTCATTAGAAGAACGTATGGGCTGTGGTATTGGAGCTTGTTTCGCATGTGTATGCCACTTACAAGAAGATCCAAGTGGACATTCTTACAAGAAGGTGTGTAGCGACGGACCAGTATTTCCAATCGGGGAGGTTGTACTATGAACAGATTGCAAGTTGAATTACCAGGATTATCATTAAAAAATCCAATTATACCGGCATCTGGATGCTTTGGGTTTGGTCGTGAATATGCACAGTTTTACGATTTAAGTGTATTAGGATCAATCATGATTAAAGCGACGACAGAACAACCACGTTATGGAAATGCGACGCCTCGTGTTGCTGAAACACCAGGCGGCATGCTAAATGCAATCGGACTTCAAAACCCGGGATTAGACAAAGTAATGAATTCGGAATTACCATGGTTAGAACAATTTGACCTTCCAATTATTGCAAACGTTGCAGGCTCACAAGCTGAGGATTACGTAGCGGTTGCGAAGGAAATTTCTAAAGCGCCTAATGTCCATGCACTAGAATTAAATATTTCTTGTCCGAACGTAAAAACAGGTGGTATCGCCTTTGGTACAAATCCTGAAATTGCTGCTGATTTAACGAAGCGAGTAAAAGAGGTTTCTGAAGTACCTGTATACGTGAAGTTGTCACCGAACGTGGCAAACATTGTGGAAATTGCAAAAGCGATTGAAAATGCAGGTGCAGATGGTTTAACGATGATTAATACATTGCTTGGTATGCGTCTAGATTTAAAAACAGCTAAACCAATTTTAGCAAACCGTACAGGTGGATTATCAGGTCCTGCGATTAAGCCAGTAGCAATTCGTATGGTACATGAAGTAAGCCAAGCGGTAAACATTCCGATTATCGGAATGGGTGGTATTGAGACAGCGGAAGATGTAATTGAATTCTTCTATGCTGGCGCAAGCGCAGTTGCAGTAGGTACAGCGAACTTTATTGATCCGTTCGTATGTCCGACAATTATTGAAGAGTTACCAGCATTACTAGATGAATTAGGATTTGATCACATTTCGGAATGTCAAGGAAGGAGCTGGAAGCAAACATGTCACAGTCGTTAATCGTTGCATTAGATTTTCCAGGGAAACAAGATGTAGAACAATTCTTGCGCCACTTTGAAGGGGAAGAGTTATTTGTCAAAGTTGGTATGGAGTTATTTTACAAAGAAGGCCCTGCGATTATTACGTACTTAAAAGAAAAAGGACATAAGATTTTTCTAGATTTAAAACTTCATGATATTCCGAATACAGTAAAAAGCGCTATGCGTAGCCTAGCTAGTCTAGATGTTGATATGGTAAATGTTCATGCTGCAGGGGGAAGCAGTATGATGAAAGCTGCGATTGAGGGATTAGAGGAAGGTAAGCAAGAAGGAAAAGAGAGACCGATTTGTATTGCAGTTACACAACTAACAAGCACTTCGGAAGCTATGATGAAAAAAGAGATCGGCATTGAGAAAACGTTAGAAGAAGCGGTTGCTCATTATGCAAAACTAACGAAAGAAAGTGGACTTGATGGCGTTGTTTGTTCAACACTTGAAGTTCCAAAATTACGTGAAGTATGCGGAAATGAATTTGTAACAGTAACACCGGGGATTCGTCTTGCAAGCGATGATGTAAATGACCAGGTGCGCGTAGCAACACCGAAACGTGCGAGGGAACTTGGCTCAAGCTACATCGTAGTTGGACGTAGTATTACAAAAGCAGAAAATCCGCTTGAAGCGTATAAAACAGTAAAACAACAGTGGGAAGGTGTAACAGTATGAAAAAAGAAATCGCATCGCATTTATTAGAAATTGGAGCAGTATTTTTACAACCGAACGATCCATTCACATGGTCTTCAGGTATGAAATCACCAATTTATTGTGATAACCGTTTAACTTTATCTTATCCAAAAGTACGTCAAGCGATTGCAGCTGGATTAGAAGAGTTGATTAAAGAGCACTTCCCAACTGTAGAAGTTATTGCAGGAACAGCAACTGCTGGTATTGCGCACGCTGCATGGGTAAGCGATCGTATGGATTTACCAATGTGCTACGTACGTAGTAAAGCAAAAGGTCACGGTAAAGGGAACCAAATCGAAGGAAAAGCTGAAAAAGGTCAAAAAGTAGTAGTAGTAGAGGACCTAATTTCAACTGGCGGTAGTGCAATTACATGTGTAGAAGCACTTCGCGAAGCTGGCTGTGAAGTATTAGGGATCGTATCAATCTTCACATACGAGCTAGAAGCAGGAAAAGAAAAGTTAGAAGCAGCGAACGTAGCATCATATTCTTTAAGTGATTACAGTGCATTAACTGAAGTTGCAGCAGAAAAAGGTATGATTGGACAAGCTGAAACGAAGAAATTACAAGAGTGGCGTAAAAATCCAGCTAACGAAGCTTGGATCACAGCGTAACACGAAAAAAGACGACCGCGGGGGAACGCGGTCGTCTTTTTATATCATTGTTATAATTTCATGTAACGAACAGATAGTAGGAATATCGTACTTGATTTGTGAGTTATCCCGATTCAACCATATCCCTTGCATCCCAGCTGCTGTACTACTAATCGCATCAGTCTCTAATCGATCGCCAATATAATAGCAATCTTTCATTTCAAGATTCGATTGTAATACACTTCTGTGAAAAATTTCAGGATCTGGTTTCGATATCCCAAGTTCACTAGAAGTAAATATATATTTGAAATATTGTAGAATGTTTAGAGTAGTTAACTTTTCGACTTGTTGCTCATATTCACCATTACTAATGATACCTAATGAGTACCCTTTTTCCTGCAAGGTCTGTAATGTATAGTTTACATCTTCAAATGCGGTCCAGTTGTTCTTATATAGTTCTATATATTGATTGAATTTATGCTGAGATTCCTCGGGGGATAAGTTTACTCCATATGCTTTAAATAAATGATACATTCGCATCCTTTGTTGTTCCTGAAAAGATAATTCTTTGGACAAAAATTTGTTGAAATATTCTTCTGATAATTCATGCCAGACTTTCGTTGCCTCTAATTCATTGCCTGAAAAAATAGTATTATATATTTGAAAAAAATCTATAATACCATTTCTTTCTGCAGCCTCATAATCAAGTAAAGTTCCATCAATATCAAAGAAAATCATATTACAATCTCCTTAACTACTTAGCGCTTTCTGCAAGCTCATATCCTCTTACAAACAATAAAGTCATATAAGAAACAATAAATGAGAAGATGCTGTACATGCCAACCCAAAAGAAAAATTTTGGAGTAAAGGCGATAATACCTATTATTAAAAAACTAGCAAACGTTACAATCGGCATTACGTAATACGTTTTCGTCTTGCGCGTTCCAATAACAGAAACGATAAAGATAAGTAATGGACAAATTAATAAGACGAAAATCAATTCATTCATAGGTATGTCCCCTTTTCTAATTGCAGTAATCTGTTTCTCGTAAACGTTTTGAAATAATTACTCTCCTAATATAATTTCGCTAAGTAATAACGAATCCCTCTTGAAAACTGATAATTCATGATGAATTTTACAAGCAAAAAACGTAAGCAAGAGAACACTTGCTTACGTTATAGAATAAACATCGCAACGATCGTGGTGACAATTAAACCGATAACAACCGGTAAAAAGTTTCGGCGTGCAAGTTCAAATGGATCGACTTTACAAATCGCAGCAGCAGGAATAAGTGCCCAAGGAATTAACGTCCCGCCCCCGGTCCATATAGCTGCAATTTGCCCGAGTGCTGTTAATGTAGCTGTTCCATGGCCAAGTGCTGTTCCAAAAAGATTGGCAATGGAACCAGCAAGTGATATACCTGAAAAACCTGATCCATCTAAGCCGGTAATGACACCAACGATGGTTAATGTCCCTGCCGATACATATTGATTTAAAGGAACAGTTTGAGATAAAGCGATGCCTAAGTCGTTAATGATTCCGTGTGAACCTTTCGGTAAATAGTCCCCGATAATTTTTACAAATCCACTATCTCCTAAATAAAAGAGTGCAGCGATAGGAATAACTGGTCCGAAAATTTTAAAGCCAAATTGGAGCCCTTCTATGAAATAATCGGTCGTTTTATTCAGTCCATTTCCTTTGTAGGCGATGAGGGAAATGATGATAATCATAATAACAGTCGTTCCGCCGATAAGTGCAGTTGCGTCGCTTCCTTGTAATTTAAATTGAATCATGCAAAGGATATCAATGATATATATGATAGGGATACAAATAGCGAGCCATTTTTTTATGCGAGGAGATAATGAAGTGAGCGTTTTAGAAGACTCAGTTGATGGAATAGCTTCTTGTATAGATAAGCCTGTATGAAACTCTTTTCGTAAGAAGAAAAAAGCGACAGAAGTTGTCACAATGCCCATAACGATAACGAGTGGAACACTTGCAGATACGACGCTGGAAACAGGGAGACCAGCCGCGTCTGCAGTTAATTTCGGTGCACCTTGAATAACGAAGTCTCCAGATAAGGCGATGCCGTGTCCAAATAAGTTCATAGCAATTGCAACCCCAATTGGAGGAAGGCCGACACGTACAGCAACCGGTAATAAAATAGCTCCCATTAAGGCGACAGCTGGAGAAGGCCAAAAGAAGAAAGAAATGGTCATCATTAAAAGGCCGATAATCCAGTAGGCGAGTGTAGGTGTACGAATCATTTTTGTAAATGGTGAAATCATCGTATCATTTATGCCAGTATGAACGAGTAAATTGCTCATTGATACGATAATGGAGATGATTAATATAGTTGGTAATAGCTCAGTAATGGCGTAAATGAAACTTTGAAAAATTCCGCTAATGGCAAGAGGGATAGAACTTGTTGCAGTTAATGCTAATAAAAAGATAAAAACGATACAAATGATAGTCGTATCTTTTCGGAGAATAAAAAAGGTAATAATAGTGAGTAAACAAATAATGTAGAGAGCGTGTAATAGCGTTAATTCAACTCCCATAACATTCACATCCTTTAGGCATTCGTGTAGTTTATTGTATGAAAGCAGTGAAAGTATGTGAGTATAGGAAAAAGAAAAAATGAAATTTCATGTACTGTAATGGTAAGAACGATAAATGGATGTTGCAATACAAATAATCCTAAAAATGGAATTGAAGGAGAACTTATGCGCAAAAAAATTGGGTTTTGGGGATTTATCATATCTTGTAGTCTATTAATCACTTTAAATTTGTTTACAAACAATGAATGGATCAGTATCATACCTGTTTTCGGCTTTGTTTTTGTACTGTTATATAACTGGGATGATATGAAACAATATAGTAAGAAAAGTATCGGAATTATGATAGGTGTCATTGTTGTTTGCTCATTTTTCGTAGGGTTTATTTTAATAGAAGGGCAGAAACAAATAGAGAAAACGTCTATTTTTCAAGAATGGATGTCGTCTGCAAAAGGTCTTTATATTGTAATTATAGCTGTTATTTTTCTAAGAATTATTATAAGCATAGCAAGTTACGTATTAAAGGAGAAGTAGAATGGGGGAGTACGAATGAGAGAGAAAATAGGATATTATGGTGTGCTCGTTTGTTTACTATTATCAGTTATTTCAGGACAATTCCTTAACAGTGATTGGGTACCAGCTATATTATGTATAGGAGTATTGATTTTTGCATCTATGTATCGTTGGAATGAATGGAAAGCATATAGCCGAAAAAAGAAATTTGTTTTCAGTATCGAGTTTGTCATTATTATTAGCACAATTCCGTTTTTGCTATTGAAAGGAAATGAGATAATAGATGGAATTGTAATGTTTTAAGGGTGGTTATTTATTGCGAAAATGCTGTATTTAATATGTATATTAATGTCGGTAGTGGTAATCGTTAAAAAAGTAAACGAAAAATTATTCGTTAATGAATAAAAGAAAATGCCACCTTATTCGGTGGCATTTTTTTCTATGATTTCAACAAGGAATAACAATTAGTTCCCGATTTGATTTTGTAATAACTTCATAGCCTTCTTTTGTAATGACGATATCGTCTTCAATTCTACAACCGCCCCAGTTCGGTATGTAAATGCCCGGCTCAACTGTAACAACCATACCTTCTTGTAAAGTTATCTTACTTTCTTGGGATAGGCGAAGCGGTTCATGTATTTCTAACCCAAGACCGTGCCCAGTAGAGTGGCCAAAGTATTGACCGTATCCATGTTCTGTAATGTAATCCCTCGTTATATCATCGATACTTTTCGCAGTTTCTCCAGGCTTAATCGCTTCAGTCCCACGTTTTAACGCTTCTCGTACAACATTGTATATTTTTTTGAATTCTTCCGATGGTTCCCCTATTGCTACAGTACGTGTTATATCGGAACAATATCCGTCGTAAAGTGCACCGAAGTCTAATGTAACGATATCCCCTCGTTCGATTATTTTATTTGATGCAACTCCATGGGGAAGTGAAGAACGAACGCCTGAGGCTACAATGATTTGGAATGAAGAAGATGTAGCCCCTTTTTTTCGCATGAAAAATTCTAATTCATCTCGTACAGCATTTTCACTTATTCCTGGTTTTAGAAACGTAAGAATGTGGTGAAATGCTTCGTCCGCGATATTAGCTGCAATTTTCATTGTTTCTATTTCAGGCGTGTCTTTAATAATACGAATATTTTCGATAATTTCGCACACTTGAATCATTTCCGCCTGTACGTATTTTTGCAAGTTTTTATATTGTTGCAATGTCATGTTGTTTTCTTCAATTCCAAGTTTTTGAATGTTTAATTTCGATACTTGATGTGCAATTTCTTTTTCTAAATTTCCTTTATGCATAATAATTTCAGCATCTTTTATTTGTGATTTCGCTTGATCTACATAGCGGAAATCAGTGATAAAAACAGCTTGATCGGCAGAGATTAAGACGACGCCAGCGCTACCTGTAAAGCCTGTTGCATATTGACGGTTTTCTTTCTTTGTAATAAGTAACCCGTCGATTCCGTAATTATGTAGTTGTTTTTGGATGTTAGTTATTCTTATATTCATTTTAATTCCTCCTTTTTACATTAATAAAGCAAGAATTGTGCCAATATATTTATTTAGAATAAAAGAGAAGAGGGTAGCTGTGTGTCAAAAAAACTAGACGGATGTAAAATAAATATATATAAAATTTTTACAGTAAGTTTTTATGTGAATGAACAATAATGTAAACTTGCAAACAAAATCTTTTTAATTTAAATATTATATTTTTTGTATAAATAAATTTAAAATTGGTATAATAAGGGATTGTTACGTTTTTTTGTAGGTAAAGAGATGTAACGAAAAAATTGGGTTAAGGAATGTGAATGTATGAAGAAATTAAGTAAAGTAATGTCATTTTGTTTGGCCGCTAGTATGCTTGTTATAACGGGGTGTGAAACAAGTGAAAACAAAGTTCAAGTGAATAAAATGATTGACCAGCTTGATGAAGCGCCAGAAGTGACAGAAAAAGAAGCAAAAAAGATTGTAAGAAAGAGTGTAGATGGAATAGCAAACGCGTTTAGTGAGATGGAAAAAGAAAATGGATGGAGCCGAAATAATCCTGGGGATTTAGAGACAGTTAAAAAAGGAGTTAAGGGATTAGTTTCAAAAAAGTTTGTAGAGAATCAGCTTCCTGAATTGCTTAATAACTTTAATAGATCGAGAGAGACTGATATGTTACCATTCCCAAATTATTTTCAATCTGAAATAAGATTTTCTTCTTCACAAGATAAAGAAAATTTAACGGTACATACATTAAGTTTAGAAGATGAAATAGGTCATGCGGCCCAAGAATGGGAATTTCATTTGGTGTATAAAGAAGGGGAATGGTTAATGGATAAATGGTCATTCGTTTTTCCTGAAGATTTAAAACTTACAAAAGAAGAAGCAAATAGAATTTTACAAATGCCAGACGATAAGAATGTGTCATTTGTAAGTGAAGAAAATAGTGGCGATAAGAAATATATATTCAAAGATAGTAACGGATTAATTACTGTAAATGCGAAAACATCTCTTATTTCATACAATGTAGATGAAAATAGGTATGAAAAAGTAACGAAAGAAAGAAATATTCAAGAAACAGAACAAGTACAGAGAAAGGATTCCAGTGCGTATACAGGCTCAAAAGACGAGAAACAATCGCAAAAAGAATCTTCTTCAAAGATAGATAGAGCAAATGTTTTAAGTGAATTAGCTGCTATAGATAAACAAGAAAAACATACGAATGCTATGTCAACCAATGATATAGTAAATGAAATAGAAGGAAATTATGAATTGTGGGATAATAAACTAAATGAAATTTACAGTACATTAAAAAGCACGATGTCAGCTGATGCGTTCCAGTCGTTAAAAACGAAACAAATTGCGTGGGTTAAAGAAAAAGAAAGTAAAGTTAAAGCAATTGGTACTGATACAAATAACGGAACGATGAGGCGTATCGAAGCCTCAGAAGAGAAATATAAGATGACAAAAGCAAGGTGTTATGAATTAGTAAATGGGTATATGAATTAGTGTGAACGAATATAAAAAATGCGCTGCATACAAGCAACGCATTTTTTATTTACGCTTTTAATTTCATTACAATATCAGCATCTGGTGTTACATATACGGTTTGTTGATTGTCGTACGTAACAAAACCAAGTTTTGCACCACTCGGTTTTTTGACATGGCGTATTTTGGTGAAATCAACAGGTACAGAGCTAGACTCTTTCGCTTTACTGTAATAGGCAGCAATTTTGGCAGCTTCTAGTAAAGTTTCTTCAGCAGGCTCTAAAGAACGAATGACAACGTGAGAGCCAGGTATGTCTTTCGTATGTAACCAAATTTCATCACGGCGGGCAAACTTCGTTGTTAAATAATCATTTTGTTTATTGTTTTTACCAACGAAAATCTCTGTGCCATCACTTGCTACATATTTATCTAATACTGGTTTAGTAGGCTTTTTCTTTGCGTTTTTCGTTTTGCGATTGCGCACATAACCTTCTTCAGCTAATTCCTCACGAATTTCTTCAATATCTTTTGAAGAAGCAGCTTCCATTTGTTGAAGTAAGCTATCAAAATAAAGAATTTCTTCATTTGTTTTTTCGATTTGTTCTTCTACAACAACAACTGAATTTTTTGCTTTTTGATACTTTTGGAAATAGCGTTGTGCATTTTCAGATGGTGTTTTTAAAGGATCTAATGTGATTTTTACAGTTCCACCATTCTCATCGTAATAATTAACGACCTCAATATCTTTATCGCCCTTTTTTAAAGCGTACATATTGGCTGTAAGTAGCTCTCCAAATAGTTGATATTTATCTGCTTTTCCAGCATCTTGCAGTGTTTTTTCGAGTTTAATGAGTTTTTTCTCGTTTTTATTTTTTTCGTTTTGCATAAAGCGTTCTAAATCATGAGCTTGTTGTTTTACACGATCACGTTCTGCTTTGCCAAAGAAGAAACGATCTAACAATTCGCTCACTGATGAGAATGTTTTTTCTTCTCCTTGCAAGTGTGTAAGAGGGAAAAGATAAAAGAATTCTTTTCCATTTGCAGTAATCATTGTAGGTGTATATGCATGAGATAGTAATGGTGTTTGTATAGAGAAAAATGCTTCTGATAATGCTTTCTCGTTTGCCATACCGGCTTTCTTTACTACTTCTTTTGCAAATAATGGGGATATTCCCATGAAAGCACCGACGAGTTGTTTATCCATATTTCCAGATAGAAAGTCTAGCGGTCTAATAAAATCATCTGCGGTTTCAATTTGCAGAGGATTGATTTTATGTTGGGCTGGTGGCGCGACGTACTCAGCACCAGCATATACAGTTCGGTGACGGTTTACGGCTAATGAAACGTGTTTTAAGCTATCTAAAATCACGTTTGTTTTCGTATCTAATAAGATAATGTTACTATGTCGTCCCATTATTTCAATTACTAATGTTTTTAATGATTCGTCTCCGATTTCATTACGACTGCGAACTGTAATTTGAATAATGCGTTCTAAGTCGATTTGTTCAATTTTTTCAATAAATCCACCTTCTAAATGTTTGCGAAGAAGCATACAGAACATCGGCGGTATTGCTGGCGAATCGTAGTTTTGATTCGTTAAGTGCATACGCGCATATGTAGGATGAGATGAAAGAATTAGTTTTTGGTTCTTTCCATTCGCTCGAATATGTAATAAAATCTCGTATTTTGAAGGTTGATATATTTTGGAAATTCTTCCTGTGTAAAGAGAATTTTCAATTTCATGTGTAATCGCTCTTGTAAATAATCCATCGAATGCCATAAATGAACACTCCTTTCTAACTAAATGTTAATTATAGCATTTTTTTGGACGAGGCTGAATAAGCTTTCAATAGAGTATGTCTGGAATCAGGAGGTCGATAGCAGGATGAACTGGTATGGAATGCGAGCACATGAAGTGGAAGAAAGAACGAATACGAATGTAAAGGTTGGACTTACAGAGAAAGAAGCAGAAGGGCGAGTAAAGAAATTTGGTACTAATGAATTAGAAGAAGCAAAAAGGCCTTCTGCACTAATGGTATTTTTAGCACAGTTTAAAGATTTCATGGTACTCGTTTTGTTTGGAGCAACAATTGTTTCTGCGTTTTTAGGTGAATACATTGATTCTATTGCTATTGTTGCCATTGTTATTATCAATGGTATTCTCGGCTTTTTTCAAGAAAGAAAAGCTGAAAAATCATTGGAAGCTTTAAAGGAACTAGCCGCTCCGCAAGTTACTGTAATGCGGAATGGAAAGTGGGTAAAAGCACCATCTAAAGCACTTGTTTTAGGGGATATTATTAAGTTTTCCAGTGGTGATCGTATTGGGGCTGATGTGCGTCTTGTTGAGGCATCAAGTTTATATATTGAAGAGTCTGCTTTGACAGGGGAGTCCGTACCTGTACAAAAGAAGGTAGAAGCATTGCAAGGGCAAGATGTTGCAATTGGGGATCAAAAAAATATGGCTTTTATGGGGACAATGATTACGCGAGGATCTGGTACAGGAGTTGTTGTAGCAACTGGTATGAATACAGCGATGGGGCAAATTGCAAATATGTTGCAAAATGCAGAGCAAATGGAAACGCCACTGCAAAGAAGGTTAGAACAGCTCGGAAAAATATTAATTATTGTAGCTCTTATTTTGACAGCGCTGGTTGTATTGGCTGGTGTGTATCAAGGGAATGAAGTATATCATATGTTTTTAGCTGGCGTATCGCTAGCTGTTGCGGCTATTCCAGAAGGATTGCCAGCAATTGTTACAGTAGCTTTATCACTTGGTGTACAGCGTATGATAAAAAAGAGAGCAATTGTAAGGAAGTTACCGGCCGTAGAAACGTTAGGCTGCGCTTCTGTTATATGCTCTGATAAAACGGGAACAATGACGCAAAACAAAATGATGGTAACACATATGTGGTCAGGCGGAGAATTGTGGAAAGTGACAGGGCAAGGATATGAACCTAATGGCTCTTTTATGAAAGGTGAAAAAGAAGTGAATCCAGCTAAGACAAAATCACTTTATCAGCTACTTACATTTGGTTCACTATGTAACAATGCAAATATTATTCAAAAGAAAAAGGCGTACGTATTAGATGGAGATCCGACAGAGGGAGCGCTTGTAGCTGCAGCAATGAAAGCTGGGATAACACGTGAGGCATTAAAAGGGAAATTTGAAATTATTCGTGAATTCCCCTTTGATTCAACTCGAAAAATGATGAGTGTTATTGTACGAGATCGAGAGGGGAAAAAGTTTATTGTTACGAAAGGAGCACCGGATGTTCTTTTGCAACTGAGTCAAACAATCTTATGGGGGGATAAGCAGCAGCCGTTAAGTGAGCTATATAGAAAAGAAGTACAGGCGGCTATTCATAGCTTAGGTAGTCAAGCGCTTCGAACAATTGCAGTTGCGTTTAAACCTTTAAAAGTCACGGATTCTATTGAACATGAAAGAGACGTTGAAAAAGATTTTATGTTGGTTGGAATACAAGGTATGATTGACCCGCCAAGGCCAGAAGTGGCGCAGGCGGTAAAAGAGTGTAAAGAAGCTGGTATTCGAACAGTAATGATTACAGGTGATCATAAAGTGACAGCAATGGCGATTGCTGAACAATTAGGAGTTTTACCACCAGATGGACGCGTTGTTGAAGGAGTAGAACTCGCGAATATGGATGTGGAGGAATTAGAAAATGTTGTAGAAGATACGTATGTATTCGCTCGTGTATCACCTGAGCATAAATTGAAAATTGTTAAGGCACTGCAAAATCAAGGACATATAGTAGCGATGACAGGTGATGGAGTGAACGATGCTCCAGCGATAAAAACAGCGGATATTGGGATAGCGATGGGAATTACAGGGACAGATGTTGCGAAAGAAGCCTCTTCACTTGTTTTACTAGACGATAATTTTGCTACAATTAAATCAGCAATTAAAGAAGGAAGAAATATATATGAGAACATACGTAAGTTCATTCGCTACTTATTGGCGTCAAATGTTGGAGAAATTTTAGTTATGTTATTTGCGATGTTACTTGCATTACCACTGCCGATGGTTCCTATTCAAATTTTATGGGTGAACTTAGTTACTGATGGTTTACCAGCGATGGCATTAGGTTTGGATAAGGCTGAAGGAGATGTGATGAAGAGAACACCGCGTCACCCGAAAGAAGGGGTATTCGCTAGAGGGCTTGCGTGGAAAATAATAAGTCGAGGGTTTTTAATTGGAGCAGTGACGTTAGTGGCGTTTATTATTGCGTATAACCAACATCCAAATGAACTGAAATATGCACAAACTGTAGCGTTCGCGACGTTGGTACTTGCTCAGCTTATTCATGTATTTGATTGTCGTAGTGAGCATTCTGTCTTTCACCGTAATCCATTTGGGAACGTGTATTTAGTAGGGGCGGTTATTATTTCGTTACTACTCATGCTAGTGGTTATATATTATCCACCGTTACAACCAATCTTTAGCACAATGCCGATACAAGCAAGAGATTGGTTATTAATTGGAGGTTTGTCATCAATTCCGACTTTCTTACTAGTAGGTTCTTTATTAACTGGGAAAAAGACTAAGAAGAAAAAGCCGATATTATATAAGAAGGGATTAAACTTGAAATAGTCAATGTTATGAAAATGTGATATAATTTACAGAAGGTAGTAGAGCCTTGTCTCTATTACCTTTTTCATTGAGTTATTTTATGGCTTGGATGTGATAAAAATGATTTCTAGTATGACAGGGTTTGGAAGATCGAAAGTAGAAAGTGATACTTTTCAAATTACAGTAGAAATGAAATCGGTGAACCACCGTTTTTTAGAGATGAGTATTCGACTTCCTAAGCAAATGATGGTATTTGAGGACAAAATTCGTAAAATAATTGCACAGCAAGTTCGACGTGGACGCATTGAAGTGTCTATTAGTATAGCGGGTGAAGGACTTGTTGAAAGAAAATTAAGTGTGAATTGGTCACTTCTTGAGCAGTACCAATCGATGATGGAAGATATAAAAGGGAAATTTCAATTACAAGATTCTATTACACTTCAGCAATTAATGGCAATGCCAGAAGTAACAGCAATTGAAGAAATAGAAAATGTAAATGAACATTTTGAGAACAGTTTATATGAGGCTGTTCGTCAAGCTGCTCATATGTTGAAAACGATGAGAGATGGCGAAGGAGAACGATTACATAAAGATATAGCGTATCGTTTACAAGAGATTAGCAATTGTGTAAATGCAATTATTCCACATGCACCAATTGTTACACAAAAATATCGTGAACGATTAGAAAATCGCTTAAAAGAATTACATAATCAAGATCTAGATGAACAAAGATTGCTAACAGAAGTCGCAATCTTTGCAGAGCGTTGTGATATTCATGAAGAGTTAGTTCGTTTGCAAAGTCATTTAGAGCAATTTCGTGAAACATTGCAGATTGAAGAGCCTGTTGGAAGGAAAATGGATTTCATCGTGCAAGAGATGCATAGAGAAATTAATACGATTGGTTCTAAGGCAAATGACTTAACAATTTCAAAATATGTTGTAGAAATGAAAAATAACCTTGAAAAAATTCGTGAACAAGTACAAAATATTGAGTAGCTTTCAAAAAATATATAAAGTTATACGTGGTGGAGAAATCGGATAGACTTACTAGGAGGCGCAAACTATGGCCATGCGGTTTTTAAATATTGGATACGGAAATATTGTATCTGCTCATCGAATTATTGCTATTGTAAGTCCGGAGTCAGCTCCTATTAAACGAACAGTACAAGAAGCACGCGAACATAATGCTTTGCTTGATGCTACGTATGGGAGAAAAACAAGGGCGGTTATTGTTATGGATGATGGGCATGTTGTATTAAGTCCAATTCAACCAGAGACGATTGCACATCGTTTGAATAATAAAGAAGATTTAAGTGAGGAAGGGTAGGTTTTACATATTTATGAGAAGTAGAAGAGGATTGCTCATCGTTCTTTCAGGGCCTTCTGGGGTTGGAAAAGGGACGGTTCGTAAAGAGCTGTTTAGCCATGAGGATACACGTTTTCAGTACTCTATTTCAGTAACGACACGTAAGCCGCGTGAAGGTGAAGTAGATGGTGTGGATTATTTCTTTAAAGAAAGAGAAGAATTCGAGGAAATGATTCGTAATGAAAAATTACTTGAGTGGGCTGAGTTCGTAGGTAATTATTACGGAACACCGATTGACTATGTTGAAAAAACATTACAAGAAGGAAAAGATGTATTCTTAGAAATTGAAGTGCAAGGAGCAATTCAAGTTAAGAAAGCTTTCCCAGAAGGTGTATTTATTTTCTTAGCACCTCCAAGTTTATCTGAACTAAAAAGCCGTATTGTCGGACGTGGTACAGAGACTGAAGATGTTATTGAAAATCGTTTAACTGTAGCGAAAGAAGAAATCGAGATGATGGACGCTTACGACTATGTAGTAGAAAACGATCAAGTTGAATTAGCTTGTGATAGAATTAAAGCAATTGTGGTTGGCGAACATTGCCGCCGCGAAAGGGTAGCAAAATATTATAAAGAAATGACGGAGGGTCTATAATTATGTTAAATCCATCAATTGACTCATTACTACAAAAAATCGATTCTAAGTACACATTAGTAACAGTAGCTGCAAAACGCGCGCGTGAAATGCAACTTGCTAATAACTGTGTTGTAGAAAAACCTGTTTCTCATAAATGTGTAGGTAAAGCATTAGAAGAAATCGATGCAGAAGCATTAAGCTACGTACCAAGTGAAGATAAAGTAGCTGAATAAGCCTTTGCCTTCGACAAAATAAAACATAGACTTTATAATTTTCTATGTAACGGTAACAACCTATTTACAAGTAGGTTGTTATTTTTTTACGAAAGGAATGAAATATTGGTACTGACGAGCTGAGAATTCTATTTCAGTATTATAAGTTTGAAAAAGAAAGAGGACGAGTCATATGCTAAAAGGGAAAAAGATACTTCTATGTGTAACAGGAGGCATTGCGGTTTTTAAAGCAGCTGCGTTAACGAGTAAATTGACACAATCTGGCGCGATTGTAAAAGTAATGATGAGTGAGTCGGCAATGAAGTTTGTTACGCCTCTTACATTCCAAGCGCTTTCTCGCCATGATGTATATACGGATACATTTGATGAGAAAGACTCAGCTGTTATTGCTCATATTGATTTAGCAGATTGGGCGGATGTTGTACTTGTCGCACCTGCTACTGCCAATTGTATTGGAAAGTTAGCTGGTGGTATTGCAGATGATATGATTACAACTACTTTGTTAGCTACTACAGCTCCGGTATGGATTGCGCCTGCTATGAATGTGCATATGTATGAAAATAAAATAGTTCAAAAAAATATGATGACATTGAAAACGCTAGGATATACATTTATTGAGCCTGGGGAAGGCTTTTTAGCATGTGGATATGTAGCGAAGGGACGACTAGAAGAACCTGAAGCAATTATTGCACGGTTAGAGGAAGCTTTCTCAGAACACAAACCATTGCAGGGAAAAAGAATATTAATAACTGCTGGCCCAACACGTGAAAAGGTTGATCCAGTTCGTTTTATGACAAATTTTTCTTCTGGAAAAATGGGGTATGCGATTGCGGAAGTGGCAGCGAATTTAGGCGCTGATGTTATACTCGTTTCAGGACCGACAGCATTAAATCCACCGTTACATGTAACGACAGTGCAAGTGGAATCTGCACAAGATATGTTAGAAGCGGTTCTTCAACATTATCAAAACGTAGACGTTGTCATTAAAACAGCAGCAGTTGCAGATTATCGTCCGAAATATGTTCATGAGAATAAAATGAAAAAGCAAAATGGTGATGCTGTCATTGAACTTGAAAGAACGGTGGATATTTTAAAAACGTTAGGTCAGAAAAAGGATAAACAGTTACTTATCGGTTTTGCTGCTGAAACGACAAATGTAGAGGAATATGCAACGAAAAAACTACGTGAGAAAAATGCAGATATGATTGTCGCGAATGATGTAAAAGCGCAAGGAGCTGGATTTGGCACGGATACGAATATTGTAACAATGTATAGAAAAGATGGAAAAGTTATTGAGTTGCCAATTTTAATGAAAAAAGAGGTAGCTCGTGAAATATTGAAGCAAATTGAAATGATGTTAGAAGATGATCGTTTATGAAATTTGCAAGTGTAATTGTTGATGTACCTGCCCGTCAGACAGATCGACCATTTGATTACATTATCCCTAAAAAATGGGAAGATATTGTACAGACAGGAATGCGTGTAGTAGTTCCGTTTGGCCCAAGAAAATTGCAAGGTTTTATTATTGGGATTAAAGATTCGGTGGATGTAGAAAGTAAGAAGTTAAAGACAATCCATGAAATATTAGATGTAACACCGGTTTTAAATGATGAATTATTAAAGCTTGGATATTGGCTTACAAGTGAAACGTTATGCTACATGATTTCAGCTTTTCAAGTGATGCTTCCAACTGCGATAAAAGCAACGTATAAAAAACGTCTACAACTTTGTAAACAGGAAGAAATAGCACCTGAAATACTATATTTATTTCAGGATAAAGAAGCAATTGATTTTGAAGTAATCGAGCAACAGCCACATTTATACCGAACTATTCAACAAGAAATTAAAAATGGTACGGTTGAAGTCGTTTATCAAGTGAAAGATAAAGTACAAAAGAAGAAGCAAAGAGTGGTTCAGCCGGAGTTGCCAGAAGATAAATTGGAATTAGCGGCATTTGAACTGAAAAGTAAAAAACAACAAGATGTACTTTATTATTTTGTGGAAAATTATAAAAGTGCACCGTTGAAAGTAATTACAGAAGAGTTACAAATAACAGATGCTCCAATAAAAGCACTTGTTAAAAAGGGATTCATTTCAGAAAAGTATGTGGAAGTATACCGAAATCCGTATGACGATGATGATTTTGAACAAACAAAACCATTTCCACTTACGGAGGAACAAAAACAAGTTATTACACCGATTTTATCATCAATTACAAATGAAACTTATAATCCATTTTTACTATATGGTGTTACAGGAAGTGGAAAGACAGAAGTATATTTACAATCTATAGCAGCAGTGCTCAAGAAAGGAAAAGAAGCTATCGTTCTTGTTCCTGAAATTGCACTAACGCCCCAAATGGTGGATCGTTTTAAAGGTAGGTTTGGCTCACAAGTTGCAGTTCTTCATAGTGCGTTGTCTGTTGGAGAAAAGTATGACGAGTGGCGTAAGATTTTAAGAAAAGAAGTGAAAGTTGTAGTTGGTGCGCGTTCAGCTGTTTTTGCGCCTTTTGAGAATTTAGGGATTATTATTATTGATGAAGAGCATGAATCAAGTTACAAACAAGAAGATAATCCGAGGTATCATGCAAGAGATGTAGCTGTCTGGAGAGGACAATATCATAAATGTCCTATCGTTCTTGGTAGTGCGACACCAACACTTGAATCGTTTGCAAGGGCGAAAAAAGGTGTTTATGAACTATTAACAATGGAAAAACGTATGAATGAACAAGCTTTACCAACGGTAGAGATTGTTGACATGCGAGAAGAACTTCGTGACGGGAATCGATCAATGTTTTCTAAGGCGCTGCATGAAAAAATAGCAGATCGATTAGAAAAGAAAGAACAAATGGTACTCTTTTTAAATAGAAGAGGTCATTCTACATTTGTTATGTGCCGTGATTGTGGGTATGTTGTTCAATGTCCGCATTGTGATATTTCATTGACATATCATAAAATGAATCATCGTTTAAAATGTCATTATTGTAGTTACGAAGAGAATATGCCAACTGAGTGTCCAGCTTGTCAAAGTACATACATTCGTTTCTTTGGTACAGGTACACAAAAGGTAGAAGAAGAAATTACAAAACTATTTCCAGAGGCACGAGTCATTCGAATGGATGTAGATACGACAAGTCGAAAAGGAATGCATGAAAAATTATTAAAGGCGTTCGGGGAAGAAAAAGCAGATATATTACTCGGAACACAAATGATTGCTAAAGGATTAGATTTTCCGAAAGTAACACTCGTTGGGGTGTTAACTGCAGATACGATGCTTCACTTACCTGATTTTCGGGCGAGTGAAAAGACATATCAGCTATTGACGCAAGTAAGTGGACGAGCGGGTAGACATGAATTGCCAGGGGAAGTTGTGATTCAAACGTATACGCCAGAACATTACAGTATAGAGTTAGCGAAGAACCAACAATATGATGTGTTTTTTGACCAAGAAATGCAAATGAGACGAACAAGACAATATCCCCCATATTACTATGTTGTACTCGTAACTGTATCTCATCCTGAATTATTAAAAGCGGTACAAGTGACGGAAAAAATTGCCTCGTATTTACGAACGCATTGCTCACAGCAAACAATGGTGCTAGGACCAGTTGCTTCAGCGATTCCAAGGATAAAAGATAGATATCGTTATCAATGCATGATAAAATACAAACGGGAACCAAACTTAAAGAACGTGCTCAAAATGGTAAATGAACATTATCAAGCAGAAATGCAAAAAGAGCTACAAATCTCAATTGATTTTAATCCAACAATGTTAATGTAGCGGAGGGAAATATGGCAGTTTTAGAAATAATAAAGCATCCAAATGAAGTGTTAGAAACACCATGCGAAAGAGTAATTAACTTTGATAAAAAGTTAGTGAAATTGTTGAAAGATATGCATGAAACAATGTTAATTGCGGACGGAGTCGGTTTAGCTGCGCCTCAAGTAGGTGTAAGCTTGCAAGTAGCGGTTGTTGATGTCGATGATGATACTGGGAAAATCGAGTTAATCAATCCATCAATATTAGAAAAACGTGGTGAACAAGTAGGTCCCGAAGGCTGTTTAAGCTTCCCGGGACTTTATGGTGAAGTAGAACGTGCCGATTATATTAAAGTAAGAGCACAAAATCGCCGTGGGAAAGTATTCTTATTAGAAGCGGAAGGATTTTTAGCGCGTGCAATTCAACATGAAATCGATCATTTACACGGTGTTTTATTTACATCGAAAGTGACAAGATATTATGAAGAAAACGAACTAGAATAGGTGTTAAAAGGAGCGGTTTTTAAATGATAAAAGTAGTGTTTATGGGAACACCGGACTTTTCAGTGCCGGTGCTTCGTCGTCTTATTGAAGATGGCTATGAGGTAGTAGGTGTTGTGACGCAACCTGATCGTCCAGTAGGTAGAAAAAAAGTATTAACACCTACACCTGTTAAAGTTGAAGCGGAAAAACATGGTATCCCTGTGTTACAGCCGTTAAAAATTCGTGAAAAAGATGAATATGAAAAAGTATTGGCATTAGAGCCAGATTTAATTGTAACAGCTGCATTTGGGCAGATTGTACCAAATGAAATTTTAGAAGCACCGAAGTATGGATGTATTAATGTTCACGCTTCTTTACTTCCTGAACTTCGTGGTGGTGCACCAATTCATTATGCAATTATGGAAGGTAAAGAAAAAACAGGTATTACAATTATGTATATGGTAGAAAAATTGGATGCTGGTGATATCTTAACGCAAGTGGAAGTTGAAATTGAAGAGCGTGAAACGACAGGCTCATTATTTGATAAATTAAGTGAAGCAGGAGCACACCTTCTATCTAAAACAGTACCTTTATTAATCCAAGGTAAGTTAGAACCGATTAAACAAAACGAAGAAGAAGTAACGTTTGCGTACAATATAAAACGTGAGCAAGAGAAAATTGATTGGACAAAAACAGGTGAAGAAGTATACAATCACATTCGCGGATTGAATCCATGGCCAGTTGCTTATACAACTTTAGCGGGACAAGTTGTTAAAGTATGGTGGGGAGAAAAAGTGCCTATAACTGAACCGGCTGAAGCAGGTACGATTGTTGCAATCGAAGAAGATGGTTTTGTTGTAGCAACGAGTAATGAAACAGGTGTTAAAATTACTGAATTGCAACCTTCTGGTAAAAAGCGTATGAGTTGTTCACAATTTTTACGTGGAACAAAACCTGAAATTGGAACGAAGTTAGGAGAAAATGCATGAGACAAAATGTTCGTGAATTAGCTCTTGATGGTTTAATTCAAGTGGAAAAAAGTGGTGCATATAGCAACTTACTTTTAAATAATCTAATTGAAAAAAGTGCAATTGATAGAAAAGATATTGGTTTATTAACTGAAATTGTATATGGAACGATTCAACGTCGTGACACATTAGATTATTATTTACAGCCTTTTTTAAAAAAGAAGGTTGAGGCGTGGGTAAGAGTATTGCTTCGCTTATCTTTATATCAAATGATTTATTTAGACCGAGTGCCAGAAAGAGCGGCTATTCATGAAGCGGTTGAGATTGCAAAGCGTCGCGGGCATAAAGGAATTGCTGGTATGGTGAACGGTGTATTACGTTCGATTCAGAGAGAAGGTGTACCTTCTGTAGATGAAATCAAGGATCCAGTAGAACGTCTTGCAATTACAACAAGTCATCCAGTTTGGCTTGTCCAAGAGTGGACTTCAGAATACGGTTTAGAAACTGCAGAAAAAATGTGCGAAGTAAACATGTTACCCCCTGTACCAACAGCGCGTGTGAATGTTGATAAGGTAACGGTAGAAGAAGCGATTGAGTTGTTGGCAAGTGAAGGTATAGAAGCAAAAAGTGGTGACTTATCAGATGATGCAATTCAGATTGAAAGAGGAAATGTAGCGCATACAGAAGCGTTTAAAAAAGGATTTCTTTCTATTCAAGATGAAAGTTCTATGCTTGTAGCACGCGCTTTAGAACCGAATACGGGAGATGCAGTTCTTGATAGTTGTGCTGCTCCAGGCGGAAAAACAACGCATATCGCGGAACGATTAAAGGGAACTGGTAAGGTCATGTCCCTTGATTTACATGCACACAAAGTACGTTTAATTAAACAGCAAGCAGAGCGACTTGGTCTAGAAAATGTCGAAACTAAAGCGCTAGATGCTAGAAAAGTGCAAGAGCACTTTGCAAATGAAACGTTTGATAAAATATTGGTAGATGCACCGTGTTCTGGATTTGGTGTAATTAGACGTAAGCCTGATATTAAGTTAGGAAAAGATAAAGGCGATAGTGAAAGATTATCGACGATTCAAATTGCAATACTAGAAAAAATAGCACCATTATTAAAACAAGGCGGTCGTCTTGTTTATAGTACGTGCACAATTGAGAAAATAGAAAATGAACAAGTAATAGAGAAATTTTTACAAGAACATCCTGAATTTGAATGGGATACTACGCTTAAAGAGCGTATGCCAGAAAAATTAACTCCGTATATTGATGAAGGTCAAGTACAAATTTTACCGCATTATTTTGCGACGGATGGCTTTTATATTGCTTGTTTAAGGAAGAAGGTGTAGCATCATGGAAACGACTGTAAGAAAACAAAAGAAAAATTTAGAAACGAAGAAACCATCAATTTACTCTTTACAACTTCATGAAATGCAAGATTGGTTAAAGGAACAAGGAGAACCGAAGTTCCGTGCTGGACAAATTTTTGATTGGTTATATAAAAAACGTGTAAAAAATTATGAGGATATGTCAAACCTTTCTAAAGGATTGCGTGATAAATTGTCGAATTCCTTTGATATTACTACTTTAAACACGTTAGTAAAACAAACGTCTTCGGATGGAACAATTAAATTCTTATTCCAATTATATGACGGATATTCTATTGAAACGGTATTAATGCGACACGAATATGGAAATTCCATTTGTGTAACAACGCAAGTGGGTTGTCGTATTGGGTGTACGTTCTGTGCTTCGACACTTGGTGGATTAAAGCGAAACCTAGAAGCTGGAGAAATCGTAGCGCAAGTAGTAGAAGTTCAGCGTGCGCTTGATGAAACGGAAGAACGTGTAAGTTCTCTTGTTGTTATGGGGATTGGAGAACCATTTGATAACTATGATAATTTAATGGGATTCTTACGCATCATTAACCATGAAAAAGGACTTCATATTGGTGCGAGACATATGACTGTTTCGACGAGTGGAATTATCCCGAAAATTTATAAGTTTGCTGAAGAAGATCTACAAATTAATTTTGCGATTTCATTGCATGCTCCAAACTCAGAATTACGTTCAAAATTAATGCCGATTAACCGTGCTTATAAATTACCAGATTTAATGGAAGCTATTAAATACTATGTAAATAGAACAGGGCGTCGTATTACTTTTGAATATGGATTATTTGGAGGAGAAAATGACCAAGTAGAGCATGCTGAAGAGCTTGCTGCGCTCTTAAAAGGTGTAAAATGTCATGTGAACTTGATTCCGGTAAACTACGTACCTGAACGTGATTATGTACGTACGCCACGTGAACAAATTTTCTTGTTCGAGAAAACGTTAAAAGATCGTGGAGTGAATGTAACGATTCGCCGTGAACAAGGTCATGATATTGATGCAGCCTGCGGTCAGTTGCGTGCGAAGGAGCGCAAAGAAGAGACGAGGTGACGAGATGAAAGCCGTATTTCTATCGGATAAAGGAAAAGTTCGTCAACATAATGAAGATAGTGCAGGAGTTTTTCACAATTTAGATGGAAATGTATTAGCGGTAGTAGCAGATGGAATGGGAGGTCATCGAGCTGGTGATGTAGCTAGCTCGATGGCCATTCAATTATTCCATGATTATTGGAAGCAAACACATAATATGAATGAGCCGAAAAAAGTAGAACAATGGTTACATACTAGTGTTGGGATTATTAATGAGCGTATATATGAATACGCTCAGCAAAATGCAGAATGTAATGGTATGGGAACAACGCTTATAATAGCTGTTTGTACACCAAGCTTTGTGACAATAGGGCATATAGGAGATAGTCGTTGCTATATGGTATCAGAAGGAGAAATGACGCTAGTAACGGAAGATCATTCACTTGTAAATGAGCTTGTGAAACATGGTGAAATTTCAAAGGAAGACGCAGAGTATCATCCGAAAAAGAATGTGTTATTAAGAGCATTAGGAACAGAAGAAAAAGTTGGGTTAGATGTTAAAACGTTGGTGATTGAGGAAGATGATCAATTACTTCTTTGCTCTGATGGGTTATCAAACAAAGTTTCTATTGATGATATGCGACAAATTTTACAGTTAAATGAACAGCTTGAAGGTAAAGGGCAGTGTCTCATTCAATTGGCAAATGATCGCGGTGGAGAAGATAATATCACACTTGTTCTTATTGATTATGCGGGTTCGACAAACGAAAGTAGGTGAAGTGCAACGTGCTGATTGGAAAACGCTTAAATGACCGTTATAAGCTGCTGAAAATGATTGGTGGTGGCGGAATGGCCAATGTATATTTAGCTCATGATGATATACTTGGCCGAGATGTAGCGGTAAAAATATTAAGACTCGACTACTCAAATAACGAAGAGTTTATTAAACGTTTCCATCGAGAAGCGCAGTCTGTTACAACGTTGTCGCATCCAAATATTGTGAATATGTATGATGTCGGAGAAGAAGATGGTATATACTATCTTGTCATGGAATATGTACCAGGGCAAACATTGAAGCAATACATAATTGAGCGAGGGATGTTACCTATAGGAGAAGCTCTTGATATTATGGAGCAGTTAACATCCGCTATGGCACATGCCCATCATTTTGAAATTGTGCATCGTGATATAAAGCCGCACAATATTTTAATTCGAGCTGATGGAATAATAAAAGTAACAGATTTTGGAATTGCGACAGCTACAAGTGCAACAACAATTACACATACAAATTCAGTGCTCGGTTCAGTCCATTATTTATCACCAGAACAGGCACGTGGCGGGATAGCAAATAAACAATCGGATATTTATTCTCTTGGAATAGTTATGTTTGAATTGTTAACAGGAAGACAACCGTTTTCTGGCGAATCTGCTGTTGCTATAGCTTTAAAACATTTACAAAGTGAAATCCCATCACCAAAAAGATGGAATGAAAATATTCCGCAAAGTGTTGAAAATATTATATTAAAGGCAACTGCAAAAGATCCGTTTCACCGATATCAATCTGCCAATGCGATGAAGCGAGATATTGAAACTGCGCTATATCCAGAGAGGATAAATGAGCAACCATTTTACATACCGGAAGATATGGAAGCGACGAAAGCGATTCCGATTATTCAACAAGAACAATTATTTGAAAATGTAAGTGATGAAACGATTGTTTTAAAAGGGAGTAAGGTGGAAGAACCGATAAGAGCAGAAGCAGCTGAGTTAGATAAGAAGAAAAAACGGAGTAACAAGTGGCTTAAAGTTTTAATTTCAACATTTTTATTTTTAGCAATAGGAATAACATTAGCACTTACGGTTATTCCAGGATTATTTATTCCGAAAGATGTGAAAGTTCCTGATGTGGCTGGTATGAAATACACGACAGCTGTAAATACATTAGTAGAAAAGGGCTTTGAGGTGACGGAGCCTAATATTGTATATACAGATGATGTTGAAGTTGGGGATGTAATAAAAACGGACCCTGTAGCAGGAAGAGTCGTAAAAGAAAACGCTAAAATTACTATCTATCAATCAGGTGGAAAAAAGAAAAGTAAGATGGCAAATTTCACAGGTCAAAACTTTGAGAGTGTAAAAGCTGAGTTAGAAGAAAAATATAAACAAGTTACGGTAAATTATATTGAAAATGATAAGCCGAAAGGTGAAATTGTAGAACAAATTCCGACGCCTGATCAGATGGTTATAGAAGCGGAGCAAGAACTGAAAATCTGGGTAAGTAAAGGGCCTTATCAAATTAGACCAGGTGACTTTTCGGGGTGGACTGAAAATAGTGTAACTGGTTATTTGAATGAGAGAAAACTAACGTCAGATATAAAACGAGAGTATTCAGATACAGTCGAAAAAGGACTTGTAATTTCGCAATTTCCAAAACCAGGTACACCATTAAAAGAGGGAGATAAAGTAACTATTATTATCTCTGATGGTCAAAAGCCTAAAGTGACTAAAACGGTAAAAGTGGACAATATCTCTATCCCATATGAGCCTGCTGTAACAGGTGAAAAAAAGCCGCAAACAATAGAAATTTATAAAGAAGACATGCAGCAAAAAATGGATAGACCGGTTGAAACGAGAACAATTACTGAATCAGCGACTATTTCTTTAGAATTTGTAATTCAAGAAGGTTCAAAGGGACACTATAAAATTGTACGGGATGGAGTAACGATTATTGATAAAGAAGTACCATATCCAACTCAATAATAGTGAAAGTCTACTTATTATTATTGCCTGTTATGCTGTCTACAAAGTGGACGGTATAGCAGGCAAAAATATATGATTCAAAAAGCTAGTAAAGTGATGCAGCTGTAAATATTTTTTTGCATTTAATGGGAAATTCAATGTATATTAGCGAAAGTATATATGGTAGGTTTTGAAATCGTTATTTGGAAAATTTAAATCCATTCATTTTTAAATTCAGCATCACCTTATACAAAAAAAGGAGAATTCTATGCCAGAAGGAAAAATTATAAAAGCTTTAAGTGGGTTTTATTACGTGCAGCATGAAGAAGGGGTTACGCAATGTCGTGGGCGAGGTGTATTTAGAAAAAATAAAATTACACCACTTGTAGGAGACCAAGTTGTTTTTCAGGCAGATAATCCAACTGAAGGTTATGTGCTTGAAGTGTTTGATCGAAAAAATGAACTTGTTAGACCTCCTATTGCTAATGTCGATCAAGCGATCCTTGTGTTCTCTGCAGTAGAACCAGATTTTAATCCTGGACTGTTAGATCGATTTTTAGTGCTGATTGAATATCATAACATTAAGCCAATTATTTGTATTAGCAAGATGGATTTAGTAGATGAAAAGATGAAAGCAACTGTTGAAGCTTATGCGAATGATTATCGTGAGATGGGTTATGATGTTTTATTTACTTCTATTAATACTTCAGAAAGTATTGATATATTAAAACCATACTTAGAAAATTGTGTTTCTGTCGTTGCGGGCCAATCTGGTGTTGGGAAATCTTCAATGCTTAATGTGCTACGTCCAGAATTAGAGCTGAAAACAAATGATATTTCTTCCCATTTAGGACGCGGGAAGCATACGACAAGACACGTAGAATTAATTGCAATTGGGAGTGGACTAGTAGCAGATACACCGGGTTTTAGTTCACTAGATTTCATTGATATAGAAGTAGAAGATCTTACATATTGTTTTCCAGAGTTGAAAGAAGCGAGCCAATACTGTAAATTTAGAGGGTGTACACATCTTTCTGAACCGAAATGTGCGGTGAAAGCTGCGGTTGAAGAAGGGAAGATTACAGAATATCGCTATAAGAACTATAAACAATTCGTAGAAGAAATTAGAGAGAGAAAGCCGAGGTATTAGTTATGATTAAAATTGCACCATCGATTTTATCAGCAGATTTTTCAAAATTAGGGGAAGAGATTAAAGATGTAGAAAAGGGCGGAGCGGATTACATTCACGTTGACGTAATGGATGGACATTTCGTACCAAATATTACGATTGGACCGTTAATTGTAGAAGCAATCCGTCCGATTACATCATTACCATTAGATGTACATTTAATGATTGAAAATCCTGATAACTATATCCCGACTTTCGCACAAGCGGGAGCGGATATTATTACTGTTCACGTAGAGGCGTGTCCGCATCTACATCGTACAATTCAGTTAATTAAATCTCATGGTATTAAAGCGGGCGTTGTATTAAATCCACATACGCCAGTTTCAGTGATTGAGCATGTATTAGAAGATATAGATATGGTATTACTTATGACAGTAAACCCTGGATTTGGTGGACAGAAGTTTATCCATTCTGTATTACCGAAAATTAAACAAGTTGCAGACATGGTGAAAGAGCGCAATCTAGAAGTGGAAATTGAAGTTGATGGTGGTGTAAATGCTGAAACAGCAAGACTTTGTGTGGAAGCAGGAGCAAATGTACTTGTAGCTGGGTCAGCAGTATACAATCAAAAAGACCGCGGTGAAGCAATTCGCGTAATTCGTGGGTAGTGATGAACTTTTATCCTAGTAAGGCATTTATAGGATAGGATAAAAATATGTAAAAAGGCAATCTACCGAATGGCAGATTGCCTTTTTACAATGGAAGGAGAAGAAAAAATGATTATTCATATTTTGGCAGGAGGACCTTCGGAATATTGCGCAGATTTTGCTCGATACGAGAATGAGGAAGTAGTGTGGGCAGCGGTTGATAGGGGAGTATACCGTCTATTAAAGAAAGGGATTACCCCGGCTGTTGCGTTTGGAGATTACGATTCAGTTACTGAAGAAGAATTAGTATGGATGGGACAGCAAACGAACGAATTACATATTGTTCCGCGGGAAAAAGATCAAACGGATTTAGAAATTGCAATCAACTGGGCATTAGAACAGAAGCCGGCACTAATTCGTATTTTTGGTGCTACTGGTGGAAGGCTTGATCACGGTTTGGCAAATATACAGATGCTTTTAAAAGGGTTAGAAGTAGAGATAGAAATGTTTATTGTGGACAATAAAAATGAAATAACAGTTAAAAAAATGGGTACACATATAATTGAAGAAAATAAAAATTTTCCTTATGTATCTTTTGTACCAGTTACTGAAATAGTGGAAGGGATTACATTGTTTGGTTTTAAGTACCCTCTTACTAATAAAACAATAGAGTGGGGATCAACACTTTGTATTAGTAACGAACTCGTTGAGGAAAAAGGTACTTTTTCATTTACTTCTGGCATATTAATGTTGATAAGAAGCACTGATTGAAGAAACAATTTTGCTCCTTACATCATATAGTGACCAAGTGGAGTAATGGGGATTAGGAGGGAAACCATGAGATTTTATACAATTAAGTTACCTAAATTTCTTGGTGGAATAGTTCGTGCAATGTTAAATACCTTCAAAAAAGATTAAAAAAAGCACCTATCACCGGTGCTTTTTCCATTGTTATAGTAAAAAAAGAGCCTATCGGCTCTTTTTTTTATTATTAAACACGTTCGATTTTGCCAGATTTTAATGCTCTAGCAGAAACGTAAACACGTTGAACTTTTCCGTCGATGCGTACGCGAACTTTTTGAAGGTTAGCGCCCCATTTACGTTTTGTAGCGTTCATTGCGTGAGAACGAGAGTTACCAGAACGAGCTTTTCTTCCAGTAATAGCACAAACACGAGCCATTTATATTTCCCTCCCTTGATACCTTACCATACGTAATTTTTCAATGTTAGTCTTTTATGCGATGCTAAAAACACTACTATAATTTAACACAACTAAAAAGAGAATGCAACACCGTAGAAAAAAGAAATCAAGAAAATTTACTTGACACTATATGTTAATGAAGAAAAGTTGAAATCCATAAAAATTGCTTGACATATTATAGTGGTACATGTTGTATAATAACAATGGACTATTTTGCTCATCATAAAAAAGTGTAATTTAAAACATAAAATATGAGAGTGAAAAGAAAGAACGATGGAATTTTCTTTAAAAAGATTATATGATAGTAACTAAAGTAGTCTAGCTCACTTTCACCATTTATGAAGGGGGAAACGAGATGTCAATTGAAATTAAAACGAAGTACGGTCAAATTGATATTAGTACAGATGTAATTGCAACAATTGCTGGAGGTGCCGCGGTAGATTGCTACGGTATCGTAGGTATGGCATCAAAAAATCAGTTAAAAGATGGATTAACAGACATTTTACGAAAAGAAAACTTCACTAGAGGTGTTATTGTTCGTAAAGATGAAGATGAAGTACATATTGATATGTATATTATTGTGAGCTATGGTACGAAAATTTCAGAAGTGGCACATAATGTGCAGACGAAAGTGAAATATACATTAGATCAAACTGTAGGACTAGCAGTAGATTCTGTAAACATCTACGTACAAGGAGTTAAAGTAATAAACTTGTAATGTGCATTAAGGAGGAAAATCTGTGTCAATTCAAAAAATTGATGGAAAACGTTTATCACAAATGATCATGCAAGGAGCGAATAATTTAACAAACAATGTTCAGCTTGTTGATGCATTAAACGTATTTCCAGTTCCAGATGGCGATACCGGTACAAACATGAACTTATCTATGACTTCAGGTGCGCGTGAAGTGAAAGCAAACCCTTCACAGCATGCTGGTAAAGTCGGCGTAAGTTTAGCCAAAGGATTATTAATGGGAGCTCGTGGTAACTCTGGAGTTATTTTATCTCAGTTGTTCCGTGGTTTCTCTAAATCCATTGAACAAAAAGAAGAATTAACAACAGTTGATTTTGCTGCAGCACTAGAAGCTGGAGTAGAGGCGGCTTATAAAGCGGTTATGAAACCGATTGAAGGAACGATTTTAACGGTTGCAAGAGAAACGGGTAAATATGCAGTAACAGTTGCGAAAAAACAGCGCGACTTTGTTTTGTTTATGGAAGACGTTGTGAAAGAAGCAAACGCATCGTTAAATCGTACGCCAGATTTATTACCTGTATTAAAACAAGTTGGCGTTGTAGATAGCGGTGGTAAAGGTCTTGTAGTGGTATACGAAGGATTTTTAGCTGACTTAAAAGGAGAAACGATTTCTTCTGATGCACCGACGCAACCATCTATGAATGAAATGGTACGCGCAGAACATCACCGTAGTGTACAAAGCCAATTGAGTACAGAAGATATTAAGTATGGATATTGTACGGAATTCATGGTGAAATTAGAGGCTGAAAAGGTGAAAGAGCATAATTTCTCTGAACAAAAATTCCGTGAAGATATTAGTGTATATGGTGATTCTCTACTAGTTGTGTCTGATGATGAAATTGTAAAAGTTCATATCCATGCAGAACATCCTGGAGACGCTATGAACTACGGGCAAAAATACGGTAGTTTAATTAAGATTAAAGTAGAAAATATGCGTGAACAGCATACTGCTTTATTAGATGAACCTACTATGGTTCCTGAACAACCAGCTCAATCGAAAGAAAAACAACCATATGGTATCGTAACTGTAGCTATGGGGTCTGGTATTAAAACTTTATTTGAGAGCATCGGCGCAACGAAAGTTATCGAAGGTGGTCAAACGATGAATCCAAGTACGGAGGATATCGTGAAGGCAATTGAAGAAGCAAATGCTGAAAAAATCATTATTTTACCGAATAACGGAAATATTGTAATGGCAGCAGAACAAGCGGCATCAGTTGTAGATCAAGAAGTTATTGTTGTTCGTTCGAAAACAGTTCCTCAAGGTATGGCAGCAATGTTAGCATTTAACCCAGTTGGAACGTTAGAAGAGAATGAAGAAAACATGCAAGAAGCTTTATCTCATGTGAAAACAGGTCAAATTACGTATGCTGTACGTGATACGGAAATTGATGGTGTAGCAATTCAAAAAGATGATTTCATGTGTATTGCAGATGGGAAAATTGTATCTACAAATGCTGAAAAAGTAGGAGCTGCGAAGCAATTACTAGAAGCGCTTATTGATGAAGATTCTGAAATCGTAACGATTCTACAAGGTGAAGATGCAACTGACGAAGAAGTAGCGGAGTTAGTTGAATTTGTAGAAGAGAAATTTGAAGATGCAGAAGTAGAAGTGCATGCTGGAAACCAACCAGTGTATTCTTTCATCTTCTCTGTAGAATAAGATAAGATTCGTTTTGAAAATAAATGGATTACTTACTTGCTAATGGATAAGAAGTAGTAATATGAAGTTTATTACTAGTTTTTATTCAAAAGGCTAGCATATTGAAGAGAGAAAAGAGCCTTGCTGCTAATAGTGAGGCTCTTTTTTACTTGTTTTATATAAGGGATTTGAGTAGTTTCTCTTAGAATGCCTATGATAGAATATATAAGGTGAAAGAGAGCGATTACAGATGCTAATTGGTACTCAAATAAAATGCAATAAAGAAAATAATGTGACGGGGTGTGAGAATCTTGAATGATGTTGTACAAGTTCCTGTTACGGATGTAAAGGGGATCGGAGGAGAAACATCTGAGTTACTACATGAGATGGGTATTTATACAGTTTCTCATCTATTAGAACATTTTCCATACCGTTATGAAGATTATGCGATGAAAGATCTTGCTGAAGTAAAGCATGATGAACGTGTAACGGTTGAAGGGAAGATTCATAGTGCTCCTTTGCTGCAATATTATGGTAAGAAGAAATCGCGTTTAACAGTTCGTGTTCTCGTCGGTCGTTATTTAATTACGGCGGTATGTTTTAATAGGCCTTACTATAAGCAAAAATTAAAGTTAGATGAAACGGTAACGATTACTGGTAAATGGGATCAACATCGTCAAACAATTGCTGTATCAGAACTTCATTTTGGGCCGGTTGTACGTCAACAAGAAGTGGAACCTGTTTATTCAGTAAAGGGGAAACTTACAGTAAAACAGATGCGTCGTTTTATTGCTCAAGCGTTAAAGGAATATGGAGATTCTATAGTCGAAGTGTTACCGGATGGTTTGTTAGGGCGATATAAATTATTACCAAGATATGAAGCGCTTAGGGCATTGCATTTTCCGGTAGGACAGGAAGATTTGAAGCAAGCGCGTCGCCGTTTTGTATATGAAGAATTTTTCTTATTTCAGCTGAAAATGCAAACGCTCCGGAAAATGGAGAGGGAAAATTCAAAAGGGACGAAGAAAGAGATTCCGTCAGTAGAATTACAAGAATTTATCGATGCACTGCCGTTTCCATTAACGGGTGCGCAGCGCCGAGTTGTAGATGAAATTTTGAAAGATATGACATCTCCTTATCGGATGAACCGACTATTGCAAGGTGACGTTGGTTCTGGGAAAACAGTTGTTGCTGCGATTGGCCTTTATGCATCGAAATTAGCTCATTATCAAGGTGCTTTAATGGTTCCTACAGAAATTTTAGCTGAGCAACATTATCAGTCGCTTGCTGAAACGTTTTCGCATTTTGGTATGAAGGTGGAACTGTTAACAAGTTCTGTTAAAGGTGCGAGACGTCGAGAAATTTTAGCGAAGTTAGAACAAGGAGAAATAGATATTCTTGTTGGAACGCATGCCTTAATTCAAGATGAAGTTATATTTCATAGGTTGGGTCTCGTTATTACAGATGAACAGCATCGATTTGGTGTAGCGCAGCGCCGAGTTTTACGGGAGAAAGGTGAAAGTCCAGATGTATTATTTATGACAGCGACACCAATTCCGCGTACGCTTGCAATTACTGCATTTGGAGAGATGGATGTTTCGATAATCGATGAGATGCCAGCAGGTAGAAAGGTGATTGAAACATATTGGGCAAAACATGATATGTTAGATCGCGTTCTCGGTTTTGTTGAAAAGGAGATAAAAAAAGGAAGACAGGCATACGTTATTTGTCCTCTAATTGAAGAATCTGAGAAACTTGATGTGCAAAATGCTATCGACTTACATAGTATGCTGACGCATCATTACCAAGGGAAATGCCAAGTTGGATTGATGCATGGGAGATTATCGTCTCAGGAAAAAGAAGAGATAATGGGACAGTTTAGTGAAAATAAAGTGCAAATTCTTGTATCGACAACAGTTGTTGAAGTAGGTGTGAACGTACCGAATGCGACTGTAATGGTTATTTATGATGCAGAACGTTTCGGTTTATCGCAGCTTCATCAGCTTAGAGGGCGTGTCGGCCGTGGTAGTGAGCAATCATATTGTTTATTAATAGCAGACCCTAAATCAGAAACAGGGAAAGAAAGAATGCGCATAATGACTGAAACAAATGATGGATTTGTATTGTCAGAAAAAGATTTAGAATTACGAGGTCCTGGAGATTTCTTTGGGAGTAAGCAAAGTGGCTTACCAGAATTTAAGGTTGCTGACATGGTACATGATTATCGAGCGTTAGAAACAGCAAGGCAAGATGCGGCGATACTAGTAGATTCAGAAGCGTTTTGGCACAATGATCAGTACGCTGCCTTGCGTACGTATCTTGATGGGACAGGGGTGTTCCAAGGAGAGAAGCTCGATTAAAGGGAGTCAACAAAAGTTTTTGTTGCATTCTACTTTTAATGATTATATACTACTGTTAGTACCTAGTCATAAAAATGGATGGTGCGGTATGAAAAAAAGAAGAAGTAAAAAAGAAAGACAAGAGTTATTACAACAAACAATCGAATCAAATCCTTTTATTACGGATGAAGATTTAGCGGAAAAATTTCAAGTGAGTATACAAACAGTACGACTTGATCGTATGGAATTGTCTATTCCTGAATTAAGAGAGAGAATTAAACATGTAGCTACAAAGCAACATGAAGAAGATGTGAAATCTTTACCGTTAGAAGAGGTTGTTGGAGAAATTATTGATATTGAATTAGATAGACATGCAATCTCTATCTTTGAAGTAAAGGTAGAACATGTATTTAAAAGAAATCAAATTGCCCGTGGGCATCATCTGTTTGCGCAAGCAAACTCACTAGCTGTTGCAGTTATTGATGAAGAATTAGCTTTAACTGCAAAGTCTACCATTCGATACATTCGCCCTGTAAAATTAGGAGAGCGTGTTGTTGCAAAAGCGCGCGTTGAAGATGTAGAGAATGATAAGGGACGGACGGTTGTCAAAGTGCGTAGCTTCGTTGGAGAAGAACTTGTTTTTACAGGCACTTTTGAAATGTATCGATCTAGTAATTATAGTGAGGAAGGTAACAACTTATGAAAATCGCAATAGATGCAATGGGCGGAGATCACGCTCCAAAGGCTGTAGTATTAGGGGCAATGAAAGCTATTAAGGAATATTCTGATTTACATATTACGTTAGTAGGGAAAGAAGAGGAAATTCGTCAATACTTAACGAGTGATGAACGAATTACTATTCTTCATACAGACGAAAAAATAGAATCAACGGAGGAACCAGTAAGAGCGGTTCGTCGAAAAAAACAAGCTTCAATGGTGCTTGCGGCACAACAAGTAAAGGATGGAGAAGCAGACGCTTGTATATCCGCAGGTAGTACAGGAGCTTTAATGGCAGCTGGATTATTTGTTGTCGGTCGTATGGAAGGAATTGAGCGACCAGCTTTATCGCCTACAATGCCAACTGTAGATGGAAAAGGTTTTGTTATGTTAGATGTTGGAGCAAATGTTGATGCAAAACCAATTCATTTATATCAATATGCAGTAATGGGATCTGTTTATGCTGAGAAGGTAAGAGGAATTGAAAATCCTCGCGTTGGACTATTAAACGTTGGAACAGAGGATGGAAAAGGAAACGAGCTTTCAAAGCAAGTATTTGCAATGCTTAAAGATGCGCCAATTAATTTCGTTGGGAACATTGAATCAAGAGATTTATTGCAAGGTGTAGCAGATGTTGTTGTATGTGATGGTTTTACAGGGAATGTAGCGTTGAAATCATTAGAGGGAACAGCACTTGCGCTATTCTCTATGTTGAAAGAACAATTAATGAGTTCATTTACGAGTAAATTAGCAGCGGCGGTATTAAAGCCAAAACTTATGGTATTAAAAGATAAAATGGATTATTCGGAGTATGGAGGAGCTGCATTATTTGGATTGAAAGCACCTGTCATTAAGGCTCACGGTTCTTCTAATGACCAGTCGATATTTAGTGCGATTCGTCAAACGAGAGAAATGGTAGCGAAAGAAGTAATTCCTACGATTTCAAGCGTAATGGAGAAAGAGTCACTCCAATAAGAGGAGGATTTGAAATGGGAAAAATAGCATTTCTTTTTCCGGGCCAAGGTTCACAGGCAGTTGGAATGGGTAAACAATTAGCAGAGAATAATAAAGAGGTTGCAAAAGTGTTTGCAAAAGCAGATGAGGTGTTGCAAGATTCACTTTCAGAAGTGATTTTTGAAGGACCGCAGGAAAAGCTTACATTAACAACAAATGCGCAGCCTGCATTATTAACAACGAGTTTTGCTATTTTGACAGCTTTGAAAGAGTATGACATTACACCTGACTTTGTCGCTGGTCATAGTTTAGGTGAATATAGCGCTCTTGTAGCAGCTGGTGCATTAACTTTTGAAGATGCGGTATATGCTGTAAGGAAACGCGGGGAATATATGGAAGAAGCTGTTCCGGGCGGGGAAGGTGCAATGGCAGCTATATTAGGTGCTGACCCACATATGCTGAAACAAGTTACAGAAGAAGTAACAAGTGAAGGATATGCAGTGCAAATCGCTAATATGAATAGTACGAAGCAAATTGTAATTTCTGGAACGAAGCAAGGCGTAGAGGTTGCTTCTCAAAGAGCGAAAGAAAATGGTGCAAAGAGAGCAATTCCACTAAAAGTAAGTGGGCCATTCCATTCTTCACTTATGAAGCCGGCAGCTGAGAAGTTTCAAAGTGTTTTGAATGAAATTACAATTCATGATACGAACATTCCTGTTATTGCAAATGTTACGGCGGATGTTATTACACGTGGTGCCGACATTCAAGAAAAGTTAATCGAACAGCTTTATTCGCCTGTATTATGGTACCCGTCTATTGAATGTATGGTGAAGCAGGGAGTAGATACATTTATTGAAATTGGGCCTGGAAAAGTACTTGCTGGACTTATGAAGTCAATTGATTCATCAGTGAAAGCATATGCGATATATGATGAAGAGACATTAAAAGATACCATTTCAAATTTGAGAGGAGAAAACTGATGTTAAAAGGGAAGGTAGCATTAGTAACTGGCGCTTCACGTGGAATTGGTCGCGCGATTGCGATCGATTTAGCGAAACAAGGGGCAAATGTAGTAGTAAATTATGCAGGTAATGAACAAAAAGCAAATGAAGTAGTAGATGAAATTAAGAAATTAGGTTCTGATGCAATTGCGGTAAAAGCAGATGTTGCAAATGCTGATGATGTTACAAATATGGTGAAACAAACAGTAGATACATTTGGACAAGTTGATATTCTTGTAAATAATGCTGGTGTAACAAAAGATAATTTATTAATGCGTATGAAAGAAGAAGAATGGGATACAGTTATTAATACAAACTTAAAAGGTGTATTCTTATGTACAAAAGCAGTATCTCGTTATATGATGCGTCAACGTCACGGTAGAATTATAAATATCGCTTCTGTTGTGGGTGTTATAGGAAACCCAGGGCAAGCTAATTATGTTGCTGCTAAAGCGGGTGTTATTGGATTAACAAAAACATCTGCAAAAGAGTTAGCAAGTCGAAATATTACTGTGAATGCAATTGCGCCGGGCTTTATTGCGACTGATATGACGGATGTACTAGATGAGAATATTAAAGCTGAAATGTTAAAAGTTATTCCAGCTGCTCAATTTGGTGAAGCGAAAGATATCGCGAATGCTGTAACGTTTTTTGCTTCTGATCAAAGCAAATATGTTACAGGTCAAACGTTAAATGTTGATGGCGGTATGGTAATGTAATAAAAGAATCGATTTCACCTAGTTTTTTTGGTCAATATTTAATATAATATTTGAGGGGAGGTGAATGGAATGGCAGATGTTTTAGAGCGCGTAACAAAAATCATCGTTGATCGTTTAGGAGTAGAAGAGACTGAGGTAGTACCAGCTGCAAGCTTCAAGGAAGATTTAGGAGCAGACTCCCTAGATGTAGTAGAACTTGTAATGCAATTAGAAGATGAATTCGAAATGGAAATTTCTGATGAAGATGCTGAAAAGATTGCTACTGTTGGCGATGCTGTGACTTACATAGAGAGTCATCTATAATGCTTAAGTGAAGTCCCGTTTTTTAGCGGGGCTTTCTGGCTTATATCTGGAGGGACCTATGCCGTACCGAAAATATAGAGAAAAAAAATACGAAACAAAATATCGTGAAGCATTTAAAGTGTTTCAAGAAAAGATAGGTATTACGTTTACAGATGAAAAATTATTGATTCAAGCATTTACGCATTCATCGTATGTGAATGAGCATCGAAAAAAACCGCATGAAGATAATGAGCGTCTTGAATTTCTTGGAGATGCAGTATTGGAACTGACTGTATCACAGTATCTGTTTCAAAAATATCCGACAATGAGCGAAGGAGAGTTAACAAAACTACGTGCAGCTATTGTATGTGAGCCATCTCTTGTTCGTTTTGCGAACGAATTGTCATTTGGCAGCCTTGTTTTATTAGGAAAAGGTGAAGAAATGACAGGTGGACGTGAACGACCAGCTTTATTAGCGGATGTCTTTGAAGCGTTTATTGGTGCCCTTTATCTTGATCAAGGGCTAGAAACAGTTTGGGAATTCTTAAAAGAAATTGTATATCCGAAAATTAATGAGGGTGCTTTTTCTCATGTGATGGATTATAAGAGTCAGTTGCAAGAATTGATTCAGCGTGATGGCAGTGGCAATGTTGAGTATCAAATTTTGCAAGAAAAAGGACCAGCTCACAATCGAGAATTTGTGTCACGTGTTACGTTAAATAACGTAGCTTTAGGTCTTGGTAGTGGTAAGTCGAAAAAAGAAGCAGAGCAACAAGCTGCTGCAGAAGCATTGAAAAAATTAAAAGAACAACTATAAGGAATCCCCCTTTGAATGAGGGGGATTCCTTATGCATAGAATGAAACTTTCTTTTTGTTTATAAAGAAAAAGAAGGTAAATCCGTATAATACTTGTTTTTATATAGAGAACATTTATAACGACGGAGAATAGGAGGAAGGCCTTTCGTGTTTTTAAAAAGATTAGAAATAGCAGGGTTTAAGTCTTTTGCTGAGCGTGTATCTGTTGATTTTGTCCCAGGTGTAACTTCTGTAGTAGGACCTAATGGAAGCGGGAAAAGTAATATTACTGATGCAATTCGCTGGGTACTTGGTGAACAATCTGCAAAATCATTACGTGGTGCAAAGATGGAGGATATTATTTTTGCAGGCAGTGATACGAGGAGAGCGGTTAATGTTGCTGAAGTAACAATAACTTTAAATAATGAAGATCAACGTTTACCAATTGAATACAATGAGGTGTGTGTAACACGTCGTGTATCTCGTTCAGGTGATAGTGATTTTTATATTAATAAACAATCATGTAGATTGAAAGATATTATCGATTTATTTATGGACTCTGGTATGGGAAGAGAAGCTTTTTCAATTATTAGCCAGGGGAAAGTGGAAGAGATTTTAAGTAGTAAGTCAGAAGAGCGTCGAGGTGTATTTGAAGAAGCGGCAGGCGTACTAAAATACAAACTTCGCAAAAAGAAAGCTGAAGGGAAACTAGCAGAAACACAAGAAAACTTAAATCGTGTACAAGATATAATTCATGAATTAAGTAGTCAAGTAGAACCTTTAGAAAGACAAGCTTCTATTGCGAAAGATTATCTTGAGAATAAAGAAGAATTAGAGAAAGTAGAAGCTGCGCTTATTGTTCATGAAATTGAAGAATTGCATGAGAAATGGGAAGCGCTTCGAAATCAGTTTGGGCATAATAAAAACGAAGAAGCTAAAATGTCAACGAATTTACAAAAAAGTGAAGAAGAGCTTGAGGAATTACGAGGACAATTACAAGCGGTAGACGAGTCTGTAGACTCGTTGCAAGAAGTACTTCTTCTTTCTAGTAAAGAGCTAGAAAAACTAGAAGGGCAGCGTGAGTTGTTAAAAGAAAGAAAGCAAAATGCTACGACGCATTGTGCGCAACTTGAGCAGTTAATTGTTGAATTAACTGAGAAAGCTAAAAGTTACGATGGTGAGATTGAGTCAAGTACAGAATCTTTAATGCAATTTGTGAATGAAGTAAAAGAGTTGGAGCAAAAATTGCATGATAATGAGCAACTGCTTGCTACTTTTGCTGACAATTTAGAGGAACAGATTGAGAATTTAAAAGGTGACTATATTGAGCTTTTAAATCAACAAGCTAGTCATCGTAATGAATTATCTATGATTGAAGAACAATCGAAACAGCAAACGTCTAAAAACGAGCGTCTAGATGAAGAGAATGCGAAATATGTAGAAATGCGTATGGAAATTACAGCGAAAAAGACGAAACTTGTAGAAAGTTACGAACAAGCGAAAGAAAAAGTAGCTGGCATTCTCTCAAATATACAGAAGACAGAGGCGGCGCTTGGGAAATGTAAGACGCAGTATAGTGAAAATGAAACAAAACTGTATCAAGCATATCAATTTGTGCAACAGGCACGTTCTCGAAAAGAAATGCTTGAAGAGATGCAAGAAGATTATTCTGGATTCTATCAAGGTGTACGTGAAGTATTGAAAGCTAGAGAAAATAGGTTGCAAGGTATCGAGGGTGCTGTTGCGGAACTGTTAACGGTACCGAAAGAATACGAAGTTGCAATGGAAATCGCTCTAGGTGCAGCGATGCAGCATATTGTTGTACAAACAGAGGAACATGCTCGTAATGCGATTGCATTTCTAAAGCAAAATAAACATGGACGTGCAACGTTTTTACCGCAAGCTGTTATTAAAAGCAGATCGTTATCATTTGAGCAATTACGCATTGCAAATCAACACCCATCGTTTGTAGGTGTGGCGGCAGAACTTGTGCAGTACAACAATAAATATGAAAATGTAGTTTCAAATTTATTAGGTACTGTTATTGTTGCGAAAGATTTACGTGGAGCAAATGAGTTGGCGAAACAACTGCAATACCGTTATCGCATTGTAACAATCGAAGGTGACGTAGTGAATCCTGGCGGTTCTATGACTGGTGGGGCGGTAAAGCAAGCGAAATCTTCTTTATTAGGACGCCAACGTGAACTGGAAGAGTGGACTCGCAAGTTAACTGATATGGAAGAAAAAACAACGAAGTTAGAAAACTTTGTTAAAGCAGTAAAACAAGAGATTCAAGAAAAAGAAGTGAAAATACGCGAACTAAGGCAAACTGTAGAAGCAGATCGTGTAGATGAGCAGAAATTAAGAGAAGAGATTAATCGTTTAGAATTAGAAGAACATCGTATTAATGATCGGTTGTCTATTTATGATTTAGAGATTGAAGGGTTTTTACAAGATCGAGTAAAAATGCAAGGGCGTAAAGAGGAGTTAGAAGGGGTTTTAACGAATCTTCAAGCTGAAATCACTAAGTTAGATAGTAAAATTGTAGCTTTAACAAAACAAAAAAGTGAGCAACATTCTTCGAAAGAAAAAGTTCAAAAAGAAATGACTGAGTTAAAAGTGCTGGCAGCTGAAAAGCAACAACGCTTATCTAATCAAAAAGAAAAAGTTGAACGATTGACGAAGGAAAAAGAAGAAACGGATGCGACACTTGTAAAAACGAAAGAGGATTTAGCGTTCTTAAAACAAGAAATGACATCTAATTCAAGTGGTGAAGAGCAAATTACGAATATGATTGAGAAGAAAGCATATGATCGTAATCAAACTTCAGAATTAATTCGCTCTCGTCGTGAACAACGTGTATCGTTGCAAGAGAGAGTAGAACATTTAGAGCGCGATTTGAAAGAAACGACAGGTAAACATAAATATGTTCTTGAAATGTTGAAAGATCAAGAAGTGAGAATAAATCGACTGGATGTAGAGTTGGAAAATAGATTACAACATTTACGTGAAACATATACGATTTCATTTGAAGCGGCAAAACTAAAATATACAATGACAATGCCTGCAGAAGATGCGCGTAAGAAAGTAAAATTAATCAAATTATCCATAGAAGAGTTAGGTACAGTGAACCTAGGGGCAATTGATGAATATGAACGTGTAGCGGAGCGTCATACATTCTTACTAGAGCAGAGAGACGACTTAGAAGAAGCGAAAGCGACATTGCACCAGCTTATTACCGAAATGGATGAAGAAATGAAAAAACGCTTTTCTACTACGTTTGAAGGCATTAGAATGGAGTTTCAATCGGTATTCTCTGAATTATTTGGAGGCGGTAGAGCGGATTTAGTAATGACTAATCCAGAGGATTTACTAAATACGGGTATTGATATTGTAGCACAACCGCCAGGGAAGAAACTGCAGAACTTAGGTTTACTTTCAGGTGGAGAGCGTGCTTTAACAGCAATTGCGCTTTTATTTGGTATTTTAAAAGTACGCCCAGTACCGTTCTGTGTACTAGATGAGGTAGAGGCAGCCCTTGATGAGGCGAATGTAGCTCGTTTTGCACAGTATTTAAAGAAATTCAGTGATGAGACGCAGTTTATTGTAATTACACATAGAAAAGGTACAATGGAAGAGTCTGATGTGTTGTACGGTGTAACAATGCAAGAATCGGGGGTATCTAAACTTGTTTCGGTTCGTTTAGACGCCGGAGAAGAACTTATTGCAAGTGAATAGGAAGGATGGGAAAGTATGAGTTTTTTTAAAAAACTAAAAGAAAAAATTTCAAAACAAACGGATACAGTTACAGAGAAATTTAAACAAGGATTAGAAAAAACGAGAAATTCATTTGCGGATAAAGTGAATGATTTAGTGTATCGTTACCGTAAAGTGGACGAAGATTTCTTCGAAGAGTTAGAAGAAATTTTAATCGGTGCAGACGTTGGCGTTGCGACGGTAATGGAATTAATTGACCAATTGAAAGAAGAAGTACAACGTCGTAACATTCAAGATCCAAAAGAAGTACAAGCTGTTATTTCAGAAAAACTAGTAGGAATTTACAAAGGTGACAGCGATTTTAGTAACGAAATTAATATGCAAGAGGACCAATTAACGGTCGTTTTATTTGTTGGTGTTAATGGTGTAGGAAAAACGACGACAATTGGTAAACTGGCGCATAAGTTTAAATCAGAAGGTAAGTCAGTCCTATTGGCGGCAGGAGACACATTCCGTGCTGGAGCGATTGAACAATTAGAAGTATGGGGCGATCGCGTTGGTGTAGAAGTGATTAAACAAGGATCTGGATCTGATCCAGCGGCGGTTATGTATGACGCTGTACAAGCAGCGAAAGCACGTAAGGTAGATGTATTACTATGTGACACAGCAGGACGCTTGCAAAATAAAGTGAACTTAATGAAAGAGTTAGAGAAGGTGAAGCGTGTAATTGAGCGTGAAGTACCAGGTGCTCCTCATGAAGTATTGCTTGTTATTGATGCAACAACAGGACAAAACGGTTTAAGCCAAGCGAAAACATTCCGTGAAGCAACGAATGTAACTGGTATTGTTTTAACGAAGTTAGATGGAACTGCTAAAGGTGGTATTGTATTAGCGATTCGTAACGAAATGGATGTACCGGTGAAGTTTGTTGGATTAGGAGAGCAAATGGATGACTTGCAGCAGTTTGATCCAGAACAATATGTGTATGGTTTATTTGCGAACTTAGTAGAAACAGAAGAAGTATAAGCGAAAGAAGCGGTATTTCCGCTTCTTTTTCTATAAAAAATATATGATGTTAAGAAAAAAACTTGACACTCTTTTGGACTACATGTAAACTAATTCATGTAAAGGGAAATCACTTAACAAAGGATGATCCAACATGCTCGAAAAAACAACGAGAATGAACTATTTATTTGATTTTTATCAATCGTTGTTAACGCAAAAACAAAGAAGTTATATGTCGCTTTATTATCTAGATGATTTATCTCTTGGTGAAATTGCGGAAGAATTTGATGTAAGTCGCCAAGCCGTGTATGATAACATTAAACGGACTGAAGCGATGCTTGAAGAATATGAAGAAAAATTAGTATTACTTCAAAAGTTTCAAGAGCGACAGCGACTTGTTGCAAAGCTAAAACAGCTAATCAGCGAAGAAGAGCATGTGAATGAAGAAATGAAACAAGTTGTTGAAGCTATCGAAAAATTAGATTAGGAGGGCGGCAATATGGCATTTGAAGGATTAGCCGACCGACTTCAACAGACAATGCAAAAAATCCGCGGCAAAGGAAAAGTTTCTGAAGCCGATGTGAAAGAAATGATGAGAGAAGTTCGTCTAGCTCTTTTAGAAGCGGATGTTAACTTTAAAGTAGTAAAAGATTTTGTGAAGCGTGTGTCTGAACGTGCTGTCGGACAAGATGTAATGAAAAGTTTGACACCTGGACAACAAGTAATTAAAGTTGTACAGGAAGAACTTACAGAACTTATGGGCGGAGAGCAAAGCAAAATTGCTGTTGCTAATAAGCCACCGACTGTTATTATGATGGTTGGTCTGCAAGGTGCGGGTAAAACAACGACGACAGGTAAGCTTGCGAATTTGCTTCGTAAAAAGCATAATCGTAAACCGATGCTTGTTGCAGCGGATATTTACCGTCCAGCAGCGATTAAACAGCTTGAAACATTAGGGAAGCAATTGGACATGCCTGTATTTTCTTTAGGAGATCAAGTAAGTCCTGTTGAAATTGCGAAACAAGCGATTGCAAAAGCAAAAGAAGATCATCACGATTATGTTTTAATCGATACAGCGGGTCGCCTGCATATTGATGAAGAATTAATGGATGAATTAGCGAAAGTGAAAGAAGTTGCGAAACCGGATGAAATTTTCCTTGTTGTCGATGCGATGACGGGGCAAGACGCGGTAAATGTTGCACAAAGTTTCCATGAACAGTTAGGTTTAACAGGTGTTGTATTAACGAAATTAGATGGTGATACGCGCGGTGGTGCTGCATTATCTATTAAGGCTGTAACAAACACGCCGATTAAATTTGCTGGTATGGGTGAAAAACTAGATGCAATTGAAGCGTTCCATCCAGAGCGTATGGCATCCCGTATTTTAGGGATGGGCGATGTCTTAACGTTAATTGAAAAAGCGCAAGCTACAGTTGATGAAGAGAAAGCAAAAGAACTTGAGCAAAAAATGCGTACGCTTTCGTTTACGCTTGACGATTTCCTAGAACAACTTGGACAAGTGCGCCAACTTGGGCCGCTTGATGAATTGTTAGGAATGCTTCCTGGTGCAAATAAAATTAAAGGGCTGAAAAATGCGCAAGTTGATGAAAAACAAATTGGGCATATTGAGGCAATTATTCGTTCTATGACTAAATTAGAACGAGAACAACCGGAAATAATCAATGCTAGTCGCAAAAAGCGCATTGCCAAAGGTAGCGGTACAACTGTACAAGAAATCAATCGTCTAATTAAGCAATTCGATGACATGAAAAAAATGATGAAGACGATGACGGGAATGCAAAAAGGTAAGAAAAAAGGACTAGGTGGATTGAAGTTTCCATTCATGTAAGGAAAAAAAGATGGCTCTGTTAAGAAAAAATACTTTACAAAGCAATAGTCTTTTTGCTAATATAATTATCTGTGTGAAATAAATTCGGAGGTGCTTTATAAATGGCAGTTAAAATTCGTTTAAAACGTATGGGAGCTAAAAAAACTCCTTTCTATCGTGTAGTTGTTGCAGATTCTCGTTCTCCTCGTGACGGACGTTTCATTGAGGAAATCGGAACTTACAATCCAGTTGCTCAACCAGCTGAAGTTAAGATCAACGAAGAAGCAGCATTAAAATGGTTAGGAAATGGTGCTAAACCATCTGATACAGTTCGTAACTTATTCTCTAACCAAGGTATCATGGAGAAATTCCACTTATCTAAACAAGGTAAGTAATTGAGGCAATGACTATGAAGAAGTTAGTCGAGACGATTGTCAAGCCTCTTGTCGATTATCCTGAAGATGTAAAAGTTACACAGGAACTTTGCAACGGAGAGATAAAGTATCGATTAACTGTACATCCTGAGGATGTTGGAAAAGTCATTGGAAAGCAAGGGAGAGTTGCGAAAGCGATTCGAATGCTCTTGTATTCAGTGGGACATCATAATGATGAAAAAGTAACACTGGAAATTCAATAAACGTAAAAAGGGCGAGGAGTTATTCCTCTCCCTTTTTTAACATTTAAATAGAGATTGCATGTTCCATCTGCGAAATGGAGATGCTTAATTTATATAGAAACCAGGGGTGACATACTATTTATGACAAAATGGTTTAACGTAGGGAAAATTGTAAATACTCATGGCGTAAGAGGAGAAATCCGTGTTATTTCTCGTACTGATTTTCCAGAAGAGCGATATAAAGTAGGAAACACGCTATACATATCGAATGAGAAAGGCACAGACTATCTTCCGGTGAAGGTAACTTCTCATCGCCAACATAAGACATTCGATTTATTAACATTTGAAGGATATAACAATGTAGATGAAGTAGAGAAGTTTAAAGGTTCTTTAATAAAAGTACCAGAAGAGCAGTTAGGCGAACTTGCTGAAGGTGAATACTACTATCATGAAATTATTGGTTGCAGTGTTGTAACGGAAGAAGGAGAAGCGCTAGGGACAATCAAAGAGATTCTATCTCCTGGTGCAAATGATGTTTGGGTAATTAAACGCCCGAAGGGTCAAGATCTCTTAATTCCTTATATCGATGATGTTGTACTTCAAGTTAATATTGAAAATAAATTAGTAACCATTCATGTAATGGAAGGGCTGCTATAATGAAAATTGATATTTTAACGTTGTTCCCAGACATGTTTACCGGTGTATTTGGATCTTCTATATTAAAGAAGGCGCAAGAAAAAGAAGCGGTAAACCTTCGTGTTGTTAACTTTCGTGATTATACAACAAGTAAGCATAATAGCGTAGACGATTATCCTTACGGCGGAGGAGCTGGTATGGTGCTTACTCCTCAGCCTATTTTTGATGCTGTAGAGGATTTGACGAAAGAGACAGAGCGTAAGCCGAGAGTTGTCTTAATGTGTCCGCAGGGCGAAAGATTTACGCAGAAGAAAGCGGAAGAGCTTGCAGGGGAAGAACATTTAATCTTCGTATGTGGGCATTATGAAGGATATGACGAACGAATTCGTGAGCATCTCGTAACGGATGAGATTTCTATTGGTGACTATGTATTAACGGGTGGAGAATTAGCCTCTATGGTTATTACTGATAGTGTGGTACGTCTCTTGCCAGGTGTGCTAGGAAATCATGCTTCACAAGTAGAGGATTCGTTTAGTACAGGTTTATTAGAGCATCCTCATTATACACGTCCAGCTGATTTTCGTGGTATGAAGGTACCGGATGTATTAATGTCAGGGAATCATAAAAACATTGATGAATGGCGACATAAGGAATCTTTGCGCCGAACGTATACGCGTAGACCTGATTTATTAGATGAGAGAGAGCTATCTAAACAAGAGAAAAAATGGCTTGAGGAAATAAAGCGAGAGCAGTAATAACTTCATATATTTGCTATTGCAACAGGCCTAGTAATATGCTATTATAACATTTGTGCTACTGAAATCAGTAGCCGTATTAACGATGTTCCGCTGTAATTTATTAAGACTTTATAAGAGCATCTGTTTAAAGGAGAGAATTTAATATGCAACAATTAATCGCAGAAATTACAAAAGGCCAATTAAAAACTGACCTTCCTTCATTCCGTCCTGGTGACACTTTACGTGTACACGTAAAAGTTGTTGAGGGAACTCGTGAAAGAATTCAGCTTTTCGAAGGTGTTGTAATTAAACGTCGTGGTGGCGGAATCAGTGAAACATTCACAGTTCGTAAGATTTCTTACGGTGTAGGTGTTGAGCGTACATTCCCAGTTCACACGCCAAGAATCGCGAAAATCGAAGTACTTCGCCGTGGTAAAGTACGTCGTGCTAAGTTATACTACTTACGTAACCTTCGCGGTAAAAAAGCACGTATTAAAGAAATTCGATAAGACATGTATGGGAGCTTGTAAATGCACAAGCTCCCTTTTTCCAATCTATATGAAATTTTGGTATAATACGAGCAGTTTACATAACCGTGGAGGGGAAATGCATGAAAAAAGAGAAGAGTTCACTTTGGGAATGGATTAAAGCAATTTTGATTGCTGTTGTATTAGCTGGTGTTATTAGACAGTTTTTCTTTGCGCCAATTCTCGTAGACGGGGTATCGATGGCACCTACTTTACATGATCGTGATCGAATGATTGTGAATAAAATTGGTTATCACATTGGAGATCCAAAACGCTTTGATATTATCGTATTTCGAGCAACAGAAGATAAAGATTACATTAAGCGCATTATAGGCCTGCCAGGCGATGAAATAGAGTATCGTAATGATAAACTGTATATTAACGGAAAGGCTTATGAGGAGCCGTATTTAGACAAGCAGAAAAAGCAAATTGCTGACGGACCGCTTACATATGATTTTAATCTTGAAGAAATGACAGGCAAGAAAACCGTTCCAAAAGATCAATTATTTGTTTTAGGTGATAATCGTCGTTTTAGTAAAGATAGCCGTTCAATCGGTACGATTTCAATGGATCAAGTAATTGGTAAAGCTAATATGTTATATTGGCCGTTAGAAGACGCACGTATTGTGAAATAAATGAAAAAGAAGGTGGCAACATGGTAATTCAATGGTTTCCAGGGCATATGGCGAAGGCTAGACGCCAAGTAACGGAGAAATTAAAATTAATTGATGTTGTAATTGAACTTGTAGATGCTCGATTACCATTATCATCTCGAAACCCAATGATTGATGAAATCATTACACATAAGCCAAGGCTTGTTGTTTTAAATAAAGCGGATATGGCAGATGATCGTTTAACAAAACAATGGATCGCATATTTTAAAGAAAAAGGCCATATGGCAATTTCAATTAACGCGCAAGCTGGACAAGGTATGAAGGAAATTGCAGCAGCTTGTAAAGTGCTTGTTAAAGAAAAATTTGATAAAATGGTTGCAAAAGGTATTAGACCGAGAGCGATTCGTGCATTAATTGTAGGTATACCAAATGTTGGTAAATCTACATTGATTAATAAATTGGCAAAGAAAAATATTGCTAAAACAGGAGATCGTCCAGGTGTGACAACAGCTCAACAATGGATTAAAGTTGGGAAGGAAATGGAATTGTTAGATACACCAGGTATTCTGTGGCCTAAATTTGAAGATCAATTAGTGGGTCTTCGCTTAGCGACAACGGGTGCAATTAAAGATTCAATTTTAAATTTACAAGATGTAGCTGTTTACGCATTACGTTTTATGGAGAAACATTATCCAGAACGCTTGAAAGAACGCTATAATTTAAATGAGATTCCAGAAGATATTGTGGAATTATTCGATGCAATTGGAAAAAATAGAGGCTGCTTAATGGGCGGCGGAATGATTGATTATGATAAGACATCTGAGCTTGTGCTTCGTGAGCTTCGTGGTGGCAAACTTGGAAAAATGACGTTTGAAACACCGGAAGAGTTTGCAGAGCAAGTAGAAGATGTGGAAAAAATAGAAGAAGTATAAGACGTGCGTTTGTGCGTCTTTTCTTTTTGGATATGTTTAAAAAGGAGCTTGTATAAATGCAAACTATAACGATAAAAGAAGCAGAAAATGTATTGAAAGAAATTATGAATGAAGAAGATGATCGCTTTCAACTGTTAATGAAAGATGATCGAAAAGGTGTTCAAAAGCTCGTTTTGAAGTGGTATAAACAAAAAGAGTTAGAACAGAAAGAAAAAGAGAAGTTTTTTGAAATGTCCAAGTATGAAAATGCTTTGCGTGAAAAAGGGGTCACATATATCGCGGGTATTGATGAAGTAGGGCGCGGGCCATTGGCTGGGCCTGTTGTGACGGCAGCTGTCGTTCTTCCTGAGGATTTTTATATTCCAGGGTTAAATGATTCGAAAAAGTTGAGTGAAGCGAAACGTGAGCGTTTTTATGATGAAATAAAAGTACAAGCAATTGCAATTGGAGTAGGAATTGTATCGCCGCAAGTTATTGATGACATTAATATTTACCAAGCAACGAAACAAGCGATGTTAGATGCAGTTGCGAATTTATCTTGTACACCCCAACATTTATTAATTGATGCGATGAAACTTCCTACACCAATTCCGCAAACATCAATTATTAAAGGTGATGCGAAAAGTGTTTCGATTTCAGCCGCATCCATTATCGCAAAAGTAACGAGAGATCGTATGATGAAAGAACTGGGAGAGAAGTATCCTCAATATGGATTTGAGCAACATATGGGATATGGCACAAAGCAACATTTAGAGGCAATTCAAGTGCATGGAGTATTAGATGAACACCGAAAGTCATTCGCGCCAATTAAAGATATGATTCAAAAATAAGCTGTAAATATACAGCTTATTTTTTTATTTTGGCATATAAACATTACTATTTCCGAAAAAGAATAAAGCGATTTCAGTTTTCTGACACTTTATTGTAGACAGCGTGCCAATCATCTTATACAATGGCAATGTAATGTTTTTTAAACATTAAAAAACTTTTCGAGTAAAACAGGAAAACAGGGGAGGATGGGACCATGAATATCCATGAGTACCAAGGTAAGGCAGTCCTTAGAAGCTATGGGGTTAGCGTTCCGAACGGGAAGGTTGCATTTACAGTAGAAGAAGCTGTAGAAGCGGCGAAAGAATTAGGAACAGATGTATGTGTAGTGAAAGCACAAATTCACGCTGGTGGACGCGGCAAAGCTGGCGGAGTAAAAGTTGCAAAAAATTTAGAAGAAGTTCGTACATATGCAGAAAGCATTTTAGGAACTACACTTGTGACACATCAAACAGGTCCTGAAGGTAAGGAAGTAAAACGCTTACTTATCGAAGAAGGTTGCGATATTAAAAAAGAATATTATGTAGGTCTAGTTTTAGATCGTGCAACTTCTCAAGTTGTTTTAATGGCGTCTGAAGAAGGCGGAACAGAAATTGAAGAAGTAGCAGAAAAAACACCTGAAAAAATCTTTAAAGAATATATTGATCCAGCAGTAGGCTTACAAGGTTTCCAAGCGCGCCGAATCGCATTTAACATCAATATTCCAAAAGAGCTTGTAGGACAAGCTGTGAAGTTTATGATGGGCTTATACCGTGCGTTTATCGAAAAAGATTGCTCTATCGCTGAGATTAACCCACTTGTTACAACAGGTGAAGGTAAAGTTATGGCATTAGATGCAAAATTAAACTTTGATTCTAATGCATTATATCGCCATAAAGACATTTTAGAGCTTCGTGATCTTGATGAAGAGGATTCAAAAGAAATTGAAGCTTCAAAATACGACTTAAACTACATTCCTTTAGATGGAAATATCGGTTGTATGGTTAATGGTGCAGGTTTAGCGATGGCTACAATGGATATCATTAAACATTACCACGGTGACCCAGCTAACTTCTTAGATGTTGGTGGCGGTGCAACTGCAGAAAAAGTTACAGAAGCATTCAAAATTATCCTTTCTGACAAAAATGTAAAAGGTATCTTTGTTAACATTTTTGGTGGCATTATGAAGTGTGATGTTATTGCAGAAGGTGTTATTGAAGCAACGAAACAAGTAGGTCTTGAGTTACCTTTAGTTGTACGTCTTGAAGGTACAAACGTAGAACTAGGTAAGAAAATTTTAAATGAGTCTGGCTTAAATATTGTTGCAGCAGAATCTATGGCAGACGGTGCACAAAAAATTGTTTCACTAGTGGGCTAATAGAAAGCGGGGGAGAAAAATGAGCGTATTAGTTAATAAAGATACAAAAGTTATTGTTCAAGGTATTACAGGTTCTCAAGGTTTATTCCATACAAAACAAATGATTGAATACGGTACGAAAATTGTCGGTGGTGTAACACCAGGTAAGGGCGGCACTGATATTGAAGGTGTACCAGTATTTGATACAGTAGAAGATGCAGTGAAAGCAACAGGCGCAAACGCTTCAGTTGTATACGTTCCACCCGCTTTTGCGGCAGATGCAATTATGGAAGCTGTTGATGCAGAAATTGATTTAGTAGTATGTATTACTGAAGGGATTCCTGTATTAGATATGGTAAACGTAAAGAGATATATGGCGGGTAAACATACACGTTTACTTGGACCAAACTGCCCAGGTGTAATCACACCGGATGAATGTAAGATTGGTATTATGCCAGGATATATTCATAAAAAAGGTCATGTTGGTATCGTATCTCGCTCTGGTACATTAACGTATGAAGCTGTACATCAGTTAACACAAGAAGGTATTGGCCAATCTACTGCTGTAGGTATCGGCGGAGACCCTGTTAACGGTACAGACTTTATTGATGCTTTAAAAGCATTTAATGAAGATGAAGAAACACATGCTGTAATTATGATTGGTGAAATCGGCGGTACAGCAGAAGAAGAGGCAGCTGAATGGGTAAAAGCTAATATGACAAAACCTGTTGTAGGCTTCATTGGTGGTCAAACAGCGCCTGCTGGCAAACGTATGGGCCATGCTGGTGCAATCATTTCTGGCGGTAAAGGAACTGCTGCTGAAAAGATTAAAACAATGGAAGCTTGTGGCATTAAAGTAGCTGAAACTCCAGCAGTTATGGGAGAAACGCTAATCTCTGTTTTAAAAGAAAAAGGTTTATTTGAGACTTGTAAAAACTATTAATCTGTTGAAAGACACCTTCTTACTTGAGGGTGTCTTTTTAGACTTTTTCTGTTTACATAATAAAAATTATGGGTAAGGAGAATCGAGATGAAAAGAGAGAGATTATTACATCTTCATTACTTGCTAGCAGATTATTGGAAAGCGATGGAGAGGCTACTATATGTCGATCCAGAATTAGAGAACATATATAATTTTAACGAAAAACAAATGGAACACTACACTGGAATATCCTCGAAAAAATCTTCAGAACTAGTAAAATTTCTTCAAAGTTCAAATCTTCCGCAATATATATCTTATTTAGAGAAAAATCGTATTTTTTATATAACGATATGGGATGAAAATTATCCGCAATTATTACGTGAAATACAAGACCCTCCCTTCGTTTTATATGGAAAAGGAGAGAAAGATTTCCTGAATAAAGTAAATAAATTAGCAGTTGTTGGAACGAGAGAACCATCATTATATGGTCATGAGAGTTTGAAGTTTATTTTACACCCTTTATTAGAAAGAGAGTGGCTTATTGTCAGTGGGTTTGCAAAAGGGATAGATATAATGTCTCATGAGATTACAGTAAGGCATCATTGCCCGACTATTGCGATATTAGGGCATGGATTGTCTTTTATGTATCCGAAAGAAAATAGACCTTTATATGAAATGTGGAAGGAATATATATTGTTATTGACAGAGTATCCGCCGCACTATGCACCGAAAAAATGGTATTTTCCAAAAAGAAACCGGATTATTAGTGGTATAAGTAAAGGTGTTTTAGTTGTAGAAGCGAAATCGAGAAGTGGAACACTTATTACTGCGGACCTTGCGTTAGAGCAAAGTAGAGAGGTATTTGCGCTTCCTGGACCTATATTTATAGAGGGGGCATCGGGAACGAATCATCTTATTCAGCAAGGAGCAAAACTAGTAAGAAATGCAGAAGATATCTTGGAAGAGATTTTAAATTAACCTTATATTTTTATGTTTTTATTAAACAATTATTGACAAATGGTAGATTGGCACTGTATGGTATATTCATTCTTGATTGACAAAAACAAGAGAAATCAATAAGATTAATGAAGACTTGAATCCACCTCTTAAGGAGGCACTAGCATGTCAGATTACCTCGTAATCGTGGAGTCGCCTTCTAAGGCGAAGACCATTGAGAAATATTTAGGGAAAAAATACAAAGTTGTCGCGTCTATGGGACATGTTCGCGATTTGCCAAAAAGTCAAATGGGGATAGAAGTAAAGAACAACTTCACCCCGAAGTATATTACCATTCGTGGTAAAGGTCCCGTCTTAAAAGATTTAAAATCAGCGGCCAAAAAAGCAAAGAAAGTCTATCTCGCGGCCGATCCAGACCGTGAAGGGGAAGCGATTGCTTGGCATTTAGCGAATACGTTAAATGTGGACGTTGAATCAGATTGTCGGGTTGTGTTTAATGAGATTACGAAAGATGCGATCAAAGAATCATTTAAACATCCTCGTGCAATTAATATGGATTTAGTGGATGCACAACAAGCAAGACGTATACTTGATCGTCTTGTTGGTTACAATATTAGTCCTTTATTATGGAAGAAAGTAAAAAAAGGATTAAGTGCAGGACGTGTACAATCTGTAGCAGTTCGTTTAATCATCGAGCGTGAAAGGGAAATTCAAAACTTTGAACCTGAAGAATTCTGGACAATTAAAACAGAATTTGTAAAAGGAAAAGACACATTTGAAGCAAGCTTTTACGGTGTAGATGGTGAAAAAGTTCAATTAACAAATGAAACGCAAGTGAATGAAATAATTGAACAGATGAAAGACAATGCGTTTTCAGTTGAAAATGTAACGCGCAAAGAGCGAAAACGTAACCCTGCATTACCGTTTACAACATCTTCCTTGCAACAAGAAGCAGCCCGTAAGTTAAACATGCGAGCAAAGAAAACAATGATGCTTGCACAGCAATTGTATGAAGGGATAGATCTTGGAAAACAAGGAACTGTAGGTCTTATTACGTATATGAGAACTGATTCAACACGTATCTCAGAAACAGCTCAAACAGAGGCTCGTACTTACATCACTGAAGCGTATGGTACGGAATACATAGGAACAGAAAAGAAGAAAGAAACGAAAAAGTCAAATGCACAAGATGCGCATGAGGCAATTCGTCCTACTTCGGTAATGAGAAAGCCAGAGGAACTAAAAAGTTTCTTAGGTCGTGATCAACTTCGATTATATAAATTGATTTGGGAGCGATTTGTTGCAAGTCAAATGGCGTCTGCTATAATGGATACTGTGACAGCGAGACTCATTAATAACAATGTTCAGTTCCGTGCAAGTGGATCGGTTGTAAAGTTCCCGGGATTTATGAAAGTGTATGTAGAGTCAAAAGATGATGGTGCTGAAGAAAAGGATAAGATGTTGCCGCCTTTAGAAGTAGGGGAAACTGTATTTTCAAAGGATTTAGAACCAAAGCAACATTTTACACAACCTCCTCCGCGCTATACAGAGGCTCGCCTAGTAAGAACACTTGAAGAACTTGGAATTGGAAGACCGTCGACATATGTACCTACACTTGAAACGATTCAAAAGCGTGGGTATGTAGGCTTGGATAATAAACGCTTCGTTCCGACTGAACTTGGTGAAATAGTAATTGAACTTATTTTAGAGTTTTTCCCAGAAATTATTAACATTGAATTTACTGCCAATATGGAGCAAAGCCTTGATGAAGTAGAAGAAGGAAATGCGAATTGGGTAAAAATTGTTGATGATTTCTACGTAGGTTTTGAACCGCGTTTAGAAAAAGCGGAAAAAGAAATGCGTGAAGTGGAAATTAAAGATGAACCAGCTGGGGAAGATTGTGAATTATGTAATCACCCAATGGTCTTTAAAATGGGTAAATACGGGAAATTTATGGCTTGCTCGAATTTCCCAGATTGTCGTAATACAAAGCCGATTGTGAAAGAAATCGGTGTTACTTGTCCAAGGTGTGATAAGGGTCAAATTATTGAACGCCGTAGTAATAAAAAGAAACGTCTTTTCTATGGGTGCGGTACGTATCCGGAATGCGACTTTGTATCTTGGGATAAGCCAATTGGTCGTAAGTGTCCGAAGTGCGAAGGCATGCTTGTAGAGAAAAAGTTGAAAAAAGGCGTGCAAGTACAATGTATTTCGTGCGATTATGAAGAAGAACAACAAATGTGAGCGTAACTGCTCACATTTTTTTCGGGAAGAAAAGGAAAGGTGATATAAATGACAACACAAGTAGTAAACGTCATTGGCGCAGGTCTTGCAGGAAGTGAAGCAGCTTATCAAATTGCAAAACGTGGTGTCCAAGTTAGATTATATGAAATGAGACCGGTAAGGCAAACGCCAGCTCATCACACAGATAAATTCGCTGAATTAGTATGTAGTAACTCACTTCGTGCAAACACTTTAACAAATGCAGTTGGAGTTATTAAAGAGGAAATGCGCTTAATGGATTCTGTAATTATTCGTGCGGCGGATGAGTGCTCTGTACCAGCTGGAGGCGCTTTAGCTGTAGACCGTCATGAGTTCGCAGCTAAAGTAACAGAATACGTAAAGAACCATCCAAATGTAACTGTAATGAATGAAGAAATTACAGATATTCCAGAGGGACCGACAATTATTGCTACAGGTCCATTAACATCTCCTGATCTTTCTGCAAAATTGAAAGAATTAACAGGAGAAGATTATTTCTACTTCTATGATGCTGCAGCCCCAATCGTAGAAAAAGACAGCATTGACATGAATAAAGTATATTTAAAATCGCGTTATGACAAAGGTGAAGCTGCATATTTAAATTGCCCAATGACAGAAGAAGAGTTTGATCGTTTTTATGAGGCTCTAATTGCTGCTGAGACAGTGCCTTTAAAAGAGTTTGAAAAAGAAATTTTCTTTGAAGGTTGTATGCCAGTAGAGGTTATGGCAAGTAGAGGGAGACAGACGTTAGTATTTGGACCTATGAAACCTGTTGGATTGGAAGATCCAAAAACAGGGAAAACGCCATATGCTGTTGTTCAGTTACGTCAAGATGATGCAGCGGGAACTTTATACAATATCGTAGGTTTCCAAACACATTTAAAGTGGGGACCGCAAAAAGAAGTGTTACAGTTAATTCCAGGATTAGAAAATGCAGAGATTGTACGTTATGGTGTAATGCATCGTAATACGTTTATTAATTCACCTAATTTGCTTCGTCCAACATATCAATATAAACAACGGGATGATTTATTCTTCGCTGGTCAAATGACTGGAGTAGAGGGATATGTTGAATCGGCAGCATCAGGATTATTAGCAGGAATTAATGCTGCGCGTCTTGTGCAAGGTGAAGAGCCAGTTGTATTACCGCCAGTAACTGCGATGGGTAGCATGGCAAATTACATTACGGCAACGAACGCTAAAAACTTCCAACCGATGAATGCGAACTTCGGTCTATTTGCACCGTTAGAGAAGAAGATTAAAAAGAAAGCAGAACGAAATGAAGCGTACGCAGCACGCGCTTTAGAAACGATTCGAAATTTTGTAAATATTTAGTTAAATTTCTTGCAAAGGCTACTAAGTTGTGATACGATTTAGTAGCCTTTATTGAGGTGAGTTGTGTGAATGTGAAGAAATTGTTACAATTATTCGTTGGATATTTACAAATTGAAAGAAATTATTCAAAATATACAATTGCAAGTTATCAAAATGATTTAGAACATTTTGTGCAATTTATGGAACGAGAAGGCATATCCTCTTTTTTAGACGTTACATACGCGGATGTTCGTTTGTACTTAACGACGTTGCACGATGAGAAGTTAGCCCGTAAATCTGTCGCAAGAAAAGTATCAAGCTTACGAAGTTTATATCGTTTTTTGATGCGTGAAGGTTATCGAAAGGATAATCCGTTTGCACTTGCGTCACTCCCCAAAAAAGAATTGTCAATCCCAAAGTTTTTATATGCTGAAGAGTTAGAGGAATTATTTGAAGTTTCTGACACAGAAACACCATTAGGTCAAAGGAATCAAGCTTTGTTAGAGTTGATGTATGCGACTGGGATCCGTGTGAGTGAATGTGTCAATTTACAACTTACCGATATTGACTTTGCGGTGGGAACAATTTTAGTAATGGGAAAAGGAAAAAAACAAAGGTATATTCCGTTCGGAAGCTATGCGCAAGATTCTTTAATTACTTATATAGAGAATGGGAGAAAACAGTTAGTTAATAAGACTGACGAAGACTCTCATATGGTATTTTTAAATGCGAAAGGTAAACCGCTAACAAGTCGTGGAGTTCGTTATGTTTTAAATGAACTCATTAAAAAGGCTTCGCTGACAATGCGGATAAGTCCCCATATGTTAAGGCATACATTTGCTACACATATGCTAGATGAAGGGGCGGATTTACGTACTGTACAGGAGTTATTAGGCCATGAAAATTTGTCGACGACACAAATTTATACGCATGTCTCTAAAGAAAGATTGCGTTCTGTTTACATGAAGCATCACCCGCGGGCATAAATTGCTTTAAAAGCTATAAAAACAAATAAAGGAGTTTTTTCTATGGGAAATTTCCACGCTACAACGATATTTGCAGTTCATCATAATGGAGAATGTGCAATGGCTGGAGATGGCCAAGTGACAATGGGAAATGCTGTTGTAATGAAACATACAGCTCGTAAAGTTCGTAAACTTTTCCAAGGTAAAGTTTTGGCTGGTTTCGCAGGATCAGTTGCTGACGCATTTACTCTTTTTGAAATGTTTGAAGGGAAATTAGAAGAGTATAATGGCAACTTGCAGCGTGCTGCTGTTGAAATGGCCAAACAATGGCGTGGCGATAAAATGTTACGTCAGCTAGAAGCAATGCTCATTGTCATGGATAAAACAACTATGCTCCTTGTTTCAGGTACAGGAGAAGTAATTGAACCGGATGATGGTATTTTAGCAATTGGATCTGGTGGGAATTATGCACTTTCTGCAGGTCGTGCTTTAAAGCAATATGCAAGTGAACACTTAACAGCGAAGCAAATTGCGAAAGCGAGTTTAGAGATTGCTGGCGATATTTGTGTTTATACGAATCACAACATAATTGTTGAAGAATTGTAGAATCGTAAGGGAGGCATTTTATATGCATTTACATTTTACTCCGCGCCAAATTGTGGAAAAATTAGATCAATACATCATCGGTCAAAAAGACGCAAAGAAAGCGGTTGCTGTAGCGTTGAGAAATCGATATCGTCGCAGTAAATTAGCTGAAAATTTACGTGACGAAATTGCACCTAAAAATATCTTAATGATTGGACCGACAGGTGTTGGGAAAACAGAGGTAGCACGACGAATGGCGAAACTCGTTGGAGCACCTTTTATTAAGGTTGAGGCTACAAAATTCACAGAAGTTGGATATGTGGGTAGAGATGTAGAGTCGATGGTACGTGACCTAGTGGAAACATCGGTTCGTATCGTAAAAGAAGAAATGGTAGTGAAAGTTCAAGATAAAGCCGAAGAGCAAGCGAATCAACGTCTTGTTGAAATTTTAGTGCCGAGTCCAGAGAAACAATCTGGATTCAAAAATCCATTAGAGATGCTTTTTGGAGGCACTCAAAATTCGAATCAAACGTCTGATACACAAGAAGATGTTGAAATCGAAAAGAAGCGTCAAGATGTGGAGAGAAAGCTTGCTGCAGGGCTTCTTGAAGACGAAATTGTATCGATTGAAGTGACTGAACAACAGTCTTCCATGTTTGATATGTTACAAGGAACTGGCATGGAGCAAATGGGAATGAATTTCCAAGATGCGCTAGGAAGTTTTATGCCGAAAAAAACGAAAAAACGTAAACTTTCTGTAAAAGAAGCAAGAAAACTCTTGACAAATGAAGAGGCACAGCGCTTAATTGATATGGATGAAGTTACACAAGAGGCTGTTTATCGTGCTGAACAGCTCGGGATTATTTTTATCGATGAAATTGACAAAATTGCTGGTAAGCAGTCGAATAGCGTAGATGTATCACGTGAAGGTGTGCAACGTGACATTTTGCCGATTGTAGAAGGGTCGAATGTTGCGACAAAATACGGATCAGTAAAAACGGATTATATTTTATTCGTTGCAGCTGGAGCGTTCCATATGTCTAAACCGTCGGATTTAATTCCGGAATTGCAAGGGAGATTTCCGATTCGAGTAGAATTAACAAAATTATCGACAGACGATTTTGTTAAAATACTAATCGAGCCTGACAATGCGTTAATTAAACAATATATGGCATTATTGGCGACTGAAGGTATAGAAATTGAATTTTCAGACGAAGCTATTCGTAAGATTGCTGAGATTGCTTATCAAGTTAATCAGGATACAGATAATATTGGAGCAAGAAGACTTCATACGATTATGGAGAAGCTCCTTGAAGATTTATCGTTTGAAGCATCTGAAATTACGTTAGAGAAAATAACGATAACACCTCAATACGTTGAGGAGAAATTAGCAACAATTGCTAAAAATAAAGATGTGAGCCAGTTTATTTTGTAATAGTGTCATCAGGTGACTCGCCCTAGTTTCCAAGTGATGAAAAAATATGTGAGTAACATGTAGGAGGAACTTTTGAAATGGAATTATTAGCAAAAACGAGAAAATTAAATGCGTTATTACAGAGCGCAGCAGGGAAGCCTGTAAACTTTAGAGAAATGTCTGACACAATGTGTGAAGTAATCGAAGCGAACGTATTCGTAGTTAGCCGTCGTGGTAAATTACTAGGTTATGCAATTCACCAACAAATCGAAAACGAACGCATGAAGCAAATGCTTGCAGAACGTCAATTCCCAGAAGAATATACACAAAGCTTATTCAACATTACAGAAACATCTTCAAACTTAGATGTGAACAGTGCTTACACAGCATTCCCAGTAGAAAACAGAGAATTATTTGGTCAAGGTTTAACTACAATCGTACCAATCGTTGGTGGCGGTGAGCGTCTAGGTACATTAGTATTAGCTCGTCTTGGTCAAGAGTTCTTAGATGATGATTTAATCCTTGCTGAGTACAGCTCAACTGTTGTAGGTATGGAAATCTTACGTGAAAAAGCAGAAGAAATCGAAGAGGAAGCACGTAGTAAAGCTGTTGTTCAAATGGCGATCAGCTCATTATCTTACAGTGAGTTAGAAGCAATTGAGCACATCTTCGAAGAATTAAATGGAACAGAAGGTTTACTTGTTGCAAGTAAAATTGCTGATCGCGTAGGAATTACTCGTTCTGTAATCGTAAATGCACTACGTAAATTAGAAAGTGCTGGTGTTATTGAGTCTCGTTCTTTAGGTATGAAAGGAACATACATTAAAGTGCTAAACGACAAGTTTCTACAGGAACTTGCTAAATTAAAAACAAACTAATTTGTAAAAACTCTCCTCGATTGAGGAGAGTTTTTTATGTGCAATGGATAGATGGTGCTTGTGAAAAGTGTCATAAGCGTGTTTTCTGAGAAAACTATTAATTGTATTTATTTTTTTGCTTAAAAGAAATGAAGGTTGGTAATACTAGAATTCGAGTATGAACAAAGAAAGTTTTACATTGTTCGCATTTTCGACTTGATTGTAATATTTCAGTATGATATAGTAAGCAGTGGTGTCAGTACAAAGTACACACGTTTACTGATTTAAGTGTTGGTGCTACGTTTGTAGTTTCGCTTAGAGATGAAGTAAACGGAGGATATCAAAAACCATTTAGGAGGAACTATATTATGTCAGTAATTTCTATGAAGCAATTGCTTGAAGCTGGTGTTCATTTCGGACATCAAACTCGTCGTTGGAACCCAAAAATGAAGCGTTACATTTTCACAGAGCGTAACGGTATCTACATCATCGACTTACAAAAAACTGTGAAAAAAGTTGAGGAAGCTTACAGAACGATGCGCGACATCGCTGCTGAAGGCGGAGACATCTTATTCGTAGGTACTAAAAAACAAGCACAAGAAGCTATTAAAGAAGAAGCAACTCGTGCTGGTATGTACTTCGTTAACCAACGTTGGTTAGGCGGAACTTTAACAAACTTCCAAACAATCCAAAAGCGTATCAAGCGTCTTAAAGACATCGAAAGAATGCAAGAAGATGGTACTTTCGAAGTACTTCCTAAGAAAGAAGTTGTTCAACTTAAAAAAGAGTTAGAGCGTCTTGAGAAATTCTTAGGCGGTATTAAAGATATGAAAGGTCTTCCAAGTGCATTATTCGTAGTAGACCCTCGTAAAGAGCGTATTGCAGTTGCTGAAGCACGCAAATTACACATTCCAATCATCGGTATCGTTGATACAAACTGTGATCCAGACGAAATCGATCACGTTATCCCAGCAAACGATGATGCAATTCGTGCTGTAAAACTTCTTACATCTAAAATGGCAGACGCGATCCTTGAAGCAAAACAAGGTGAAGAAACTGTTACTGCGTAACAAAGTTGGAAAGGTGATAAGGGGTTCGGCCTTTTATCACCTTTTTTAAGGTATAAACACCTTTATAAAAGGTATAAATACATATTTTAGGAGGATGAAAAGTATGGCAATCACTGCTCAAATGGTAAAAGAATTACGTGAAAAAACTGGCGCAGGTATGATGGACTGCAAAAAAGCTTTAACAGAAACTAACGGCGACATGGAGAAGGCAATTGACTTCTTACGTGAAAAAGGTATTGCGAAAGCTGCTAAAAAAGCTGACCGCATTGCTGCTGAAGGTTTAACTTTCATCGAAACAAACGGTAACGACGCTTTAATCTTAGAATTAAACTCTGAAACTGATTTCGTTGCGAAAAACGAAGGTTTCCAAACACTAATTAAAGAATTAGCTGCTCACTTATTAACTAACAAACCAGCTAACGTTGAAGAAGCTATGGCTCAAACAATGGAAAACGGTAAAAAAGTTGAAGAGCACATCAACGAAGCAATCGCTAAAATTGGTGAAAAACTTACACTTCGTCGTTTCGAAATCGTATCAAAAACTGATGCAGATGCATTCGGCGCTTACCTACACATGGGTGGACGCATTGGTGTATTAACAGTTCTTGAAGGTTCTACTGATGAAGCTGCTGCTAAAGATGTTGCAATGCACATCGCTGCAGTTAACCCTAAATACATCGACCGCGATGCTGTAACAGCTGAAGAAGTTGAGCATGAGCGTCAAGTATTAACACAACAAGCATTAAACGAAGGCAAGCCTGAGAAAATCGTTGCAAAAATGGTTGAAGGCCGTTTAGGCAAATTCTTCGAAGAGATTTGCTTACTTGACCAAGCATTCGTTAAAAACCCTGATATGAAAGTTCGTCAGTTCGTTGAGTCTAAAGGCGGAACATTAAAAGGATTCGTTCGCTACGCTGTTGGTGAAGGTATCGAAAAACGCGAAGACAACTTTGCTGAAGAAGTAATGAACCAAGTAAAAGGTAGCAACTAATACAGATTAGGGAACACATTGTGTTCCCTTTTTTAAAATAAAGATGTAAGCAATTGGAGGTTCATTATGAGTAAACCGAAATATAATCGTGTCGTTTTAAAGCTAAGTGGAGAAGCTTTAGCTGGAGAGCAAGGATTTGGAATTAACCCAACTGTTATTAAGTCAGTTGCGGAACAAGTAAAAGAAATTGCAGAACTTGATGTAGAGGTTGCTGTTGTTGTTGGTGGCGGTAACATTTGGCGTGGGAAAATTGGAAGTGAAATGGGCATGGATCGTGCAGGGGCAGATTACATGGGCATGTTAGCGACAGTTATGAATTCATTAGCTCTTCAAGATAGCTTGGAGAATATCGGAATTCAAACTCGTGTACAAACTTCAATTGAGATGCGTCAAGTTGCAGAACCTTACATTCGTCGTAAAGCAGTTCGTCACTTAGAGAAAAAACGTGTTGTTATCTTTGCAGCAGGTACAGGTAACCCATACTTCTCTACAGATACAACAGCAGCATTACGTGCGGCAGAAATTGAAGCAGATGTAATTTTAATGGCGAAAAACAATGTAGATGGTGTATATAATGCGGATCCATCTATTGATCCAACAGCTACGAAATATGAAACGCTTACTTACTTAGACGTATTAAAAGAAGGTTTAGGTGTAATGGATTCTACAGCTTCTTCTCTATGTATGGATAATGATATTCCATTAATTGTATTCTCAGTTATGGAAAAAGGTAATATTAAACGTGCCGTTTTAGGCGAAAATATCGGAACAGTGGTAAGGGGGAAATAAATATGGGACAACAAGTATTGAAGTCTTCAAATGAAAAAATGGAAAAAGCAGTTGCTGCTTATTCTCGTGAATTAGCAACAGTTCGTGCTGGCCGTGCAAACGCGTCTGTATTAGATAAGGTACAAGTTGATTACTATGGTGCACCAACACCAGTTGTGCAATTAGCGAACATTACAGTTCCAGAAGCGCGGTTACTAGTAATTCAACCTTATGATAAAACTTCTATCGGTGATATTGAAAAAGCAATTTTAAAAGCAGATTTAGGCTTAAATCCTTCTAATGATGGAACTGTAATTCGTATTGCATTCCCTGCATTAACAGAAGAACGTCGTCGTGATCTTGTAAAAGTTGTGAAAAAATATGCTGAAGAAGCTAAAGTTGCTGTTCGTAACGTACGTCGTGACGGAAATGATGATCTTAAGAAGCTTGAAAAAGCTGGCGAGATTACAGAAGATGATTTAAGAGGATATACTGAAGATATCCAAAAAGAAACAGATAAATATATTGCAAAAGTTGACGAAATCGCAAAAAACAAAGAAAAAGAAATCATGGAAGTGTAATAGCGATAACTTCGCAATTATGACCCTCTTCTTAAGGGGGTCTTTTTACACTTTTAGGCATACGTCTGCTTGCTGGAGGGTATGAATGATGTTTAAAAACTTTCCTTTTTTTAAAGGTAAAAAGGACACATCGTTTGATCATCTCGTTGAAGAAGTGAAAAAAGGATATATCCCAGAACATATTGCCATCATTATGGATGGGAATGGAAGATGGGCAAAGAGGAGAGCAATGCCTCGTATTGCGGGACATCATGAAGGTATGCAAGTTGTAAAGAAAATTACAAAATTTGCAAGTAAACTTAATGTGAAAGTGTTAACTCTTTATGCTTTTTCAACTGAGAACTGGAAAAGACCGAAAAAGGAAGTTGATTATTTAATGAAGCTTCCAGAAGAATTTCTAGGTACATTTTTACCAGAATTGATTGAAGAAAACGTACAAGTCCGAGTAATAGGGCAAAAAGATCGTCTTCCTACGCATACACGCAGAGCGATGGAGAAAGCCATGGAAGATACGAAAGAGAATACGGGATTAATTCTTAATTTCGCGTTAAACTATGGAAGTCGAGATGAAATCGTTTCTGCTGTGCAACATATGATGAAAGATAATGAGGAAGGAAAAATTCGTTCTGAAGAGGTAAGTGAAGAAATGCTCTCCTCCTACTTAATGACGAGTTCTTTACCTGATCCAGAGTTGTTAATCCGAACAAGCGGAGAGCTACGTATTAGTAATTTCATGTTATGGCAAATTGCATATTCGGAGTTTTGGTTTACAGACGTGTATTGGCCAGACTTCAAAGAAGAACATTTGCTAAATGCGATTACTGACTTTCAACATAGAGGGCGCAGATTCGGAGGCGTGTAGAAAGAGAGGGTTTGGTAGTGAAACAGAGAATTATTACTGGAGTGGTTGCTGCCGCGCTATTCATTCCCATCGTAATATACGGTGGCGTGCCTTTTACGGTTTTAGTGTATGCACTTGCTTCTATAGGTTTATATGAATTAATTCGTATGAATAAGCTTACGCTTATTTCAGTACCGACAGTTTTAGCTGCAGTATTATTGTGGATTCTTTTAATTCCAAGTAGTGCATCAGAACTGTTTACATGGATTGGATTAGGTAAATTGGAAATCACATTTGTGATTGTTTTATTACTTTTATCATATACAGTCCTTTCTAAGAATACATTTACTTTTGATAATGCTTCATTTTTACTGATGGCAACGACATATGTGGCAATGGGATTCTTATATTTAAATGAAACGAGAATATTAGGAATTAAATATGTATTTTGCGCATTATTTGTTATATGGGCTACTGATTCAGGCGCATATTTCGTAGGAAAAGCATTGGGCAAGAGAAAATTGTGGCCAGAAATCAGTCCAAATAAAACGATTGAAGGTTCATTAGGGGGCATCGTTTGTGGAATTATTGTGGCACTTGTTTACAACGTGTTCTTCCCAGTCGAATCGAATGTAGTAATTTTAATTGTGCTGACAATTATTATTTCTATTTTTGGACAAATTGGTGATTTAGTACAATCTGCTTTTAAACGTCATTATGGCGTAAAGGATTCAGGTACAATTTTACCTGGGCATGGTGGTATATTAGACCGAACAGATAGTTGGTTATTCGTTTTACCAATTCTCTACTTCTTATTACAATATAATTAATAAATGAACGAGGGGTTGGAGTCATGAAAAACATTAGTTTATTAGGTGCAAGCGGATCAATTGGTACACAAACTTTAGATGTATTACGCTCGCACCCAGACCAATTCCGTCTCGTTGCTTTTTCTGTAGGGAAAAATATTGACTACGCAGTAAAGGTAATTCAAGAATTTTCTCCGCAAATCGTCTCTGTGCAAAGAGAAGAAGATGTTTTAAAATTACAATCTGTTTCTGGTAATACAAAAATTGTATATGGTAGTGAAGGACTTTTAGAAGTAGCACTACATCCAGATGCGGAGATTGTAGTAAATGCTGTTGTAGGTAGCGTAGGGTTGTTACCAACACTTCGTGCAATTGAGGCGAAAAAAACAATTGGAATTGCAAATAAAGAAACGTTAGTAACTGCAGGACATCTTGTAATGGAAGCAGCACGAAAACATAATGTTTCGTTACTTCCAGTTGATAGTGAACATTCGGCTATTTTTCAATGCTTGAATGGTGAAAATGAAAAAAGAGTTTCTCGTCTTATTATAACGGCTTCTGGTGGAAGTTTCCGCGATAAAACGAGGGATGAATTGCATCATGTGACCGTAGAAGATGCGCTTCGACATCCAAACTGGTCAATGGGTTCGAAAATTACAATTGATTCTGCTACAATGATGAATAAGGGACTAGAAGTAATTGAAGCACATTGGCTTTTTGGTATCCCTTATGAGCAAATCGATGTTGTTTTACATAAAGAAAGTATTATCCATTCTATGGTTGAATTTGAAGATCGTAGTGTAATGGCGCAGCTTGGTTCACCTGATATGCGAGTACCAATTCAATACGCACTTACATATCCGGATAGACTGCCTCTTTCAGACACAAAACAGTTAAACTTATGGGAAATAGGGACGTTGCATTTTGAGAAAATGGACCAAGAACGATTCCGTTGTTTACGTTTTGCGTATGAAGCTGGAAAAGCAGGTGGAAGTATGCCAGCTGTAATGAACGCAGCGAATGAAGTAGCTGTTGAAGCCTTTTTACAAAAGAGAATTGATTTCTTAACAGTGGAAGACCTCATTGAAAAAGCAATGAACCATCACAATGTCATTGCACGACCGAGCTTAGAGGAAATTTTGGAAATTGATGCGGCCACAAGACGGTTTGTGATGGAACAAATTTAGCAAAGGTGGTTATGGAATTGAATACAGCGATTGCCTTTATATTAATTTTCGGTGCACTCGTATTTTTCCATGAGCTAGGGCATCTATATTTCGCAAAAAGAGCAGGTATTTTATGCCGCGAGTTTGCGATTGGTTTTGGTCCGAAAATATTCTCATTTGAAAAGAATGAAACGGTGTATACGATTCGATTACTGCCCCTTGGTGGCTATGTAAGAATGGCTGGCGAGGATGCGGACACAGTTGAGTTAAAGCCTGGGAAAAAGGTTGGCCTTGTATTAAATGAAAAAGACGAAGTTGTGAAATTAGTTTTTGATGGATATGAAAAGTATCCAAATGTTCGTGTTATTGAAGTCGAACAAGCTGATTTGGAGCATAATTTAACAATTTCGGGCTATGAAGAGTACGAGGAAGAGCTTCAAACATTCCGAGTGAATGAAAAGGCTCGTATTATTACTGCGGGGGAAGAAATTCAAATTGCCCCGTATAATAGACAATTTGGCTCGAAAAAACTAGGGCAACGCGCTTTAACAATCTTTGCGGGTCCTGCAATGAACTTCATTTTAGCATTTGTTATTTTTGTGATTCTTGGATTTGTACAAGGGGTCCCTATTGACAAACCAATGGTCGGAAAAGTGATGGATAACAGTGCAGCACAGCAAGCTGGATTGAAAGAGAATGATACAATTCAAGCTATTGATGGGAAAAACACAAGTACATGGAAAGATGTTGTTACTATTGTACGTGAAAACCCAAATAAAGAAATTACGTTACAAGTAAAGCGTGATAATGAACAGTTTAATGTGAAAGTAACGCCAACACTCGATAAAGAAGGAAAAGACGAAGTTGGTAGAATCGGTGTTTATTCTCCTGTAGAGAAAACAGTGATGGGTTCTATTAAATCAGGATTTGAACAAACGTACCAATGGACGAAACTAATTTTTGAATCTCTTGTTAAATTAGTAACTGGTCAATTTTCTATTAATGAGTTATCAGGTCCAGTAGGAATTTATAATCTAACAGATCAAGTTGTAGATTATGGGTTTACGCGTGTACTAAGTTTAGCTGCAGTTCTAAGCATTAATCTTGGTTTATTTAATTTATTACCAGTTCCTGCTTTAGATGGTGGCCGTTTATTCTTCTTCTTAATTGAAGCGTTACGAGGGAAACCAATTGATCGCCAAAAAGAAGGAATGGTTCACTTTATTGGTTTTGCATTATTAATGTTACTTATGTTAGTTGTAACTTGGAATGACATTCGTAAGTTTTTCTTGTAAAATAAAGTGAAACTTATAATGAAATAGAGCTCGTAGAGTAAAATCCCTCACCTAACTCGAGGTGAGGGGTTTTACTGCGTGTAAGAGTAAAATGAAGAGGTGCAAATAAATGAAACAAAGTATGGTATTCAGTCCTACATTACGTGAAGTTCCAGCTGATGCTGAAATTAAGAGTCATCAGCTATTACTTCGTGCAGGTTTTATGCGTCAAAATGCTTCTGGTATTTATAGCTTTCTACCATTTGGATTAAAAGTATTACACAAAGTAGAACGTATCGTTCGAGAAGAAATGGAGCGCGCAGGAGCTGTAGAATTATTAATGCCAGCTATGCAAGCTGCAGAATTATGGCAAGAATCAGGTCGTTGGTATTCTTACGGATCTGAATTAATGCGTATGAAAGATCGTAACGCTCGTGAATTCGCATTAGGAGCGACACATGAGGAAGTAATTACGGATCTTGTGCGTGATGAAGTGAAATCATATAAAAAATTACCGTTAACATTATACCAAATTCAAACAAAATTCCGTGATGAGCAAAGACCTCGTTTCGGCTTATTACGTGGAAGAGAGTTTCTAATGAAAGATGCCTACTCTTTCCATGCTACACAAGAGAGCTTAGATGAAGTATACGATCGCTTATATAAAGCATACTCTAACATTTTTGCTCGCTGTGGCTTGAATTTCCGTGCAGTTATTGCTGATTCTGGAGCAATGGGCGGAAAAGATACACATGAATTTATGGTATTATCTGATGTTGGTGAAGATACAATTGCATACTCTGACACATCTGATTATGCAGCAAACATCGAAATGGCTCCTGTTGTAGCTACGTATACGAAGAGTGACGAAGCAGAAAAAGCACTTGAAAAAGTAGCAACACCAGACCAAAAAGCAATTGAAGAAGTATCTGCATTCTTAAACATTGCAGCTGACAAGTGCATTAAGTCTATGGTGTTTAAAGTAGATGAGAAATTAGTAGTTGTACTTGTTCGTGGTGATCACGAAGTAAACGATGTGAAAGTGAAAAATGTATACGGCGCTTCAGTTGTTGAGCTTGCTTCTCATGAAGAAGTAAAAGCATTATTAAATTGTGAAGTTGGTTCATTAGGACCGATTAATGTAACAGGTGATATCGAAATTATTGCTGATCACGCTGTAGCATCAATTGTTAACGGATGTTCAGGAGCGAATGAAGAAGGGTTCCATTATGTAAATGTAAATCCAGAACGTGACTTTAAAGTAAGTCAATATACAGATTTACGCTTTATTCAAGAAGGAGACCAATCTCCAGATGGAAACGGAACAATTCTTTTCGCACGCGGAATTGAAGTTGGTCATGTATTCAAATTAGGAACTCGTTATAGTGAAGCAATGAACGCAACATTCCTAGATGAAAATGGAAAAACACAACCACTTATTATGGGTTGTTACGGTATCGGTGTATCTCGTACAGTAGCAGCAATTGCAGAGCAATTTAACGATGAGAACGGCTTAGTTTGGCCAAAAGCGGTAGCACCGTTCCATGTGCATGTAATTCCAGTAAATATGAAATCTGATGCACAACGTGAAATGGGTGAAAATATCTACAACTCATTACAAGAACAAGGCTATGAAGTGTTATTAGACGATCGTGCAGAACGTGCAGGTGTTAAATTTGCAGATGCAGATTTATTCGGTCTTCCAGTTCGTGTTACAGTTGGTAAAAAAGCAGACGAAGGTATTGTAGAAGTGAAAGTACGTGCTACAGGTGAGTCTGAAGAAGTAAAAGTAGAAGAACTTCAAACATATATTGCAAATATTTTAAAATAAGAAGAGGTACCTCGTAATGGGGTACCTTCTCTTTCTTTGTAAACGTATTTTGTAAAAGAAGAGGTGAGAAATCTTTCTTTGTGGTACGTTTCAATTTATAATAGCAAATGGAAGGAGAGTGCTTATGTCTTTAACAAATGAACAACAAGAGCGATTTCAAATTTTGCTCCAGCAGTTGCAAATACCAGACGACCTTATAAATCAATATTTACAAGGCGGTGGTATTGAAAGGCTCGTTATTGATAAAGCGAATAAAAGTTGGCATTTTGATTTACAAGTGCCACGTATTTTGCCTACAGAATTATATGAATTGCTAGAAACAAAGCTTAAGCAATCATTTTCTCATATTGCAAGAACAACATTTGCATTAGAAACAGAGAATAAACAATTTACAGAAGAAGAAGTGAGGGCGTATTGGCCGCTTTGTACGGAACGAATTACATTTTCACCTATGTTCGCATACTTAAAGAAGCAGCTTCCACAGGTGAATGGAGTGAAGTTGTTAATAAATGTAAATAACGAGCTGGAGTCTACGGCTTTAAAGAAAAACGTTGCGAAACCAGTAGGGGATCAATACGAAGTTTTTGGATTCCCGCGTTTTCAGTTAGACACACATATACAGCAAAATACAGAAGAAATGCAAAAGTTTCGTGAACAAACGCAGCAAGAAGACCGTGAGCGTGTTATACAAGCTATGGAAGAAATGGCGAAGAAGCAAGCTGAAGAAAGCAGCGTTGTGTATGAAGGACCGATTACACTCGGGTATCTTATTAAGCCAGATGAAGAGATTACACCGATGCGAGAAATTCAAGATGAAGAAAGAAGAAAAACGGTTCAAGGATATGTCTTCCATGTAGAAACAAAAGAGCTTCGTAGTGGGCGTACGTTATTAACTTTAAAAATAACGGATTATACGGATTCTATTATGATCAAAATGTTCTCGCGTGACAAAGAAGATATTCCAATGCTGCAATCCTTGAAAAAAGGAATGTGGGTGAAAGCGCGTGGTTCTGTTCAAAACGATACATTCGTTCGAGATTTAGTAATGATTGCAAATGATATTAATGAAATAACAGGACCGTCTCGTAAAGATAAAGCACCAGAAGGCGAAAAACGAGTAGAGCTGCATCTCCATACTCCGATGAGTCAAATGGACGCTGTCACTCCAGTTTCTAAGCTTGTTGCTCAAGCTGGTAAATGGGGACATGAGGCTATTGCGGTTACAGATCATGCCGTGGCTCAGTCCTTCCCAGAGGCGTATTCTGCAGGGAAGAAGGCTGGTGTTAAAGTTATATATGGTGTAGAAGCAAATCTAGTTAATGATGGTGTACCGATAGCGTATAACGAAGCGCATCGTTTACTTGCAGAGGAAACGTATGTTGTTTTCGACGTTGAGACGACAGGTTTATCAGCTGTATACGATACAGTCATTGAGTTGGCTGCCGTAAAAGTAAAGGGTGGCGAAATTATTGATCGCTTTGAATCTTTCGCAAATCCACATCAACCATTATCAGCGACGATTATTGAATTGACAGGTATTACGGATGATATGTTAACTGATGCACCTGAAGTGGACGAAGTGTTTAAAAAGTTTGAGGAATGGATGGGCGACCATACACTTGTTGCCCATAACGCGAGCTTTGATATGGGCTTTATTAACGTAGGTTTTAAAAAGGCTGGACTAGAAAAAACGAATAATCCAGTTATTGATACGTTAGAACTTGCACGATTTTTATTCCCAGAAATGAAAAATCATCGATTAAATACGATGTGTAAAAAACTTGATATTGAATTAACACAACATCACCGTGCGATTTATGATACAGAAGCGACGGGATATTTACTTGTGAAAATGTTGAAAGACGTAATTGAAAAGGGATTTGAATATCACGATCAATTAAATGATAGCATGGGACAAGGGGATGCGTATAAGCGTGGCCGTCCAAGTCATATGACGTTACTTGCCACATCAGATGTTGGATTGAAAAATTTATATAAACTTGTTTCATATTCTCACCTTAATTACTTTTACCGTGTACCACGTGTGCCGAGATCACTATTAAAAAAATATCGTGAAGGGATTTTAGTAGGAACGGCTTGTGATAAAGGTGAAGTGTTCGAGGCAATGATGCAAAAGGCACCTGAAGAGGTAGAAGAAATTGCCCAGTTCTATGATTACATTGAAGTAATGCCTCCAGAGGTGTTGCGTCATTTAGTAGAACGTGAGCTTGTTCGAGACGAAGGTCAATTAAAAACAATTATTTCTAACTTAGTAAAACTAGGTGAGACGTTAGATAAACCAGTTGTTGCTACAGGAAACGTGCATTATTTAGACCCTGAGGATGCGATGTATCGTAAAATTTTAGTCAGTTCGCAGGGCGGAGCCAATCCGTTAAATCGACATTCATTACCGCCAGTACATTTCCGTACAACTGATGAGATGTTAGAATGTTTTTCATTCTTAGGTGAAGACAAAGCGAAAGAAGTTGTTGTAACAAATACACAAAAGATTGCGTCATTAATTGGTGATGTGCATCCAGTAAAAGACGATCTATACACACCGAAAATTGAAGGTGCTGATGATGAAACGCGTGATATGAGTTATAAAATGGCGCGTAGCATTTATGGTGAAGAGCTACCGGAAATTGTAGAAGCACGTTTAGAAAAAGAATTAAAAAGTATTATTGGGCATGGATTCGCCGTAATTTATTTAATTTCACATAAGCTTGTGAAAAAATCGTTAGTAGACGGATATCTAGTAGGTTCGCGTGGATCGGTAGGGTCATCATTTGTTGCAACGATGATGGAAATTACAGAAGTAAACCCATTACCACCACACTATGTATGTCCGAAGTGTAAGCAATCAGAATTCTTTAATGATGGTTCTGTAGGTTCTGGTTTTGACTTACCAGATAAAGAATGTCCTGCTTGTAATATTCCATATGTAAAAGATGGACATGACATTCCTTTCGAAACGTTCCTTGGATTTAAAGGAGATAAGGTGCCCGATATCGATTTGAACTTCTCCGGGGAATACCAACCACGTGCCCATAACTATACGAAAGTACTGTTCGGTGAAGACTATGTATATCGTGCAGGAACGATTGGTACAGTTGCGGAAAAAACTGCTTACGGATATGTAAAAGGTTATGCAAATGATCATAACTTAACGATTCGAAATGCAGAGATTGATCGCTTAGTAGCAGGGTGTACCGGTGTAAAACGTACAACAGGACAGCATCCAGGCGGTATTATCGTTGTGCCAGATTACATGGATATCTTTGATTTCTCACCAATACAGTACCCAGCTGATTCAATTGGTGCTGAATGGAGAACAACGCATTTTGATTTCCACTCGATTCATGATAATTTATTAAAACTTGATATACTAGGACACGATGATCCGACCGTTATTCGTATGTTACAAGATTTAAGTGGTATTGATCCGAAAACAATCCCAACGGATGATCCAGAAGTAATGAAAATTTTCTCTGGTCCAGAATCGTTAGGGGTAACGGAAGAGCAAATTAACTGTAAAACAGGTACACTTGGTATACCAGAGTTTGGTACAAAATTCGTAAGACAGATGTTAGAAGAGACAAAACCGACGACATTCTCAGAGTTAGTCCAAATTTCTGGACTATCACATGGTACTGACGTATGGCTTGGTAATGCAAACGAGTTAATTTATAACGGTACATGTACGCTGAGCGAAGTTATCGGTTGTCGTGATGACATCATGGTATATTTAATCTATCAAGGTCTAGATCCATCATTAGCCTTCAAAATCATGGAGTCGGTTCGTAAAGGTAAAGGTGTACCGGAAGAATGGGAAGAAGACATGAAAAATAATAATGTACCAGGTTGGTATATTGATTCATGTAAGAAGATTAAATACATGTTCCCTAAAGCCCATGCGGCTGCTTACGTACTTATGGCTGTACGTATCGCATACTTTAAAGTACATTTTGCACTGTTATTCTATGCCGCATATTTTACAGTTCGTGCAGATGATTTTGATGTAGAGGCAATGGCGAAAGGTTCAGCATCTATACGTGCAAGAATTGATGAAATTGCTCAAAAGGGACTCGATGCTGCGCCGAAAGAGAAAAGTTTATTAACAGTACTAGAAATGACACTTGAAATGTGTGAGCGTGGATACTCATTCCAAAAGGTGGATTTATACCGCTCACATGCAACAGAATTTATTATTGATGGAGACACATTAATTCCTCCATTTAATGCGGTACCTGGTCTTGGTACAAACGCAGCTTTAAGTATTGTGGAAGCACGTAAAAATGGAGACTTCTTATCAAAAGAGGACTTGCAGCAGCGTAGTAAGGTTTCGAAAACAATTATTGAGTATTTAGATAGTCAAGGTTGTTTAGGAGATTTACCGGATCAAAACCAGTTATCACTGTTCTAGTAGGTAGGAAAAGTCTTTGCAAATCAACATTTCCTATGATATACTATTAACCGAGATAACCATGTCATGTATATTGTGTAAAGAAAAGAGTGGGGAAACCCACTCTTTCGTGTTACTATCTATGTTTTCTCTACGTAGATAGGTAAAAGATTTCTGTCGTATATACATATTTTGTTACAAGTTTTACTTCTTAAATTTGGTAATACTAAGACAGATAATCCCTGCTGAACAGCAGGGGCTTTTGTTAGCTAACGAGAAAGAATAAGATAGACCGTTTTTAAAGTGGCGGGGTCTTCTTCTTTTAAATGGTACATGACGGCAGGAAGGAGGCTGTTTATGGATAAGAAAGTCACAGAAGTTGTAGAAGCATTTGCGCAGCCGATCGTTGAAGAGTTAAATCTTGAACTTGTAGATGTAGAGTATGTGAAAGAAGGACAAGACTGGTTCTTACGCGTATTCATCGATTCTGAAAAGGGAGTCGACATTGAAGAATGCGGTGCGGTAAGTGAACGTTTAAGCGAAGCTTTAGATAAAGAGGATCCAATTCCTCATCTTTACTTTTTGGATGTATCATCTCCTGGAGCGGAACGCCCATTAAAGAAAGAAAAAGACTTCCAGCAAGCGGTAGGAAAACAAGTGGCAATTAAAACATATGAGCCGATTGATGGTGAAAAGATGTTTGAAGGAAAACTGCTTTCTTACGATGGTACAACAATAACATTATTATTAACAATTAAAACACGTAAAAAAGAAATCCAAATTTCGATGGATAAAGTCGCAAATGCGCGACTTGCTGTTACGTTTTAGTTAGAAGGGGGATCTTCATGAGCACTGAGTTATTAGATGCTTTGCTCGTATTAGAATCTGAAAAAGGCATTAGCAAAGACATTATTATTGATGCGATTGAAGCAGCTTTAATCTCTGCTTATAAGCGCAATTTTAATCAAGCACAAAACGTTCGTGTGAGCTTTAACCCAGAAGTGGGAACAATTCAAGTTTTAGCACGTAAAGACGTAGTAGACAATGTGTTTGATCCACGTCTTGAAATTTCTGTAGAGGAAGCAAGACAAATTAATCCAAACTACCAAGATGGTGACGTACTAGAAATTGAAGTAACACCAAAAGACTTTGGTCGTATTGCAGCACAAACTGCAAAACAAGTTGTCACACAACGAGTGCGTGAAGCAGAGCGCGGTGTTATTTACTCTGAGTTTAGTGACCGTGAAGAAGATATTATGGTAGGTATTGTACAACGTCAAGATGCTCGTTTCATCTATGTAAGCTTAGGAAAAGTAGAAGCTTTATTACCTGTAAGTGAGCAAATGCCTAATGAGCAATACAAACCACATGATCGTATTCGCGTATTCATTACGAAAGTAGAAAAAACGACAAAAGGACCACAAATTTACGTATCACGTACACATCCTGGTCTTTTAAAACGTTTATTCGAAATGGAAGTTCCTGAAATCTATGATGGAACTGTAGAAATTCGTTCTGTAGCACGTGAAGCTGGCGATCGCTCTAAGATCTCTGTATATGCAGAGAACACTGATGTTGATCCAGTTGGTTCTTGTGTAGGACCAAAAGGGCAACGTGTACAACGCATTGTAGACGAATTAAAAGGTGAAAAAATTGACATCGTCCGCTGGTCAAATGATCCAGTTGAATATGTTGCAAATGCATTAAGCCCATCACAAGTTGTTAAAGTACTTGTAGATGAAGAAGAAAAAGCGACAACAGTAGTTGTTCCAGACCACCAGTTATCATTAGCTATCGGTAAGCGTGGACAAAATGCACGTCTTGCAGCTAAATTAACAGGCTGGAAAATTGATATTAAGAGTGAGTCTGATGCGAAACAACTTGGTATTGTAACAGAAGAAGATAGCGTAATCGCATTTGGATTCGATTCAGTGGAAGACGAAATCGAATAGAGGTGATGAGTATGAGCAATCGAAAAGTTCCGTTACGAAAATGTGTTGCAACGCAAGAAATGAAATCAAAACGAGAGCTCGTTCGCATTGTTCGTTCCAAAGAGGGAGAAGTGTCCATTGATTTAACTGGGAAAAAATCAGGACGAGGTGCTTACTTGTCGAAGGACAAGGAGAGCATTCTTCAAGCTCAAAAGAAAAATGTTTTGGAACATCATCTAAAAGCGAAAATCGACGGTTCTTTATATGAAGAGCTTCTTGAGCTTGTTGAGAAGGAGTCGAAATAAGTGTCCGATTGGAAATCGTTTTTAGGACTAGCAAACCGGGCTCGGAAAATTATTTCGGGTGAAGAACTCGTTTTAAAAGAAGTACGAAGTGGCAAAGCAAAACTTGTATTGCTATCTGAAGATGCGTCAGTAAATACTACAAAACGCATCACAGATAAAACTACGTACTACAACGTACCAATGAGAAAGGTCGAAAATCGACAACAATTAGGGCATGCGATTGGGAGAGATGAGCGAGTCGTTGTAGCTGTGTTAGATGTAGGCTTTGCGAAAAAGCTGCGTAGCATGCTCGATACAAATTACCGGGGGTGAAGGTATGAGTAAAATTCGAGTGCATGAATATGCAAAAAAACATAATATCTCAAGTAAAGATCTTATGACAAAACTAAAAGAAATGAATATCGAGGTTTCGAATCATATGACAATGTTAGACGATGAAGTAGTAAATAAATTAGATAATGAATATCAAACTGAAAAACCTTCTGTTGCAGATGAGTTTGAAGTAGAAGAAAAAGTTGTTCGCAGTAAAAAGAACAGCAATAAGAAAAAGAAAAAAGGCAAAGGAAACGAAGACAAACGTCAAGAGAACTTTGCTGGTAGACAACAAACTCAAATTGTAGAAACACCAGATAAAATTACTTTCTCTGGAAGCCTTACAGTAGGAGATCTTGCTAAAAAATTAAGCAAAGAGCCATCTGAAATTATTAAGAAGCTCTTCATGCTTGGAATTATGGCAACAATTAACCAAGACTTGGATAAAGATACAATTGAGTTAATTGCTAACGACTACGGTATTGAAGTAGAAGAAGAAGTAATTGTAAGCGAGACTGAGTTTGAAACATTCATTGATGAGCAAGATGATGAAGAGAACTTAAAAGAACGTCCAGCTGTAGTTACAATCATGGGACACGTTGACCATGGTAAAACAACATTACTGGATTCTATTCGTAACTCAAAAGTAACTGCAGGCGAAGCGGGTGGAATTACTCAGCATATCGGTGCATATCAAGTTGAAGTAAACGATAAGAAGATTACATTCTTAGATACACCTGGTCACGCAGCATTTACAACGATGCGTGCTCGTGGGGCACAAGTAACGGATATTACAATCCTTGTTGTTGCAGCGGATGACGGTGTTATGCCACAAACGGTTGAAGCAATTAACCATGCGAAGGCAGCAGGAGTACCAATTATTGTTGCTGTGAATAAAATGGATAAACCAGCTGCAAACCCTGATCGCGTAATGCAAGAACTAACTGAATATGAATTAGTTCCAGAAGCTTGGGGCGGAGATACTATTTTCGTACCAATTTCTGCAATTCAAGGCGAAGGCATTGACAACTTACTAGAAATGATTCTTCTTGTAAGTGAAGTAGAAGAATATAAAGCAAATCCAAACCGCTATGCAACTGGTACAGTAATCGAAGCACAGCTTGATAAAGGTAAAGGAACTATCGCGACATTACTTGTTCAAAATGGTACGCTTCGAGTTGGAGATCCAATCGTTGTTGGAACTTCATTCGGACGTGTTCGTGCAATGGTAAGTGATATTGGTCGTCGTGTAAAAGTTGCTGGTCCATCAACTCCTGTTGAAATTACTGGTTTAAACGAAGTACCACAGGCTGGAGATCGTTTCATGGCATTTGCTGATGAGAAGAAAGCTCGTCAAATTGGTGAATCACGTGCACAAGAAGCGTTAGTTGCACAACGTGGTGAGAAATCTAAATTAAGCCTTGAAGATTTATTCCAACAAATCCAAGAGGGCGATGTAAAAGAAATTAACTTAATCGTAAAAGCAGACGTACAAGGTTCTGTTGAAGCGATGGCAGCATCACTTCGTAAAATTGATGTTGAAGGCGTAAAAGTTAAAATCATTCACACTGGTGTAGGTGCGATTACAGAATCTGATATCATTTTAGCTTCTGCATCTAATGCAATTGTAATTGGATTTAACGTACGTCCAGATGTGAACGCGAAGCGTACAGCTGAATTAGAGAACGTTGATATTCGTTTACACCGTATTATTTATAAAGTAATCGAAGAGATTGAAGCAGCTATGCAAGGTATGCTTGATCCAGAATTCGAAGAAAAAGTAATCGGTCAAGCAGAAGTTCGTCAAACGTTTAAAGTAACAAAAGTTGGAACAATCGCAGGTTGTTACGTAACAGACGGTAAAATTACGCGTGATAGTGGCGTACGTATTATCCGTGACGGCGTAGTAATTTTCGAAGGACAACTTGATACGTTAAAACGTTTCAAAGACGACGTAAAAGAAGTTGCACAAAACTATGAGTGTGGTATTACAATTGAGAGATATAATGATCTTAAAGAAGGGGACATCATTGAAGCGTACATTATGGAAGAAGTGAAGCGATGATTATCGCTTCACTCTCATTCGAGTGTATGATTTACGATGTGCATTCTTTAAAAGAGAAACGTGCAATTTTACAACGTGTGTTAACTCGTGTAAAACAGCGCTATAATGTAGCTGTTTCTGAAGTTGGGCACCAAGATGTATGGCAACGTACAGAAATTGCAGTTGTTTCCGTATCCTCAAATCGTGTTATCTGTGAGAAAGAAATGAATCGTGTACTTGAGTACATCGATTCATTTCCTGAAATTGAACGTACAATAACACATTTGGAATGGTATTGAATGAGGTGAAGAGTTATGAAATTACGTGCGAACCGTGTGGGCGAGCAAATGAAAAAAGAATTAGGCGACATTATCAGTCGTAAAATTAAAGACCCACGTATTGGATTTGTTACAGTAACTGATGTACAAGTGAGTGGTGATTTACAAATTGCTAAAGTATATATTTCTGTTTTAGGTGATGAAGAACAGAAAGAAAATACTTTAAAAGGTTTAGCGAAGGCAAAAGGCTTTATTCGTTCAGAAATTGGCCAACGTATTCGTCTTCGTAAAACACCAGAAATTACCTTTGAGTTTGATGAGTCTATCGGATATGGTCATCGAATTGATACACTTTTACATGAAATTAATAAAGACGGTAAACGTGAAGAATAATGGATAGACATTTGTCTATCCATTTTTTCAATGCAAAATAAGTTTTGGATATTTACTACGAGAGAATTATGATGAGGTGAACATATATGGAAGGTGTAGTATTATTACATAAGCCAAAAGGCATGACATCACATGATTGTGTATTTAAATTAAGAAAGATATTGCGAGAAAAGAGAATTGGTCATACGGGAACATTAGACCCTGATGTAACAGGAGTATTACCAATTTGCGTTGGAAGAGCAACGAAAATTGCACAATTTTTAACAAGTGAAACGAAAACATATGAAGGTGAAGTAACATTAGGGTTTTCAACGACAACTGAAGATGCTTCTGGTGAGGTTGTTGAAACGAAAAATGTAGATCGTACTATTACTCGTAAGGAAGTAGAGAAAGTCCTTGCGGAATTAACAGGCACGATTGAACAAATGCCACCAATGTTCTCGGCTGTAAAAGTAAACGGGAAAAAATTATACGAATATGCAAGAGCAGGGCAAGAGGTGGAACGTCCAGTTCGTACAATTACAATTCATGAATTCATATTACTTGATGATCGTGAAGTTTTTGAAGGAGAAAATATTTCATTCCGTTTCCGTGTAACGTGTAGTAAAGGAACATATGTAAGAACGTTAGCTGTAATGATCGGGGAAAAACTTGGTTTCCCATCACATATGTCGCACCTTATAAGAACGGCATCTGGTGAATTTTTATTAGAAGATTGCATATCATTTGAAGAAATTGAAGAAAACGTGCAAAATGGAACAGTAGAGTCTATCTTCATTTCAATTGATGAAGCATTAAGTAAGTTTCCAAAAATGGTTGTAGATGAAAAGCAAGCAGAGAAAATAAAGAATGGTATGTTCTTAAAAAATGAATTAGAAATAACAGCACCATTTATTACAGTGTTTGATAAAAATGATCGTTGCTTAGCAATTTATGAACATCATCCGAAACATCCTGGTATGTTAAAGCCGATGAAAGTACTTGTGAATAATCAAGAACTAAAGCTATAATGAATTATTGGAAGGATTATTACAGAAAAAGGTGAATTCAAGCGTGAAACTTATTCATTTAACTCATCCACATGAACAAAATAAATTAGAATTACCACCTACTGTAATGGCATTAGGATTTTTTGATGGCATTCATTTAGGACATCAATGTGTAATTCGAACTGCGAAAAAAATAGCGGACGACCGAGGATATAAAAGTGCAGTTATGACATTTCATCCTCATCCATCTGTTGTTTTAGGAAAAAAGGATGCGCATGTGGAGTATATTACACCGATGCGCGATAAAGAAAAAATAGTCGAAAGCTTAGGAATCGATATATTATATGTAATTAAATTTGATGAATCATTTGCAGGGTTATTACCGCAACAATTTGTAGATGATTATATTATTGGTTTAAATGTAAAGCATGTAGTAGCGGGGTTTGATTATTCATATGGACGTTTAGGAAAAGGAAAGATGGAGACTTTACCATTTCATGCAAGAGGGGAGTTTACACAGACTGTGATTGAAAAAGTTGAATTTCAAGAAGAGAAAGTAAGTTCTACAGCATTACGAAAGTTAATTCGAAATGGCGAAATGGAGCAAATTCCATCTATTTTAGGTAGAGCCTATACTGTAGCGGGAACAGTTATACACGGCGACAAACGTGGACGTCAAATTGGTTTTCCAACAGCTAATGTAGGTTTAAGTGATGAGTATTTATTGCCACCTGTAGGTGTTTATGCAGTGAGATTAAAAGTTCACGGTGAATGGTACGATGGTGTATGTAATATTGGATATAAACCGACTTTTAAAGAAGATGAGCGTCAATTATCAATTGAAGTGCATTTATTTGAATTTAACAAAGATATATACGATCAAAATGTTACAGTAGAGTGGCATATGCGTATAAGAGCAGAAAAGAAATTCAACGGTATTGATGAGTTAGTTGAACAAATCGCAAAAGATAAGAAAACAGCCCAAGAATATTTTGTGAGCGAAAAGAATATACTTGCTTTTTCAAATGAAAAGTAGTATTCTATGTTATGTACTTTATGACAACCATTGCTTGGCATTGCGACTCACCGACGCTTGCTAGGTAATTGGGGGTTTAATTAATAGGAGGTGAAATAGGATGGCTTTAACACAAGAGCGTAAAAATGAAATCATTGCACAATTTAGAACTCATGAGACTGATACTGGTTCTCCAGAGGTTCAAATTGCTGTCCTAACGGAGCAAATTAACACTCTAAACGAGCACTTACGTACTCACAAGAAAGATCATCATTCACGTCGTGGTCTATTAAAGATGGTTGGTAAACGTCGTAACTTACTAACTTACCTTCGTAATAGCGATATCACACGTTACCGTGAATTAATCACAAAGCTTGGCTTACGTCGATAGTCAAAGAAGCGGGAATATTCCCGCTTTTTTGTTAGGTAAAAATATATCTTCTACGCTTTATAGCTTACTTAATTTTAGGCAATACTAGAGGTAGAATATTGTGATATACTATCCATTTACATAGAAGAATTGAATACTTTAAATTGAGAGGGGTACTTAAATGAGTCAAGAAAAGCAAGTCTTCTCGATAGATTTAGCTGGTCGCCAGCTAACAGTTGAAACTGGTCAGCTTGCAAAACAAGCGAACGGAGCAGTATTAGTAAGATATGGCGATACAGCGGTTCTATCTACAGCAACTGCATCAAAAGAAGCAAAAAATGTAGATTTCTTCCCACTTACAGTAAACTATGAAGAGCGTTTATATGCAGTCGGAAAAATTCCTGGCGGTTTCATTAAACGTGAAGGTCGTCCAAGTGAAAAAGCAATTTTGGCAAGTCGTTTAATCGACCGTCCAATCCGTCCACTTTTCGCAGATGGTTTCCGTAACGAAGTACAAGTTGTCAGCATCGTAATGAGTGTTGATCAAGATTGTTCTTCTGAAATGGCAGCTATGCTTGGTTCTTCATTAGCGTTATCGATTTCAGATATTCCATTTGAAGGTCCAATCGCGGGTGCAACAGTTGGTCGTATTAACGGCGAATTCGTTATCAACCCAACAGTAGAACAGCAAGAACAAAGTGATATTCACCTTGTTGTAGCTGGTACGAAAGATGCAATTAACATGGTTGAAGCAGGAGCAGATCAAGTGCCTGAGGAAACAATGTTAGAAGCAATTATGTTTGGTCATGACGAAATTAAACGTCTAATTGCATTCCAAGAAGAGATTGTACAAGCTGTAGGTAAAGAGAAATCAGAAGTGAAACTTTATGAAGTTGACGCTGATCTTAACCAAGCTGTACGTGAAATGGCTGAAGAAGATATGCATTCAGCAATTCAAGTACATGAGAAACATGCACGTGAAGATGCAATTAACGAAGTGAAAAAGCGTGTTATTGAGCATTACGAAGCGCAGGAAGCTGACGCTGATACATTAGGACAAGTAAATGAGATTTTATATAAAATTGTAAAAGAAGAAGTACGTCGTCTTATTACAGTTGAAAAAATCCGCCCAGATGGCCGTAAAGGTGACGAAATCCGTCCATTAGCATCAGAGGTTGGCATTTTATCTCGTACACACGGTTCTGGTTTGTTCACTCGTGGACAAACACAAGCATTAAGTATTTGTACATTAGGTGCATTAGGCGATGTGCAAATTTTAGATGGTCTTGGTGTAGAAGAATCAAAACGCTTTATGCACCATTACAATTTCCCATCATTTAGTGTTGGTGAAACTAGACCAATGCGTGGACCAGGTCGTCGTGAAATCGGTCACGGTGCACTAGGAGAACGCGCACTTGAGCCTGTAATTCCATCTGAAAAAGATTTCCCATACACAGTACGTCTTGTATCTGAAGTTTTAGAATCAAATGGTTCTACTTCACAAGCAAGTATTTGTGGTAGTACTTTAGCAATGATGGATGCTGGTGTTCCACTTAAAGCTCCAGTTGCAGGTATTGCAATGGGTCTAGTTAAAACTGGTGAGCATTACACAATTTTATCTGATATTCAAGGTATGGAAGATCATTTAGGTGATATGGACTTTAAAGTAGCAGGTACAGCACAAGGTGTAACTGCACTACAAATGGACATTAAAATCGATGGTCTATCTCGTGAGATTTTAGAAGAGGCATTACAACAAGCGAAAGTTGGTCGTGTGCACATTCTAAATCATATGTTATCTGTTATTCCAGAGCCACGCACTGAATTATCAGCGTACGCTCCAAAGATTATTACAATGACAATTAATCCAGATAAAATCCGTGACGTTATCGGACCGAGCGGTAAACAAATCAATAAAATTATTGAAGAAACTGGCGTTAAAATTGACATCGAGCAAGATGGCACAGTATTCATTTCTTCAATAAACCAAGAAATGAACGACAAAGCTAAGAAAATTATCGAAGATATCGTTCGCGAAGTACAAGTAGGTGAAATCTACGAAGGAAAAGTGAAACGTGTTGAGAAATTCGGTGCTTTCGTTGAATTATTCAGCGGTAAAGATGGATTAGTTCACATTTCTGAACTTGCACTTGAGCGTGTAGGTAAAGTAGAAGACGTTGTAAAAATCGGTGACGTAATTACGGTTAAAGTTATCGAGATTGACAAGCAAGGTCGTGTTAATCTATCTAGAAAAGTATTGCTAAAAGAAGAGCAAGAAAAAGAAGCTGCTAAAGAAGAAAACAAACAAGAGCAGCAATAAGCGAAAGCCAGTTTAACTGGCTTTTTTTGTTATGTAAAAATATGATTTATATATATTTTTATGTCAGTATAGGTATAGTTTTCATTATAACGCTCAAATTAACAAAGATAAGAAGAAAAATGTTTTTTTATATAGTTAATTTGGGAGGGTTTATATGAAAGTTCGTATATTGGCATACATATGTATATTTTCTTTATATGTCAGTTTAGGCTCTTATTCTGTTTTTGCACAGGATAACTTATATGAAGAAATTCAAAAGCATGCAAAACAATATGAGATTGCACCTCAAAATGCGATGATTGATAAGATATGGAAAGCAACACCAGGATATAATGGAAGACAAGTTGATATGGAAGCATCCTATAACAATATGAAGAAGCTAAAGGAATTTGATCAAAAACACCTTGAATTTAAGGAAGTATCACCGAGTGTCCACTTAGAAGATTTATCACCTGCTCCAATTTATAGGGGGCATCCGAATAAAAAGATGGTGGGATTAACAATAAATGTGGCATGGGGAAACGAGTATTTGCCTCGTATATTAGAAATATTGAAAAAGCATGATGTGAAGGCGACTTTCTTTTTAGAAGGACGTTGGGTGAAAGAAAATTTACGATTTGCAAAAATGATTGTCGATGCAAATCAAGAAGTCGGAAATCATTCTTATACGCACCCTAATATGAAAACGCTATCGTCTGATGAAATACGAGAGCAGTTACAAAAAACAAATCGAATGATTGAAGCTGCTACGAATCAAAAGGTGAGATGGTTTGCCCCGCCGAGTGGAAGTTTTCGGGATGAAGTCGTGAAAATCGCTGATGATTTCCAAATGGGAACGATTATGTGGACTGTCGATACAATCGATTGGAAGCGACCTGAGCCAGATGTACTATTGCAGAGAGTAATGAGAAAAATACACCCAGGTGCTATCGTATTAATGCATCCTACTTCGTCAACGGCAGAAGCATTAGATACAATGATAAAAAAATTGAAGGAACAAGGATATAAAGTAGGGAATATAACAGAATTACTGGATGAAAAACGTGTGGATTAAATACATTTGCATGACATTCATCCTTAAACTTGTTATCATTAAATAATAGCACTTATTTAGAGAAACTGGCAGTAGGAGGAAAGTTTTTGATTAAAAAATATACTTGTAAAAATGGTGTAAGAATAGTTATGGAAAATATACCAACTGTAAGATCGGTTGCGATTGGTATTTGGATCCATGCGGGATCAAGAAATGAAAATGAAAAAAATAACGGGATTTCTCACTTTTTAGAGCATATGTTCTTTAAAGGGACAGAAACACGTAGTGCACGCGAAATTGCAGAATCATTTGATAGTATTGGTGGGCAAGTGAATGCTTTTACTTCAAAAGAGTACACTTGTTACTATGCAAAAGTGCTAGATGAACATGCTAAATATGCTTTAGATGTATTAGCTGACATGTTCTTTAATTCAACATTTGATGAAGAAGAATTGAAAAAAGAGAAGAATGTCGTATGTGAAGAAATTAAAATGTACGAAGATGCTCCAGACGATATTGTGCATGATATGTTAACGAAAGCAACATATGAAACGCATCCGCTTGGATATCCTATTTTAGGAACAGAAGAAACACTTGATACGTTTACAGGTGATACGCTACGCCAATATATTAAGGATCATTATACACCTGAAAATGTAGTTGTTTCAGTTGCAGGAAATATTGATGAAGCCTTCTTACAAACGGTAGAGCAATATTTCGGTAGTTATGAAGGAACAACAAACCGTGAACAAGTACATAGTCCAATTTTCCATTTTAACAAAGTAGCACGTAAAAAGGAAACAGAACAAGCTCATTTATGTTTAGGATATAAAGGCTTACAAATGGGACACGAAGATATTTATAACTTAATTGTATTAAATAACGTTTTAGGCGGTAGTATGAGTAGCCGTTTATTCCAAGAAGTACGTGAGCAACGTGGGTTAGCTTACTCAGTATTTTCTTACCATTCTTCTTATGAAGATACAGGTATGTTAACACTGTATGGTGGAACAGGTAGTCAACAATTAGATACACTGTATGAAACAATGCAAGAAACATTAGAAACATTGAAAAATACAGGTATTACAGAAAAAGAGCTTATTAATAGTAAAGAGCAATTAAAAGGAAACTTAATGTTAAGTTTAGAAAGTACGAATAGTCGTATGAGCCGTAATGGTAAAAATGAATTGCTACTTCGTAAGCATCGTTCACTTGATGAGATTATCGAAAGTGTAAACACTGTAACAAAAGAAAATGTAGATGGGTTAATTCGTAACATGTTTACAGATGAATTCTCTGCAGCATTAATTAGTCCAGATGGAAAACTTCCAAAAGGAATAAAACTATAATCAACTTTTACGATGTATCTGAAAATAACCTTCTCTCTTTTTAAATGAGAGAAGGTTATTTTTTTTATACATATAGAATAGGTACTAATTATAGACAATGCAAATGAAAAATTTAGTAGGGGAGTGGAGTGAGTATGCGATTAAGTGAATTAAGCGGTAAAGAGGTTGTAGATATAGAAAAAGCGGAAAAAATGGGAGCCTTAGGTTATATGGATTTAGAGATTAATGAGAAAGACGGACAAATACAAACACTTATAATACCTGTAGGGAAGTGGGGAGGTTTTAAAAAGGAACCACAAGAAGTAAGAGTGGCATGGAGTCAAATAAAGAAAGTCGGACACGATATGCTTCTTTGTGATAGTATAGATCGTTCAAATTCGGAGTGAAGGATGGCCATTTTGGTCATCTTTTTTTGTATCTACATAGAAACCTGATAAATCATATGTGCATTTGGATTTTCAATCACCATAAACTCGTACATTACATATGATGTGGAGGAAAAAGAAAAAGTAGGCACTTTTCTTATAAATGACAGAAAAAGAAGGTGAATTAGGGAATGTTGACTGAGATGCATATTGCTGTCATAGGAGGAGATGCAAGGCAGCTAGAAGTAATTCGTAAGCTAGTTGAATTGGATGCGAAACTTTCTTTGATAGGTTTTGATCAGTTAGATCATGGTTTCACAGGGGCAGCAAAAGAAAGTATACAAAATTTAGATTTCACTTCTGTAGACGCAATTATTTTGCCGGTTGCCGGTACAAATGCCAAAGGAGAAGTAGATACTATTTTTTCAAATGAAAAAGTTTCAATAGCGAAAGAACAAATTGAAAATACACCAGAACACTTTACTATATATTCCGGTATTGGTACACCTTACTTGGAAAATCTCGTATCTACTACGAATCGAAAACTTGTTAAATTATTTGATCGTGATGATGTAGCAATATACAATTCTATTCCAACGGTAGAAGGTACATTAATGATGGTAATTCAACATACCGACTATACAATTCATGGGTCCAATGTAATGGTTCTAGGATTTGGGAGAACAGGAATGAGTGTTGCGAGAGCATTTCAATCATTAGGAGCCCATGTCAAAGTTGGAGCAAGACGATCTGAACATATTGCACGTATTACAGAAATGATGTTTTCTCCTTTTCATATGCAAGACATAGAGAAAGAAGTAGGAAATATCGATATTGTAATTAATACGATTCCGCATCTCGTTGTAACAGCGAATGTTATTGCAAAAATGCCAGCTCATACGTTAGTGATTGATTTAGCTTCTAAACCAGGCGGTACTGACTTTAGATATGCGGAAAAAAGAGGAGTCAAAGCATTGCTAGCACCTGGATTACCAGGTATTGTTGCCCCAAAAACGGCTGGGCAAATTTTAGCAAATGTTCTTTCTCAGTTATTAGCAGCAGATGCAATTGCAAAGGAGGAGGAAAAGAAATGAGTTTGAAGGGGAAACGAATTGGTTTCGGATTTACAGGTTCACATTGTACGTACGAAGAAGTAATGCCTCATTTAGAAAAATTAATTGCTGAGGGAGCAGAAGTACGTCCTGTTGTTTCTTACACTGTTCAATCAACAAATACTAGATTTGGAGAAGGAGCAGAGTGGATTAAGAAGATTGAAGAAATAACAGGTTTTAAAGCAATTAATTCAATCGTTGGTGCAGAACCACTAGGACCTAAAATTCCACTAGATTGTATGGTAATTGCACCACTAACAGGGAATTCTATGAGTAAATTTGCAAATGCAATGACAGACTCTCCAGTATTAATGGCAGCGAAAGCGACGTTAAGAAATGGCAAGCCTGTCGTATTGGCTGTTTCGACGAATGATGCTCTAGGGCTTAATGGAGTAAATCTCATGCGCCTAATGGCAACAAAAAACATCTACTTCGTCCCATTCGGCCAAGATGCACCAGAGAAAAAACCGAACTCAATGGTAGCTCGCATGGAGCTGCTGGAAGATACAGTGTTAGAAGCGCTGCAAGGGAAGCAATTGCAACCGGTGGTCGTAGAAAAATTCAGATATATGAATTAAAAAACGAAAAAAAACGGACAATTTTTGATGAAACCATCATTCTTACTGTAGAATATGATAAAATTAACGTTATTAAGATCAGAAGGGGTATTGTATACTCCTTCTGATTCTAAGTTATAGAAGGATTGGTATCTAGAAAGGGGCATAGTGATGGAAAAGCAAAAAACTTTTCATGTCGCTGTAGTTGGAGCAACCGGCGCAGTTGGTGAACAAATGTTAAATACTTTAGAGAAACGAGAATTTCCAATCGGGAAATTAACGTTACTTTCATCTAAACGATCTGCAGGTAAGAAACTTGTATTTAAAGGCGAAGAATTTACAGTTCAAGAGGCAACTCCTGAAAGCTTTGAAGGAGTAGATATCGCACTATTTAGTGCTGGTGGATCTGTATCGAAACAATTAGCGCCAGAAGCAGCAAAACGCGGTGCGATTGTTGTTGATAATACAAGTGCATTCCGTATGACAGAAAACGTGCCACTTGTTGTACCTGAAGTAAATGAAAACGACTTAAAAGAGCATAATGGTATTATTGCAAATCCAAACTGTTCTACAATTCAAATGGTAGTAGCTCTTGAGCCAGTTCGTCAGCAATATGGTTTAAAACGAGTAATCGTTTCCACATATCAAGCTGTATCAGGTGCTGGTGCGGCAGCTATTGAAGAACTGCATGAACAATCACAAGCAATCTTAAATGGCGAAGAAGTTAAGGCAAATGTTCTTCCTGTATCAGGTGATAAGAAGCATTTCCCAATTGCTTTTAATGCGATTCCACAGATTGATAAATTCCAAGATAATGGATTTACGTTTGAAGAAATGAAAATGATTAACGAAACGAAAAAAATTATGCATATGCCTGAATTAGAAGTAGCGGCAACATGTGTACGTTTACCAGTTGTATCAGGACACTCTGAGTCTGTTTACATCGAAGTAGAAAAAGAAGGCGTAACAGTAGCAGAATTAAAGAGCTTACTTGCAAATGCGGAAGGTATTGTTCTGCAAGATAATCCAGAAGAGCAGTTATATCCAATGCCAGCTACTGCAGTAGGTAAAAACGAAGTATTCGTTGGAAGAATCCGTAAAGATTTAAATAACGATAAAGGATTCCATCTTTGGGTCGTATCTGATAACTTATTAAAAGGCGCTGCATGGAATTCTGTTCAAATTGCAGAGCGCTTAGTAAAATTACAATTAGTGTAAACGGCTAAGAGAAGGTGCAAAATATGAAAATAATTGTTCAAAAATTTGGTGGCACATCAGTACGTGATGACAATGGACGTAAGCATGCGCTTCATCATATAAAAAAATCATTAGCTGCTGGTTATAAAGTAGTTACTGTCGTATCTGCTATGGGCCGTAAAGGTGAACCATATGCAACGGATACGTTATTAAGTCTTGTAAATCAAGAGGAATCTACTATTTCTAAACGTGAGCAAGATTTATTATTATCATGCGGAGAGTTAATCTCTGCAATTGTTTTCTCTAATATGTTGAATGAGAACGGTATAAAAGCAGCAGCATTAAATGGTGCACAAGCTGGTTTTGTAACGAATGATGACTTTACGAATGCAAAGATTATTGAAATGAATTGCGATCGTATACATGAAGAGTTAGAAAATGTAGATGTAATCGTCGTTACAGGATTCCAAGGGCAAACGAAAAAAGGTGATACGACAACACTTGGACGCGGAGGTAGTGATACTTCAGCTTCAGCATTAGGTGTTGCACTTCATGCTGAATACATCGATATATTCACTGATGTAGAAGGTGTTATGACTGCAGATCCTCGTATTGTAAAAGATGCACGTCATCTTCAAACTGTAACGTATAACGAAATTTGTAACATGGCTTATCAAGGTGCGAAAGTCGTTCATCCACGTGCAGTTGAAATTGCGATGCATGCAAAAGTGCCACTTCGTGTACGTTCTACGTATTCTGATAGTGAAGGTACGCTTATTTCAGCATATGACGGTGCTACAAGAGGTCGTGATGTAGAAGAACGTCCTGTTACGGGCATTGCTCACGTATCAAACGTAACGCAAATTAAAGTGCTTGCAAAAGAAACGGCATATGATTTGCAACAACATGTGTTTAAAGAGATGGCGAACGAAGGAATAAGTGTTGATTTAATTAATATTTCACCTACTGGCGTAGCATATACGGTGAGTGATAATGTATCAAGTCATGCAGTTAAATTATTACAGAACCTTGGATATGAGCCAATTGTGACAGAACATTGTGCGAAAGTATCTATCGTTGGAGCTGGAATGGCAGGATACCCAGGGGTTACTGCGAAAATCGTTACAGCTTTAGCGGAAAAAGGTATTCAAATCCTGCAATCGGCAGATAGTCATACAACAATTTGGGTTCTTGTAAAAGAGACTGATTTAGTGGAGGCTGTAAATGCATTACATAGTGCGTTTGAGCTTTCAAAAGAAAAGCAACTGGAACAATAAGGAGTGAGACCATGATAGATTTTGGGACAATTGCAACCGCGATGGTAACACCGTTTGATATAAACGGGAATATCGATTTTGCAAAGACAACGAAATTGGTAAATTATTTAATTGATAACGGTACAACAGCAATCGTGGTAGGAGGAACGACAGGAGAATCTCCTACATTAACTTCAGAAGAGAAAGTAGCGTTATATCGCCATGTCGTATCTGTTGTCGATAAAAGAGTGCCCGTAATCGCTGGAACAGGTAGCAATAATACGCATGCTTCTATTGACTTAACAAAAAAGGCAACAGAAGTTGGTGTGGATGCAGTAATGCTAGTAGCACCGTATTATAACAAACCGAGTCAAGAAGGAATGTATCAGCATTTTAAAGCAATTGCTGAAAGCACGCCGCTTCCGGTTATGCTATATAACGTTCCAGGACGATCTATTGTACAAATCTCCGTTGATACAGTTGTTCGTTTATCAGAAATAGAAAACATTGTTGCTATTAAAGATGCCGGCGGCGATGTGTTAACAATGACAGAAATCATTGAAAAAACAGCGGACGACTTTGCGGTATACAGCGGTGATGACGGTTTAACGTTACCAGCTATGGCAGTTGGAGCGAAAGGTATCGTTTCGGTAGCCTCTCATGTTATCGGAAACGAAATGCAAGAAATGATTACAGCATTTCAAGCAGGAGAATTTAAGAAGGCACAAAAATTACATCAATTACTTGTAAGAGTAACTGATTCATTATTTATGGCGCCAAGTCCAACTCCAGTAAAAACAGCGTTACAAATGGTTGGATTAGATGTAGGTTCTGTACGTTTACCACTTCTTCCATTAACAGAAGAAGAAAGAGTAACGTTACAATCTGTAATGCAATCTATCCCTCGTTAATAAAAAATGACCTAGTGTAGAACTAGGTCATTTTTTATTATATGCAAATCTTTTCCTCTTTTTCTCACCTATATGTGTTCTTATAAGAATATTAATCGCTTCTTCATTATGTGTATAAGAAAATAATTGTACCCCTTTAACTGAGTCAAAAAATGATAGATATTATGGCATAAACGTAATAAACTACGGTGTCTGTTTTTAGAGAAATCCCCTCAAATGTGACGTAATTCATAAAAAAACTCCATTTTGTAAGTGTTTTTGTTGGATTCTAGAAAAATAAATCTTGAAACTCCCTATTATGAAATGAATTTAGCGTATGTATGGCTAGTTTTTCAAAATAATATGGAGTATAAAATCGGAGTAAATATAAAGGAAATACGTTCGATACTTTTGTTGTCATTCCGTTCTTTTACTCTTTCTTTCGCACGATTTAACTTGTGTTCTATTTCTTGTATCAGGTATAATATGGCTAAGTAGCTTAGTACGGGTATGCTTAGCAAAATTGGGAAAAATTATAATTTAATTAAATTTTCATATCATATCGAATAAGATATTTGATTTATATAATGAAAGAGAGGTGAAACCTGGTTTAAAAAATAAACAAGGACATGATATCGCATAACGGTAAGGACATTCGTCTTGGACGGTGAAAATATGGTGGTTGTAGAGTTTCCCCTGGTGTCTCTGCAATTTTAGTGAAATCAGTGTTTGCAAGATTTTTAAACCAGGCAACAACATGAAGAGAAAAGAGAATGAGTCTGTTAAAGTATTTGCTCTTGGTGGAGTAGGTGAAATCGGGAAAAACATGTACTGTGTTGAAATTGATTCTGAAATCTTTATTGTAGATGCAGGGTTAATGTTCCCGGGAGATGAAATGTTTGGAATTGATATCGTTATTCCTGATATTACATATTTAGTGGAAAATCAAGAGCGAGTAAAAGGTTTATTTATTACTCACGGTCATGAAGATCATATTGGTGGAATTGTGTATGTACTTCGTAAATTATCTATTCCAGTCTATGCAACGAAATTAACAGTAGGACTTATACAAGAAAAACTTGGTGAAGCGGGCATGTTAGGCCGTGTAGACCTAAAAACAATCGATTCAAATTCAACAGTAGAATTTAACACTACAACGGTGTCATTCTTCGGAACGACACATAGTATTCCGGATTCTGTTGGCGTTTGTTTCCATACATCAAAAGGTGCAGTCGTATATACGGGAGACTTTAAATTCGATCAAACTCCAATTGGAAATAGTGGAGCAGACCTTGGGAAAATGGCGCAAATCGGAAATGAAGGCGTACTTTGCTTATTATCTGATAGTACAAACGCAGAGCGCCCAGGCTATACAGGTTCAGAAAAAGAAGTTGGTGTAGAAATCTCTAAAGTGTTCTACGGCGCAGAAGGTCGTATTATCGTTGCTTCATTTGCATCGAATGTACATCGTATTCAACAAGTATTTGATGCAGCTGCTGAAACAGGGCGAAAAGTAGCGGTAGTAGGACGTAGTATGGTGAAAGTAGTAGACATTGCAAGACGTCTTGGTTATTTAGATGTTCCAGAAGGTATGGTTATTTCATTACAAGAAGTAGACAACTTTCCAGAGAAGAAGGTAGCTATTTTAACGACAGGTAGTCAAGGTGAACCGATGGCTGCTCTATCTAGAATGGCAAAACAAGCACATAAACAAATTTCAATTCGTAAAGGTGATACTGTTATCATTGCTGCTTCGCCAATTCCGGGTAATGAAATATCTGTATCAAAAATTATTGATTTGTTATTTAGAGCTGGAGCTGAAGTTGTTTATTACGGCGAACGAAAAGTTCACGTGTCAGGTCACGGTAGCCAAGAAGAATTAAAATTAATGTTAAATTTAATGAAACCAAAGTACTTTGTACCCGTACATGGTGAGTTCCGTATGCAAAAAGCACATGCATATTTAGCTGAAGATGTAGGGATTACAAGAGAAAATATCTTTATCGTAGAAAAAGGCGATGTAATTGCTTTTGGTGACGATGAAGCGAACTTAGTCGGTAAAGTACAAGCTGGTAATGTTTTAATTGATGGATTAGGTGTAGGTGACGTTGGTAATATCGTTCTTCGAGATAGAAAGATGTTATCTCAAGATGGAATACTAGTAGTTGTTGTAACGCTTGGTAAAGATGAAAAGAAAATTATCTCTGGTCCAGAAATCATTTCACGTGGTTTCGTATATGTTCGTGAATCAGAAGCGTTAATTGAACGATCTACAGAGATTGTACGTATGATTGTTGAGCAGTCAATTAAAGAATATTCAATTGAATGGTCAATGTTAAAACAAAATATTCGTGAATTATTAGGACAGTTCTTGTACGAAGAGACAAAGAGAAAACCTATGATTTTACCGATTATTATGGAAGTATAAAAAGATCACCCTTATGGGTGATCTTTTTTCTTTTTAACCCTATCGAATGAAATTTATAACTTAAGAAATAATAGTTATATACGAGTGAAAGGGGATGCGAAATGACAGAACGTGATCGATATACAAATGAAGAAAAAGAAGCTGAGCCAAAAGAAGTTGGAAAAGAGGCTTCAATAGTTGAAAAAATTCAACAGCTTGGACAGACAAATGTACCACAGATGAATGAATCACGTATTCATTGTTTAACGATTATCGGACAAGTGGAAGGTCATGTTCAATTACCACCGCAAAATAAAACAACAAAATATGAGCATATCATTCCGCAAATTGTTGCGATTGAACAAAATCCGAAAATTGAAGGTTTGCTTTTAATATTAAATACGGTTGGAGGTGACGTTGAAGCTGGGCTAGCAATTTCTGAAATGGTAGCTTCACTTTCAAAACCAACAGTATCTCTAGTTTTAGGTGGGGGACATTCCATCGGTGTACCGATTGCTGTTTCTACTGACTATTCGTTTATTGCGGAAACTGCGACGATGACAATTCATCCAATTCGTTTAACAGGTCTTGTCATAGGTGTGCCACAAACATTTGAGTATTTGGATAAGATGCAAGAAAGAGTCATTCGTTTTGTGACGAAGCACTCGAAAGTAACAGAAGATCGTTTTAAAGAGCTTATGTTTGCGAAAGGAAATTTAACGCGAGATATTGGGACGAATGTAATTGGTGGGGATGCAGTAAAGTACGGTCTTATAGATGATGTCGGCGGTATTGGAAATGCAATTCGAAAATTAAACGAATTAATAGATGTTCGTGCGGAAGATAGTACAGAAGGGACAATGCTACAATGATTTTATATACAATTATGCCAGAGCAACTTGTGTATCCGGCCGATTATTCACAATGTGAAAGTCAAAAAGTTGTAAATATAAATGGTGTGGAATTAATGGTTTCTGAAGAGGAACATGGATGTTATTCTATTGTACGTGTGCTAAGTACGGACCCGCTTCACTATTTAGAGTTTGAGCCCGGTCAGAAAATAACCTTTTAGCAAAAAGAAGGATTTTGTTTAGAAGCTATGGTATAATATAAAAAACAAGACGGTTGAGCAGCCATGAGTAGGCTGCTTTCTTCTGTTTATTTAGCATTTTACAAGAAGTGTAAAAATAGAAGATATAAAGACCTGAAAAATAGAGAAAACAGACATATAAATAGAGCATTTTGAGGGGAGCTTTATTTATATGTAGAACGCGAGGTGAAGAAATGGCAAAACAAAAGCAAAGAGGGACGAAGGCAAAGGCAAGGCGTACGATAAAGCCAACTTTGTATTATGAAATTGTCGGTTTAACTCTTTTTGCACTTTCAATCATTACGATTTTACAGCTAGGCGTTGTAGGAAAATCGTTTGTGTTATTTTTTCGCTTCTTCTTTGGTGAGTGGTACATAATTGGTGTGTTAGGTGTAATAGCTTTATCGGTTTCCTTTGTTATAAAACGCGGATGGCCGAACCTTTTAAATAAACGATTAATTGGATTTTATTTAATTGTATTGGCGATATTAATGTTTAGTCATATTACATTATTTAACCTTCTTACAAAAGATGGAGCAGTGCAAAATACTTCTGTTATTGTGAGTACGAAAGATAACTTCTTTCTTGAAATGAAAAAGGGGCCAGATAGCGTTCATTTAGGTGGTGGTATGTTTGGTGCGCTTATGTTCGCAACATGTTACTTCTTATTTGACGAAGTAGGAGCTTATATCATTGGTATTATTCTAGTTATTCTCGGTATACTTTGTATAACAAATAAGCATATTGGAGAAGTGTTAGCGCCAGTTGGTAGAATTCTTAGAAGTCAATTTCAAGTGATGCAAGGGGATTATAAAGATTGGAGAGCTAAAAGAACGGCTGAACAAACAGAAAAGAAAAAAACAACAAGAAGCACAAGAAGCAAACGTGCTGCAGAACAAGAAGAAATTATTGAGCCGATGGAAGAAATTTCAATTGATCCTCCGATTATTTCGAATTTCACTGAGAATTATCCTGTAAATGAAGAAGAGGATAAACGAATCGAAGTAGAGGAAGAAGATTTGATCACTTCACCGTTTATTGAAGAGACTCCGCCAATTGAAGAACCAAAGAAAAAGCGTGGAGAAAAAATTGTTGAATCGTTAGAGAGTGAAGCGCAAGCACCTCCTATGCAATTTTCAAATGTAGAAAATAAAGATTACAAGCTTCCTTCACTTGATATATTAAAATTTCCAAAGAATAAGCAAGTTACAAATGAAAATGCGGAAATTTATGAGAATGCTCGTAAATTAGAACGTACATTCCAAAGTTTCGGAGTGAAAGCGAAAGTAACAAAAGTACATAGAGGCCCTGCAGTTACAAAATATGAAGTGTATCCTGATATGGGGGTAAAAGTAAGCAAAATTGTCAGTTTAAGTGATGATTTAGCCCTTGCTTTAGCTGCAAAGGACATTCGTATTGAAGCGCCAATTCCCGGGAAATCAGCTGTAGGGATCGAAGTTCCGAACTCAGAAGTTTCGATGGTAACACTGAGGGAAGTGCTTGATTCTAAGGCTAATAACCATCCGGAAGAGAAGTTGTTAATTGGTCTTGGCCGAGATATTACAGGTGAAGCTGTATTAGCCCGTCTAAATAAAATGCCCCATTTACTCGTAGCTGGTGCGACAGGTAGCGGGAAAAGTGTATGTATTAACGGTATTATTGTTAGTATTTTAATGCGTGCAAAACCACATGAAGTAAAATTAATGATGATTGACCCGAAAATGGTAGAGTTAAATGTATATAACGGTGTGCCTCATTTGTTAACGCCAGTTGTAACTGATCCGAAAAAAGCATCGCAAGCATTGAAAAAAGTTGTGAGTGAAATGGAACGTCGTTATGAATTGTTTGCTCATAGTGGTACACGTAACATTGAAGGATACAACGATTATATAAAAGAGCATAATAGTCAATCAGAAGCGAAACAACCCGAATTACCTTATATTGTAGTAATTGTGGACGAGTTAGCAGATTTAATGATGGTTGCTTCGTCTGATGTAGAGGATGCGATTATGCGTCTAGCGCAAATGGCTCGTGCTGCTGGTATTCATTTAATTATTGCAACGCAACGTCCGTCAGTTGATGTTATTACGGGTGTTATTAAAGCAAATATTCCATCACGTATTGCATTCGCTGTATCTTCTCAAACAGATTCTCGTACAATTCTTGACGGTGGTGGTGCAGAGAAGCTACTAGGTCGTGGAGACATGCTGTTTATACCAATTGGTGCATCGAAACCTGTACGTGTACAAGGCGCATTTTTATCAGATGATGAAGTTGAGAGAGTTGTAGAATATGTCATTGGACAGCAAAAAGCACAATATCAAGAAGATATGATCCCGCAAGATGTTCCTGATACGAAGCAGGAAGTAGAAGATGAATTATATGATGAAGCGGTTCAACTTGTAGTGGAAATGCAAACAGCATCTGTTTCTATGTTACAACGTAGGTTTAGAGTAGGTTATACGCGAGCTGCTCGCCTAATTGATGCAATGGAAATGAATGGTGTAGTAGGTCCATATGAAGGTAGTAAACCGAGAGAAGTGCTCATTAATGATGTACAAGAAAAAAGTTCTTAAAAAAAGCCTAATTGTTTTTACAATTAGGCTTTTTTATATAGTGTTTTTGTTATATACTATACTCAGTAATAAAGAAAGGGCTTACATTCAGGGGTGCTCTTTAGAATACGAATACTTTGAGTATGTTTTATGTAAATGTTCGATATTTAATGCGGAAAAATGTTAGATTTTGTTGACACGTATGAGAGCAAGTGGTAAGATTACTTCGAAAAGAATCACTGCCTCATATAATCTTGGAGATAAGGTCCATAAGTTTCTACCTGGCAACCATGAATTGCTAGACTATGAGGGGAAAAGTGTGTAACAAAGGATGTAAAGGATCTTTGTGCCGAACTTTTTCTCGAAATGAGGAATGTTTATGGTGCAAAGTTTTTTTTATGCAATAAAGAGTGAAAATTTCATTTAAAAAAATTATTATTATTTATTCGACAATTACGCTTATTTTGGTGTTTAGTCATTTGTACTATGTTGTAAGTTGAAAAAAGAGAAAAGAAGTCTTACATCAGAGGTCGAATAATTGAAATGCGGGGGAGTCTTATGTCAGTAAAATCCGATAGTCGTCACCTATATCTACGGGTGATTGATCACATCAAAGAAAAAATTAAAGATGGGGCTTATAAAGAACGACAAAAGTTACCATCAGAGTTTGATTTAGCGAAAGAACTTGGCGTAAGTAGAGCGACTTTAAGGGAAGCGTTGCGTATTTTAGAAGAAGAAAATGTTGTCATTCGTAGACATGGTGTAGGGACGTTTGTAAATGCAAAGCCATTATTTTCTTCTGGAATAGAACAACTTTCTAGTATTACAGATATGATTTCTAGTGTGGGGAAAACACCAGGAACAATCTTTTTATCATCATCTACTACAACTTTAACAGAAGAGGAAAAAGAGAAGTTTAATAGTGAAGATGGTTTTAATGCAGTGATGATTGAACGCGTGCGTACAGCAGATGGGGAACCTGTTGTGTATTGTATCGATAAACTTGCAAAAGAAATATTGCCAGATTTATCGGGTTACAATGAGGAATCATTATTAACGGTGATACATAATAACACACATAAGCGCATAACATATGCGGTTGCCCACATTGAGCCAATTGGCTATCACCCTAAAATCTCACCGATTTTAGAATGTGAGCCTGAAACAGCACTGCTTGTATTAAAACAAATGCACTATGATCAAAATGATGAGCCAATCTTATATTCTATCAATTACTTTAGAGCTGATAAATTTAGCTTCCACGTATTAAGAAAGCGTATGTAGGTAAATTCCTTTTTAGGGAGGTGACAGCAAGAAGTAAGGAACAGCAGCGTAAGAATAAATAAATAAATAAATATATATCATTTTTGGAGGGGTTTCTAGTATGAAGAAAAAAGCAGGCCTTTTATTATCATTAACATTAGCAGCAAGTACAGTTTTAGGTGCATGTGGTAACTCGGATAAGGCGAGCAGTGACAAGAAAGACACGAAAGACAATAAAGACTTCAAGGTTGGTCTCGTAACGGATGTTGGGGGCGTTGATGATAAGTCATTTAACCAATCTTCTTGGGAAGGGTTACAAAAGTTTGGTAAAGATAATGGTTTAAAAGAAAAGACAAATTATCGTTACCTTCAGTCTGAAAAAGAAGCTGATTATATTCCGAATTTAAAAAAATTCTCAAAAGATAAATATGATTTAACATTCGGAATTGGTTATAAATTAGAAGGTGCAATTAAAGAAGTAGCAAAAGAATCTTCAAAACAACAATTTGCAATCGTAGATACTGTTGTAGATGCACCGAACGTAACGAGCATTACGTTTAAAGATCATGAAGGATCATTCCTTGTAGGTGCGGTAGCAGCTATGTCAACAAAATCAAATAAAGTAGGATTTGTTGGTGGAATGAAAAGTGATTTAATTAGTAAATTTGAAAATGGATTTAAAGCTGGTGCAAAGGCAGTAAATCCAAACATTGAAATCGTATCTGAATATGCAGAAGCATTCGATAAGCCTGAAAAAGGTACAGTTCTTGCTTCAGCAATGTATGGTCAAGGCGTAGACGTAATTTATCATGCTGCTGGTGGTACAGGTAACGGTGTGTTCACAGAAGCGAAAAACCGTAAGAAAAAAGGTGAAAATGTATGGGTAATCGGTGTTGACCGTGACCAACATCAAGAAGGTATGCCTGAAAATGTAACATTAACTTCAATGATTAAACGTGTTGATGTAGCTGTAGAAAAAGTAGCTAAAGAAGCAAAAGATGGAAATTTAAAAGGTGGGAAAATTGAAGAGTTTGGCTTAAAAGATGACGGTATTGGTATTTCAAAAACAACTGATAACGTGAAAAAAGTTAACCCTGAAATTTTAACAAAAGTAGAAGAGCTTGAAAAGAAAATTACAGCCGGTGAAATTAAAGTGCCAGCTACAGATAAAGAGTATAAAGAATACGAAGCTTCTCTAAAAAAATAAATAGAGAAATAGCAAAGGTTAGTTCATAGAACTAACCTTTGTATGTATAAAACTTCCGAATTGCTTAATAAGTTAATAGTGTAATAGGGAATGTTCCCTGTTAAAAGGAGGAACACAATGGAATACGTAATTGAGATGAATAACATTACGAAAGTATTCCCAGGCATTGTAGCGAATGATGATATTACGCTGCAAGTAAAGCAGGGTGAGATACATGCTTTACTTGGAGAAAATGGTGCAGGGAAATCCACATTGATGAATGTACTATTTGGTTTGTACCAACCAGAGCAGGGTGAAATTAAAATTAAAGGTAAACCTGTAAAAATTACAAATCCGAATATAGCAAATGACCTTGGTATTGGAATGGTCCATCAACACTTTATGCTTGTTCATAATTTTACAGTTACAGAGAATATTATTCTCGGAAATGAACCGAAGAAAAAAGGGAAAATTGCTGTTGAGGATGCTGCTAAAGAAATTCAAAAACTGTCTGAACAATACGGTTTGGCTGTAGATCCATATGCGAAAATACAGGATATTTCAGTTGGTATGCAACAGCGTGTTGAGATTTTGAAAACTCTTTACCGCGGTGCAGAAATTTTAATATTTGATGAACCGACAGCTGTGTTAACACCACAAGAAATTCATGAGCTAATTCAAATTATGAAAAAGCTTGTACAAGAAGGAAAATCTATTGTTCTTATTACACATAAGTTGAAAGAAATTATGGAAGTTTGCGATCGTTGTACGATTATTCGTAAAGGAAAAGGGATTGGAACGGTTGACGTTGCAAATACGGATGAAAATAAACTTGCAGAATTAATGGTCGGACGTCAAGTGAATTTTAAAACAGAAAAAATAGACGCGAAGCCAAAAGAAGAGGTACTTTCAATTGAAAACCTTGTTGTTCACGATGCACGTCAACTACCTGCTGTAAAAGGCCTTGACTTAACTGTTCGTGCGGGGGAAATTGTTGGGATTGCAGGGATTGATGGAAACGGACAAAGTGAATTAATAGAAGCGATTACTGGTTTACGAAAAGTTGAGTCAGGTTCTATTGCAATTAAAGGAAAAGAAATAACAAATTGGCCTGTTAGAAGAATAACAGAAGAAGGAATTGGTCATATTCCAGAAGATCGTCATAAACACGGACTCGTTCTTGATTTTTCTGTTAGAGATAATATAGTTCTTCAAACGTACTATAAAAATCCGTTTTCAAAGAAAGGGATTTTAAATTTCAGCAAAATTACAGAAAAAGCAAAGGCTCTTATTGAACAGTTTGATGTACGTACACCTAGTGAGCAAACGTTAGCACGCGCTCTATCTGGGGGCAATCAACAAAAAGCAATTATTGCACGTGAAGTAGACCGAAATCCAGATTTATTAATTGCGGCACAGCCAACACGTGGTTTAGATGTAGGAGCAATTGAATTTATTCATAAGAGATTAATAGAGCAAAGGGATAAAGGAAAAGGTGTATTACTTTTATCATTAGAGTTAGATGAAATCTTAAATGTTAGCGATCGAATTGCTGTTATTTATGAAGGGGAAATTGTAGCAATAGTTGATGCGAAAGAAACGAATGAACAACAGCTTGGATTGTTAATGGCTGGAGGAACAAAGAAGGAGCAGGTGGGTACAAATGGCTAAAAAACTTTTAACAGAACGAACGATAAATATTTTAGTCCCAGTACTATCCGTTATTTTCGGCTTACTTGTAGGAGCGATTGTAATGCTAGTTAGTGGCTATGATCCAATTGTTGGTTATAGTGCACTTTGGACAGGAATGTTCGGCAGCGCAAGTGCGATTGGTGAAACGCTCCGTACAATGATACCGCTTATTCTTGCTGGCTTATCGGTGGCGTTTGCATTTCGTACAGGTTTATTTAATATCGGGGTAGAGGGTCAATTGTTAGTTGGTTGGCTTGCGGCGGTTTGGTTCGGTTATGCAGTCTCACTACCAGCGTTCCTTCATATTCCATTATCGATTTTATTTGCCGCATTGGTGGGCGGAATTTGGGGCTTCATTCCGGGATATTTAAAAGGGAAGTTTCAAGTGAATGAAGTTATTGTAACTATTATGATGAACTATATTGCGTTGTATGTAACGTATGACATCATTAAGCGTTTCTTACATGCGGGTAATGACAAAACGTATGATATTAAAGAGAGTGCGTCACTATCTTCAGACTGGCTTGCTTCTATTACTGACGGTTCACGTCTACACTGGGGAATTATTGTAGCAATTTTAATCGCTATTTTAATGTGGTTCTTATTAGATCGAACAACTTTAGGTTACGAATTAAAGTCTGTAGGATTTAATCAGCATGCTTCTCAATATGCAGGTATGAAAGTTTCTCGTAATGTAGTATTCTCTATGACAATTGCTGGTGCATTTGCGGGGATTGGTGGAGCGATGGAAGGATTAGGGACATTCCAGAGTATGACAGCGATGTCTTCGTTTACAGGAGTAGGATTTGATGGGATTGCCGTAGCATTACTTGGAGGGAATAATCCGTTTGGTATAATCCTTTCAGCTTTATTATTTGGTGGTTTGAAAAGTGCTTCCCCTCAAATGAACTTTGAGGCAGATGTACCGTCAGAGCTTATTAATGTAATTATTGCATGTATCATCTTCTTTGTTGCATGTAGTTATGTGTTAAGATGGGCGCTTACACGCATGAGCAAGGAGGGGAAATAAATGAGCTTTTTAGATATATTAGCCATTCTTGTGACGGGTACGTTATATACATCGGCACCTATCATTTTCACAGCACTAGGTGGTGTATTTAGTGAACGATCAGGTGTTGTAAATATCGGATTAGAAGGACTAATGCTATTTGGTGCATTTATTGGAGTTGTTACAAACTTATTAATGGGTGATACTTGGGGAACGATGACTCCATGGATTGCGTTATTATTTGCGGCAATTGGTAGTGGATTATTTGCATTACTTCATGCGGTAGCTTCTATTACATTCCGAGCAGATCAAGTTGTAAGTGGTGTAGCCATTAACTTCTTATCTCTTGGTTTAACAGTATTTGCAATTAAGAAGATTTTTGATAAAGGGCAGACTGACTTTATTCAGTATCGTATTGAAAAGATTGATATTCCAGGCCTTTCGGATATTCCGGTTTTAGGGAAAATATTTTTCTCGAACGTACCAATAACGTCGTATATTGCCATTATTTTAGCATTCGTTGTTTGGTATGTTATTTATAAAACACCGTTCGGTCTTCGTCTACGTGCTGTTGGTGAACACCCAATGGCAGCGGATACGATGGGGATTAATGTATATAAAATGCGTTATATTGGAGTCTGTATTTCAGGAGTGTTTGCTGGAATCGGTGGAGCGATTTTTGCAATGTCAATTTCTAATAACTTCTCAGGGGCAACTATTACAGGACAAGGTTTCTTAGCTTTAGCTGCTATGATTTTTGGGAAGTGGAATCCACTAGGCGCATTAGGTGCAGCTCTATTCTTTGGTTTTGCGCAATCTCTAAGTGTAACGGGCGGAACAATTCCTGTATTAGATCAAATTCCAAGTGTTTTATTAACGATATTACCATATGTATTCACAATATTAGCGCTTGTTGGTTTTGTAGGTCGTTCTGAAGCTCCGAAAGCATTAGGAACTCCTTATGAAAAAGGAAAACGATAAGTATTTTATAAGTATAAAAAAGCTCGCACATTAGTGTGGGCTTTTTTACATAGAATATATTTAATACGGAATTTTACTATGTTCCTTACATATTAAAGTTTTTAGAAAGAATCATATGTAAGCATAATAAGGGAGAAAAGTTGATTTTTTATTTCTAAAAACTGTATATTGAAGAGGAATATTCCTATATACGTAAAGGAGGGCTATAAATGAAACTAATGGAACAACAACTACATGAGTTAGATGGTTTGCGCGTACATATTATTCCGACTGATAAATATAAAACGAATACCTTTGTATTTCGTTTTAAAGCGCCTTTAAATGAGGAGACGGTGACAGAGCGTGCCTTATTGCCATACGTATTGCAAAGTGCGACAGAAAAATTACCTTCTGTAATTCGTCTTCGTCAATATTTAGAAGAATTATACGGATCTTCTTTAGCGGTAGATGTAAGTAAAAAAGGGGAAGACCATATTATCTCCATTTATGTAGACATTGCAAATGAAGTTTACTTACATGATGCACCACCGTTATTTGAAAAAGCGCTTTCTATGTTGTCAGATATTGTGTTACATCCAGCAACGGAGGGCAACGGTTTCCTATCTTCTATCGTAGAAAGTGAAAAAAGAGCACTGTTACAGAGAATTGAAGCTACTTATGACGATAAAATGCGTTATGCAAACGAGCGTTTAATTGAAGAAATGTGCAAAGTAGAACCGTATCGTTTAAGTGCAAATGGAAAAAAAGAGAGTGTTATGTCTATTACAAATGAAAGTCTGTATCAATATTATCAAAAGGTGTTAGCGGAAGATGAAATGGATCTATATATTATTGGTGATATTTCAGAAAACGCCGTTGATCTTGTAAGTAAGTATTTTTCTATTTCAGCTCGTCCAGTGAGAGAAAGAAATGTACTCCTTCATAGACGAAATAATGAAGAAAAAGAAGTTGTTGAAAAACAAGAATTAAAACAAAGTAAATTACACATCGGTTATCGTACATTTGTCACATATAAAGATGAAGATTATTTTGCATTGCAATTGTTCAATGGATTGTTTGGTGGCTTTTCTCATTCGAAGTTATTCGTAAATGTGCGTGAAAAAAATAGTTTAGCGTACTATGCAGCATCGCGCTTTGAAAGTCATAAAGGTTTATTATTTGTTATGTCAGGAATTGAAGCGAAAAATTATGAAAAAGCAGTTGAGATTATTAAAGAACAAATGCTTGCGATGCAAAACGGAGAGTTTTCTGAAGAAGAAATACATCAAACAAAAAGTGTCATCCAAAATCAAATATTAGAGGCAATTGATACACCACGTGGCTTTGTAGAAATGCTATATCATGGTATTATTTCAGATCGTACACGTCCAGTTGAAGAATGGCTTACAGGTATAGAAAGTGTGACAAAAGAAGAAATTGTAAAAGTTGCTAAAAATATTGAACTAGATACAATTTACTTTTTACAAGGAACGGAGGGAGAGTAAATGGAGAAAATTGTTTATGAGCAATTAAAAGAAACACTCTATTATGAAAAACTTCCTAATGGATTAGATGTATATGTTTTACCGAAACAAGGATTTAATAAAACATTTGCGACGTTTACGACGAAATATGGTTCTGTAGATAATACATTTGTACCATTAGGGAAAGAAGAAATGATTCGTGTGCCAGATGGGATTGCACATTTTCTTGAGCATAAATTATTTGAAAAAGAAGATCACGATGCTTTCCAATTGTTTAGTAAACAAGGAGCATCGGCAAATGCTTTTACATCCTTTACACGAACAGCTTACCTTTTTTCAGGTACTTCAAACGTAGAACAAAATTTAAATACATTGCTAAACTTCGTACAAGAGCCCTATTTCTCTGAAAAAACGGTTGAAAAAGAGAAGGGGATTATTGGGCAAGAAATTCAAATGTATCAAGATAACCCAGATTGGCGTTTGTACTTTGGGTTAATTGATAGCTTATTTGTAAAACACCCAATTAAAATTGATATTGCGGGGACAATCGAATCTATTAGTAAAATTACGAAAGATTTATTATATGAATGTTATGAAACATTTTATCATCCGAGCAATATGTTATTATTTGTTGTGGGTGCAATTGATCCAGAGAAAACAATGGATTTAGTACGTGAAAATCAAGCGAAAAAAGATTATAAAAACCAGCCAGAAATTGTGCGTTCATTTGAAGAAGAACCACATGAGGTAAATGAAAAGAAAAAAATTATTTCAATGCCTGTGCAAACACCGAAATGTTTAGTTGGTATTAAAGCGACTAATTTAAAAGAAAAGGGGCAAGCGCTTTTAAAACAAGAAATTGCGCTTACGTTACTTTTAGATTATTTATTTGGAAAAAGTTCTGTTCATTACGAAGCTTTATATAATGAAGGACTTATTGATGATTCATTCTCGTATGACTATACAGAAGAAAATAACTTCGGTTTTGCAATGGTTGGCGGTGATACGAAACAACCTGATGAATTGGCAAATCGTTTAAAAGATATTTTATTAAAAACAGATTATGATCAATTAGATGCGGCGGCATTAGAACGAGTGAAGAAAAAGAAAATTGGTGGTTTTTTACGCTCGTTGAATTCACCAGAATATATTGCAAATCAATTTACACGATACGCGTTTAATGAATCTAGCCTATTTGACGCATTGACTGTATTAGAAGGACTAACCGTTCAAGACTTACAAGAAGTAGCGAAATTATTGTTATCAGAAGAAAAAATGAGTATTTGTCAGGTGTTACCGAAAAAATAAAATTAAAAAGATACCCTCATCTTATCATTGAAAAATTGTAAGATGAGGGTATTATTTAGTTGTGTGAAAATTGAACTTGTAGAGATAAGAGAGGGACTTTATGAAAAAGTATGCGTTAGTAACTGGAGGGAGCGGAGGAATTGGCTCTGCTATTTCGAAACAATTAATTCAAGATGGATATACAGTTTATGTTCATTACAATAACAGTGAAGAAAAGGTATTGGAATTGCAGAAGGCATGGGGAGAAGTTATCCCTGTTCAAGCTAATTTAGCTTCTAGTGATGGAGCAGAACGGTTGTGGGGACAAATTGAACATCCTATTGATGTTATTGTATACGCAGCTGGGAAGAGTATTTTTGGACTAGTAACAGATGTAACAAACGATGAATTGGATTATATGGTAGAACTTCAAGTGAAGAACGTATATAAATTACTTTCTATGGCACTTCCGCCTATGATCGGGAGAAGAAGTGGTAATATTGTAATTGTTTCATCTATATGGGGACAAATAGGGGCTTCTTGTGAAGTACTTTATTCAATGGTAAAAGGGGCGCAAAATTCATATGTGAAAGCTTTAGCGAAAGAAGTTTCTTTAAGTGGATTACGTGTGAATGCAGTAGCACCAGGAGCAATTGAAACGGAAATGTTAAGTGTTTTTTCTGAAGAAGATAAAATGGGAATTGCTGAAGATATACCATTAGGTAGAATAGGATTACCAGAAGAAGTAGCGAAAACAGTTTCATTTCTCGTATCACCAGGAGCGTCTTACATAACTGGACAAATTATCGGAGTGAATGGCGGTTGGCACTGCTAAAAAATTCTTACATAAAAAATGAATAGTTGCACAAATTAAGGATGATTTTATTACTCAATAGTGAGGTGCTTAATTATGTCAGTATTAGATAATTTTGATCAGTGGAAGAGCTTTTTAGGAGAACGTTTAGAGCAAGCGCAAGACAAAGGTTTAGATGGCGGTGCGGTATCAGATATGGCATTTCGTGTTGGCGACTATCTTGCTAATGAAGTAGAAGGACGCAATGACCAAGAGAAATTATTAGCTGAGCTTTGGAAAGTTGCTGATGAACAGGAGCAACATACAATTGCAAATTTAATGGTTAAGTTTGTACAACATAAGTAAAAGTAGAGAGGAGATTCTCCTCTCTACTTTTTTTGTATAATAATTACACAGGATAGATTATACATTTAGCTTCCCTATTAGGGTGAAATCATATAATATAGTACGTAGGTGTAAAGTAAGCAAGGGGAGTGATCTTGGATGATTGAATGGTATTTTGAATATGAAATACATAAAAACCGACCTGGCTTGCTTGGTGACGTTTCTTCGTTAATCGGTATGCTCGGCATTAATATTGTCACAATTAATGGTGTAGATAATGCACGACGTGGGTTACTTCTTATGTGTGATAATCAAGAGCAAATCTCTAGACTTGAATCAATTTTAAATACGATGGATAACATAACGGTAACGAAATATCGTCCGCCCAAGCTAAGAGATAAGCTAGCGGTTAGGCATGGTAGGTACATACAACGAGATGCAGATGATAAGAAAACATTTCGATTTGTGCGTGATGAATTAGGCTTACTTGTAGACTTTATGGCAGAAATCATGAAAAAAGAAGGCCATAAACTAATTGGGATACGCGGAATGCCTCGTGTCGGAAAAACAGAATCCATTGTTGCTGCAAGTGTTTGTGCAAATAAAAGGTGGTTATTTGTATCATCTACTCTTATTAAGCAAACTGTTCGCAGTCAATTAATTGAAGATGAGTATAGCGATGACAATATTTTCATCCTAGATGGAATTGTGTCAACGAAGCGTGCTAACGAAAGACATTGGCAGCTCGTTCGTGAAATTATGAGATTGCCTGCAACGAAAGTTGTGGAACATCCTGATGTATTTGTGAGTCAGTCAGAATACACATTGGATGATTTTGATTATATTATCGAGTTGCGTAACGATTATGATGAAGAAATACAATATAATTTAGTAGATGAAATTGAGCAAGGTACGCAAAATAATTTCTCTATGTTTGACTTTTAAAGAAATATTGAGGTGTTAGTAGTGACGGAATTGGGACAAAAGCTGAAAGAAACAAGAGAAGCGAAAGGCTTGTCTATTGATCAGCTGCATGAGATTACAAAAATTCAAAAACGCCATTTAGTGGCAATTGAAGAAGGCAATTATGATGTATTGCCAGGAGCTTTTTATGCGCGTGCATTCATTAAACAATACGCAGATGCGGTTGGATTAAATGGAGAGGAACTGCTTGTAGAACATCAGAGTACGATACCACAATCTGAAAAGCGTGAAGTTCCACAAGTATCAACGGGACAAAAAACACAAGAAACAATGCAAAAATCATCATCATGGCCAATTGCAGATCACATGCCGAAAATCTTAGTTGCGCTGTTAGTCATCGCAGTTGGAGTGGTAATCTGGTTTGTGTTTCAAGCGTTAACTGGAAAAGATGATGAAAAAGTTCCAAGCGCTCAAAGTGAGAAAATTGAAGTTCAAAAAGCGAAAGATTCTCCGTTAGATACGAAGAAAGATGAAGTGAAAGCGGAAGAGCCAAAAAAAGAGGAACCAAAGAAAGAAGAACCAAAGAAAGAAGAACCAAAGAAAGAGGAGCAACCAGCACAACCAACTGGACAGCAAGAAGTGAAAGTAGTTGGAACAACTGGAAAGGTATCTACTTTGGAAATTCATAATAATAAAACATTAGAACTGGAAATTTCAGCTAAGGGTACAAGTTATGTAGATGTTAAGGATGATGCGGGTAACGAAATTCTAAATACTACAGTACAAAGCGGTCAAACAGAGAAACGCGATGTATCAACATTAAAAGAAGTACGACTTAATATTGGAAGTGCACCGAATGTTGAAATTAAACTGAATGGCCAAGTGCTTGCTTTCCCGTTAGATCCACAAAAAGAATATCACCAAAGATTGGTGATTAAAAACCAAGGGATAGAGCAACCAGCACAATAACAGTCATCGCTTCGATGACTTTTTTTCGATGAACAAATGTTTTTGATATGATGGAGGAATAGCTGTGAATTTACCAAATAAAATTACAATATCTAGAATCTTCTTAATTCCAATTTTTATGGTAATTATGTTAGCGCCCTTTGATTGGGGTTCATACAAAATTGGTGATGTTGATTTGCCAATTCAACATTTAGTGGGGGCACTTATCTTTATCATTGCTTCAGCTACAGATTGGATTGATGGACATTACGCAAGAAAGTATAATCTTGTAACGAATTTAGGGAAGTTTCTTGACCCGTTAGCTGATAAATTGCTTGTTTCGGCAGCACTTATTACATTGGTAGAGATGCAATATGTACCGGCTTGGATTGTTATTGTAATTATCAGTCGTGAGTTTGCGGTAACAGGTTTACGTCTTGTACTTGCTGGAACAGGGGAAGTAGTTGCAGCAAACCAGCTAGGGAAAATTAAGACGTGGACACAAATTATTGCAATTGCAGCATATTTATTACACGATGTACCTTTAAATTTAATCCATATTCCAGTTGCAGATATCTTCATATGGATTGCATTAATCTTTACTGTTATTTCAGGATGGGATTATTTCTGGAAAAATAGAGCTGCTTTTGTAAACTCAAAATAGAAGTTTATGGGGGAATTGGGATGAATGCTGAGATTATTGCGGTTGGAACTGAATTATTACTTGGACAAATTGCAAATACAAATGCCCAGTTTTTATCTGAAAAGTTAGCTTCAATCGGAATTAACGTGTACTATCATACTGTTGTTGGTGATAATAATAAGCGATTGCAAAAGGCGATTGAAGCTGCGGAAGAACGTGCTGATATACTTATTTTTACAGGTGGATTAGGACCAACAAAAGATGATTTAACGAAAGAAACGATAGCTGCTAGTTTAGATGAAGAGCTTGTGTATGATGAAAAGGCATTAGCCTTAATAAGTAATTACTTTAAGCGTACAGGCCGTGAATTTACGGAGAATAATAAAAAGCAAGCGCTCGTTTTAAATGGAGCAACAGTATTTGCAAATGACCACGGTATGGCGCCTGGTATGGGGGTAAATAAGAACGGAAAAGTTTATGTTTTATTACCAGGGCCGCCAAAAGAAATGAAACCAATGTATGTAAGTTACGTAGAGCCTTTTTTACGTAATTTTACAACAGGAGAAAACATTTATTCTCGTGTGCTTCGTTTCTTCGGTATTGGGGAGTCCCAACTAGAGGTGAAAGTGCAAGATTTAATTGATGGACAAACAAACCCAACAATTGCCCCGTTAGCAAATGATGGAGAAGTGACATTACGTTTAACCGCTAAGCATCAAAATGTTAGCGAAGCGGAGAAACTAATTCAACATGTGGAAGATTTGATTTTAGAAAGAGTAGGAGAATTTTTCTACGGATATGACCAAGAATTTTTGCATTATAAGGCAATCGAGTTATTGAAGAGAAAAGGGTTAACTTTAGCGTGTGCAGAAAGTTTAACAGGTGGTCTTTTTGGAAATCAAGTAACTGAAAACGCTGGTGTTTCTTCTGTATTTAAAGGCGGTGTCATTTGTTATCATAATGATGTGAAGCAACATGTTTTACGTGTGCCTGAAGAAGTATTGCATACTGATGGTGCAGTTAGTAAAGAATGTGCTCGTTATCTTGCTGAAAATGTTAAGGATGTATTAAAAGCGGATATCGGAATTAGTTTCACTGGGGTAGCAGGGCCAGATGCTTCAGAACAGAAAGAACCAGGAACAGTATTTGTTGGGCTTTCGATTAAGGATGAGCCAACTGTAGTCTTTCCTCTTAATTTAAGCGGAAGTCGTCAACAAATTAGAGAACGAACAGTAAAATATGGATTTTATCATTTATATAAAAAGCTAGAAGAGATATAAGTTTCTTCTAGTTTTTTTACGGTTAAATTTAGATATTATTTGATAGAAAATAAAAAAATCGAATAAATGTTCGATTTTTGTTGGCAAATTGAATTGAAAATAGGTATAATAAGATTAGCAATTCAGTTAAGGAGGAATTTTGAATGAGTGATCGTCAAGCAGCGTTAGATATGGCGTTAAAACAAATAGAGAAGCAATTCGGTAAAGGTTCAATCATGAAATTAGGAGAACAAGCGGAGCGTAGAGTTTCTACGGTTTCTAGTGGTTCTTTAGCACTTGATGTGGCACTAGGAGTAGGCGGATATCCACGTGGCCGTATTATCGAAATTTACGGACCTGAAAGTTCAGGTAAAACGACAGTTTCATTACATGCAATTGCAGAAGTACAACGTCAAGGTGGACAAGCAGCATTCATTGATGCGGAGCACGCAATGGATCCTGTATATGCACAAAAATTAGGCGTTAACATAGATGAATTACTATTATCACAGCCTGATACAGGGGAGCAAGGATTGGAAATCGCGGAAGCACTTGTACGAAGTGGTGCGGTTGACATTATCGTAATTGACTCTGTAGCAGCTCTTGTACCGAAAGCAGAGATTGAAGGCGATATGGGTGACTCACACGTAGGTTTACAAGCACGTTTAATGTCACAAGCACTTCGTAAGCTTTCAGGAGCAATCAACAAATCAAAAACAATTGCAATCTTTATTAACCAAATTCGTGAAAAAGTTGGGGTTATGTTCGGAAATCAACTACAAGTTGCTTAATCAAAGTGATGTACTTGAGTCTTTATTTGTCTTCTTCGACTAAGTCTTTATAAGGGATTTCTTATAGGGAGAGATTAAAGTGGCAGTGACAATTGGAAATAGAACTTATCGAAACATAGAACAATGGCAAGTGGATTTTATTGTGAAACATGCGGATAGAAAATTGAAAGATATAGGTAAAGAAATTAATCTTGATGAAAGGCGAGTAGGTGAAATATTAAAGTTACTCGGAATTAAAAGAACCAGACATAGAAAGATTTACTTGCCTAAAACCGCAGAAGTTGAACAAGAATTGAAAAATCCATATTTATCACATGTTGAAATTGCTATTAAGTATGGCGTATCCGATACATGTGTTGCTAAGAGGAGAAAAGAGCTTAATGTAAAGGTCAGAAAGAAAAATTATGATACTTTACTGGAACAACAGGTTGAACAGATGTTGTTAAGTTTAGATCTGGCGTTCATTAAGCAAAAAAGAATCGATAAGTGGTCTATTGATTTCTACTTAGGTAGAAAATATTGTTTAGATGTCCATGGGAAATGGGCACACTCACTCAAAAAGATAAAAGAACGAGATAAAAGAAAACTTTTATTTATGGAAGAGGGCTGCTATAAATATCTTGTTATACATGAAGAAGAGTTAGCAAATAAAGAAAAAGTCTTACAAAAGATTAAGGAGTTTACCATGGGTTTCCCTTGCTAGTGATAGCATGTTAAAAAACCTTGTGAACCTTATTGCCTAAGGGTGTAACTATCCATATAGTTGCTAACGGTGAAGCCCACCATTATTTAGGGTAATACCGTGCCAAGCTCCATAGTGATATGGGGAAGGTGTAGAGACTACCGAAAAGGACTTTTAGTTAACTGAGTAGGGTACGGCAGATGATAGGCTACTGCTGGAAGTGCAAGGCTCTCTGTAAAGAGATGAAGAGATAGTCCAGACTATAGAGATGGAAAATCTATAGATAGTGCCAGAAACAACTCCAGGTGGTCGTGCGTTGAAATTCTATTCAACTGTTCGTCTTGAAGTGCGTCGTGCGGAGCAATTAAAGCAAGGTAACGACATCGTTGGTAATAAAACAAAAGTAAAAGTAGTGAAAAATAAAGTAGCACCACCATTCCGTGTTGCGGAAGTTGATATTATGTACGGAGAAGGTATTTCAAGAGAAGGTGAAATCTTGGATATGGCTTCTGAGCTTGATATTGTTCAAAAGAGCGGTGCTTGGTATTCTTATAATGACGAACGCCTAGGACAAGGTCGTGAAAATTCGAAGCAGTTCTTAAAAGAAAATACAGATTTAAGAGAAGAAATTGCCTTCTTTATTCGTGAGCATCACGGAATTAGTGAAGATTCTGGTGCTGAGGGCGCAGAAGATTCAACTCTTCTTGATTAAAAAAATAAAAGACACGGCCTCGTGTCTTTTATTTTTTTATCTACTATTAAGGAGCATAATACTATAGATAAAAATATTTTTTTACTTCAAATGGGTTGTGTAAAGAAGGATATTTAAATATTTTAAGGAAAAGAAATGGGAATTACTAAGGTTTTCCAGTATAGTAGGCTCCTTACTTTTTAAATTTAGGTCACATTCAAGGCTGAAGGTAAAGAAAGTAAAAGTAGACAACGCTTGACAATGAAAATTACGATAGATACAATGAGAATGTATATTTTTTCTTATATACAATATACTCTTCTCAAGAAGAGAAGTAATATTCGGAGTAAGGTTTAAATCTTACCGAAATAATAATATGACATTTTAATTGTGAAATGAAGAAAGTCCCTTAAAAAAGCGGGACGACGGTCTTTGCTGTATGTTGTAATTCAATGTACATGCCGACAGTCTTTTTTCATTCATAGCAAGGGGAGGTGAAATCATGACGAGTACAGTTTGGATACTCATCTCCATTTTGCTTGCAACAGTCGGTGCAGTTGTTGGCTTTTTTGTTCGAAAGTCTATTGCTGAAGCGAAGATTAATGGTGCAGCTAATGAAGCGAGACGTATTTTAGACGAAGCGAATCGTGATGCTGAAGCACTTAAGAAAGAAGCGCTTTTAGAAGCAAAGGATGAAATTCATACACTTCGTACAGAAGCTGAATTAGAAATTCGTGACCGTAGAAGCGAATTACAAAAACAAGAAAATCGTTTAATGCAAAAAGAAGAGAACCTTGATCGTAAAGACGAAACGCTCGATAAACGCGAGCAACAGTTAGAGAAGAAAGAGGAATCTCTTGTAGCGAGACAACAACAGATTGAAGAGTTGGAAAGCAAAGTGGGAGAGTTAGTTCAAAAGCAACAAACAGAATTAGAGCGCATTTCCAATCTGACACGCGAACAAGCGAAAGCAATTATTCTTGGTAAAGTAGAAAGTGAAGTTTCTCATGAAATCGCTGTTATGGTAAAAGAAAGTGAAGTTCGCGCGAAAGAAGAAGCGGATAAGAAAGCAAAAGAGATTTTATCTCTTGCAATGCAAAGATGTGCAGCTGATCATGTTGCTGAAACAACCGTTTCGGTTGTAAATCTTCCAAATGACGAAATGAAGGGACGTATTATCGGGCGTGAAGGTCGTAATATTCGTACGTTAGAAACGTTAACGGGTATTGACTTAATTATCGATGATACACCAGAGGCGGTAATCCTTTCTGGATTCGACCCAATTCGTCGTGAAACAGCTCGTATCGCTCTTGATAAACTAGTACAGGACGGACGTATTCACCCAGCGCGTATTGAAGAGATGGTCGAAAAATCAAGACGTGAAGTGGACGAGTATATTCGCGAAGTCGGAGAGCAAACAACGTTTGAAGTAGGTGTTCACGGATTACATCCAGATTTAATTAAAATTTTAGGTCGTTTAAAATACCGTACAAGTTATGGTCAAAACGTCTTAAAACACTCTATGGAAGTTGCATATTTAACTGGACTTATGGCGGCAGAGCTTGGCGAGGATGAAAAACTAGCAAGACGTGCAGGTCTATTACATGATATCGGAAAAGCGATTGACCATGAAGTAGAAGGAAGCCACGTTGAAATTGGTGTTGAACTTGCAACGAAATATAAAGAGCATCCTGTAGTTATAAACAGTATTGCATCTCACCATGGTGACACAGAACCAACTTCTATCATTGCAGTTTTAGTTGCAGCAGCAGATGCTTTATCAGCTGCAAGACCGGGAGCTCGTAGTGAAACACTTGAAAACTATATTCGTCGTCTTGAAAAGTTAGAAGAGATTTCAGAGTCTTATGAAGGCGTTGAAAAATCATTTGCAATTCAAGCAGGACGTGAAGTTCGTATTTTGGTAAAACCAGATACAATCGATGACTTAGAAGCTCATCGTTTAGCTCGTGATATCCGAAAACGTATTGAAAATGAACTGGATTACCCAGGACATATTAAAGTAACTGTTATTCGTGAAACACGTGCAGTGGAATACGCAAAATAAAGTGGTGAAACACCACTTTATTTTTTTGTGTTGGAATTGGATAAAATAAAGACAGTTAGCTATATAGCATAAAAGTGAAACAAACTTATAATAAAGATATTATAAGGAATTTACTTGATGCTAAAGCAATAAAAAATGCAGTACATAGAAAGGGTAAGACATATGAGAATATTATTTGTTGGGGATGTAGTAGGATCTCCTGGTAGAGGTATGATTCAACAATACGTACCGGCATTAAAGAAAAAATATACACCTACAGTAACAATCATTAATGGAGAAAATGCAGCAGGTGGGCGTGGGATTACAGAAAAAATATATCGAAACTTTTTAGAGTGTGGGGCGCAGGCAGTTACACTTGGAAACCACGCTTGGGATAATCGTGAAGTATTTGAATTCATCGATGATGCAAAATATCTTGCAAGACCAGCTAACTTCCCAGAAGGAACTCCAGGAAAAGGACTTATCTTTGTGAACTGTAATGGAACAGAAGTTGCAGTTATTAATTTACAAGGACGTACTTTCCTTCCTCCAATTGATTGTCCATTCCGTAAAGTGGATGAATTAATTAATATTGCGAAAAAACGTACGAATATTATATTTGTTGATTTCCATGCGGAGACTACAAGTGAAAAACAAGCGCTAGGTTGGTATGTAGATGGACGTGCTACAGCAGTAGTAGGTACGCATACGCATGTCCCTACAGCGGATAACCGTATTTTACCAAGCGGAACGGCATACATTACAGATGTTGGGATGACAGGGCCGTATGACGGAATATTAGGTATGGACAGAGAAGCAGTATTGAAGAAGTTTTTAACAAACTTACCAGTACGATTTGAAGTAACAAATGGTAGAACGCAATTAAGTGCAGTGTTAATTGATGTGGATCCAAATACAGGAAAAGCAAAGAAAATTGAACGTATTTTAATTAATGATGATCAACCATTTTTTGAGTAAATTTTCGTTAAATTTTAGATAAGTTATTATATTTTAATTTTTTAGAAAAATTACGAAAATTTAGCAGGAATACGCGCCATTCCTCGTGAATATAAGTTAAAGTGAAATAATTGCTAATACTTTTTAAAGAAACGAGGAGGAAACGCGGAATGGAAATATTAAAAGTTAAAGCAACGTCGGTCCCTAATTCTGTAGCTGGTGCACTTGCAGGTGTTATTCGCGAACGCGGAACAGCAGAAATTCAAGCTATTGGTGCAGGTGCATTGAACCAAGCTGTAAAGGCAGTAGCAATCGCAAGAGGATTTGTAGCGCCTAGTGGTTTGGACCTGATTTGTATCCCAGCGTTTACAGATATTATGATTGATGGCGAAGAGCGTACAGCAATAAAATTAATTGTAGAACCTCGTTAAGTTTAAACAACCTGTTTGCAGTATGCAAACAGGTTGTTTTTATAATGGAGGAATGAAAATGAAAATTTTTGATGCTCATTGTGACGTGCTTCTTCAGTTATGGAGTGCACAAGGGAAAAGGAATTTTAAAGATGATTCACAATTACATATTACATTTGAACAGTTAAAGAGAAGAAAAGGAAGTATACAATGTTTTGCTATATATGTACCAGAAACAGTGGCATATGAAAACCGATTTGAAGTAGCATTACAAATGGTAGATATTTTTTATAATGAAATTTTATCCCTACAAGGTGTGAAGTTTATTCAGACAAAAGATGATATTAACATATTAAAACAGGACGAGATTGGAGCGATATTAACAATAGAAGGATGCGAAGCAATTGGAAAAGATGCAATGAAATTACGGTTGTTGTATCGCCTAGGAGTACGTTCTTTTGGACTAACATGGAATTATGCCAATCTCTTAGCTGATGGTGCGCTAGAGACACGTGGGGCGGGTTTAACGACTTTTGGTAAACATGTTGTACAAGAACTGAATGCGTTACATGTATGGACTGATGTGTCTCATTTGAATGAAAGAAGTTTTTGGGATGTTATAGAGATTGCAAAAAATCCTATTGCTTCCCACTCAAATTGTATGAAACTTTGCGAGCACCCACGAAATTTAAACGATGAACAACTTAAAGCTCTTATAAAGCGAAATGGCATGATTGGTGTCACTTTTGTACCGCAGTTTCTAACAAATGAAAAACAAGCGAATGTAGCAGATATAGTAAGACATATCGAATATATTTGTTCATTAGGTGGAGAGCGCAATATAGGATTTGGTTCCGATTTTGATGGGATTTTAGAAACAGTTGTAAATGTATCAGCGTATCGAGATTATGAAAATGTAATGAATGAGCTTTGTAAACACTATGCTGCATCTACTGTAGAACGATTTTTATATGATAATTTTGTAGAACATATGAGTTTTTAAATTCTGATTTAAAATTCAGAAAAATTAAAATTAATTCATTTGATTTTATTGCTTTTTTTAAGACCTAATACTAGAATGAAAAACAAAATAGCTTTATACTAAAGATTCAGGGAAATCAGAAGAGGCATAATTTGCGTCCGTTGTAGTTTATTTGCATAAAAAATGCTAAACTATTACTGTAAAAAAATACACTACAATGAATGCAGCCAAAAGGGGTGTAGGAGATGATTAGTCAACTTTCATGGAAAGTTGGAGGCCAACAAGGTGAAGGAATTGAAAGTACAGGAGAAATCTTCTGTATTGCATTAAACCGATTAGGATATTACCTATACGGTTACCGCCACTTCTCATCACGTATAAAAGGCGGCCATACAAATAATAAAATTCGTGTAAGTACAACAGAAGTACGAGCGATCTCAGATGATTTAGATATTTTAATTGCTTTTGACCAAGAAACAATTGATTTTAATTTCCACGAACTACGTCCAGGTGGAATTGTAGTTGCGGATGCGAAATTTAATCCAACAATACCTGACAATACAGATGTAAATCTATATGTGATACCGTTTACAGATATTGCTTCAGAATTAGGCACATCATTAATGAAAAACATGGTTGCTGTTGGAGCATCAAGTGCAGTATTAGGATTAGATGAAACAGCTTATTTAGATGTTGTTGAAGAAATCTTTGGTCGTAAAGGAGAGCAAGTCGTTCAAAAGAATATGGACGCAATTAAACGCGGCTCTCAATATATGAAAGAATTACTAGGTGAGAAAGTAAACATGATGCAGCTTGAAAAAGCTGATGGTAAAAAACGCATGTTTATGATTGGAAACGATGCAATCGCATTTGGTGCGGTAGCTGGTGGTGCTCGTTTTATGTCAGCATACCCAATCACACCTGCATCAGAAATTATGGAATACTTAATTAAAAAATTACCGAAAGTCGGCGGAACAGTAATCCAAACTGAGGATGAAATCGCAGCTTGTACAATGGCAATCGGTGCAAACTATGCCGGTGTTCGTACATTAACGGCATCTGCTGGTCCTGGTCTTTCATTAATGATGGAAGCAATCGGTTTAGCAGGTATTACAGAAACCCCATTAGTAATTGTTGATACACAACGTGGCGGCCCAAGTACAGGATTACCAACGAAACAAGAACAGTCTGACTTAATGGCGATGATTTACGGTACGCATGGTGAAATTCCAAAAATCGTAATGGCGCCAAGTACAGTTGAAGAAGCTTTCTATGACATTGTAGAAGCATTTAACTTATCTGAAGAATATCAAGTTCCTGTTATTTTCTTAACAGATTTACAGCTTTCGTTAGGAAAACAAACAGTAGAACCACTTAAATTAGATAAAGTGGAAATTCGTCGTGGTAAGCTTGATTTAGAAGCAGAATTACCAGAACGTGAAAATAAAGCATACTTCAAGCGTTATGAAGTAACAGAAGACGGCGTTTCACCACGTGTTTTACCTGGTATGAAAAATGGTGTTCACCATGTTACAGGTGTAGAACATGATGAAACTGGAAAACCATCGGAATCAGCAATAAACCGTAAAGATCAAATGGACAAACGTTTTCGTAAAATGGAGAACTTGAAGTTTAATACCCCTGTTTATAAAAATGTTAAGCATGAAGAAGCAGACGTATTGCTTGTTGGATTTAACTCAACTCGTGGTGCGATCGAAGAGGCAATGACGCGTTTAGAACAAGAGGGTATGAAAGTAAACCATGCCCATGTGCGTTTAATTCACCCGTTCCCAACAGCTGAAATCGATCCACTTGTGAAAAAGGCGAAGCGTGTTGTAGTAGTAGAAAACAATGCAACAGGTCAGCTTGCTAACATTATGAAAATGAATCTTGGTAATGGTGAGAAAATTTCTAGTCTTTTAAAATATGATGGAAACCCATTCTTGCCGAAAGAGATTTACAACGAATGCAAAAAAGGGGTTGTATTAAATGGCAACATTTAAGGACTTTCGTAACAGTGTAAAGCCAAACTGGTGCCCAGGTTGCGGAGACTTCTCAGTGCAAGCTGCAATTCAACGTGCGGCAGCTAACGTTGGCCTAAATCCAGATGAACTTGCTGTTATTTCTGGTATCGGCTGTTCAGGCCGTATTTCAGGTTATATTAATTCATATGGTGTGCATAGTATTCATGGTCGTGCCCTTCCGATTGCACAAGGTGTGAAAATGGCAAATCGTGATTTAACAGTTATCGCTTCAGGTGGTGACGGTGATGGATTTGCGATTGGTATGGGACATACAATCCATTCTATTCGTCGTAATATCGACATTACGTACATCGTAATGGATAACCAAATTTATGGATTAACAAAAGGGCAAACTTCACCACGTAGTGAAGCTGGATTTAAAACGAAAAGCACACCACAAGGTTCAATTGAACCATCACTAAATGTAATGGAAATGGCCTTAACAGCTGGTGCGACATTTGTGGCGCAAAGCTTTTCGAGTGATTTAAAAGAATTAACACAAATTATTGAAGCTGGTATTAACCATAAAGGATTTTCATTAATTAACGTATTTAGCCCATGTGTTACTTACAATAAAGTAAATACTTACGATTGGTTTAAAGAGAACTTAACGAAACTAAGCACAGTAGAGGGATATGATCCATCTAATCGCATGATGGCTATGCAAACTTTAATGGAAAATAACGGTTTAGTAACAGGGTTAATTTATCAAAATACTAAGCAACCATCATATCAAGAACTTGTTAAAGGCTATAGTGAAGAGCCTTTAGTGAAATCTGATTTAAATATGGATCAGAAAATGTTTGATGAGCTTGTTGCTGAATTTATGTAATGTAAGAAAAAAAGGTTGCCGATTTGGCAACCTTTTTTTATGTACAAAAATATAGGGTAGCCTTATTTACTTAGAAAATTCAGAATGATAAAATAATATATAAATCGTTGTATGAAAATGGCAAGTTCATTGCTTATGAAATGTAAGGTAATAAAAGGCCTTTGTATTGTTAAGATTGGCGAAACACGTCATACTATGGTAATGTTTATAGGGATAAAGCAATATGCTTTTGGGTAGGACAACAAGAAATGATAAAAAGGGAATGTCTATTTGCGTGGGGAAGACTTCATTCTTATGAATGATTAGATTGATTACTCAAGTTTCAAAGGACAAGTTATCTCTCCAGCTATCTAACCATTTTTGAGGTGAGTCTAAGCGCATTAAAATGGACTATAGAGTGTGTATAGTTAAGGGTGAAAGGAGATTACCGATGAACGAGCAACAACGATTAGCAAGTCAACAAGCAAATTCCTCTACGAAAAAAGAAGAGAAAGATTATAGTAAATACTTTGAAAGTGTATATCAACCACCTTCCTTAAAGGATGCGAAAAAGCGTGGGAAAGAAGAAGTTAAAATTGAACGGGATTTTGGCTTACCTGAAGAGTTTCGCAATTTTGGTACAGGAAGAAAGTTCTATATTCGTACATATGGTTGTCAAATGAATGAGCATGATACGGAAGTAATGGCAGGTATTTTCACAGCACTTGGATATGAACCAACTTTTTCAACTGAGGATGCAGATGTAGTTTTATTAAACACTTGTGCAATTCGTGAAAATGCTGAAAATAAGGTGTTTGGTGAGCTAGGCCATTTAAAGTCACTCAAACGAAGAAATCCAGACCTTTTAATTGGTGTATGTGGTTGTATGTCTCAAGAGGAATCTGTTGTAAATAAAATTATGCAAAAAAATCAGCATGTAGATATGGTATTTGGAACACATAATATTCATAGACTACCGTATATTCTAAAAGATGCGATGTTCTCGAAAGAGACGGTAGTTGAAGTTTGGTCAAAAGAAGGTGACGTAATTGAAAACCTTCCGAAAGTACGTCGTGGTGATATTAAAGCGTGGGTAAATATTATGTATGGCTGTGATAAATTCTGTACGTATTGTATTGTACCGTATACACGCGGAAAAGAGCGAAGTAGACGTCCAGAAGATATTATCCAAGAGATTCGTCATTTAGCTGCAAATGGTTATAAAGAAATTACTTTACTTGGACAAAACGTAAATGCATATGGTAAAGACTTTGAAGATATAGAATACGGTCTTGGCGATTTAATGGACGAACTTCGTAAAGTTGATATTGCCCGTATTCGTTTTACAACGAGCCATCCACGTGATTTCGATGATCACTTAATTGAAGTGCTTGGAAAAGGTGGCAACCTAGTAGAACATATCCATTTACCAGTTCAATCTGGAAGTACAGATATGCTGAAAATTATGGCACGTAAATATTCGCGTGAGCATTATTTAGAACTTGTAAGAAAAATTAAAGAAGCAATTCCAGATGTAGTATTAACAACAGATATTATCGTTGGTTTTCCAAATGAAACAGATGAGCAATTTGAAGAAACGATGTCGTTATATCGTGAAGTAGGGTTTGATACTGCCTTTACATTCATTTATTCTCCTCGCGAAGGTACACCAGCTGCAAAAATGAAAGATAATGTACCGATGCAAGTAAAGAAAGAACGTCTTCAGCGCTTAAATACACTAGTAAATACGTTGGCAATTGAAAAGAATAGTCGTTACAAAGGTCAAATTGTAGAAGTGTTAGTTGATGGGGAAAGTAAAAATAATCCGGAAGTACTTGCAGGTTATACTCGTACGAATAAACTTGTAAACTTCGTCGCTTCAAAATCTTTAATTGGTCAGCTTGTGAAAGTGAAAATAACGGAAGCAAAAACTTGGTCTCTTAACGGGGAATTAGTTGAAGAGCCGATTGAGGTGAAATAATAGATGAAAGTATATTCGAAAGATGACATTGTTGAACAAGCGAAAGAATTAGCAAAAATGATTTCTGAAACAGAAGAAGTTGATTTTTTTAAGAAAGCAGAGGCGCAAATTCATAAAAATGAAAATGTAAAGCGCGCAATCGATGAAATTAAAGCACTGCAAAAACAAGCAGTAAACTTGCAACATTACGGGAAATGGGAAGCTTTAAAAAAGGTAGAAGCTGAAATTGATGCATTGCAAGATAAGTTAGACAGTATTCCAGTCGTACAACAATTTAAATCTTCACAAAAATACGTAAATGACTTATTACAGTTAGTTGCTAGTACAATTTCTAACAACGTAACAGATGAAATATTAATTTCAACTGGTGGCGATGTACTAAAGGGTGAAACTGGCGCAGCGGTAGAAAGTAAAAAAGGAAATTGTGGTTGTTAAAGAGATGTCATATTGACATCTCTTTTTTTTTTGTGGATTAAACGTAAGTTCTTCTCAAAAAAAGAATGACACATTCCGCTATTGTCACGCATATGATTAAGTGAATAGTGATTGAGGAGGGTTACGAATGTCCGAATTTAGAGAGATTATTACAAAAGCAGTGGTTGGAAAAGGACGTAAGTATACAAAGTCAACGCATACATGTGAATCGAATAATGAGCCAACAAGTATTTTAGGGTGCTGGGTAATTAACCACTCGTACGAAGCAAGAAAGAATGGAAAACATGTGGAAATTGAAGGTTTCTATGATGTGAACACTTGGTATTCATTTGATGGAAATACAAAGACTGAAGTTGTAACAGAACGTGTGAACTACACGGACGAAGTAAGTATTGGTTATCGTGATAAAAACTTTTCTGGTGACGATTTAGAAATTATTGCTCGTGTTATTCAGCCGCCAAATTGTTTAGAAGCACTTGTATCACCAAATGGTAATAAAATTGTTGTAACTGTAGAACGTGAATTTGTAACAGAAGTAGTTGGAGAAACGAAAATTTGTGTAAGTGTAAATCCTGAAGGCTGCGTAGAATCAGATGATGATTTCCAAATTGCTGATGATGAATTTGAAGAATTAGATCCGAACTTTATAGTTGATGCAGAAGAAGAGTAATAGAAAGCTAGGGAGAAGTTCTTCCTAGCTTTTTACTTTACATAAGTGGGGCTGAATGAACATGATTCTTTATGAAATATGTTATAATGAAGAAAGACTCCTGAAATAGGAGATAAGAGTGTCCGTGAAATGCGACATATATGAAAATAGATTATCATGTAAGAATTATGGAGGAAAAGTATGACTCAATATACGCCTATGATACAGCAATATTTAAAGGTTAAGGCAGATTATCAAGATGCCTTTTTATTTTTTCGCTTAGGCGATTTTTATGAAATGTTCTTTGAGGATGCTGTAAAAGCAGCTCATGAACTTGAAATTACATTAACGAGCCGAGATGGCGGTAGTAGTGAACGTATACCAATGTGCGGTGTACCGTATCATGCGGCTAAAAACTATATTGAACAACTTGTTGAAAAAGGATATAAAGTAGCTGTTTGTGAGCAAGTAGAAGATCCGAAAACAGCTAAAGGTGTAGTACGTCGTGAAGTAGTACAATTAATTACGCCAGGAACGATGATGGAAGGGCGTACAATTGATGAGAAAGAAAATAACTTCTTAGCCGCATTAACACATTTTGAAGATGGATCATATGCATTAGCTTGTAACGACTTAACGACTGGACAAAATACAGTAACGTTATTGACTGGTTCAGTAGAAGATATTTTATTAGAAGTGTATGCAACTGGTTCGAAAGAAATTGTTGTTGATTCTTCATTTTCTAAAGATGAACTAAACAAGTTAACTGAAACATTGAAAATGACGATTTCGTATGAAGATGCAACGGCAATTCCGGAAGGATTAGAACATCTTGTGAAAAATGTTTCACAAGCAAAATTAATTAAAGCAGTTGGACGTTTATTTAACTATGTAATAAGAACGCAAAAACGTTCTTTAGATCATTTGCAACCAGTAGAAATTTATTATACGAATCAATTTATGAAAATTGATGTACATTCAAAGCGAAATTTAGAACTGACAGAAACACTTCGAACGAAAGAAAAAACAGGATCACTATTATGGTTATTGGACAAGACGAAAACAGCTATGGGTGGTCGTATGTTAAAACAGTGGATGGAACGTCCACTTATACAAAAAGAAAGAATTGAAGAGCGTTTAGAAATGGTTGAAACGTTTGTAAATGATTACTTCTTACGTGAAGATTTAAAGGAAAAGTTAAAAGAAGTATATGATTTAGAACGCTTAGCAGGAAAAGTTGCATTTGGTAACGTAAATGCAAGAGACTTATTACAATTAAGACGTTCATTGCTTCAAGTACCAGCTATTTTAGAAGCAATTAGTTTGTTAGATAACGCTTATGCATCGAGATTAATTCAAGGTGCAGATCCATGTGAAAGCTTAACAGAATTACTAGGAAGAAGTATTCAAGAAAACCCACCGCTTTCGATTAAAGATGGAGATATTATTAAAGATGGTTATAATGACAAGCTTGATCAATATCGTTACGTTAGTAAAAACGGGAAAACGTGGATTGCTGAGCTTGAAAAAAGAGAACGTGATATTACCGGAATTAAATCGTTAAAAATCGGATACAACCGTATTTTCGGTTACTACATTGAAGTAACGAAAGCGAATCTTGCAGCACTTCCAGAAGGTCGCTATGAGCGTAAACAGACGCTTGCTAATGCTGAACGTTTCATTACAGATGAACTGAAAGAAAAAGAAACGTTAATCTTAGAAGCTGAAGAAAAAATTGTACAGCTAGAATACGATTTATTTACAGCACTTCGTGAAGAAGTAAAAGTATTTATTCCGAAATTACAACATTTAGCGAAAGTAATTAGTGAATTAGACGTACTGCAAAGTTTTGCGACAGTTAGTGAAGAAGAACAGTTTGTAAAACCTGTACTGACAACGAAGCGCGAAATCTTTATTAAAGATGGTCGTCATCCTGTTGTTGAAAAAGTATTGAACGGGAAATTGTATGTACCGAATGATTGTATTATGCCAGAGAATATGGATGTCTTTTTAATTACAGGGCCGAACATGTCTGGTAAAAGTACGTATATGAGACAATTAGCACTTGTAACGGTTATGTCGCAAATCGGTTGTTTCGTACCAGCAACAGAAGCAGTATTACCTGTATTTGACCAAATCTTTACGAGAATTGGTGCAGCGGATGATTTAATTTCAGGTCAAAGTACATTTATGGTCGAAATGTTAGAAGCGAAAAATGCAATTGCAAACGCATCAGAAAGAAGTTTAATTTTATTCGATGAAATTGGACGCGGTACATCTACGTATGATGGTATGGCACTTGCACAAGCGATTATTGAACATATTCATGACCAAATTGGTGCAAAAACGTTATTCTCTACGCATTATCACGAATTGACGGTGTTAGAAGAGAGTTTAGATCAACTGAAAAATGTACACGTTTCAGCAATTGAAGAGAATGGAAAAGTAGTATTCCTTCATAAAATTCAAGATGGAGCAGCTGATAAAAGTTACGGAATTCACGTTGCGCAACTTGCGGAGCTTCCAGATAGCTTAATCGCTCGTGCGAAAGAAGTGTTAGCACAGCTAGAAGGACAGGAAGAAATTATTATTCCAAAGCGAGTAGAAGTGAAAGTAAAAGAAGCTGCTCCAGAACCTGTAGTTGTAAAAGAAGAAATAGCAGAAATACAGGAAACGAAAGTAGAGACTGAAGAAGAATCGCAACTATCTTTCTTTGGAGGAGAACAGTCTTCGAAGAAACAAGAAAAGCCTCTGCTAGATCAAAAAGAAACGGCAGTACTGGCGCAAATTAAAAAAATCGATTTACTTGATATGACACCTTTAGAAGCGATGAACGAATTGTATCGCTTACAGAAAAAGTTAAAGAAAGGATGAGTAAGTAGATGGGGAAAATTCGCAAACTCGATGACCAACTCTCTAACTTAATTGCGGCAGGGGAAGTAGTAGAGCGCCCTGCTTCAGTCGTAAAAGAACTTGTGGAAAATTCTATCGATGCGAATAGTACATCTATTGAAATCCACTTAGAAGAAGCTGGGTTATCGAAAATTCGTATCATTGATAATGGTGATGGTATTGCAGAAGAAGACTGTATCGTCGCTTTTGAACGCCATGCAACGAGTAAAATTAAAGATGAAAACGATCTGTTCCGCATAAGAACACTCGGTTTCCGCGGTGAGGCATTGCCAAGTATTGCCTCAGTTAGTGAATTAGAGTTAATTACTAGCACAGGTGATGCGCCTGGTACACACCTTATTATTAAAGGTGGAGACATTATAAAGCAAGAGAAGACTGCGAGCCGAAAAGGAACAGATATTACAGTACAAAACTTATTCTTTAATACACCAGCACGTCTTAAATATATGAAAACCATTCATACAGAGCTCGGAAATATTACAGATATCGTGTATCGTATTGCAATGTCACATCCAGAGGTATCGTTAAAACTATTTCATAATGAAAAGAAATTGCTTCATACGTCAGGTAACGGTGATGTAAGACAAGTACTTGCATCGATTTACAGTATTCAAGTTGCGAAGAAGCTTGTTCCAATTGAAGCAGAATCTTTAGACTTTACAATTAAAGGCTATGTAACATTACCAGAAGTAACGAGAGCATCTCGTAATTATATGTCAACGATTGTAAATGGTCGTTACGTTCGAAACTTTGTATTAATGAAAGCAATTCAGCAAGGATACCATACATTACTGCCAGTTGGCCGGTATCCAATTGGTTTCTTATCGATTGAAATGGATCCAATGCTAGTTGACGTTAACGTACATCCAGCGAAATTAGAAGTTCGTTTTAGTAAAGAACAAGAATTGCTAAAGCTGATCGAAGAAACATTGCAAGCTGCATTTAAAAAAATACAGCTTATTCCAGATGCAGGTGTAACAACGAAGAAAAAAGAAAAAGACGAAAGTGTGCAAGAACAGTTCCAGTTTGAGCATGCGAAGCCGAAAGAACCATCTATGCCGGACATCGTTTTACCGACTGGCATGGATGCAAAACAAGAAGAACCGCAGGCTGTGAAACAGCCTGCGCAGCTTTGGCAACCACCGAAGCAAGAATGGCAACCACCACAGTCGCTCGTGAGAGAAGAACAAAGTTGGCAACCATCCACTAAACCGATAATCGAAGAGCCAATTCAAGAAGAGAAATCGTGGGACAGTAATGAAGAGGACTTTGAACTAGAGGAATTAGAAGAAGAAGTTCGGGAAATAAAAGAGATTGAGATGAACGGGAATGACTTACCACCGCTTTATCCAATTGGACAAATGCATGGAACATATATTTTCGCTCAAAATGATAAAGGATTATATATGATTGACCAGCATGCCGCGCAGGAACGTATTAATTATGAATACTTCCGTGATAAAGTAGGAAGAGTAGCGCAAGAAGTACAAGAGTTACTTGTACCGTACCGTATTGATCTATCTCTTACTGAATTTTTACGTGTCGAAGAGCAGTTAGAAGAACTAAAAAAAGTCGGGCTATTTTTAGAACAATTCGGCCATCAATCCTTTATCGTCCGCTCGCATCCAACATGGTTCCCGAAAGGACAAGAAACAGAAATCATCGATGAAATGATGGAGCAAGTTGTTAAACTAAAAAAAGTTGATATTAAAAAGTTACGTGAAGAAGCAGCCATCATGATGAGCTGTAAAGCATCCATTAAAGCGAATCAATATTTAACGAACGATCAAATATTTGCTTTACTGGAAGAACTACGTACAACAACAAACCCGTACACATGCCCGCACGGAAGACCAATTCTTGTGCATCATTCTACTTATGAGTTGGAGAAGATGTTTAAGAGGGTTATGTAGAGTGAATAGATTACATATGAAAAGGGAGCAACATTTACTGTTGCTCCCTTTTCATATGTAGATTTAATTGTAAACGAGAATATGGTGGAGTAATTTTGTAGTGTATTTCTTGGTTGCGTTAACTTAAATTTATCTATGTATAAAAAAGCGCTGTATACAGCACTTTTTAAAAGGTGCATGAATTGTATCATTACTAACTAAATAACTATGCATGGCCAAATGTTGCTTCTTATTTAGCCAATTGTCATAAGGATCTATACAATTACTTATTTTTATTATTATTAATTTTTTCAGTGTATAGAACTTGCTCTTTATAGTGCTTCTTAATTGGGAAGTTATGTGTACCTGTGCCGTTCTTGAATTTTTTGTCAATGGGGTTCTTTAGAGGAACTGTTGTAGTTTCAGTAAATTCATATGGGTAATTTATTTTAGATTTATCTTCAAACATGAAAATGCCTCCTTTTAGGATCTCCTAAATTCTTTACTATAACATGATATGCATATAGATATTTTTTGGACTAGTTATTTATATAGGTTAATGGAATTTAATTACATAACTACTGAAACATTTTAAAGGAAAACAATTTGAGAAAGAAATGGTATGAATAGATGTTGGCTCCTATTGTTGTTTTTTGTTTGACAGCACAGTGAATTGCGCATATAAATTCATTATAGATTGTTTTTATAATATGGTTTATATGGGGTTTTCCTGATAATATAATGTGGAATATTATAGTGTTATTAGGTTATTAGGAACATTTAATGCTGTTTCATAACTGAAAGGGAATTGAAAAAAAACTGAAACTTTTCTCATAAAAATTCAATCTAACTTGAAAAATGAAAGGAAAATGAAATTTTCCAAAAGATATTCTTTGTTAAGATAAAAAGCATACATACAAAAAGCATTGACATATCTTAAAAATGTATTTTCAAGATATAGTGGGGGAAAAGATGAGATTAGAAAAACAATTAATAAAAAAGGTGTATTATGAAACATTCCTAATGGAGAATGAAACAAAGTCAATTCTTGACGTACTTGGACAAGCTTATGTAAACGAAGAACGAAATGAGATTTCTGATGGGTCTTATATTCGTTTTGCACAAGGTGAATTTTATTATCGTCATCAAGATTTTGAAGCAGCTATTTTTAAATGGGAGAAGGTTAGTAATGAATTAGCACCATGGGCACAAAAAAATATTGCGGATGCTTATTTCGAACTTAATCAATTACCATATGCTGAAAATATTTATACTTCCATTACTACTGATAATAAAATATTGATGACCGAAATTAGATTACAACTACTTTCTCTTTACATTGAGCAAAATAATTTTGATTCAGCTTTCGGTGTTATTAAAGAAGCAGTTTCTTTAAATCCTGATTATCCGAACGTCACAAAAATTGCCCGTTCCTTTTATGAGGAACAGCAAGATTTTGATAGTGCAGTAGAGCTTGCTGTGAATGAGTTAATTCGAATAGAGTCGTATCCGTGGTTTGAGGTGTTAAAAGGATATATCGATAAAGGGTTTACTAAACATATTTCACCAGACTATTTTTATGATGCATTAGCTACATTAAATAATGTAGATCAAGTACAATTTACACAAATGGTTTCATCACTTTGGAACAGTTATAAAGATGAACCAAATTATTTATTATGGCTTAATACAATAAATGAATTTTTCTTACATATTGAAATACATTCGTCCGATATATGGAACAAAGTTTCTGCTCTTTACGAAGAAACGTACTTTACATTAATTCAAGGTCAATATACGCTTAGACAATTAGACGATATCATACCAAATCTGTTAGCAAACTGGTTAAAGGTAGTCAATCCATCTTATGCTGTATTTCCATCTGCAGCTGTATTGGCATGGGATGAGATTTTCCCTTCCAAAATAGATTCAGCAAATATAGAACATGCGGAAAACTTACTGTCACATTCTATTAATCATGTAAATGGCTTAGAGTACAGCTTACACCTTTTTGAATCTATTACACAGTGGGCACAAAAGCAGAATATAGAAATAGGTCACCGATTTAAATGGTTAGTTGACGAGCTCGCAGATTTAAGAACAAATCGTATTTTAGTAACGGGAACTTCAGGGAACGGAAAAACTACATTTATTAACTCTATATTAGGAGAAAATATATTAGAAAAATCAATTTCAAATGTAGTAGTTTTAAAAAATGATGCTCATATAGAAATAAACGCTATAACAGACTCAGCAATTACAACAACGGAAGATATTACTGATTACCATAATATGATGTCTCAGCACCATCAAACATATAGAGATAGAGCGTGTGTTGAATTTAAATTACCATGCAGATTTTTAAATGAAAATAAACTTACATTTGTAGTGACACCTGGCTTTAATAGAAATAACGACACTAGAGATGAGATATTCGAATATTTAAATTCTGTAGACGAATTACTGTTCGTATTGAATGCGGATTCACCTTTTACTGATAAAGAACGTGACATTCTATTAAGTATTCAAGAACATACGCCAAATTTACAAATTCATTTCTTATTAAATAAAATCGATAACATTTACAGTGAAGCAGAAGTGAAAAGGGTATTACATGATACGGCAACGAGAATAAATACATATTTTCCGTATGCGAGAATTTTCCCTTATTCCTCGTTATATACAAGTAGTCAACAATTAAATGGTTTAATCGAGTTTATTCATTTTAACTTTAATCATAAAAATATCGATGCAGAACGTACTGAAAAGTTATTATTTTTCATTCGAAAAACAATTACATATCTTTTGGAGAAACGTGTTGAGAAAGAAAATAACCTGGTGGATGCTATTAATTGGAATGAAGATATGCTAGTGAAACTAAACGGTAGCATTAATAACCTTACTGCATTTGAAAGGGAAAAAATTCATTTCATTACACAATCATATCGTTCAATGAAGACTGAAATTACAAATGATCTTACCGAAAATATTCCGAAGATATTAAAGAGCTGTTCTAATTTAATTAGTGAAGAAAGTGATTTCGGGCACATGGATACGGAACTAAATAAAGCAATGAATGAAAGAGTGCATAAATATTTAGAACAAACTGTATTACCTAATCTTGCTCTTTCTATGCAAAATTGGATTGCAACTTCTAATAATGAGCTTCTTCAAAGTCAAACGTATTTAGAAGAACTTAGTGAAGGGCTTAATTCACTATTTGGAGAAAATAAAATACAGTTAGAATGTGACTTTAAAGTGCTTGATGACTGGCGCAGAGATACTGACAGGATGACGACTAGAATACAAATGGATGAAGTAAATATTTTACGTCGATTTACGCCAGCACAATTTTTACTAAAAAGTGCCGGTAAATTATTTGGAGTTCTTCCTAAAAATAAATCTATGCTATATAACAAATATAAACAGTATGTAGAAAATGAAGATTATACTGAAGTAACGGCTTCTATTATGAAGAAATTTTTCTTGCAATTTGAGCTGTTTGAAAACACACAAGAGAGGGATATTCATATATTCTTTAGGAATCCATTTAACTCCTTAAAGCAAGCTGTAGAAAATACGCAATTAGAAATACAAGAAAAACAAGAGATGTTACATAAAATGAAATCAAATCCTGAAGTTTATCATGATTCTATCATGCTCTTTGAATTGAGATTGCGTCAATGTGAAGTAATTTTAAATATAGGTGATGATAATACCTATACAGATGTAGCTTTAGAAACAAGTGTAGAATAAAAGTAAAAGGGAGCAACTGTAATAAGTTGCTCCTTTTTCATATAGATTATTTTTCTGTTTCTTTAATTTTAGTTTGTACTTCGCCAGTTTTAATTTTATTGCTTTCTGAGAAACGTAATAAATCGCCTTCAATAATTTTGTCAGACATTCGTAATTCATTTTGTGCACGTTTAATGAGGGCTTGAGCTTCTTTTTTTGGTAAATCTACAATTTCACCTGTTATACGGTCGTAGAAAGTGTTGTTTTTGTATGCATACTTATCTGTAACGAAGCTACCATCACGTAAAACAACAAAGCCAGTATATTCATCTGAAAACATATCATGGCCAAAACGGATATCATTCGTAGAATCAACACCTAATAAATTTAGAATCGTAGGTTTCATATCGATTTGTCCCGTAGGCTTTGAAATAGTTTGACCTTCTGTTTGTCCAGGAATATGAATATATAAAGGTGTACGTTGTAAATTTAAAGTATCAAATTCTGTTATTTGATCTTTTTCTAAAAACTGTGCCATTGCACGATTATGTTTTTCGGAAATTCCATAATGATCACCGTATAACACAATAATAGAATTATCGTAAAGCCCCTCGGCCTTTAGACGTTCAATAAATTTTTTAATGGATTCGTCTAAGTAACGTGCTGTTACGATGTAACGATCAAATACGCCATTACCAGAGTTGTATGGTTCAATGAATTTTGTATCTTCATCATACGTAAATGGATAATGGTTTGTTAAAGTAAGGAAACGAGCATAGAATGGTTGATTAACAGTTTTTAATATATCTACTGATTGATCAAAGTATTCGATATCTTTTAATCCCCAATTTAAATTTGTTTCTGGTGTAATTTTGTAATCAAGCTCATTATAGTAACGATCATAACCAAGAGCAGAGTACATGATATTACGATTCCAAAATGTTGCGTTATTCGCATGGAATACAGAAGTGAAATAACCTTGCTGACGTAAAATTTCTGGAGTTGCAGTATAATCATTGTTACCGTGTGTGAAGAATACAGCTCCTCGATTTAATGGATACAACGACGTATCGATTAGAAATTCTGAATCGGATGTTTTCCCTTGACCAGTTTGATGGAAAAAGTTATCAAAGTAATAACTTTCATTTATGAATTCATTTAGGAATGGTGTAACTTCTTGCCCGTTCACTGATGCGCCTATTAAGAAGGTCTGCAAGGATTCAAGAGTGACGACAATTACGTTTTTTCCTTTCGCTGCACCAAACATATTAGGGTTTGGCTCGCTGTGATTTGCTTTTACGTAGTTTTCAGTTTCTTGTAATTTACTACTATCAGCAAGTGCTTTTTGTGACCCAGCTTTTACTTGCAGTGTTAAGTCATATACTTGGTGAGTATATAAGCCTAAATTTTTGACAAGCATGACTCGGTCGAATGATCTTGTTAATAATTCAGGGCGCTCTTTTTCTGCAAGATGTAGATTCGCAAAGAATACACCAATCGTTAAAAGAAAATATAACAAGCGCGTAGAATGAGTTACACGTTCTGTTTTAAAGACCAATGATTTCTTTTTTAATAAAATAAAGAAGAAAACAATGTCTACGAATGCGAGTATAATTTTGTAGTTTAATATTTCTATAATACTGCCGCCTAATTGGCCAAAGTTTGAGGTTTGTCCAAGTACTGGTAATGTAACGAAATCACTATAAAAATCATAGAACATTACATTTCCAACAAGCACGATTGTTAATAAGAAATTAATACAGAGCGCTATATAATTTCGCTTTTCACCAGTTGCAAATAATGCTAATCCAACAAATGCTAATGATGCGGCTAGAGGGCTAATAAACAAAATGAGCTCTTGCGTTGAAGACTCGATTTTTAAATCAAAACTGAATCGCGTAATAAGATATGTTTTTAACCATACTGCTAAAGCCATTATTATAACAAAACTTATATTTTGCATTTGTAAATTTATTTTGTTCTTCATTTTTACACCTTCTTTATATAATTTATTTAACTAAAGTTACATATTATGTTTTTATAACTATTAGACTGTAATGAACCATTTAGACTTTGTTTTCTAAAGGGAATAATTTGAAGTATTCATATATATACAATGGGGATTTTTAAAGCGTAGTAGCATAAATATAACTCTTTTTTGAGAAACAGGCAGAAAAAGTCATAGTTGTAGTGAAATTGACTTATAGACATCCTACCATATTAAACACTATGATGATGTTACAAAATATCGAACAAATAAAAGTGAAAATGGATAGAGACTTTTAAAACTGTTGACATTCAATTTATTAGAATTGAATGCCAATCGTTTTAAATATACAGTTATATTACATATGTATTTTGTAAAATCCCGATTTTTTGTCGGTTAATCATTAGCAGGGAAGGATAGGGGTCTTATTAATATACTTTTACTATATATAAGTAAAGTGTTTTGAAATTGAAAATATTTGACTGATATTTTAATGATAGAAATTAAATGTCAGATAAGTACTTTCCAACATACAGACCACTTGCAGCTGCTTGAGATAATGAATGCGTAACGCCTGAACAATCTCCAATTAAAAATAGCCCATGTATACTAGTTTCAAAATGATTATTAATTTTTATCGTAGGAGCATAGAACTTTCCATCAATTCCATATAGTAAAGTATGTTGATCGATAGGCTCCTGTATAAATTGTTCTAAGCGTAATAAAAATTCTTTTAGCCCTTCAATATATGATTGAGGAATTTCTTGATTCAAATCTCCATAATCCCCCTGTAGTGTAGGCTGTATACGATTATGCTCCATGCTGTTTTCCACCGTAGGTTGTTTCTTTAGTAAGTCCTCTAAGCGCTGTATAACAATCCGATCTCGTCCTTGGTTAATACCTTCAATAATTGAACTTGCGTATGCATTTGCTTCTTTGAGAGTTGGAAAATAGCGAGGAATAAATAAAGTGAAATTTAAGTTAGAAGTGCCAGTTCCTTGTTCCCGAAAATTTTGACCGTCAGGCATAACTAAACCTTCTTCGTACTTTCGAATGATGCGGCCTTGTGGATTCATACAGTAAGTAGTTGCTGTGAAATGCTCACCTTGATAAGAAAGTTTTGTTTCAAAAGTATCTTTTAATATAGAACGTAATTGATGTTCTTTCATTTCTACTCTAATTCCTAAATCTACACGTGTTTGCTCCTGAGAAATATTTAGGGAACTGCATATTTCTTTTAACCAATCGGCCCCAGAGCGCCCAGTTGCAAATACAAGTTGCTTAGTTTGAACTGTTCCTTGATTTGTCTCTATTGTAAAATGATCTTCCTGTTTCAGAATATGTTGTACATCTATATGAAATTGGATCTTTATTTTCGTCAGTAAAAATTCATAGAGCTGCTGAAAAATGTTACTGGAAAGTGTAGTACCAAGATGTCTTACTTCTGTTGTTAGCATTTGTAAACCACACGCTTCAGCTCTCTTAGTGAGACTTGAATTTTCAGTAGAATATTTTGAAACCGAACTTCCACCAAACTGACATAGAATTTCATCTACTTCAGCCATGAGTTGTATAAAACCCTCTTTACCGACTTTTTTCTCAAGTTCTCCGCCAAATCCGTTTGTATAATTAAATTTCCCTTCAGATTTTCCTAAACCACCAAACCCGAAATATTTATCACATGTAGTACAATTACACACTTTTCCTTCGTCTAAAGGACAATGGCGATCTTCTAGCGCTTTACCTTTATCAAGAATTAAAACTTTTTTGTTACTTTTAGCTAGTGAATAAGCCATAAAAATGCTACTTACTCCAGCGCCGATAATTGTAACATCATACATATTCTTCCACCTGCTAACGAATAGTTTGTTTTTTATTTTTCTAGTGTATAACAATTTTATAAAGTTAAGAAATAGCTTTTATTAATAAAGTGGGAGTTTTTGAACTTGATGCTTTATTAATTTCTACGAGTGGCGGAGTAAATACAAAAATTTTTATTTGAAAGAAGAAATAGTTTAAAAAATAACTATGTCATATGATTAATAACATCTTACATAGAAAAAAAACAGACCTTTTAAGTGAAGAGGTCTGTTAATGATTTTAAATCTTATTTAGCAAACACATGATTACCAATTACTGCTACTGTCTGACGTGTCGTAATCCACTTGTCTGTTGATGTTTTTGGATTGTAGAAATAAAGCCAGTCAGAATGTACTCCATTTGTGGAGATAGCCTCTTCTACAGCCATTTTTGCTTCTGCGCTTGCAGGCTGATTAATTCTTCCATCTGTAACAGGAGTAAATGCATATCCGTATTTAATAGGTTCATAAATAACGCCTGTTATTGTATTTGGAAAACCTTTTGCATTTACACGATTTAGTATAACTTTCGCTACTGCTACTTTTCCTTTATAGGATTCGCCACCTGCTTCAGCGGTAACTAAGCGTGCCATTAAGTCTTTTTCTTTTTGTGAAATACTTGAGTTGATTTTTAAATGTTGTCCTGTATAAAGCTTGTTTCCGACTGTATTGTTAATTTGTTTTATAGATTGGACAGTGACATTGTAACGCCTTGCTATCGTTTCTAATGAATCTCCCGGTTGTACTTGATAAATAATTTGTCCAGAAATGTTCGCAGGCTTGGCGTTTTGAGGAACAGTGATTTCATTTGATTTCACGGACCCTGGAATATGTAACTGTTCGCCAATAAAGGTTTGATCGTTTCCTTTATTATTAGCCTGTTTAATGGATTGTATTGAAACTCCGTATTGTTTACTAATGCCCCAAAGTGTATCGTTCTTTTTTACTGTATGAATGGTAGAAGCTTCAGCTGTACTTTGACTACATACGAATGTAATTGCAGCTGCAGATAAAGGGATTATATGTTTTAGTTTTAGTAATTTCATTGTAAATCCTCCTAAGAAAAAATTAAGGTGAAACTATTAAGTAATGTAGTTTGAAATGTATATATGCGTAATATATTAATGTAAGTATATTAGCACATATAAAATAAATAATCACTATAAGTTTCATATTCGTGTAGTGTAGAGTCCGAATATGAAATATTGCATATGAAAATACATTGAAGTTCATATTTCTGATTACTATAATCTATTTAGTAGAAAGGGAATACGTTATAGAAACGAAATCATTATAGGTTAATATAATGATTAATTATTAATAGGAGGATTAATGCAATGGAAATATTTCAAAAAATGTGTGCGTCAACTGTAATCATTACAACACTTTTAGGAACAGGGGGTACTATCAATAGTGTACATGCTGATTCTATAGAACAGCAGATTAAATCAGGGATAGAACAAGAAACAGATAAGCAAATCATTGTAAAATTTAAAGCGGATTTGGATTTGCCATATGAAGATGGTATTGAAAAACAAATACAATCTCAAACGAATGATAAAGTAATAAAAGATCTTTTGACAGAATATCCAGATGTAACATTTACTCGTTTATTCACATCTGTAAGCCCGGAACAAATACAAAACCTTGAAGTGAAAGCACCTAATCATGTATCTACAAGTTTATTAAACTACTATATTCTTCAAAATCAAAATAGTGGGTATGAAGAAGAAATAGTAGATAAGTTAAAGGCATCTTCTTTAATAGAAGATGCATATATGAAGAAACAAGAGAAAATAATGCCACCTGAAGTGCAATCATCAAGTGTAGCTCTTAATCCTAGTAACAATCCTAGATTTAAAAAACAAGGTTATCTTGAAGCGGCCCCATACGGTATTAATGCGCCTTTCGCCTGGGGAATTCAAGGCGGTAATGGAAATGGTATCACTTTTGTTGATATGGAATACGGATGGTTATTAAATCATGAGGATTTATTACATCAAAAAATTGAGTTAATGTCTGGAAGAAATATAGATCAGCATGTCGGTCATGGGACGTCTGTACTAGGAATTGTATCCTCTGAGGACAATGAAGTTGGGAATATTGGGATTGCGCCAAAAGCGAAAGCAAAGGTTATCTCTCAAATAAGAGATAATGGACAGTATAATACGGCTGATGCAATATTAAGCGCTGTAAATCAGTTAGAAGCTGGGGATGTTTTATTGTTAGAGGCACAAGCATCTTTCGATGGATATGGTGATAAATATTTACCTGTTGAAGTACAACCAGATATCTTTGATGCAATTCGTGCTGGTACAGATAAAGGGATTGTAATTATAGAGGCCGGAGCAAATGGGTGGAATGATTTAGACCAGTTCAAAGATAGAAAAGGTAAGCAAGTCTTAAATCGTAATAGTAAAGATTTTAAAGATTCGGGTGCAATTATGGTAGGAGCTGGCTCTTCATCTTTCCCTCATGAACGTATGTGGTTTTCGAATTATGGAAGCCGTATTGATGTGTACGGATGGGGAGAAAATGTAGATACAACTACAGCCGAGCAAAGTAGAAGTGCTGTAAATCTTTATACTTCAAGCTTTAGCGGAACATCTAGTGCTTCACCAATTATTGCTGGGGCAGCGACTTTAGTACAAAGCATTGCTAAAGAAAATTTAGGACAACCATATAGACCAAGTGAACTAAGAGCAATATTAAGTAACCAGAGCACAGGAACAAAATCTAAAGATCCATATGCAGATAAAATTGGTGTTTTACCAGATTTGAAGTCTATACTAGCAAACTTAGGCTATGAACAAAGAAAACCAAACGGTGGGAATGAATTACAAGTAACAGAAAATGAACCAAATAATGAGCCTAGACAGGCAAATAAAGTTAACTTTCATACACCGGTGAAAGGAACGCTACATAATAGTGATAGAGTAGATGTATTTACTTTCCAAATTGATTCGCCGGAAAATATTAATATTTCTCTACTAAATGAACAAAATATTGGAATGACATGGGTACTTCATCATGAATCAGATTTAAATAACTATGTAGCATATGGTGAAAATGAAGGCAATGTAGTTAAAGGAACTTATAATGCAAAGCCAGGTAAATATTATTTATACGTCTATAAATATGAGAATAAAAATGGTTCATACGTATTGAACATAAAATAAGTAAAAGGAACTTCAGATGAAGTTCCTTTAAATTTTTCTAATTTAGTATATGTGAATGATTTTTTAACTTTACTTCTATGCAATATTTCATATTGATGAAATGTTATTTATTTTTTCTGAGCTAGCTTATATTATATTCAATAAGTTTGATATAAAAACAGAAAGAGAGAGGGATAATAATGAGCAATAAGAAGTTAATTTTGAAATTATTCATATGTAGTACAATATTTATCACATTTGTATTTGCTTTACATGATAAGAGAGTAGTTGCAGCTAGCTCTGTTAATGAGCTTGAAAATTTGTCAAAATGGATGCAACCTATACCTGATAATATCCCGTTAGCACGAATTTCAATTCCAGGAACACACGATAGTGGGACGTTCAAGTTGCAAAATCCGATTAAGCAAGTATGGGGAATGACGCAAGAATATGATTTTCGCTATCAAATGGACCATGGAGCTCGCATTTTTGATATAAGAGGACGTTTAACAGATGATAATACGATAGTTCTTCATCATGGGCCATTATATCTTTACGTAACACTGCATGAATTCATAAATGAAGCGAAACAATTTTTAAAAGATAACCCGAGTGAAACAATTATTATGTCTTTAAAAAAAGAGTATGAGGATATGAAAGGGGCAGAAGATTCATTTAGTAGCACGTTTGAAAAAAAATATTTTGTTGATCCTATTTTTTTAAAAACAGAAGGAAATATAAAGCTTGGAGATGCTCGTGGGAAAATTGTACTACTAAAAAGATATAGTGGTAGTAATGAACCTGGAGGATATAATAATTTTTATTGGCCAGATAATGAGACGTTTACCACAACTGTAAACCAAAATGCAAATGTAACAGTACAAGATAAATATAAAGTGAGCTATGATGAGAAAGTAAAATCTATTAAAGATACGATGGATGAAACGATGAACAATAGCGAGGATTTAAATCATCTATATATTAATTTTACAAGCTTGTCTTCTGGTGGTACAGCATGGAATAGTCCATATTACTATGCCTCTTATATAAATCCTGAAATTGCAAACTATATAAAACAAAAGAATCCTTTGAGAGTGGGCTGGGTAATTCAAGACTACATAAATGAAAAGTGGTCACCATTATTGTATCAAGAAGTTATAAGAGCGAATAAGTCATTAATAAAAGAATAAAGATGATGAGAGTAAGAAGCGATAAAATATATCGCTTCTTTTTCTTTTCCAATAACCAACAATATAAATTGTACTTTTATAATAGAAAAAAATAAAAACATAAGATATAATCATACATATAAAATTTGTACCTATAAATTTTATATGTATGATTGAATTTGATTTGTTGTAATGAAATGGAGGTATATACTATGAAGTTTCCACATGATTTTTTATTCGGAGCTGCTTCAGCTTCTTATCAAGTAGAAGGTGCATGGAATGAAGATGGAAAAGGTGTTACGAATTGGGACGAGTTTTCAAAAATTCCTGGCAAAACATACAATGGAACAAATGGTGATGTAGCTGTTGATCATTATCATCGATATAAGGAAGATGTTCGCTTAATGGCTGAGATGGGATTAGAATCGTATCGTTTTTCTATTTCTTGGGCGAGAATATTGCCGACTGGAGATGGAAAGGTAAATGAAAAAGGGATTGAATTTTATAACAACTTAATTGATGAATGTTTAAAATACGGGATTGTGCCGTTTGTCACTTTATATCATTGGGATTTACCATTACCGTTAGAAAAAGATGGTGGATGGACGAATAAAAGAACAGCAGAGGCTTTCGTAAAATATGCAGAAACTTGTTTTAAGGTATTTGGTGACAGAGTTAAGCATTGGATTACTTTTAATGAGACCGTAATGTTTTGTGGATTAGGTTATTTAAAAGGTGCACATCCACCAGGAATACAAAATGATGTTCCAAAGTATTTTCAAGCTACTCATTATGTATTTTATGCACACGCGAAAACAGTTGCGGTGTACAAGCAGCTGAAACAATATGGTGAAATTGGGATTACACATGTTTTCTTACCAGCTTATAGTGTGGATGATCAAAAAGAAAATATACAAGCAGCAAATCATGCGAATGAATATGAAACGTATTGGTATTATGATCCAATTTTAAAAGGCGAGTATCCGTCTTATGTTGTACAACAATTAAAGGAAAAAGGATGGACTCCTAATTGGACGGTTGAAGAATTAGAAATCATTAAACAAAATGCAGAAGAAAATGATTTTATTGGCTTGAATTATTATCAACCAATACGAGTAGAAAGATACGATATGGATATAAAGAGTGAGGAACATTCTCGAGAAAACTCAACGCTTGCTCCAGGTAACTCTTCTTTTGATGGTTTTTATCGAACAGTTAAAATGGATGATAAAACATATACAAAATGGGGATGGGAAATATCTCCCGAAGGTTTCTTAGAGGGATTGCATATGTTGAAAGCGCGTTACGGTGACATAAAGATGTATGTAACGGAAAATGGACTTGGTGATGAAGATCCGATCATTGACGGAGAAATTGTAGATGTTCCGAGAATTAAATTTATTGAAGCGCATTTAAAAGTAATGAAGCGTGCAATTGAAGAGGGAATTAACTTAAAAGGTTATTATGCATGGTCAGTGATTGATCTTTTAAGTTGGTTAAATGGATATAAAAAGCAATATGGCTTTATTTTTGTCGATCATAATGATAACTTAAAACGTAAGAAGAAACTTTCGTTTCATTGGTATAAACGTGTGATCGAAACGAGAGGGGAAGAGTTATAACAGATAAAAGAGTATTTTAGGAGAAAGTGTATGAGTGCAAAGTATAAACAAATTGCAGATGTGTTAGAGCAAAACATTCGAGATGGGCTTTTTAATGAAACGAAAAAACTACCTACAGAAGAAGCGTTGATGAATCGATTTGAAGTAAGCCGTAATACGATACGTAAAGTAATTAGTCAGCTTGTGAATAGAGGTTATATTTTTCAAGTGCAAGGTAGTGGCATGTTTTTACGCGAAACTTCTGTAACAGATTACATTAATTTAGGAAGTTTACGTGGATTAACGAAAAATCTTGTTTCACAAAATATTGAAACGAAAGTGTTAGAGCTTGAAGTAATAGATGCGGACGAAGAGATAGCAAAGCAGATGCAATGCGAAGCTGGAACTAGGTTGTATTTTTTGAAGCGCTTAAGAATTGTAGATGCTAAACCATTCTCTATTGAAGTAAGTTATTTCAAAAAGGATATTATTCCATATTTGAACGAAGAAATAGCATTAAGCTCTGTATACAGTTATTTCATTGAAGATTTACGATTAAATATTGGTTTTGCTGATAAAGTTATTAGTTGTGAAAAAGTAAATAAAGAAAATGCACAGCTTTTAGAATTAAATGAAGGTGATCCGGCGCTTCTTATTGAAAATACAGTGTATCTTGTAAATGGAACAATTTTTGAGTTATCTCAGTCGATGTTTCATTATGAAAAGGCGAAACTTTTAAATCGAATTAATTTTAAATGAAAAATTATTGTGTGAAAAAAGCAACTGGTCCTAAGTGATCAGTTGCTTTTTATTTTTTAAGTGGATGAGCAAAAAAACACGAAAGTGGTTGGTCCGCTTTTTGCAAACATCTATTATGATAAGAGAAGAAAGGTAGTATGTTATCAACGTTTTAAAGAGGAAGGTTTTTATGTAAGTTCTTTAATTAAAATAGATGGGTCTTAGAGAGGTGAAAAGACAATGAGTTTTGCAATTTCACTAGTCGTTATTATTGTAATTGTATCGCTATTTGGGACTGTACTAGTTGCAAGAAACGTGGAGGAGAATTACGGTAAGTCTACAAAAAGAAATGTGAAAAACTTATCTGCAATCTATATTCTTCTTCTTTTTGTTCTACTAGTTGGGGTAACATGGTATGCGGTAACGATTTAATAGTTTGTAAAAGAACTGAAATGAGAGTATGAAGTTGGAATTTCAGAAGCTATTGAGTAATCAGAAAGAGAACCATTTTGGATATATCCATTTACGGATAAGAAAATGTGACTAATTAATACTATTTTTACGGTGAATACTGTTAGTAAAAAATGAGGATAGTTCGTTTTGAAAGGAGGGAACTATATGGAATGGAAACCAAATCGTGCAGATAAGACACCTGTATATAAACAAATTGCAGATTATATTGAAAGAGGCATTTCTTCAGGCGAATTTCCTTCTGATAGTAAGTTACCTTCTGAGCGTATGTTAGCAAAGGAATTACAGGTGAACCGGAGTACAATAGTAGCTGCGTATGAAGAATTAAAATCACTTGGAGTAGTAGAACGGCAAAAGGGAAGCGGAACACGGGTCAATACAGACATATGGGGTGTCTCACATAAACGAATACCGAACTGGGGTAGGTACGTGGAGGATGGATCGTTCTTACCTAACGTACCACTCGTTCAACAAATTCGAACGGAAACACAAAAAGATGATTTAATTAATTTAGCAAGTGGTGAACTGTCACCAGAATTAATTCCAAGTGATAGATTTCGAACAATTTTGTCGGAGAAAACATTTATGGAAAACCTCGGTTATGACCATCCACTTGGAAATGAGATGTTGAGAAAAACAATTGCAGCACATGTTCAGCAATATAAACAAATTGAAGCAGATTCAAGCTCTATTCTTATTACGTCAGGAGCACAACAGGCGCTTAATCTTATCGTTCAATGTTTATTAAAACCTGGCGATGCGATCGCGATTGAAGATCCTTCGTATTGTTTTTCGCTTCCAATGTTTAAATCGGCCGGTTTAAACATATTTCATTTACCTGTTGATGAGCATGGAATGAATCCAGATGACTTAATCGATTTGCACAAAAAGCATCGCATTCGTATGGTGTTTTTGAATCCAGATTATCAGAATCCGACGGGTACTGTGCTTTCATTAGCGAGACGTAAAAAAATTTTAGAACTGTCTTCTGAGTTCGGTATACCAATTGTAGAAGATGATCCGTATAGTTTAATCTCTTTTAATGGAGAAGTGAACCCAACATTAAAATCAATGGACCAAAATGGAAATGTTCTTTATATAAGTTCACTATCAAAAATTGTTGCATCAGGATTACGTATTGGATGGGTAATTGGTCCTACACGCGTAATTGAGCGTTTAGCAGATGCAAAGCAACAAGTTGATTTTGGCCATAGTGTATTTACGCAGTGGGTAGCAAATCAATTTTTAGAATCAAAGGATTTCCATACACATATTACGATACTTCGTGGACAATTGAAGCAAAGAAGAGATGAATTAATTGCAGAGCTTGAAGGAACATTGGGAGAACGAGTTGAATGTTTCGTGCCAGAGGGTGGAATACATGTATGGTGTAAAGTAACAGGAAAGTTTGATGAATATCACTTATTAGGTGAATCTATACGGAATGGTGTCGCATTTGTTCCGGGCAGTGTTTTAGGTTCGAAAAATGAATATATACGATTTACGTTTGGTAGAGCGAATATAGAACAAATTCAACTTGGAATTAAACGGTTTGCCGACACGCTAAATGAGATTTCATAATATGGATGTGTGATAGTGAAATGAGGGAAAGAAGTGAAGTACGTGACGCTTTTACTTCAAGTAGGCGTGCTATATGTATTTAGCCTAGTGGGTACGTGGATTCAGGAAATATTCCATCTATCAATACCGGGGAATTTAATAGGGATGTTAATACTGTTCCTGCTCCTTTCCACTCGCGTTTTACCGTTAAAATGGTTTGAGTTAGGTTCGGAAAAGTTAATCGTATTTTTACCGTTATTTTTAATCCCTTCGACAACAGGGCTCATGGAATACGGGTCTTTTCTTTTCAGTAAGGGAAGTATTATATTCCTTTTAGTAGTTGCAAGTACTGTAGTAACTTTGATTGTTTCAGGGTATATAAGTCAATTATTAGTCACATCAAAAAAATAAAATCGACAAGGTGCACGATTCAAATGGTCTTAATTATTATTACTGTAGCAATTTATTTCTTGGCGACAAAGCTATATAAAAAATTTACGTTTGCATTTACGTTACCAGTGTTAACAGTTACGGCAATTATGATTTGTTTATTTTTGATTTTTGGTATTTCTCATCATGAGTATAGGGAAAATGGGGGAAACATTCTTTCAAGCTTATTGAGCCCTGCAATTGTAGCATTGGCCATACCTCTATTTAAAGAGCGAAAGATACTGATGAAAAATTTTTCATCGATACTAATCGGAGTAGTGATAGGTATAGTGGCTGTAACGAGCATGAATGTAGTGATTGGCGGAATTTTAAATATAGATAAGGAACTTATATTAACTACTTTACCACAGGTAGCGACAATGCCAATTGCCCTTTCAATAGCGGATCAAATTGGTGGTATTCCATCTATGACTTCTAGTTTTGTAGTTGTTGCAGGAATAACAGGTGCTATGATCGGACCAACAGTACTTAAGCTTTTCCGTATAACAAGTACGATTGGAAAAGGAGTTGGAATGGGCTGTGCATCACATATTATCGGTGTGAGTCGTTTAGTGAAAGAAGGCGAGAAAGAAGCGACTATCGGTTCGGTAACGATGATTGTAACTGGAATACTTATTAGTATACTAATACCGTATGGAACGAAATTTATTTTTTAAATGTAATGGAGATGATAACAATGACAACATGGTTTATAGTTACATTATTTGTTTTTGGAGCTATTAAAGTATTAGTTTCTAGCATGCCCACTTCTGTTGTAGAATCAATTATTAGTAGATTTGAATTGCATCAAAAGCTTGAGGCGGAAAATACTTCTATATCGATAGATGGAAAAAATATAGAGGGAGAAATGAAACTACAAGTTATTCATGAATTTAATGAGGCGTTGTTTTTAGATAAACATTATTTCCCGCCGCACGGAGAAGGGACACCAATAGTCATTGATACGAAGAAAGGGAGTAAAGAGATTAGATTTTCGCTATATAGCTATGAGGAACATGTTGATGTCATTAAGCAATATAAGAAGAAAGTCGTTGCCTATCGTTTACGCTCTAAAAGCCTTCAAACATTGACACCATTAGTAATAACGGAAGAGTATGCTTAAGAAGAGACCTATAATGGTCTCTTTATTTTTTTATCCAATTATATACGTTCCAAATAAAAGAATGAAAAATTATATAACCAAATAAAGAATATGTATGGTTCCAATTCGCACTATGTACAAATAAACCTAAACTTTCAGCAATCTGTTCAAAAAGGCTAGCACAAATACCGATTGAAATAATAAATGAAATTCTAGAAACTTTAGATAATTTTTTTGAAATGTGTATAAAGATAACTGTTAAAATCGGCAGTACGAACAATGTAAAAGCTATATTAACCGAAAATGTGGATGAGAAGGGCCTAGCCGGAAAGGAATATATTTGTTTATGAACAAAAAAGGCATCTAAGCAAGTTGCAATAATAGAAGAGAGAAAGATTGTAACTACTAATGCTAGAAACTCATTCTTCTTCTCGGAGGAGGACATTTTTCTTTGCGAGAATGGCGATTTCAATTTTTTCGAGTGTTTTGCAGTAGTCTTCTGTAATTTGTCCATTTATATTTTCCTCCTTATCAACTAAGTAATTTACAACTTGCCAATCGGTAAACCAATCTTCACTGTCAACTTCTTCATGCTTCATATCTCGCCATGCATAGATGAGTGCAGGGCTGTATATACGATAAGCGCCATTTCGTAACTGGCATTTCTTAATTCGGCGCTTATAAAACTCACGGGAAAAAGATTCATTTACACTTGAAAATAAATGGGGCCAGTAATCTTTCCTAGATCCTGTATGTGGATGGTGTTGAGCCCAGCTTATTATTTGAGATAAAACATGTGTATCTCGAAATAATAATGAGTACAATCTTTTTCCAATTAATATCCGTTCATGTAAGGAAGTGAAATGTTTCATTGTATCACCAAATAGTAATACTTTTTGTTTCTTATCATTTTCGTAGAATGGGAAAAGGATATGATTAAACTGAAAGAAATCAAAGAGTTTAAATCCAATACTATTTAGTACAGTCTTTTTAAATTGTACATTTTGAATTACTCTTTTTTCTAAGTAGTTTTGTTCATTAATAATAGTTGCAATTGCTAAAGTTTTTTTGTTACCTGTTTTCCAAAAATGGTTCCACATCGTTTCCATAAATGTAGAAACATTTAGGTGAGGGAGAAGGTGAAATAACTTTTGTGATCTCTTTACACTTTGTTCGTAAAGTAAAAATTGAGGGTATACATCTTGGAAAATAAGCCAATTCCCTCTTTCTAAAAAAGAAAAAAATATGAATTGATCTTTCTCTGATAAAATTCTCGTATATAAATCGCCCTTTAAATCAGTCATATTCCAACCGCCGTTACGTGATACCATATGCCCAAGCAGTGCCCAATGTATTTCTGGATATTGAATGTAAAATTGGTAGTATGCGCGTGTTCTTGTAACATTATTTTTATTTAGTTGTTCTGTTTGTATTTTTATTTTGTTGATGATGAGTTGTTCTTCTTTCGTTAATTTATACATGGTGTCAGAAGGAATAAGTTTGCTTTTTTGTTTCAATTCATTTTTTACGTCGAATAGGGAGAGAGGCAGTGCTTTGGAAGGTCCGTTATATGTATGATTTGAATTGCTTCGGTCCATTCCGTTACCTCCCTTTTTCATAAATTTAAACATGATTATTGGCTATGAATCATTCTATTTATTTTATTACGAGTATAAGAAATAAATGAGCGGTGTTTTTTACAAGGAATTTATTTATCATGCAAACAGTATAAAAAATCTTACTGTTGTGAGATGAAATGAAAAACAGAAACTACGTTTAATAGTTTCTGTTTTTTTATTTTGTCAATTAAATGTAACAAACGACGATTATGATTTGAATCAATTGAAAATAATTCAATAAATATTATTTAAATTGAGATGTTTCGTAGGAGGAAGAAGAATGTTAAATAAAATAATTTTAATTACTGGTGGTACAGGTTCGTGGGGGCATGAACTTATAAAACAACTATTAGAAAAATCACCGAAAGAAATTAGAATTTTTTCAAGAAATGAAACGGTTCAGTTTGAAATGCAGCAACAGTTTATAAATGATGATAGGTTAAAATTTATTATTGGAGATATTCGTGATAAAGATCAACTAGTCTATGCTTGCCAAGGTGTACATTATGTGTTCCATCTTGCAGCTTTAAAACATGTTCCAGTATGTGAGTATTATCCTTATGAAGCTATAAAAACCAATATACATGGTACGCAAAATGTAATTGAAGCCTCTATACAGATGCAAGTTGAAAAAGTTATATATGTTTCAACGGATAAAGCAGCTGATCCATCAAATACGTATGGGATGACAAAAGCAATTGGTGAAAAATTAATGGTTCATGCGAATATACAAACGAAGAAAACAAAATTCATTTGTGTTCGTGGTGGAAATGTTTTAGGAACGAGTGGAAGTGTAGTACCACTTTTTAAACAACAAATTAAAAAATCTTCAGAAGTAGGGATTACCGATGCGAATATGACTAGATTTTTCTTAACAGTTGAAGATGCTGTTGGGTTGTTATTTAAAGCCGTATCTCAAGGTAGAGGCGGGGAAATTTTTGTTATGAAAATGCCGGCATGTAAAATAACAGATTTAGCAGAAGTATTAATTGAATATTCCGGAAAAGAAAAAGTTAAGGTAAAAGAGGTAGGGATAAGACCGGGTGAAAAATTAAGTGAAATGCTTCTATCTGAGGTAGAGAGTAAAACAAGTATAAGTTTTGATCAAAATTATTTTGTGGTACTACCGACTATTCCTATAGAAGGACTTCAAGAATATTATTCTAGCTATCCGCTAGTGGATGTGAAGAGTTTTAGTTCTCAACAAGACTTACTTGGAAAACATGAGGTGAAACAAATGCTATTAAAAGGAGGGTTTTTGCGATGAAAAAAAATGCGAGCCTTTTAATAACTGGTGCAAATGGTTTCACAGGACGCCATGCTTGCCACTATTTTTTACAGCAGGGCTTTCATGTAATTCCTATGTTTCAAAATCGTGCATATGGAGAAAAAATTAGAAATGGTATTACTTGTAATTTAACTAATAAGAGCGAAGTAATGAAGGTAATGAAACAAATAAAGCCAGACTACGTATTGCATTTAGCAGGAAGGAATTCGGTTATAGAATCTTGGACAGCTGCCCTTGAATATATAGAGGTTAATGTAATAGGAACATTATATTTATTAGAAGCAATTAAGCAAGAAGCCTCGCATTGTAGAACATTAGTTATAGGATCTGCTTTGCAAGCAGATAGTATGAACGAAATAAAAATTTCAAATCCATATAGTTTAAGTAAAACGATGCAAGTTATTATTGCAGAGGCTTGGGGAGGATTAATGGATTCAAATATTATCATTGCAAAGCCCTCAAATTTAATTGGTCCAGGGGTATCGAATGGCATTTGTTCGATTCTCGCAAAGAAAATGATAGATATAGAATCAGGTAGAAGTAAAGCTATTATCGAAGTAAACAGTTTGAAAGATAGTAGAGATTTTCTAGATGTACGTGATGCGGTCAAAGCGTATCATGTGTTATTACGAGATGGAATAAATGGAAAACAATATAATATCGGATCAGGAGTAAAACGATCTTTGTTAAATGTACTAGAACAATATAAAGAATTAACACAGCTAAATTTTTTTATAGAGGAAACAGAGAAAAGTGGGAGCGACTCAAATGAGAGTTTAGCAATAGAGGAAATAAAAAGGTTAGGTTGGATCCCAGAAATTGAATTTCATCAATCATTAAAAGATGTACTTGAGTATGCGAAGTGTAGTGACATCTGCATGCAATGAAAAACAAAAAAGGGTGTAAGAAATATATGAATGATTATGAAATAATAGATAATCAAAATACGCTATTTCTTTCAATTGTTGATGCGTTGGATTGGAGAGATGAAGAAGCGCATGTATTGCGTCTTTATGAGGCAATACATAAATATCAAGCGTATGTAGAAGAAAAAAGGGTTAAACAAATAAAGTCAGCATTAGAGACGAAAACTAGATATGTGATTCAAATCTTTGCTCAATACGAGTGTAGTGAGTATGGAAATGATTTTTATGAACTCATTAAAGATCTTTTACAAGATATAGAGGTGGAGTTAAAGATTTATATAAAAAATAATAATTTTATTTACATTTAAAAGGTAAATATAAAGCTAGATTTTTAATAATAAAGGTGGGTATAAGTTATGAGCAAAACGATTCTTTTTACTGGGGGCGGTACAGCCGGACACGTTATGATTAATATTGTATTAATTCCTAAATTTATAGAGAAAGGCTGGAGAGTCGAGTATATTGGATCCAAAAATGGAATTGAAAAATCATTAGTGCAAAATGTTAAATACAATAGTGTTTCAACGGGCAAGCTTAGGAGATATTGGGATTGGGAAAATTTTAAAGATCCTTTTAAAATTATACGAGGTTGTTTACAAAGTTATAAATTAATTAAGAAAACAAAGCCTGACGTTATCTTTTCAGCAGGAGGATTTGTTTCAGTTCCTGTAGCTATAGGAGCATGGTTAAATCGTGTGCCTATAATTATACGTGAACCAGATAGCACATTAGGACTTGCCAATAAAATAGCATTACCTTTTGCTACAAAGCTATGCACAACATTTCCTCAGACAGGAGAAAATGTAAGTAATGAGAAGAAGGTTTATGTAGGACCAATTGTAAGGGAAGAAATTGAGAAGGGTAACGTATTACGAGGAAGAAGATATTGTGAATTTCAGCAAGATAAACCAGTATTATTAATTATGGGTGGGAGTCAAGGTGCTAAGTGGATAAATGATATGGTAAGGGAATGTTTAGATACAATACTATTAAACTTTAATATTATTCATATATGTGGTAAAGGGAAGGTAGACCCATCTATTGGCATGGAGGGGTATATGCAATTTGAATATATAGGCGACGAGTTGCCGCATATACTAAATATGGCAAGTGTTGTAGTTTCCAGAGCGGGTTCTACTGCTATTTCTGAATTGTTATTTTTGAAGAAACCGATGTTGCTTATCCCGTTAACTAACAGTTCCAGCAGGGGAGATCAAGTTTTAAATGCTGAATATTTTTCACGGCAAGGATATGCGGAAGTTATACTCCAAGACAGAGTAAGTACGAATACATTTATATATGCAGTAAATAAGTTGTATACAAATAAGGAGAAATATATTCAAAACATGAATGGATATAAGAAAACAAATGATGAGGGAATTCATCAAATAATAGATATAATAAATGAAGTGGTGGAGTAATAGAAATGTAAATAGAAAAACAAAAGGAAAGAAGGTATCTTCTTTCCTTTTTACTATATTTGTTCAAATTCATTATTATTTATTCTAATTAGTTATGTACTATCGGTGAATGCCGTTTTCTAATAGCTCAGTAAATGCATGAATATGAATAGGTTTACTGTAATAATAACCTTGAATAAACTGACATTTATTTTTTTGAAGGAAATTTACGTGCTCTTTCGTTTCTACACCTTCAGCAATGACAGACATTCCTAATGTATTTGCTAATGTGATGATCGTTTTAATAATTTCCATTCCATCATCACATGTTTCAGACATTGTAATAAATTCTCTCGGGATTTTTAACGTATCAATTGGATACAAAGGTAAGTAGGCTAGCGAAGAATAACCTGTACCAAAATCGTCGATAGAAATGTGAATCCCTAAACTTTTTAGTGTACGCAGTTTTATCAATGTTTCTCGCTCATCCATCATTGCAATTCGCTCTGTTAATTCAAGATCAAGAGAGCTTGCTGGTAAACCTGTATTTGTTAAAGTAGAAGAAATAGACTTTACAAAATCCTCTTGTTCAAATTCTTTAGCAGATAAATTTACACCTATTTTTAAATGTGAATATCCGAGTGCGTGCCAACGTTTCATTTGCTTGCAAGCCTGCTCTAATGTCCATTTTCCTATTGAAATAATTTGTAGTGTTTCTTCTGCAATCGGAATAAACTCGTATGGAGAAATAATACCTAATTCAGGATGATTCCACCTAATTAAAGCTTCTGCACCGATAATTTTATTAGATTCACTATCAACTTGAGGTTGATACAAAAGGAACAATTCTTCATTTTGTAGTGCGTTTGGTAAATCTTTTTCTAATCGTAATCGTCTTTCAATTTTTTTAGCGATTACATCGTCATAAATAGAGACAGAGTTAAGCTCTTTTGCTTTTGCATCATACATTGCAACATTAGCGTTTTTCAGAAGTGTAGCGGTATCGATTCCGGAATGTGGATAAATAGCGATGCCGATACTCAGTGATAAAGTTAATTTATGCTCATGTATGATAAATGACTTTTTCATGCATTCAAATAATTGGTTACATAATTGGAATAAGTAATCTTCGTCAGTATAGTTTTCAATTATGATTGTAAATTCATCGCCACCGATTCTTGAAAGATGAGTATGTGATGGAAGACATGATTGGAATCGCTTTGCTACTTCTTCTAATATGTAATCTCCTGATGAATGTCCAAGTGTATCGTTAATTGCTTTAAAGCGATCTAAATCTAAATATAATAATGCAAACTCGCTTTCTGTTATTTTAGCATTTTTTATAACTCTCTTTAATTTCTTATGGAAAAAGGCACGGTTCCCAATTTTCGTTACAGTGTCATGGAATGCTAAATATTTTATTTCTTCTTGCTGTTTTTTTAGTGCAGTAATATCTTTCACCATAATATAGCTTCCTGAAATTTGTCCGTCTATTATAATAGGAATGATTGTAACGTATAAAAAATAAGTAAAGCCATCTTTATATTGAGAACTAAGTTGTAAGAATGCCGATTCTTGTTGTTTCACTTTTTCTAATGCCAATGCTAGCTTATGCTTATCTTCATCTAAAATGATCGAAAAACAAGTTTCACCTAGTAACTCATCCGTTGGTGCCCCAAGTAGTACACTCCCAGCCTTATTTACATTTAAGAATATTCCATTTAAATCAATGGTGAAGATAGGGTCAGGATGATATTCATATAATGATTTAAACTTTTGCTGTTTTTGAGAAAGAGCCTCTGATTTATGAACTAAATCAGACGTCCGTAAAGTAACTTTTTCTTCTAGTTGGGCATTAAATGCCTGCAAACGTTTTGTTAAGGAATTGTTTTGCATACGTACGATAGAATGACGAATGAGTACGAAAATAAAAGTAATACAATTTCCTGTAATGAGAGTTGAAGAGGATGTTTGTTCTTTTAATGTAAACCCGATTAGTATTGCAACAGCAAGATAAGGAAATACAACTAAAGCTTTTTTTCCTATTATAGGGTTTACAAGGAAATAATTTTTATGGCTATTATGATCTTCTGAAATAGAGCCAGCTATTGCAATAAGTAATATAGGTATTCTATATAAAAGACGTAATAATATTATAGTTTCAGTTGATAAGTGGTTATTTAAGTAAAAATAAATATAGTTAAAAGTTGCAGAACTTATTAATACAAAAATAAAGATATAAATTTTCCGTTTGGAATTAAAAATTGTTGGACGGAAAAAGAGACTAACACCTAGCAGTAGAAATAATAAATCTGCAATTGGGTATAAAAATGAAAGGAAAACATCTCCTAGTGAAAGAGCGAATATATTTAAATTTGGTTGATTAAATAAATACCATTCTAATGTGAATATGGAAGTAAGCACTATGCATATATCACAAATAAAGAACGCTTTTTCCCATTTATTGCATTCCTTTAAGATTTTATAGCAGAAAGCGATAAGACAGAAAAATAGAAAAAACATGTAAAATACATCAGAAACCGTAAAACGATGTATTGGAATTTCGAAGAAGCTATCTTGATATGTATATACTATTTTTCCTAATAAAAAACTACCAATTGCTATTGTAATACATATCCAAAACGGATTTGAACTGACTTTCTTAGAATATATAGAGTAAATCAGTGATACAAATGTAATGGCTTCAACGACAAGTGAAGCGAAGCGTACATCTGAATTTGAAAAATGAGTAGGGAACAGATAGAAAAACATAAAATAAATTGAATAGCATATTAATGTTCCGATTAATATACATAATTGTAAATTTTTATTTAATTTCAATGAAATCACCTTCTTTAATTATGCACTATGTTCGTTATATCTATACATAATAATATTATTTAAGAATTGTATCAGATTTCCTTATAAAAATCATGTTTATAAGGAAAGTGTTAAAGAGTGTAAGTATTCTTAAGGTTGAAAAAATATTGCGGTTGATAGTATAGACTGTATCAAGACTTTAAATAGAAATTGTATATTTAGTCATCCTTTGAATTGTAAAGTTTTTTTAGTGATTTGTAAGTGGAGATGCAAAATTGCATATAAAATGATGAGTATCTTTTTTTTGGTGAGATTTTTATTTTTAATCTGAAAATTAACATTTGTAAAAATGTTGGGAAAGGATATAAAATAAGAACGTGTATTCTTACAGAGTGGAATAGTATTGCCACTAAATAGGGAGGCTTTTTTATGATATATCGAATTAAAGATGCAGAAATATACTATGAAATTGTGGGAGAGGGTAAACCAGTCATTATCATACATGGCTGTGCCCCTGACCATAGGTTAATGATGAAATGTATGGAATCAGTATTTCAGAAATATGAAGGTTATAAGCGAATATATATTGATTTACCTGGAATGGGAAAATCGAATGCTCCAAATTGGATAAATAGTTCAGATCGTATAGTAGAAGTGCTTATCACATTTATTGAGGAAATCATTTCTACTGAAAAATTTTTATTGGTAGGAGAATCATATGGAGGCTATTTAGCCAAAGGTATACTTGCAAAGATGTTTGAGAGAGTTAGCGGATTACTATTAGTATGTCCTGTTGTTGTAGCGGAGCCAGAAAAAAGGATTCTTCCAGATAAACAGGTAATTGTACAAGATGAGGAATTTTTAAATACGCTCACTTCCACAGAAAGAGAGGAATTTTGTGAGTTAGCTGTAATAGCAAATGAATATACATATAAGCGATTTAAAGAAGAAATTAAGCCTGGGTTAGATGTTGCTAATTATGAATTTATTGAAAGGTTGCAAAAGAATTACTCTCTTACTATGGATTTTCAGCGTGAAAAATATGAAAATCCCGTTCTTTTACTGACTGGAAGACAAGATATATCAGTAGGTTATCAAAATATTATAGAAATTATTGAAGAATATCCAAGGGCAACATTAGCAGTGTTAGATATGGCAGGGCATAATTTGCAAATTGAGCAGCCTGAATTATTTGAGAGTTTAGTAGGAGAATGGATTAGACGAACAAATCAGCACAGTTTATAAAGTATTGTAGTATTACGCCTAAGTGTTGAAATGGGATAAATGAACGTGATTTATTAACTTATCTCGCTATTTTCCTGTAAAAGCCCGATTAGTAAGGGCTAATTAAAGTTTCACTTTATAAAAAATTTTAAGGAGAAATTATGAGCACATATATTTATATGGTTAGACATGGTGAATCACCAAAACTAGAAGGAAATGAAAGAATGCGCGGGTTAACTGAGAGGGGACATATGGATGCCCGTAGAGTAACTGACATATTAAAAGCGGAGAGGATTGATACTTTTATTTCCAGTCCTTATAATCGGGCTATGCTAACGATAGAGGAGTCAGCTAATTTCCATGAAAAAGAAATAGTAGTATATGAAAATCTTAAAGAGTGTATGTTTTCAAGTGAGGATCAGGTTATATCAGACAAAGAGGTGTATCCACTTGTACAGAAGATGTTCTCTAATCCGGACTTTGCACGAACGGAAGGAGAGTCATATGCAGATTGCCAGAGAAGAGTAGTGAAAGTATTAAAAGAAATCTTATTGGATTTTCAAGGACGCAAAATTGTAATTGGTACACATGGGCTTGTCATGACATTAATGATAAATTATTTTGATAAACAATATGGTTTTGAATTTTTAATGAATACGTCAAAACCGGATATATATAAGATGGAGTTTAAAGAAGAACAATTAATGAATGTGGAGAGATTATGGAAAGAGGAATAAAATTAGTTGCATGGATTTTGTTGTAAAAGTTACTTTTATAGCAAAGTCTTTTTTTTTGAATAGAAAGCATCTTTATCAACTATTTTTAGAATGTTAAATAAATAAGTAATTATTCAGTCTTTGAATAAATTATGGAGAAATTGGTTTAGGGAAACAATTTTAAATGTGTCAAAACTCCAAACGTTGGATTTATATTCAATAGGAGAAAAAGATGTAGAATTTTGTCTTACAGTCCCCGTTTACTTTTCATTTCATTACATATAGGCTTTGTGGTGTAAGGGGGACATTGCCTTTACACAAAATCTATAAGGAGGTCATTGTAATGAAACAGATTAAAAAGTTTGCGGGAGTTGCTTTAGCGGGGACGATTGGATTAAGTGGACTACTGTTTTTAGAACCAAGTGTAAGCGTTGCGGAAGCACAGCAAGTGAGAGTGGAAAATTTCAATACAATTGATGTAACGATGAATCTAAATGAATTGTATGTATTAAGTGGCAGAAGTATTGATATTCTTTCTGGAGATAAAGAAGCAATTCAGTTAAATAAATACACAATTAGTTTTAATAAACCTGGGAAGTATGTGATTAAAGTAAATGGCTGTATTTATGATGATGTATATACTTTTATTGTAAATGAGTAGTATATATTCTTAAATTGCGAGATAAAAACAGAAACACCCTATTTGCGATGAGAGTCGTAAATAGGGTGAATTTATTTGTATTAAGCTGTACTTTAAATATGTTCACTAATTTTCTTTTTGTTATGTAAAGTATGTAAAAGTGTTAACAATGTAAATGAAATATACATCTTCACAGTCAAAAAAGTTAAAATATTTCGTTTTAAGGATTATAATGGAGGGAGAAACATAAAAGGGAGTGAATGAACTTGAAACAAGAACTTATTGAAAGATTTACGAGATATGTAAAAATTGATACGCAATCAAATGAAGAAAGCCATACAGTACCAACAACACCAGGACAAATTGAGTTTGGTAAGTTATTAGTGGAAGAGCTAAAAGAAATTGGTTTAACAGAAGTAACGATGGATGATAATGGTTATGTAATGGCAACACTTCCAGCTAATACGGACAAGGATGTTCCTGTAATTGGATTTTTAGCCCATTTAGATACAGCAACAGACTTTACAGGGAAAAACGTCAAACCACAAATTCATGAAAATTTTGATGGTAATGCAATTACGTTAAATGAAGAGCTAAATGTTGTGTTAACACCAGAGCAGTTCCCGGAATTACCATCATATAAAGGACATACCATTATTACAACTGATGGTACAACACTTCTAGGAGCAGATGATAAAGCTGGTCTTACAGAAATTATGGTTGCAATGAACCATTTAATACATAATCCGCAAATTAAGCACGGGAAAATAAGAGTAGCATTTACACCGGATGAAGAAATTGGTCGTGGGCCAGCGCATTTTGATGTAGAAGCGTTTGGTGCATCATTCGCTTATACGATGGATGGAGGTCCATTAGGTGGTTTAGAGTATGAAAGTTTTAATGCTGCAGGTGCTAAGTTAACGTTTAACGGAACGAATACACATCCTGGAACAGCGAAAAATAAAATGCGCAATGCTACTAAACTAGCTATGGAGTTTAACGGGTATTTACCAGTAGAAGAGGCGCCAGAATATACAGAAGGCTATGAAGGATTCTATCATTTACTTTCTTTAAATGGTGATGTTGAGCAAAGTAAAGCGTATTATATTATTCGAGACTTTGATCGTGAAAATTTTGAGGCGCGTAAAAATAACGTTAAAAATATTGTGAAGACTATGCAAGAAAAGTATGGCGAAGATGCAGTCGTTTTAGAAATGAATGATCAATACTATAACATGCTTGAAAAAATTGAACCGGTAAGAGAAATTGTTGATATTGCATATGAAGCAATGAAAAGTTTAGACATTGAACCAAATATTCATCCGATTCGCGGAGGCACAGATGGATCACAATTATCATATATGGGATTACCGACGCCGAATATTTTCACTGGTGGTGAAAACTATCACGGTAAATTTGAATATGTTTCGGTAGATACTATGGAAAAAGCCGTTCAAGTTATTGTGGAAATTGCAAGACGTTTTGAGGAGCAAGCTTAAAAAAGAACCAAGTAGCACATTCGTACTACTTGGTTCTTTTTAATATAGTACTCGCCACAAATAAAAAGTCGCATAAGACTCCCAATTAGCCCAGTTTGCCGCGAAACCTTTTATTTCATTTTTAGTCGGTTTATTTTCGGAACCTGTTATAAATTTAATTGCATTATGCAGACCAACATCATCAATTGGAAAAGCTGAAGGAAATCTTAAACAACGCATTAAAACATAGTTGGCAGTCCATGGTCCTATACCATGGATAGCGGTTAATTGTTTCTCAGCAACCTTTACATCTTGTGTTTGCAGTAAATCCTCTTTTGATAGTTTTCTCTCTGTAATAAGCTTCGCAATACCGATTAAATATTCACATTTTCTAGTCGTCATTTTTAATTGTTGGAGATCTTCTACATGTAGATTTGCAATTGTTTCAGGTAATGGGAATATCCAATGCTTTCTACCGTCCCATTCTACATAACTGCCAAATTGCTCAACTAATCTTCTTTTTAGCGTATAAGCATATGTTAAGTTAATTTGTTGACCGATAATTCCCCAGGAAAGTGCCTCAAATAAGTCTGGAATACCTAAAGTACGAAGGCCATAATATTGTTCAATTGGTCCTTGAAGGAGTAAATCATGTTTAGCTAATGTATAAAAGGGAGCTAAATCAGTAGTTAAATCAAACCATTCTTTTACATAGTTAGCTACAGTTTCACGTATCGATTTTTCAGATGTATATGATTCTTCTAAACAACGTATTTGAATATTGCCATCTGTATTCACACTAATTTCAACTAAAGGATTTACATCTTGAACAGGGATAACTTTATAAATTTTGTTATCTTCAATATGAAACATACATTCATTGTTAGAACGTGATAGATAACGTAAATTTTCTTGGAAACAAAATTCTTTTGGAACTACTATAGATAATGCGCTATTATATTCTGCTGTCATATGAATTCCACCTGTAACTTTTCTAATGTAAGCAATTTTTTCTTCATTTCTAATCCACCCCTAAATCCGGTTAGTTTCCCATTCTTCCCAATAACACGGTGACAAGGAATAGTAATAAGGAGAGGGTTAGCAGCAATAGCAGAAGCAACGGCGCGCACAGCTTTAGGTTTTTGAATTCTTTCAGCAATTTCTGTATAAGAATATGTCTTTCCATAAGGAATTTCACGTACCGTATTCCAAACAGATAATTGAAAATTAGTTCCATAAGCATCGATAGGAAATGTAAAAGTTTCTCGCTTATTTTCTAAATACTCGATAACTTCTTGCGTATATATTTGCAAGTAATCTGGACTATGAATCAATATATGTTGGGGCAGTTTTTTTCTAGCCCATATATTTAATTCTTCAAAGTTTTCGTCTTGTGATCCAATGAAACATAGTCCATTTTCAGTTGCAGCAATATGAAATCGCCAATTTTTATGTGTAAGTAGCGTCCAATATATATAATTATTTTTGTAGGAATTCATTATCGTATCCCTCTTTCATTTCGTTCTTTTTTCGATATTCAGTAGGAGTAAATCCGGTTTTCTTTTTAAATAAAGTTGCGAAATACTCTGGGTTTTCTATCCCGACAGCAGTACTAATTTCTTTAATAGATTGATTTGTGTGTAAAAGGTATTTGGTTGCTTTAAGAACCCTGAATTGTTGTATATATTCTATAGGAGTTAGCCCTATTATTCTTTTGAAAGTACGCTGTAAATGAAAAGGGCTACCGTGACACATTTCCGCAAGCATGTCGAGAGTTAAGGATTCGTCATAATGCTTTTCGATATAGTCTTTAATTTGTTCTACCCACTCTTCATTAGGTAAAGTGATCCCATTTGGCTTACAACGTTTGCACGGGCGAAAGTTTTCGCTTAATGCTTGCTCTGCATGATGAAAAATTCGTACATTGTTTCTATTCGGTATTCTTGATTTGCATGATGGCCTGCAAAAAATTCCAGTTGATTTCACAGCATAAAAGAATTTGCTATCATAGGAAGAATCGTTATGAATAATTGCTTGCCAATACTCATTTGTTAATATAACTCCTTCATTGTGCAAAGAACATCACCTCTGAAATTAGTATAACCTGAATAAAGTGCGTATGTATGTATTCATAAATGTAAGAGCAAGATTACAAAGGTGAAAATATCGGATGGCGTTTAGATTATTTTGTTGTTTCGGAAAGAATGAAAGACCAAATAACAGAAGCGAAAATTAATAGTGAAGTGATGGGATCAGACCATTGTCCAGTTGAATTGCATATAAATTTCTAAAAAAAGAAGTATCTCCCTAATATTAGGGAGATACTTCTTTTTTTAATTCAGTTTGTTAAAATTTTTCAAATCATTCTTGAAATAATTTCATATTAAATATATACTTAGTAACGATAATCATTATCAGTGAAAATGATTATCAAGTGATGAAGGCGTAAAAGAATTATAGTCTAGGGGAAGTGAACGTGAATGAGTTCTGGATAAAATTATTAATCTAATGAAATATATATATGGGATAAGATTCATATAGTTAAATTCTATTGAGAATATAGTTTGAAAATTTGAGAGGAGACATATAAAGATGAACAAGAAATTATTTACTTTAGGGATGGTTACAGTTTTAAGTGTAGGTTTAGCGGCATGTAATAGTGCGGATAAAACTTCAGGCGAGCAAAAACAACAGACAAAAGCTACGGAAACGAAAAAAGATGAAAAACGAAAAATTACATATTTAGGTAAAGAATATACAGTGCCAGCAAAAGTAGATAAAATTGCGACAGCTAGTTTAGAGTCAATGGAAGATGCGGCAGTACTTGGAATTAAACCAGTTGGTGCCATTACTGTAGGTGGTAAACTACCAAAATACCTGGAAAAAGAGTTAGAAGGTGCGAAATCTGTTGGTGAGAAAATGCAACCCAATTTCGAAACATTACTACAATTAAAACCAGATGTGATTACATCAAGTACGAAATTCCCAGCAGAAACAGCTGAAAAGTTTACGAAAGTAGCTCCTACATTCCCGGTATCACACGTTTCAACAAATTGGGAAGATAACTTAAAGTTAATGGGAGAATTAACTGGTAAAAAAGATAAAGCAGAAAAAATTATTAAAGACTACAATTCAGACGCTGAAAAAGCAAAAGCAAAACTAGGAGATAAGTTAAAAGATAAAAAAGTACTTGTCATTAGACTAAGAGCAAACGAATTATTCCTATATCCAGAAGGAGTATACTTCAACCCTGTAATTTATAAAGATCTTGGACTAACTGCTCCAGAACAATTGAAAACTGTAAAAGCACAAGAGAAAATTTCATTTGAAAAACTTGCTGAACTTAACCCAGATTATATTTTCTTACAATATGAGGCAAGTGAAAATAAAAATCCAAAAGTGTTAGAAGAAATTGAAAGTAATCCAATTTGGCAAAGTATGAATGCTGCGAAGGAAAAGAAAGTATTTGTAAACGTTGTAGATCCAATGGCACAAGGTGGTACTGCTTGGAGTAAAACTGCCTTCTTAAAAGAAGCAGTGAAAAATTTATCTAAATAATACAATAAGTAAGGTGCGTTGAATGATATGCAGAAAACAAATGCAGTACCAGTAACTATATTATGTATAGCACCCATACTCATCTTATTTACAGTTATACTTTCGATTTTGTATGGGGCGAAAAGTATTGATGCTGAAACAGTGTGGAACGCATTATTTCATTTTGATTCAAGTGATGTAAATCATAATATTATTATTACTTCACGTTTACCAAGGGTAGTTGCAGCTCTTTTAGTCGGAGCATTTCTAGCCATATCAGGAGCACTTATGCAGGGGATGACAAGAAACTATCTTGCATCCCCTTCTATTATGGGTGTGACGGATGGTGCTGCCTTTGTTATTACACTTTGTATGATTTTTCTTCCAGGAATGTCATCAATTGGTATGGTTATATGTTCAATGATTGGTTCTGCACTCGGAGCCGGTATCGTGTTTGGTTTTGGTTCGCTCCTTCAAAATGGCTTATCACCAGTTAGGTTAGCAATTATCGGAACAGTTATTGGAACATTTTTAAGCAGTGTATCGGCTGCCATGGCTTCGTATTTCCAAATTTCTCAAAATGTTAGTTTTTGGTTTAATGCAAAGTTAGATCAAGTAGATCCTAATATAATTAAAATTACGATACCGTTTGGGATAATTGGAATAATTTTAGCATTGTTAATATCAAAATCTATTACCATTCTTTCATTAGGCGAAGAGGTTTCTATTAATTTAGGACAGCGTACAAAACTAGTTAAAGCGATGGCAATTTTATCGGTAATTTTTTTAACAGGAACAGCAGTTGCTTTAGTGGGGAAAGTTGGTTTTGTAGGTTTAATTATTCCGCACATTACCCGCTTTATAATTGGAGTAGATTATAAATGGATATTGCCATGTGCAGGCGTTATTGGTGGGGTTTTCTTAGCGTTATGTGATGTTTTAAGTAGATTTGTAAATTATCCATTTGAAACGCCAATTGGAGTCGTAACATCTTTAATTGGAATTCCTTTCTTCCTTTATTTAATCCGTACAAGAGGAGGAGAGAGACATGCTTAAAAGTTCAAGTAAACGTTTTGGAATGACGATGGGGATTATTATATTTTTCATACTATGTGCTATTTATATTAGTTTAACAAATGGTACGTTCGACATTACGATTACAGATGTGTTTAAAACACTTTTTAGAATTGATCCAGTACCAGAACATGATTTAGTTATTTTTGAGTTTCGTCTTCCACGTATCATAATTGCTGGATTAGTAGGATTAGGCCTTGGTGTTGCGGGTGCCGTTATTCAAGGGATTACGAGAAATGGATTGGCAGACCCAGGTATTTTAGGAGTAAATGCCGGTGCGGGAACAGCGATCGTCATTTTTATGTTTTTCTTTCAAGGACAATTAAAAAGCACAGACTGGGTTTCTATTATGATGATGCCAATGTTTGGTTTAGTCGGCGGATTAGGTGCTGCTATTATCATCTATCTTTTTTCTTGGAAAAACGGTAAGTTAGATTCGCAGCGACTTTTATTAACAGGGATTGCAATTGGATCAGGATTTGGGGCCTTTTCTATGTACTTATCACTCAAAATGAAGTCAACTGATTTCGAGATGGCTGCAGTGTGGGTTTCTGGAAGCATATATAGTGCGAACTGGAAGTATATTGTGGCTATGTTACCATGGCTTATTATTTTAATTCCACTTATACAAAAGAAAGCATATTTACTAGATTTATTTCAATTGGAAGAAACTAGTATTACAAGTTTAGGTGTTTCAGTAGAAAGAGAGAAATCGATTTTATTATTAAGCAGTATCGGGCTTGTGAGTGCATGTGTTGCTGTTTCAGGGAGTATCGGTTTTATTGGCTTAATGGCACCGCATATAGCGAAAAGACTTGTCGGTATTCAACATAAGTATATAATTCCTACGTGCGGCGTAATCGGAATGTTTCTTGTAATTGCCTCAGACTTTATTGCAAAAACAGTTTTCACACCTGTAGAGTTACCAGTTGGAATCGTTATTTCTATTGTCGGTGTACCGTATTTCTTATATTTACTTTATAAGGCGAAAGCGTAAGAGGAGGAATAAAAGTGAGTATTTTAAGTGCAAAAAATTTAGAAACAAGTTATGAAAAGCTTACAGTGTTTCGCGATTTAAATGTGGAAATACAAGAAGGAAAAGTAACGACAATTATAGGTCCAAACGGTTGCGGTAAATCGACATTGTTAAAAACAATGGGAAGAATTTTAAAACAAAAAAGCGGAAAAGTATATTTGCAAGGGCAAGATTTACATACAATTTCAACGAAAGAAATTGCGAAGCAGTTAGCTTTACTCCCGCAAACTCCAATTGCACCAGGTGAACTTAAAGTGGAAGAATTAATTTCTTATGGACGCTATCCACATCGAAATAACGTAAATAAGTTAACGACAAAAGATAAAGAAATGATTGATTGGGCATTAAATATAACGAAAACTTCTGAATTTCGAACGAGACAAATTGCAAATTTATCAGGTGGTCAAAGACAAAAGGTATGGCTAGCGATGGCATTAGCACAAGAGACAGAAGTGTTGCTATTAGATGAGCCAACTACATACCTTGATATGTCTCATCAATTAGATGTATTACAAATTGTGGAGAAGTTAAATAAAGAACATAATTGTACGGTTGTTATGGTATTACATGATATTAACCATGCAGCAAGATTTTCAGATGAAATTATTGCAATGAAGGAAGGAGAAATTGTTACAACTGGTAGCCCAGAAGAAATCATTACAAATGAAGTATTAAAAGAAGTATTTCATATTGATGCACGTGTCATGATTGATCCGTATAACGGGGCTCCTGTTTGTTTCGGTTATGATAGTGTTGTATCTCAAGAAGAAAAAATCGAAATATATGTAACAAGTTAAAAAGGGGGGGATAGGGTGAATACTACAGTTGAAAAACAGCAGATTATAATATCTAATACAGAACAATGGAAAATGTATTCAAAATTAGAAGGTAAGGAATATCAAATTCATATTTCAAAGCCGAGGCAACCAGCACCGGATTCAGGATATCCTGTCATTTACGTATTAGATGGCAATGCCTTTTTTCAAACATTTCATGAAGCAGTTAAAATACAATCAGTAAGAGCGGAAAAAACTGGTGTTTCACCAGCTGTTATAGTAGGAGTGGGTTATCCAATTGAAGGCGCATTTTCAGGGGAAGAAAGATGTTATGATTTTACGCCTAGCGTAATTTCAAAAGATGCCCCTTTAAAACCAGACGGTAAACCGTGGCCTAAAACAGGAGGAGCACATAATTTCTTTACTTTTATTGAAGAAGAACTGAAACCACAAATTGAAAAGAATTTTGAGATTGATAAAGGTAAGCAAACGTTATTTGGGCATTCTTTAGGTGGATTATTTGCTCTCCATATACTATTTACAAATTTAAATGCTTTTCAAAATTATTTTATTAGTAGTCCATCTATATGGTGGAATAATAAATCCGTACTTGAAAAAGAAGAGAACCTTATAAATGAATTAAACAATGCTAAGTTTGAAACAGGAGTGTTCCTTACAGTTGGGTCACTAGAACGAGAGCATATGGTTGTAGGTGCAAATGAATTATCAGAGCGCCTTCTCCAAGTAAACCACGATAAACTTAAATTTAAGTTTTATGAAGCTGAAGGGGAGAATCATGCATCTGTTGTGCCGACGTCTTTAAGTAAAGGGTTGAGATTTATTAGTTACATATAGGAAAAAAGGTTATGGATGAAACATTCCATAACCTTTTTTGATATGTAGAATTGTCCTTTTTGAAAGTTTTGTTTCAACTTTTCGTCTAAAGAGACAAAAAGTTGTCACAAAACGGTCACAATTAGCATAAACATAAAATAGACGAAATGAACTTATTTCCAAAAAGGCTCGGTTTATTCCGATCATGATTTGTAGAGCTGAAAAAGTATGGATTAAAAGTTCACTATATTCCCAAGGAGGTAGATCGTATGAAAACTATTCTTGCTATCGCTGGACTTATTTGGGTTCTATCGCATGGCATCCCAATTTATGAAGGAGAACAAATTCGCAGTGCTCTGAATAAAAATTTTAATGAATATCATATCATTGACCGGCAAGATAATGTTGTAACAGTTCGAGTAAATGACTGTTTTCATACGGTAACCGTTGAAGGAACTTCAGTAGTGAATGATACAAAAGTATGCGATCAGCAATAATCATATATGGAAAGAAAAAACTCTTGGATTAAATAGCTGAAAATTAAGTTTTTAATATTATAGACAAAGAATAAGCGGGGGCGGGTAATCCCCGCTTATTCTTGTTTCATTTTATTGAACTTTGATGAGAGATATAATGATTTTTTTGAAAAAAAGAAAGGGTATACTGAAAATTGAGATTAAGAAGCTAATGCGTTGTTAAGAATAATCATAAAGCGGAAATATACTCATATGGGGTATCATACATAGATAATTAATGCTATAATTGGTATACTCGTAAAAGCAATTGTTTTATTGGATGAAGAGAAACTTTAAGAAGGTGATAATATGGGTCATAAAGAGCATGAAGCGGTAACACATAGATCAGAAAAAGAAAAAGAACAAATTATAAATAGATTAAAGAGAATTGAAGGACAGGTCCGCGGTATTCAAAATATGATTGAAAATGATCGTTATTGCGTGGATATTTTAGTGCAAATTTCAGCGATTAATGCAGCGATGAAAAAAGTAGGAATGGGTGTATTAAAAAACCATACAAGTCATTGTGTTTCAGGTGCTATTAAAGATGGCAATGGTGACGAAGCAATTGAAGAATTAATGACTGTATTTGAACGTTTTTCAAAAGCGTAAAAACAAGCTAGTATGTCACTGGCTTGTTTTTTTTTGTTTACCTTCATAATAAGGTTTCGGGGTATTGATGTGAAAAAGTGTGTGTAAAATAAACTTTTAGAAAATAATTGAAAAATCATGATACAAAACCATTGATTACCTTAGGGGGGTATGGTAAGATGTAATTGTGATTAACAAAGAATGAAGAAACAAGAGGAGGATTTTAAATGGAACAGTTAACATTACAAGTTGAAGGTATGTCTTGTGGACATTGTGTAAATGCTATCGAAAGCAGTGTGAAAGAGCTAAACGGTGTTGAACAAGTGAAGGTTCAATTAGCAGAAGGAACTGTTGAAGTTACTATCGACTCGTCTGCCGTAACATTAAAAGATATCGTTGCTGTAATCGAAGACCAAGGATACGATGTTCAATAATTATTTTTAGATATGGAAATAAATCGTACTTTAAATGAAGTACGATTTATTTTGCTAATAATTATACCTCATAAGGGTATATAGAGGTGAGAGATATGAATGAAAAAAAAGAGGCCAATCTTCAAATATCAGGAATGACATGTGCGGCATGTGCAAATAGAATTGAAAAAGGTCTAAAAAAAGTAGAAGGTGTTCATGAGGCGAATGTAAATTTTGCACTTGAAAAAACAAAAATAATGTACGATCCAACTAAAACAGATCCGCAACAGTTTAAAGAAAAAGTTGAATCGTTAGGATATGGAATTGTAAGTGATAAAGCTGAATTTACTGTTTCAGGAATGACATGTGCAGCATGTGCAAATAGAGTTGAAAAGCGTTTAAATAAGTTAGATGGTGTGAACAAAGCGACAGTAAATTTTGCTTTAGAATCAGCTACAGTAGACTTTAATCCTGATGAAGTTAATGTAAATGAAATGAAGAGTGCGATTACGAAGCTAGGATATAAATTAGAAGTGAAACCAGATGATCAAGATGCATCAACTGATCATCGATTACAAGAAATTGAAAGACAAAAGAAGAAGTTTATTATTTCGTTTATTTTATCTTTCCCATTATTGTGGGCAATGGTTAGTCATTTCTCATTTACGTCGTTTATTTATTTACCGGATATGTTAATGAACCCTTGGGTGCAACTAGCACTTGCAACCCCTGTTCAATTTATCATTGGTGGACAGTTTTATGTTGGAGCTTATAAAGCGTTACGTAATAAAAGTGCGAATATGGATGTTCTCGTGGCGCTTGGAACGTCGGCCGCGTATTTCTATAGTGTATATTTAAGTATTCAATCTATTGGTTCTTCGAAACATATGACAGATTTATATTTTGAAACGAGTGCGGTACTTATTACATTAATTATTTTAGGTAAATTATTTGAAGCGAAAGCAAAAGGGCGCTCATCAGAAGCAATTAAAAAATTGATGGGTTTACAAGCGAAGACAGCTACAGTTGTGCGAGATGGAACAGAAATAAAAATTTTGATTGAAGAAGTAGTAGCTGGTGATATCGTCTATGTAAAGCCTGGTGAAAAAATACCAGTAGATGGTGAGATTGTAGAAGGAAAGTCAGCAATTGATGAATCGATGTTAACGGGTGAAAGTATTCCTGTTGATAAGTCAATTGGGGATGTAGTAATAGGTTCGACAATAAATAAAAATGGATTTTTAAAAGTGAAAGCAACTAAAGTAGGAAGAGATACTGCATTAGCTCAAATTATTAAAGTAGTAGAAGAGGCACAAGGTTCAAAAGCTCCTATTCAAAGGGTAGCAGATCAAATTTCAGGTATTTTCGTACCGGTTGTAGTTGTGATTGCGATTATCACATTTGCAGTATGGATGATATTTGTTACACCTGGTGATTTTGGCGGAGCACTTGAGAAAATGATAGCAGTACTTGTTATCGCTTGTCCATGTGCATTAGGTCTTGCAACGCCTACATCTATTATGGCAGGATCAGGAAGATCAGCAGAGTATGGTATTTTATTTAAAGGTGGAGAGCATTTAGAAGCAACGCACCGATTAGATACGGTTATTTTAGATAAAACGGGTACAGTGACAAATGGGAAGCCGGTGTTAACAGATGTAATTGTAGCAGATGGATTCAATGAAAATGAACTGCTTAGATTAGTAGGGGCAGCAGAAAGAAATTCTGAACATCCACTTGCAGAAGCGATTGTAGAAGGAATTAAAGAAAAGAAAATTGATATCCCAAGTTCAGAAACGTTTGAAGCGATTCCGGGATTTGGTATCGAATCAGTTGTAGAAGGAAAACACTTATTAATTGGTACACGTCGATTAATGAAGAAATTCAATATTGATATTGAAGAAGTTTCTAAATCAATGGAAGCGCTAGAACGAGAAGGAAAAACAGCAATGCTTATTGCAATCGATAAAGAATATGCTGGTATAGTTGCCGTTGCAGATACTGTAAAAGATACTTCAAAAGCAGCTATCGCAAGACTGAAAAAAATGGGTCTAGACGTTGTGATGATTACAGGAGATAATACACAAACTGCTCAGGCAATTGCAAAGCAAGTTGGTATTGATCACGTAATTGCAGAAGTATTGCCAGAAGGAAAAGCAGAAGAAGTGAAAAAACTGCAAGCAAATGGTAAGAAAGTAGCGATGGTTGGAGACGGGATAAATGATGCTCCTGCTCTTGCTACAGCGAACATTGGTATGGCAATTGGAACGGGAACGGATGTAGCGATGGAAGCAGCGGATATAACGTTAATCCGCGGTGACTTAAATAGTATTGCTGATGCGATCTTTATGAGTAAAATGACAATAAGAAATATTAAACAAAATTTATTCTGGGCATTAGCTTATAACGCGTTAGGAATTCCAATTGCGGCATTAGGTTTCTTAGCCCCTTGGGTTGCTGGAGCAGCGATGGCATTTAGTTCTGTATCCGTTGTATTAAATGCATTACGATTACAAAGAGTTAAATTAAAATCTTAAAGAGCTACATTAAGTAATTGAATAGAATTAAAAAACAATACTTTGAATAAGTATTGTTTTTTTGTTCGTATAGAAATTAAAACGATATAATAAAGCAGAAATATAGAATCGTATGTAGTAGAAAAGTTAAGAGGTAGTTTCGTAAGGAGACTTATATATGTTAAAAGATATTATAATTAGAACATTCCAGAAAGAAGATTTAGATCAAGTATTACAATTGTTCTATGAAACAGTTCATACGGTTAATGCAAAAGATTATAATGAGTTACAGCTACAGGCGTGGGCACCGGAGCGACTAGATAGAGAAAATTGGTTACAGTCTTTAGAAAAGAATATTAGCTATGTAGCGGATCATAAAGGTGTGATTGTGGGGTTTGGGGATTATAACGATGATCGTTACGTAGATCGTTTATTTACGCATAAAGATTATCAAGGGAAAAGAGTCGCTTCATACATACTACAGAAGTTAGAAAAAGAAGCAGTGAACCTAGGGCATAGGGAGATATATACAGAGGCGAGCATTACCGCAAAACCTTTTTTTGAAAGTAAAGGTTTTATTTGCATAAAAGAACAAAAGAAACAACATAATGGTCAGATTTTTATTAATTATATTATGAAAAAAATATCCTTCTCATAAATGAGAAGGATATTTTTCATTATTTTACAGCTTCTTTTAGTTCTTTACCAGCTTTGAAAGCAGGTACTTTAGAAGCTGCGATTTGCATTTCTTCACCAGTTTGTGGGTTACGGCCTGTACGAGCAGCTCTTTCACGAACTTCGAATGTACCGAATCCGATAAGTTGTACTTTTTCACCAGCAGCTAAAGTGTTAGTGATTGATTCTACTACAGTTTGTACAACTACAGTAGCTTCTTTTTGAGAAATCTCAGCATTTTGTGCTACGTTTTTAATTAATTCTGTTTTGTTCATGTTTTTCACCTCATATGTAAATAATGCTATTTAAGTTGTTATTATAACGTATAAAACATTCGAGAACAAGTGTACGTACATATATTCGCAAAAAAAATGAAATTTGTAATATTTTTTAGGGCACTTTATAGACATTCCATTTAAGCGGACAGAGATTTGTTCTTCATTTCAGTCTTCTCTTGATGAGCAGGTAGTTTCTTATTATAAGATATGAAGTAAGGTAGTGCTACAAATAACATACCTCCTACTAAATTTCCAAAGAAAACAAAAATAAAGTTTGGAAAATATTCAGCCCAAGTGAAATGACCGGCAAAAATGGCGGCTGGGATGACAAACATATTGGCTACAACGTGTTGAAATCCAATCGCAACAAAAGTCATAACCGGGAACCAAATACCGATAATCTTTCCGATAAATTCTTTACTTCCCATACTGAGCCAAACAGCTAAACAAACGAGCCAATTACATCCGATTGCAGAAATAAATGCTTGCAATGGTGTATCTTGTAGTTTCGCTTGAGCGATAGAAATAGTTTTTGCTAAAAAAGCTCCTTCAGTTAAGCCAACGATATGACCGAAAAAGTAGGCTACAAATACAGCCCCTATGAAATTGCTAAATGTAACAATAACTAAATTTCGTATGAAATAAAATAAAGTAATTTTCTTTTGAAGCCAGGCCATAGAAACTGTCATCATGTTACCAGTTACTAGTTCACCGCCTGCAAGAATAACGAGAATAAGGCCAATAGGGAATACAGCAGCGCCTAGAAAACTAGTAAATGATCCCCAAGCCTTTGGCATTGTTCCAATAACATGAATATCGAGTAAATACCCTAATGCTATAAAAGCACCGCCAAAAAAACCGAGAATTAACATAGGGAGTAATGATAAATGAGCTTTTTTTCTTCCGGAATTAGCAGCAAGTTCCGTAATTTCTTCTGGTGTAAATACAGACATGAATAACCCCTCCGTAATAAAATGATGGAATGAATAGAAAAAATTTCGAAAATCTATGTATTATAAAAATATGTTATGACTTCTGTATAAAATTGTCAAAGTGAATAGAGAGGGAATTACATATTGATAACATTGTTCATGTTGTCACATGAATGTAACAATAAGGATTTAAAGTGTTTCTAGAGGTGAAAACATGAATACGAATCATGTAAAAAAAGAACGAAAAAAATCAATCGTAAAGATATTTATTATTAGTTTTATAAGTATATTAATGATACCAGTAAGTTTGTATTATTATGCGACAGAAATAGAACGAAAACTAGTAACAGTTACGTGGAATGAAATAGAAGCTTCTACAATTCCTAAAGAGTTTAATAATAAAAAAATATTGCAGTTTTCAGATGTACATTTAGGACCAGAGTTTACACTGAAACAACTTGAACATTTAGTGGAGAAGATGAATGAATTACATCCAGATATAGTAGTTTTTACCGGAGATTTAATAGATAAATTTGGGTCTTATAGTGCGGAAAGAGAAGAAGCGAAGGTTATTTTGCAGAAAATTTACGCTCCCTTAGGGAAATATGCTGTGTTTGGGAATCATGATAGGGGCGGGGGCGGTAGTTTATTTTACAAAAAATATATGGAAGAAGCTGGTTTTTCTGTATTAGTAAATGAAGTGCAGAAAATTAAAGTGGAAAACGGCAAATATATTATAATATCAGGTTTGGATGATTTTCTATTAGGGAAGCCGCAAATAGATTCAACTTTAAAAAATTTGAAACAAAATGATTTCAACATGTTATTAGTACATGAGCCGGATGTTGTAACCAAAATAAATCGTTACCCAGTTGATCTTCAACTGTCAGGACATAGTCACGGAGGACAAGTCCAAATTCCTTTTGTAGGTCCGTTAATTACTACCAAACTAGCTGAGCACTACGTTGAAGGTATGTATGAAGTAGAGGGGAAGAGTAAGCCGTTATATTTATATGTAAATCGTGGCATTGGGACTACTAGGATGCCTGTTAGATTTTGTAGTGTACCTGAACTTTCAATTTTTGTGTTGAAGCAAAATAGTAACTAGAATATTTAACAATATGATTCCAAGGAACGTGCGATGTTGGTCGATGGAAAAGAGTTTCTTAAAACTTTAGATGTGACAAAGTAATTTTCATAAGTAAAAAACAACAATAGGACCTATAAAGGGACCTATTGTTGTTTTTATCCTGCATTGATTGCCCATAAATGTCCGATTGATGAGGGCTAATTATAGTTTTACTTTGTTATTTTTGCAAGGAAAGACCATCAAAATATGTTCTATAGTTACTAGAGAATTCAAAGTTGTTTTTTGCATCCCAATTAATAGACCAAGACATTAGGCCGCGGAATGCAGGATAGCCACTCTGGTTAGAAAGTTTATACTTTCCTCCGAATGGAACTCCTTTAATGATATAATTTAAAGCTTTTTTCATTTCAGTTGGCGAAATGTATCCACCACTTGGAGCTGCCGCTGGTGCTGCTGGAAGCCCAATCATGACTTGATCTGAACGAAGAGCTGGGAAAATGTTATTTGCATTACCACCTACAGGAAAACCATGTAAGAGCATATCTGCCATAGCGACCTCGTAGTCTGCAGTACCTTGATTGTAGTTATTACCGTCCATTCCAATCCCGCTACCAGCGTTGTAGTGTTGAACGTGAATGTATGTTAGTTTATCTTTCACTCCGTAAATAATTGGTAAATATGCACCCCATATGCTTCCATATGCGCTATATCCGCCTTGAACATAAGCTGTTTCAGGGGCCATGCTTAATAGAAAATCTGGACCATAATGATCTGAGATTGTTCGAATAGCTGAAATAAGATTTACGATTTGAGGGGTAGTTGGGTTTTTGAAGTTAGTGTCATTTCCGTTTAAGTAAATACCTGATTCAAGGTCAATATCTATTCCGTCAAAACCGTATTTATCGATCAGAGATTGTATGGAATTAATAAAACGATCCTTAGCGGCATTGTCAGGAAGTAAAACGACCCCATTTTGTCCACCTATTGAAAGAACTACTTTCTTTCCTTTACTTTTTAAATAAGAAATATCTGATTTGAATTCTGCATCTGTACCATACACAGGAGAAAATTCAACAGTGGAACGATCACCACCAGTTTCACCAAAAGATACATTGATTACATCCCATTTTGGTGAAACGTCTTTTAATTTAATAATGCCAGTACCGTTATCAAAATTATGCCAGTATCCAACGAGTAATTTTGAACCTAAATTGTTTGCTGCTTGTGCTTGGAAAGGGGATAACGGTAGAAGTAAGAACATTACTAAAATACAACAAAAAAATTTGAACTTGTTTAACATATCAACACTCCTATACAAAAAGTTGTCTAGATGTATAATCTTGTTTATTTAATAATATCTGAAAATTCTTTCTTTTGTAAAGGGACTATAATTTTCTCAACAATTGTGTATGGGAAAGTATTAAACCTAATGTAATAATTTTTGAAGGAGGTTGAATTTTAATTGTTGAATTCAGAATATTTTGATATATTTTAAAGTATAGGACAAAATCTTTCGCACAGTACTCTTACATAAATTTCAAAATTTAGTTTGGAAGGGGATGTACAAGATTTGGATAAAAATCTAAAGAAAGACCTCAAAATACGCCACATTACAATGATTTCAATTGGCGGTGTAATAGGGGCTGGTTTGTTTGTTGGAAGTGGTGCAGTTGTACATTCGGCAGGACCAGGTTCTATCGTTTCATATGCATTAGCAGGACTTCTAGTCATTTTCGTCATGAGAATGCTAGGAGAAATGGCAGCTGTTAATCCGACAAGTGGTTCATTTGCAACGTATGCAAGAGAAGCGATTGGTCCTTGGGCGGGTTATACAATAGGCTGGTTATACTGGTTTTTTTGGGTAATTGTTATTGCAATAGAAGCCACAGCAGGTGCTGGTATTATCCAATATTGGATTCCACAAATACCGCTTTGGTTATTAAGTTTAATATTAACAATTTTATTAACGCTGACGAACGTTTTTTCGGTGAAATCATTTGGAGAGTTTGAATATTGGTTTTCTTTTATTAAAGTAATAAGTATTGTTTTGTTCCTTTGTCTAGGTCTTGCTGTTATTTTAGGATTTGTTCCAGGAACAGAAGCACCCGGCACTTCGAATTTAATTGGACAAGGTGGATTTATGCCAAACGGTATAAGTTCGGTACTGCTTGGAATTACTGTCGTTATATTTTCATTTATGGGATCAGAAATTGTAGCGGTAGCCGCAGGTGAATCTGCAGAACCTGTAAAAGCAGTAAAAACAGCAACAAACAGTGTGATTTGGCGTATTCTTGTATTTTTTATTGGGTCTATAGCGGTAGTTGTTACGCTACTGCCATGGAATTCAGCAAACATATTAAAAAGTCCATTTGTAGCTGTATTGGAACATATAGGAATACCAGCTGCGGCACAAATTATGAATTTTATCGTTTTAACAGCTGTACTCTCTTGTTTAAATTCGGGTTTATATACAAACTCAAGAATGCTTTTTTCGATGGCAGAAAGAGGAGATGCTCCAAAGGCGTTTTTGAAATTGAACAGTAGTGGTGTTCCAGTTCGGGCCGTTTTATTTGGAACTTTCTTCGCTTATATTGGCGTTGTGTTTAGTTACATTTCTCCAGATAAAGTCTTTTTGTTTTTAGTGAATGCTTCTGGCGGGATTGCGTTACTAGTTTATCTCGTTATTGCAGTTTCGCATTTAAAGATGCGTAAAAAAATGGGGAAAGTGGAACAACAAAATTTGAAAGTGAAAATGTGGCTTTTTCCGTATGTAACGTATGTTACAATTGTTGCTATTATAGCAGTTTTAGTTGCGATGTTCGCAATTGATACTTTACGTTCACAAGCACTTTTAACAATGTTTGTTACTGTTCTTATCATACTTTCTTATTTTATTTTTAATAGAAATAAAAATAGCACAGTTTTGAATCCTAAAAGTAAGAATGAGGAATCTGTTCGATTCTAATTTTCTAATTTTCGAAGAGAGTTACACCCAGTCATTGCTATAAAAGAATCATATATAATCATAGAAACAAGTAATTACTATTGTCATAGTGGATATAAACTTTTTTCTTGACTTTTTATACGAAGGCGAGCAAAATGGTAAAAAAGGAAGGGGGGATGATAATGGAAGAGTACGTATTAGAGCTGTATAACCTGTTATATACGACAGAATGGCAAGATATTGTTTCGTTTCTAGGAATCGTATTTTGCATGAAAATTGTAATTGTATATATGGAAGAGCAAGGTATGTTCTATTCCTTCTCATCCCCGTTCGATATGCAGCGCGAGCCGTTGCTAAACTATGCCAATGTGAATTACGAACAAATTCCTTTTGTTATTTTCTTTATGATTCGATTTATTACAGCAATTGTAAGGAAAAAGGAAAGTGACGATGAAGAGTGCCACTCAACTTGTAATATAGCGAATGTTTTTTAAGCTAAATACAAGGAGGAGATTTATATGTGGTTTCGATTTCTTATGATTGGTTTCTTTTCATTAACAGCAATTTCTTTAATGGGATATCAAGTGTCTGAAATTTTTCAAGCATATAGCGATACATTTTTTAACAAAAACTAATCGCGTTGCTATTTGAATAATAAAGCGATAAAATCCTTCTTAAGAAGTTTTATTAAGAAGGATTTTTTCTTTGTCTTATCTTGCTGTGTCAAACTATTGTCACATTTACACTGTGAATAGTATGTTAAAATAGTGAGGTTACGTATACATATTTGAAGGAAGAGGGAGTGACCATTTTGGTGGATCAATCAACAAATCAGAAAAGCTATGCTCCTATTGTGATAACGCTTTCTGTAATTGTAAATGCGATTATTTTATTTTTGTTCTTTGGACCTGTTGGCTATGAAGGAGAATTACATTTTGATGTAACAATTTTACCAATGTTAAATGCAATTTTTAATAGCTTTACGTTCGTATTCTTATTAGCAGCTCTATACTCTATTATTAAGAAGAATGTGAAAATGCACCGTGGTTTCATCCTGGCAGCATTTACAACGACGTTGCTATTTTGTGTTTCTTATTTATCTTATCATTACTTAGCACCAGCAACACATTTTGGCGGAGAAGGATTCATTAAATATGTGTATTTCATCATTTTAATTACACATATTATCCTGGCGGCAATTATTGTACCGCTTGCATTGTTTGCACTTGTATTTGGTTTTACAAATCAATTAACACGTCATCGTAAAATTGTACGTTGGACGATGCCGATTTGGTTATATGTAAGTTTATCTGGTGTTATTGTTTACTTAATGATCTCACCTTATTACCAATAAAAAATCTCAGCCTGTAGGCTGGGATTTTTTTATTAAGCAAATATTTTTGTGAAATGAAAAAAATATGGTATACAAAAGTATAGTTGCTTTTCATATAGAAGGGATGGTAAAGGAATATGCAAAATTTTGTATTTCGTAATCCAACGAAACTTATTTTCGGTAAAGGTCAATTAGAGCAGTTAAAAACTGAAATTCCACAGTTCGGTAAAAAAGTTCTTCTCGTATACGGGGGAGGCAGCATTAAAAGAAACGGTATTTATGATAATGTAATTTCTATTTTAAAGGATATAAATGCAGAAGTATTTGAATTGACAGGTGTTGAACCGAATCCACGTGTATCAACTGTAAAGAAAGGGATTCAAATTTGTAAAGAAAATGGTGTTGAATTTATTTTAGCAGTTGGTGGAGGAAGTGTGATCGACTGTACGAAGGCAATTGCAGCTGGTAGTAAGTACGATGGAGATGTATGGGATATTGTAACGAAAAAAACATTTGCTAATGAGGCATTACCATTTGGTACTGTACTTACTCTTGCAGCAACAGGATCTGAAATGAATGCAGGCTCGGTAATTACAAACTGGGAAACGAATGAAAAGTATGGATGGGGTAGCCCAGTTACTTTCCCGCAGTTTTCAATTTTAGATCCAGTTCATACTACTTCTGTACCGAAAGATCAAACAATTTACGGTATGGTAGATATTATGTCGCACGTATTAGAACAATATTTCCATCATGGAACGAATACAGAACTACAAGATCGTTATTGTGAAGCTGTTTTAAAAACAGTAATTGAGACAGCACCTAAGCTTTTAAGTGATTTAGAAAATTATGAGCATAGAGAAACTATTTTATATTGTGGTACTATGGCGTTAAACGGCATTTTAGCGATGGGAGTAAAAGGAGATTGGGCGACTCATAATATTGAGCATGCAGTTTCTGCTGTTCATGATATACCACACGGGGGTGGCCTTGCGATTTTATTCCCGAACTGGATGAAACATGTTGTAGAGGAAAATGTAAGTCGTTTTAAACAGTTCGCTATTCGTGTATTTGATATAGAAACAGATGGCAAAACAGATAAAGAAGTGGCTTTAGAAGGAATTAAGGCACTGCGTCAATTTTGGACTTCAATTGAAGCGCCAGCAACATTAGCTGATTACGGTATTGGAGAAAATGAAATTGATATAATGGCTAATAAAGCGATGGCGTATGGTGAATTTGGTAACTTTAAAAAATTAAATAAAGATGATGTTTTAAGTATATATAAAGCTTCTTTATAAGTGAATTTAGAAAAGAAACCTATTTGATTGTTTAATCGAATAGGTTTCTTTTTGCTGTTTATAAATGTTTATGGTTGTTTTTGATTATTTTTGATTGTTTGTGGTTGATTTTTGTGACCGTTTTCATTATACTGTAATCAAAGAAGAGGTGAATAAAATGTTAACTCCTGAACGTCATCAAATGATATTGCAACTTGTAAAAGAACAGAAAGTTGTAAAATTACAGCAATTAGTTGAAAGAACAGAAAGCTCTGAGTCGACAATTCGCCGTGATTTAGCACAATTGGAAAAGCAAAGGTTATTAAAAAGAGTTCATGGTGGTGCTGCTGTTTTAACAGGAAAAGGGCAAGAACCAACGATGGTTGAAAAATCATCCAAAAACATTCAAATAAAACAACAAATTGCTAATTATGCGGCTAGCGTTATTGAACAAGGTGATTGTATTTATTTAGATGCAGGAAGTACAACATTTGAAATGATTCCATTTTTAATAAATAAAGATGTGACTGTCGTTACGAATGGACTTATGCATATTGAAGCTTTAGTTGAAAATAATATTCGTGCGTATTTACTAGGTGGAATGATGAAGAGTAGGACGAAAGCTTTAATCGGTGCTATGGCACAGGAAAGTATGCAGAAGTATCGTTTTGATAAATGTTTTTTAGGTGCAAATGGTGTACATGAACAGCTTGGCTTTACAACGCCAGATCCAGAAGAAGCGCTCTTAAAACAAATGGCATTAACATTAGCAAACGAAGGATATTTCTTAATTGATGAAAGTAAGTTTTCAGAAGTTGCATTTGCGAAAATTGCAAATGTTGAAGAAGCAAATATTATTACAAACCATTTAGAAATTGATTTAGAAAAATATAAAAGACAAACCAATGTAATTGAGGCTGATAAACAATGATCTATACAGTTACTTTAAACCCATCTATTGATTATGTAGTACAAGTTAATTCCTTTGATTTAGGCGCAGTCAATCGAGCAGAGAAAGATATGAAGTTTCCTGGAGGAAAAGGGATTAATGTTTCTCGCGTTCTCCATCGTTTAGGTGTGGAAAATATAGCACTTGGATTTACTGGTGGATTCACCGGTCAATTTATTAAAGGTGTATTACAGGCGGAAGGCGTAATGACAAACTTCATCCAAGTAGACGGAGATTCCCGAATTAATGTGAAAATAAAAGGGCAAGAAGAGACAGAATTAAATGGGCAAGGTCCTAATGTGACAAATGAGCAATTTGAACAATTAATGAAACAAATCGAAAGTATGAAGCAGGGAGATTGCGTTGTGCTAGCTGGAAGTGTACCTGCATCTATCCCAACTACCTTTTATGAATCAATCGCAGCGCTCGGAGCTGAAAAAGGTATTCGAGTAGTAGTCGATGCGAGTGGAAGTGCACTGCAGCATGTAATTAAAAATAAGCCATTTTTAATTAAGCCAAACCATCATGAACTTGGTGAGTTGTTTGGAGTGGAGCTTTCAACAGTAGAGGACGTTTTACCTTATGGAAGAAAATTAATTGAACAAGGTATAAAACACGTTATCGTATCGATGGCTGGAGAGGGAGCTTTATTATTTACGGCAGAAGGTATATATGAAGCGACTGTTCCAAAAGGTGTTGTAATTAATTCAGTTGGGGCCGGAGATTCTCTTGTTGCAGGGTTTGTAGGCAAATATGAACAGACAAAAGATATTGAAAAGGCATTTCAATACGGCGTTGCAACAGGGAGTGCAACAGCATTTTCAGCTGATTTATGTAAGAAGGAAAAAGTAGAAGAATTATTGTCGCAAGTAATTGTAGCTAAGCGATAGGGGGGAAGCAACATATGAAAATTACAGAACTATTAAAAAGAGATACAGTCATTATGGATTTGACAGCTTCAAATAAAGAAGCTGTCATAGATGAATTAGTTGAGAAATTAAATGGGGCAAATCGTTTAAATAGTAAAATGGAATTTAAAGAAGCTATTTTAAAGCGGGAGTCCCAAAGTACGACTGGAATAGGGGAAGGTATTGCAATACCTCATGCGAAGACAAAGGCTGTTAAACAACCATCGATTTGTTTTGGTAGAAGTGTAAGCGGTATCAATTATGAGTCGCTTGACGGACAGCCAGCACACTTATTCTTTATGATTGCTGCAAGTGAAGGAGCGAATAATACTCATTTAGAAACGTTGTCTCGTTTATCGACATTATTAATGGATGAAGGATTTCGCAAGCAACTATTAGAAGCAAAGGATGAAAGTGAGCTTCTTCAACTATTTGATGAAAAAGAGAATGAAAAAGAAGAAGAGATTGAAGTCGCAAAACCAGAAGTAAATGAACCGTACGTACTTGCTGTTACAGCTTGTCCAACTGGAATCGCTCACACATATATGGCAGCGGATAGCTTAAAAGCAAAAGCGACAGAGTTAGGAATAGCGATTAAAGTTGAAACAAACGGATCGACAGGTATTAAAAACGGTTTAACGAAAGAGGATATTGAACGTGCAACAGCTATTATTGTTGCGGCGGATAAACAAGTAGAAATGAATCGTTTTGCTGGTAAACATGTCATTCAAGTACCAGTCGCTGATGGGATTAGAAAAACGGAAACACTTCTTAATCGAGCTGTAAAGCAAGATGCACCAATCTTTAAAGGTGTAAAAGAAGATGGAAAGGCAGAAAGTACGGAAAAAGAAAAAGGATTAGGAATTTATAAGCATTTAATGAATGGCGTAAGTAATATGCTTCCGTTCGTTGTTGGCGGCGGGATTTTAATAGCGCTAGCGTTTTCGTTTGGTGGTATAAAGGCGGAAGGTCCTTTAGCTGAATTGTTCATGTCAATTGGTGGAGGAAAAACAGGTGCGTTTTTATTCCTTGTACCAATTTTAGCTGGATTTATTGCAAGTTCTATTGCTGATCGTCCTGGTTTTATGCCTGGTGTTGTAGGTGGATTTTTAGCGGCGAATGCGAATGCTGGCTTTTTAGGTGGATTAATTGCTGGTTTCTTAGCTGGATATGTTGTTTTAGGGTTGAAAAGATTATTTTCAGGACTACCAGTACAATTAGAAGGAATTAAACCTGTTTTGTTATATCCAGTCTTTGGATTATTGATTACAGGAGTTGTAATGCAAAAAGCAGTGATTCCGCCTGTAGTAGCATTAAATGAAATGTTGACAGGGTGGTTAAATGGTTTAAACGGTACGAATGCTATATTACTAGGTCTTATTTTAGGTGGTATGATGGCAATTGATATGGGTGGTCCAATTAATAAAGCGGCGTTTACGTTTGGTATTGCTGCAATAGAAGCACAGAATTTTGGAGTGCACTCAGCAGTTATGGCTGGTGGTATGGTACCGCCACTTGCGATTGCATTTGCAACTACATTCTTTAAATCAAAGTTTACAGAAGCGGAACGTAAATCTGGTTTAACAAATTATATTATGGGAGCATCGTTCATTACAGAAGGTGCGATTCCGTTTGCAGCTGCAGATCCGGTTCGAGTAATTGTAAGTTGTGTTGTTGGTTCAAGTATTGCAGGTGCGTTATCTATGTTATTCCAAATTACATTACCAGCACCGCATGGTGGATTATTTGTAATAGCGTTAGTAAATAAACCGTTACTATATATTTTCTCTATATTAATTGGAACGATTGTCTCGGCTATTATGCTAGGTGTTTGGAAAAAGAAAGTTCAATAACAAATGAAAAGAGAGCAGCTTTTAGTAGCTGCTCTCTTTTTATTACAAAAAAATAGGTTAACAATTAAATATTGATGTTTTTTGGTAAAAGATGTAACGAATTGTGAATTTTTTGTAACAAAAAAGTAACACTGTAATTTTTTCTGGAAAAAAGTTCTTGTGCTCGTATATGAAAAATATATGAAAACCACTGGAGATTGTATGAGAAATACATTTTATTAATATGGAAATTTATGTTACAACTCGTTAATCGTATATTACGAATGCTTTGTAATTGTGTGATTTCTAAAAATTCTAAAAATCTGTTGCTATAATGAAAATACGAAAACAAAGCAAATGGAGGCTATTCATGAAAAAATTATTAGGTATAGCAACAGCAGCAGTTTTTGGTCTTGGGATTTTTGCGGGTTCTGCTAAAGCGGAAACAATTGTAACAACAGACGTATTAAATGTTAGAGAAAACCCAAATGTAGAGTCAAAGCTTGTAGGTAAAGTGTTAAGTGGGAATACACTAGATGTTATAAATACAGAAAATGGATGGACAAAAATTAAGTTGAACGGTAAGGAAGCGTTTGTAAGTGCCGATTTTACAAAGAGCACATATTATGTAACGGCGGGCGTATTAAATGTTCGTGCTGGAGCGAATACTGATTCTGAAATTTTAGGTAAACTTAATAAAAATGATGTGATTGAAACGACGAATCAAGTTCAAAATGAATGGTTACAATTCGACTACAATGGAAAAGTTGGATATGTTCACGTGCCATTTTTAACAGGAACAGCACCTGTAATCGAAAAGAAAGAGGTTGTAGCTCAAGAAGAAGCGCCAGCTAGAACAAATACGCCGGTTAAAAATAATACAGTAGTTAAGAATAAAGAGTCTGTTAAGAGTAACGATTCTATTAAGAATGTAGAATCAAGTAAACCTGTGGTAAAAGAAAAACCGGCTGCAAAACCAGTTGCAAAATCTACTGAAACAAGTGCGCCTACTGGTGGTCGTGAAATTACAGTAGAAGCGACGGCATATACAGCAGATCCGAGTGAGAATGGTTCGTATGGTGGTCGTGTATTAACTGCAATGGGGCATGATTTAACAGCAAATCCAAATATGAAAGTAATTGCTGTTGATCCGAAAGTAATTCCGCTTGGATCAAAAGTATGGGTAGAAGGATATGGAGAAGCGATTGCTGGAGACACTGGTGGTGCGATTAAAGGAAATCGTATTGATGTATTAGTCGGTTCAGATGGTAGTGCTAATAGCTGGGGGCGCAAATCTGTAAAAGTGAAAGTTATACAATAGGTTATCGATATTAATATAAAAAGCGGTTGCTTGAAATTATGTAAGCAGCCGCTTTTTATGGATTATTGAAATGGATAAATAGTTTTACCTGTAATAATTTTATATGCACTGCAAAATTGCGTTTGTATATATTCTGTATTTTTATTTTCTGGATGTAATGTTGTTTCATGGAGGGTAGAATGAAAAGCCCGTAGTAAACAATTTAGGGCGAAGTATAATTCCTCTTGTGAACAATTTTGTTCTTTTATAGAAGTAGCTAAAATGAGGTCTTTTGTCAAAGATGAAAAATTGATGGTGGATTGTTTCATAGTTAACTCATCCTCTCGAAACTATTTTTATCATGTATATGCAGAATTGGACAAACTATGTTCTTTTTTCTGTATAATTTCATGTACCGAAATGAAAGAACTTGCAATCATGCCGTTAAAATTGGTAAGATTGGGTATAATCAATAGATGGAGTATATTACATAAAGAGAGTTGAATGATATGGGAGAAGTGCAACGTGAAAAAGTTGCTGTCATCATTGGACCAACTGCTGTTGGAAAGACGAAGTTAAGTATCAATCTTGCCAAAGCGTTGAACGGTGAAATTATTAGTGGTGATTCCATGCAGATCTATCGAACGATGGATATTGGAACTGCAAAGGTAACAAAAGCAGAGATGGACGGAATTCCACATTATATGATCGATATAAAAAATCCGGAAGATTCATTTTCTGTCGCGGAATTTCAAGAACGTGTTCGCAAGCATATTCGAGAAATTACAGAACGTGGTAAATTACCAATTATAGTTGGTGGGACCGGTCTTTATATACAATCTGTTTTATTCGATTATCAGTTTACAGATGATGCTGGTGATGTGATATACCGAGAGCAAATGGAAAAGTTAGCTTTAGAACGCGGTGTGGAATATGTACATAAAAAATTGCAAGAAGTAGATCCAGAAAGTGCGGAGCGTATTCACGCAAATAATGTACGACGTGTCATTCGGGCGTTAGAAATTTTCCACACGTCGGGTGAAAAAATGAGTGAACAAATTGAGAAACAAGAAAAAGAGTTACTCTATGATGTTTCATTAATTGGCTTGACAATGGATCGAGAAATGCTATACGATCGCATTAACTTACGAGTGGATTTGATGATGGAACAAGGCCTATTAGAGGAAGTAGAAGGGCTGTATAATAGAGGGATACGAGATTGTCAATCTATTCAAGCGATTGGATATAAAGAAATCTATGATTATTTTGAGAATCGAGTTTCTTTAGAAGATGCGGTATCACAATTAAAGACGAATTCGCGTCGTTATGCAAAGCGTCAATTAACGTGGTTCCGTAATAAAATGGATGTCACGTGGTTTGATGTTACAAACGGTGAAAAAACGTCAGAAATTTTACGATACATAGAAGGAAAGTTACAAGTAAAGTCGAATAATAGTAAGTAGAGAAAAAGAGGAGGATTCGACATGAAGCAATCAATCAATATTCAAGATCAGTTTTTAAATCAACTCCGTAAAGAAAATACGTTTGTTACGCTGTACTTATTAAATGGTTTCCAGCTTCGTGGACTAATTAAAGGATTTGATAATTTTACAGTCCTGCTGGAAACAGAAGGTAAGCAACAGCTTATTTATAAACATGCAATTTCTACATTTGTACCACAAAAAAATGTTTCAATTGAATTAGAATAGTAATGAATTATTGTACATAACAAAAAAGAGCGAGTTTCCTCGCTCTTTTTTTATTTGTCATAAACAATATATAGTGAAATTTAAGCGATTCTAAATACAGTAAGGCGGATGTTAGTATTTCCTGTTGCAGGGATCGTAATCTCATTAAGTGTAGATTGGACAGAGATTCTTGCACCAGCTGCTAATGTTTCTATTGTAGTAAATGAAAGTGAGTCGCCTATTAAATTTGAAGAGAAATTATCAGTTGCGACTGCTCCATTAATTGAAATTCCTACTCCGAGTGGAGCGCATCCTGGCGCAGTTGTAGAAATGGATACGCTAATTACATAAATACCACCGTTAATAACAGTAACTGTATCTGTGCCGTTGAAGATAATATTGTTTACGTTAATTGCAGTACTAAAAATAAAATTATTAAATTGCAGTACTGTTTGCTGAATATTGTTTGTTACAACAATTGTTGCTATAGGGAAGCTAGGTCCAGTAGGCCCAGTAGGTCCGGTAGGTCCACCAGAAGGTCCAGTAGGTCCAGTAACTCCTATGCCAGTAGCGCCGGTAGCACCCGTTGGTCCTTGAATGCCTTGAGGCCCGGTAGCGCCTGTGTTACCTTGAACACCTTGAGGTCCAGTGGCACCAGTAGCACCCGTGTTACCTTGAGCACCTTGAGGTCCAGTGGCACCAGTAGCACCCGTGTTACCTTGAACACCTTGAGGTCCAGTGGCACCAGTAGCGCCTGTGTTACCTTGAACACCTTGAGGTCCAGTGGCACCAGTAGCGCCTGTGTTACCTTGAACACCTTGAGGTCCAGTAGCGCCAGTAGCACCCGTGTTACCTTGAACACCTTGAGGTCCAGTGGCACCAGTAGCGCCTGTGTTACCTTGAACACCTTG